>CALWFV010000085.1 GCA_944377745.1 uncultured Mediterraneibacter sp. | reverse complement strand
TATCTTTAAAAATAAGAGAGGAGGATGGACAGCCCGATACAGAAAGAAAGGGCTACCGGATAAAGAATTTAGCGCACCCACCAAAGGAGAAGCGAAGAAATTACTGGATGAATGGAAGGTCAAGATTGCGATACAGGATGCTATCACCAGCAATATAAAAGTATGTGACTATGCTCAGAAATACCTTTATCGCAAATCACTTTACGTTGAGGCTGGTATATTTAAGCAGAGCAGCCTGGACCGTCTGGAAAGAACATATAACACCCATATACGGGATACAGAAGCAGCTCGGCTATCTTTCAATAACTTGACCGCTGACGATATTACACAGACAATCAATGCAAATAAAGATACTCTGAGCTATTCGTCCATTAAAAAAATCTATCTCTTTTGGTCAGCAATGATAAAGCACGCAAAAAATATGGGCGAGCTCCCGAATAACTACTCAATCATGAGTTCCGTTATTATGCCGGCAGAGAATTCTCTGCCCGTGGAAACAAAGGAGATTGAGATTATAGATGAGAAGGATATTCCAATCATCGAGGAGATCGCAATGATGCCCAGTCCTAACCGGAATGAACGCTTCCTTTACCGATATGGTCCGGCTATTGTATTCCTTTTGAATACCGGTCTGAGAGGAGGTGAACTTCTTGCATTAGGAAAATCAAAAATTATTTGGAAAGATTCGCGTCGCTATGTCAAAATCAATAAAACTTTAAGCCATGTAAAAAACCGCGACAAGGACGCAAAAACAAAAACTAAATTGGTTCTTACAGATCCAAAGTATCCGAACAGCGTTAGAATAGTTTCACTGAACAAGAAAGCTGATTTTTGTCTTCAGTGTATGCTTGAGCTATACGATACAAACTATTTTGAGAAAGATTTAATTCTTGCGACTCAAAATCATATCAGCCCAACTTTGCAAAACATAAGGAATACTTTAGTCAAAATATGCAGAAGAGCAGGAATCCAGGAGTATTCCCTCCATACTCTCAGACATACGTTTGCGACTAATATTGTTCGAAAAACAACTAATATGGGTGAGCTGAAAGATGCGGCGGAATTATTAGGTGACAGTTATGATGTAGTTATAAAGACTTACTTTCATACTGACTCACAAAAGAAAGTGGATCTGGTGGATGCAATCGCATAAATCCGTCCACCTTATCGTCCACCTTATGAACCGATTTTATGCGGTTTCTAGCGGTCTTAAATTTTAAATTTTTTCATTTGGAATTGGGATAGGAAAAGGTAATACAAAAAAACTGCCACCTTATTTTTTACGAACTTTCGGGAATAAAAATAACCCGAAAAACATTGATTTTTCGGGCTTCTACGAGATGCATAATACTGCATCCAGATGTTGCAGACCCAAGTCTTGCTACTTGAATACCTGCATAAAAACGGACAATATTTCCTATTTTCCTGAGAGGCGCAGACCGGATTTGAACCGGTGAATCAGGGTGTTGCAGACCCACGCCTTACCACTTGGCTACTGCGCCTTACTATGAGCACTCATCAGCTGTATTCCACTGATTATGTGCGACTGACCCCGACGGGAATCGAACCCGTGTTACCGCCGTGAAAGGGCGATGTCTTAACCGCTTGACCACGGGGCCATACAGACACTGTTCTCACAGTGACCGTTTTTTATATTACCATAAGAGATATACATTTGCAAGCACTTTTTTCTGAAATTTATTCCTCATCGAAATACGCCACGATCAGGTCCACCATCCGGTCATAGCTCTGTACTCCGTCCATCTGTCCGTTCACCTTCAGATATGTATCGTTGATCCGATCTGCCGCCTCTGAGACTGTGCCCTCGTATCTGTCCCAGAATGCGTTGTTCGCCGCGAGATCCGGCTCCGCCTCCGGCGCCAGCGTCCCCCGCACCTCCTGCCACGCATCAGCATCTTCCCTGTACAGCGCATTCATGCAGTACACCCATCCCGATAGATATCCGCTGTAGCGGAAATCCGCTCTGTCTGATCCAATGCAGGCAAGAAATGCGATGAAATTCGCCTCCCGTTCCTCCATGAATCCCCGCAGATGGGAAAGTTCATGACAAGCGGTAAAGGGAATATTATAGGAAACCATATCACCATTGTAATTCGCCTCCACAGTAAACGGAGAATACACACCGCTCAGCTCCTGATAAGACAGGATCTCCGAAACGGCCACCTTCTTCGGCTCAGGATAATATCCCTTGAGAGAAGAAAATATTTCCGACAGCTTTTCCATAGCTTTCACCGCGCCTTCTCCCTCCGGAGATTCCAGTTCCATAAGCCCGCTGTCATCCCGGGATACTGCACTGCTCTCTGCATTCACCTCCTCAGTCAGCCACAGGCATATCTCCGTCAGCTCTTCCACACTGTAATACGCTGTGACAATCCCTTCCTCCTGGGAAAATGATTCCCGGTGATAATTGATCCCGCATCCTACCGTATAAAGAAACGCCAGAACAGCAACGGTCAAAGCTATTTTCGAAATCCATCTGAAGAGCCTGTTGCCTGGCTCGCCATGCCGTATACATTTCACGATCAGAGCCACAGCAGATATCATAAATCCAGCGAGAAGCAGATACAGACATATTTCCGCCACGGAAAACGGAAAAACTCCCATGATCCGTCCCACAGTCGTTACGAGCAATGGATAAAAATGTTCAGAATACCATTCGGCAAAAAACGGTATCTTCGCGGCGCCGATCATCAGGAATGCACTCACAAGGAGAAGCACCGCTGCTACCAGGATCCGGTGTCCCGACCTTTTTCCGTCCTGCTGCTGTTTCTTCATCTTTCGTAACCTCATTTCTTTTCCAGATTCCCTGCGATATACACTTTACATACCTTGAATTATACCTGCATCACCTTTTCCATACAAGACGGATATCACTGTAAATTTTTCATACTGCAGCAAAATGAGGTGACTTTGCCTGAACCCATAATGGTCTCCAGCCGGACCTTTTTCCCGAGTTTTGCAAGGACTGTCGCCGCATTTAAGTCGTCTGCCCCACTGACGAATGATCTCAGAATAATTACGAGACCACTGTAATCTGCATTATCTGCTTTGAACGTCCGTCAATGTCCATTGTTATTTTTCTTTTCTTTCTATATAATAATACATAAACACCTCTGTCTTCCGTTATCCAAATTCATCTTAACGGAGACAGCATATACTCAAATCACATTACAGAAAGGGGAATCACAACATGGGCAGAGGCGGAGGTTCACACGGAGGGGGAGGTCATTCCGGAGGCAGGTCTTTCGGCGGACGTTCCGGCGGAGGTTTTAACGGAGGTTTTGGTGGTCCCGGCACAGGCGGACCCGGATTCGGGGGGCCTGGTTTTGGCGGCCCGGGGGTTGGTGGTCCCCGCAGAGGCTGGGGTGGTCCATTTTTCCCGGGAGGGGGCTTTGGCTGGGGCGGCGGTCCGAGGCGAAGAGGAGGTGGATGTCTGTCCGCCATCATAGTTGCCCTCCTCCTTATCTCTGTATTCTCTTCTTTCTTCCGAAACGGCACCAGCACTGAAGTGACTGTCTCTCGTACAGAGCGTACTGCTGTGACAGGGACCAGGACATATGGAGCGTGGTATCTGGATGAACTGGGATTTGTCGATCACGACACGGACCTGACAGACGGTCTGAAATATTTCTATTCCCAGACTGGGATTCAGCCCTATGTCATGCTCCTGGATTATGATCCTTCTCTGTGGAATAACGGGAAATGGAATGAGACTGCCGCCGAAGGATATCTGGCGCAGGTTTACAACGAAACTTTTTCGGATAACGGTCACCTCATCTTCGCCTATTTTGCGTGCGAAAATGATTCCGAAGATATGGACGGGACCTTCTATTTCTACTACGGCTCAGCCGCCTACTCTGTCATGGATGATGAGGCTGAAACCATTTTCTGGAGTTATTTTGACATAAATTATAACAATCTGGGCCTGAGCATAGCAGAGTTTATCGGGCAGACATTCCGCGAAACAGCCGACAACATCATGCACAACGGAACCGGGGACAATTTCTCTCTTATGCGGACAGTATCCATTTTTGTCGGAATCTGCATTATAGTTATCATTATCGGAGTCATTGTTATAAAACGTATAAACAGAAGCGAAAACCAATCATAATCTGTATCCTGCTAATCAATATTTTTTCATTCAAAACACATTGTGACAGCCGGCCGGTAAAACACATTTACTCAGGCCGGCTTCATTTCAGCGTTTCTATCTGTTCTTCCAGACAGATTTCCTGCAAACAGATTTTCTGACCTGTTTCTCCTGCAATAATTTTGAAACATTCAAAAACTATTCTGTTTTCGTGGCCTGTTTAATAATCTGATTCACATATGTGCTCAATCCCGCAACTAATACGCCTTGTATAATCGCGGTAAAGACAGCCATTGCGATATCCTGACCGGTGGATAATGGCTCTGCGGCAAGCACCCATACCGCGCACAGTACAATTCCAATCCCACCGAGAAGCAGCGGGATATACTTATCCGCAACTGATTCTGCTTTCTTTAATCCCATTCCTATAAAATACAGCACAACCGCTACAACGATCAGTTCAGGTTTTACATAGTTCATGATCCTTTCCATTAACCTCTCCCCTTTCTCTCCAACCCTTCTTTTCTGTGATTATCTCCTTACCACCGCAGCTTGCGGCAAGTGAACCGTTCAGAAAAAGAACATAATCTGTACATATGCCTGGCATTTTTATCTTTCTTCTATAATAATATGTATAAATTTTGCGTAGGTTCACTGTCTCACTCTGCTTTTTCGAAAATACTCAAAGAAAAAGACGTCCTCTGGACGTCTTAAGGATCTTATCGCAGGAATGCCTTTTCACAAATTATAATTTTGATGCCGGAATAACAATATCTAATTTATTTTCCCTCAAGATACCGGGCGATTCCTGCCTTCAGACGGCACATTCCTTCCAGCATTATCTCTCTTGCGCATGCGATATTCATTCGGAGAAATCCCTCTCCGGCTTTTCCATATTCTGTTCCGTCACACAAATAAAGACCCGTTTCCTCTCGGATATATTCTGCTAATTCTTTCACATTTTCAGTTATATTGCGGCAGTCTATCCACAATAGATAAGTAGCCTCAGAGGGAACAAGGCTTACTTCCGGAATCTGCTTCTGCATATATTCCGCTGCCGCATGTCTGTTCTGAAAAAGATATTCTCGGAGTTCATCCAGCCAGTCTCCTCCCCGTGTCCATGCTGTGATCGCTGCTGTCATGGCAAATACATTCGGTTCTGCCACTTCGTCTGTATTCAGTCCACGCCAGACTTTATGCCGGAGGTTTTCATCCGGAACAATAACAGCCGCTGTCTGAAGACCGGCAAGATTAAAAGACTTCGTCGGCGCAATACAGGTAATGCTGTTTTTTCTGCATGTATCCGAAACTGACGCGAACGGGATATAGCTGATTTCAGGTTCTGTCAAATCACAATGAATCTCATCAGATACCACCAGAACATGATATCTTGCACAGAGTTCCCCGACTTTTTTCATCGTCTCACGACTCCAGATCTTCCCCACCGGATTATGCGGATTACAAAAAATCAACATTGTTGTCTGGGGATCTGAAAGGTTTTTTTCCAAAACCGGAAAATTAATACTGTACATTCCGTTCTCATATATAAGTGGACATTCTGTAACATATCTTCCATTGTTCACCACTGAATTAAAAAAGATATTATAGACTGGCGTGAGCAGGACAATTTTTTCTCCCACTGTGGTCAGTTTTCTCACAATACTGGAAATCGCAGGGACGACTCCGGTACAGAAGATCATCCATTCCTTTTCCATCTGAAAACGATATCTCTCCTGCCACCAGTTTTGTATTGCTTCATGCCACTCCTCCGGGACGATCGTATAGCCAAAGGCTCCATGCTCCGCACGCTTCATTACTGATTCTTTGATCTCTGGAGCAGTTTCAAAATCCATGTCCGCCACCCACATGGGAAGTTCATTTTCAGGGACATCCCATTTCAGCGACCACGTCCCCCGTCGGTTTACAATCTGATCAAATTTATATTTCATATTAGTTTCCTTTCAAATTTTCTGCAGCATAGCTGATCCAAATCCAGCCAGAATAATACCAAACACCTGATTCACTCTGTTCATCTGGATTCTTCTGCATATACTTCACCGCTGCAGATAATCTGCGTCTGGTTCGGATCGATCTTTTCCTTATCCATGATCAGTTCCCCGATCTCATCCGCCCGGATCACACCGCCGGAGGGATTCATCACACTGTCGATCTTTCCGTGAATCTCAGCATCTACCGTGGAGTATTCAAACGCAAGTGTCGTATTTAAAAGCCGACAGTTTTTCATTACCAGATTTTCAATGTAACACATTCCCTGCAGACTCTCAACTGTACAGTTGATAAGTGTCAGGTTCTTCGCATTCCATCCGAGATACTCACCTGAGATAAATGAATCATATACCGTAACGTTTTCACTGTTCCAGAACGCATCCTTTGAAAGCATTCTCGCATGATGGATTTCTATATTCTTCGCCCCGTCAAAGGAGTAATTTCCTACAAGCTGTAAATCGTGAATGACCATATCCCGGCTGTTCATTGCAAAATAGTCTCCTCTTGCAGTCACATGATCCATCTTCACGTCGCTGCAGTGCCAAAGCGTTTCAGCCGCATTCGGAAAATCCACATGATCCAGCGTAACCCCATGACAGCGCCTGAAATTTTTTGGCGCTTCGATCAATGCATTTCTCACTGTAATATTATCTGTATACCAGACACCTGCCCGTGCCATTTCAAACCAGGTACAGTTTTCCGCAAAAATATTCCGGCTGTACCAAAGCGGATATTTCCATTTGAACATGCTCCCGTAAAGTTTAATGTCACAGCTTTCTTTTAAAGGTGACTCTCCGTCAGCAAATATAGTATTGTAAATCTCTAATTCTTTTGCCTGAAACAGAGCTCGTTCTCCTGTCAGATATCCCTGTCTGATCTTATATGTTTCTGTACTCATAAAAATCCTCCTGACTGTTATTCAACCACGCTCCTCTGACGAGCATATCCCTCCCTTACTCCGACTGCTGCGGCAGATAATAAACAGGGAATAATAAAGATAATAAGAATAAATATTTCGCGAAATAGCCCTGCCCTTTTCCTACATATGAGTGTGTTCAGCGCCCACGCAGCAGTCCGCAGCCGGCTCCTTCCCTATTTGTTTTCTATCTTTTTCTCATGTGGATTTCCTTTCCAGTTGAAAAATAAGATAATCCAGACAGGATATTTTCTTTTCTTCTTTATGAACACGATTCAATAATTTCTTCCGATGTTCTTCCAATAAAGCTTTCTGCTTATCTATGCCTCTTTCATTTTCATATGAAAAAAATTCTCTGATAATCTCAGCATTACATCCGGCATCCTTTAAATTCTGCTCAACTTCACTTTTTGATAAAAAATACATTAACTTATTTCACCTCATTTTTTTATCTGTTTTGAGTTTTTTTGAGTTAATAATAATATAAGTCTCCGGACCATAAATAGCAAATACTTATATATTATTATTTATAATAACTTTTTTCTATGTTTTTATATTTTCGGTTAACAATCAAATGCCTGCTTTTTTCAGCAGACAGTCTATTTTGCCCCTGAGGTGTTGGATGGCGAATTGAGGGAGACGCAAACAACAGATTATTTTTCTAAGCATCGGAGAAGTGACTGCGCAGTCCGGGAGCTGAC
>CALWFV010000084.1 GCA_944377745.1 uncultured Mediterraneibacter sp. | reverse complement strand
GACATTGATTATGGATTTGCAGAAGCTGACACAACTTACGGAAAAGTCGGTGTAAAGGTTTGGATTTACAAAGGCGAGGTTCTTCCGACTAAAGCAGATAAGGAAGGGAGCGATAAATAATGTTAATGCCAAAAAGAGTAAAACGTCGTAAACAGTTCCGTGGTACCATGAAGGGAAAAGCTCTCAGAGGTAACACGATCTCATATGGTGAGTACGGTATCGTTGCAACAGAGCCGTGCTGGATCCGTTCCAACCAGATCGAGGCAGCCCGTGTTGCCATGACACGTTACATCAAACGTGGTGGTAAAGTCTGGATCAAGATCTTCCCGGATAAGCCGATCACAGCTAAGCCTGCCGAGACTCGTATGGGTAGCGGAAAAGGTACAGTTGAGTACTGGGCAGCAGTAGTAAAACCGGGCCGTGTAATGTTCGAGATTGCAGGAGTACCAGAGGAAACAGCTAGAGAGGCACTTCGACTTGCAATGCATAAATTACCTTGCAAATGCAAAATTGTTTCTCGCGCAGACTTAGAAGGCGGTGATAACAGTGAAAATTAATACATTTGTAAACGAATTAAGAGGAAAATCCGTAGAAGAATTAAATGAGGAATTAGTAGCTGCTAAGAAGGAACTCTTCAACCTGAGATTCCAGAATGCAACAAATCAGCTGGATAATACAAGCAGAATCAAAGAAGTTAGAAAAAACATCGCTCGTATCCAGACTCTGATCACAGAGGCTAAGAGAGCGTAATGAAAGGAGCAGCAACCGTGGAAGAGAGAAATTTGAGAAAAACCCGTACGGGTAAAGTTGTCAGCGACAAGATGGACAAGACGATTGTTGTTGCCGTTGAGGACCATGTAAAACATCCGCTTTACAAAAAGATCGTAAAGAGAACTTATAAACTGAAAGCTCATGACGCGAACAATGAGTGCAGAGTTGGAGATACAGTTAAGGTTATGGAAACAAGGCCGCTGTCCAAGGACAAGAGATGGAGACTTGTGGAAATCATGGAGAAAGCGAAATAATTATTTGAAGGAGGTTTACCTGCATGATACAGCAAGAAAGCAGACTGAAAGTGGCAGACAACACAGGTGCGAAAGAGTTACTGTGTATCCGTGTGCTTGGCGGTTCTACAAGAAGATATGCGAGCATCGGTGATGTGATCGTTGCGACTGTTAAAGATGCAACACCAGGTGGCGTTGTAAAAAAAGGTGATGTCGTTAAGGCTGTAGTTGTCCGTTCTGTAAAAGGTGCGCGTCGTAAAGACGGTTCCTATATCAGATTCGATGAAAATGCTGCTGTTATTATAAGAGATGATTTGAATCCGCGTGGAACACGTATTTTTGGACCAGTAGCCCGTGAGCTCAGAGAGAAACACTTCATGAAGATCGTTTCTCTGGCTCCGGAAGTACTGTAGGGAGGTGCCGAAGATGTCAACTATGAAGATTAAAAAAGGCGACACTGTAAAGGTCATCGCCGGAAAAGATAAAGACAAAGAAGGCAAAGTAATTGCCGTAAATAAAAAAGACGGTAAAGTTCTGGTTGAAGGCGTTAATATGCTGACAAAACACACAAAGCCGAGTACTGCGAATCAGAATGGCGGTATCATCCATCAGGAAGGCTACATTGACGCGTCCAACGTAATGTACGTACACAAAGGACAGGCGACAAGAGTAGGATTCAAGATGGATGGCGACAAGAAAGTTCGTATCGCAAAATCCACAGGCGAAGTGATTGATTAATTCGAGGAAGGAGGGCCAGAACTTTGAGTAGACTGAAAGATCAGTATCAGAATGAGATCATTGACGCAATGATCAAAAAATTTGGATATAAAAACATTATGGAAGTGCCGAAGCTTGACAAAGTTGTTATCAACATGGGCGTCGGCGAGGCAAAGGATAACGCAAAAGTTCTTGAGTCGGCTATCGCTGATATGGAAAAGATCGCCGGACAGAAGGCTGTTGTCACAAGAGCAAAGAATTCCGTGGCTAACTTCAAGATCAGAGAAGGTATGCCGATCGGATGCAAAGTTACATTAAGAGGCGAGAGAATGTACGAGTTTGTTGATCGTCTGATCAACCTTGCACTTCCCCGCGTACGTGACTTCAGAGGTGTAAACCCGAATGCATTTGACGGAAGAGGAAACTACGCTCTTGGAATCAAAGAGCAGCTGATTTTCCCTGAGATCGAGTACGATAAGATCGACAAAGTCAGAGGTATGGATGTAATCTTTGTTACAACAGCCAAAACTGACGAGGAAGCACGTGAATTATTGAGACAGTTCAATATGCCGTTTGCAAAGTAAGGAGGGAAATTCATGGCTAAGACATCAATGAAGATCAAACAGCAGCGCAAACCGAAATTCTCCACGAGAGAATACAGCCGCTGCAGAATCTGCGGACGTCCGCACGCGTATCTGAGAAAATATGGAATCTGCCGTATCTGCTTCCGCGAACTGGCATACAAAGGACAGATCCCTGGTGTTAAGAAAGCAAGTTGGTAGGCTGAAAGCAACTTGGCGAGGTTCTGTCGAGCCTAGTGCGAGGCCGTTCTTGGAGCTTGGCGAGGTATTTTCGAGCCTAGCGAGAAGAACTTCCTTGACAGAGCTGGCTGAGTCTAGTGAGAAGGCTGTTCCCAAGCGTTTGCATTGAACACTTAGCGAGGTGGTTTCGAGCTTAGTGTGAAAGCAGATACCGCGAATAGAATGAGCGGGTATCTTCCTTAAGCAATGCATGCGCACGGAACTGTTCCGGCGCCGGTAAAATACGGTTACTGCCGAGCTGGAACATCCTTAACCTCAGCATGATCATAAACTGAGAAAATTATAGGAGGAATCACAAACATGACTATGAGCGATCCGATTGCAGATATGCTTACAAGAATCCGTAATGCTAACACTGCAAAACATGATACAGTAGATGTACCGGCATCCAAGATGAAAATTGCTATCGCAAACATCCTGCTCGATGAAGGATACATTGCAAAATATGACCTTGTAGAGGACGGAAATTTCCAGACCATCCACATCACACTGAAATACGGTGCTGACAAGAATGAGAAGGTTATCTCCGGACTGAAGAGAATCTCCAAACCGGGTCTTCGTGTATACGCGAGCACAGAGGAACTTCCGCGAGTGCTTGGCGGACTCGGAACAGCGATCATCTCTACAAACAAAGGTGTCGTAACAGACAAAGAAGCAAGAAAACTCGGCGTAGGTGGAGAAGTTCTCTGCTACGTTTGGTGACATTGAGCACTTAATGAGTGCAAGCGGAAGCGCCGCACGAATTTAGTGAGAAAGTCGTTCCCAAGCGTTAGTGAGCCCAAGTTATGGCGAAGGGCGAACTTAGGCGCACGGAACTGTATTGGAGCCGATAGAGCTCAGTAACGAGACTGAAAACAGAGCGGGCTAAAGCATCCGCTCCGAAAATCTAAGTTAAGGAGGAAATGGTATGTCACGTATAGGAAGACTGCCGGTTGCAATCCCGGACGGAGTTACCGTTGAGATTGCAGAGAAAAATGTTGTGACTGTTAAAGGTCCTAAGGGAACTCTCACAAGAGAGCTTCCGGTTGAAATGGAAATCAAAGTAGAAGACGGGCATGTTGTTGTAACAAGACCGAACGACCTGAAGAAGATGAAATCTCTCCACGGCCTGACAAGAACACTGATCAACAATATGGTTGTAGGTGTTACTCAGGGATATGAGAAAGTCCTTGAAGTAAACGGTGTAGGTTACAGGGCTGCCAAATCAGGTAATAAACTGACACTGAACCTGGGATACTCTCATCCAGTTGAGATGATCGATCCGGAAGGTGTTGAGACGGTTCTGGAAGGGCAGAACAAGATCACAGTAAAAGGTATCGATAAAGAAAAAGTTGGACAGTATGCGGCTGAGATCAGAGACAAGAGAAGACCGGAGCCTTACAAGGGCAAGGGAATCAAATACGCTGACGAAGTGATCAGACGTAAAGTTGGTAAGACTGGTAAGAAATAAATAAGGAGAGTGTGAAAATGGTTAGTAAGAAATCAAGAAGCGAAATTCGTAGAAAAAAACACATGAAATTACGCAACCGTTTCAGCGGTACAGCTGAGAGACCGCGTTTAGCTGTGTTCAGAAGCAATAATCATATGTACGCTCAGATCATCGATGATACTGTTGGCAATACTCTTGTTTCCGCTTCCACTCTTCAGAAAGATGTGAAGGCAGAGCTTGAGAAGACCAACAACGTTGATGCGGCGGCGTACCTTGGAAAAGTGATCGCTGAGAGAGCTAAAGAAAAAGGCATCACAGATGTTGTCTTTGACAGAGGCGGCTTTATATATCAGGGAAAAATCAAAGCACTGGCAGACGCAGCAAGAGAAGCTGGGCTGAATTTCTAAGGAAGGGAGAACACAGATGAAACAGGAACGTATTGATGCTGGACAGATGGAATTATTAGAAAAAGTGGTATCAATCAAACGTGTTACCAAAGTTGTTAAAGGTGGTCGTAACTTCAGATTCACAGCTTTAGTTGTTGTCGGCGACGGAAAAGGACATGTTGGTGCAGGTTTGGGAAAAGCCGCTGAAATCCCGGAGGCAATCCGGAAAGGAAAAGAGGACGCGATGAAGAAAATGATCTCCGTTACTCTTGACCAGAACGACAGTATCACACACGATGTGATCGGAAAATTCGGAAGCGCTTCCGTGCTTCTTAAGAACGCTCCGGACGGTACCGGTGTGATCGCAGGAGGTCCTGCGCGTGCCGTTATCGAGATGGCGGGAATCAAGAATATCCGTACAAAATCTCTGGGATCCAACAACAAACAGAATGTTGTGCTTGCTACGATCGAAGGACTCAAAGACGTTAAGACTCCGGAAGAGGTTGCAAGACTTCGCGGCAAATCAATCGAAGAGATCGTAGGCTGATAGGAGGTAAGAGTGTAATGGCAAACTTAAAGATTACGTTAGTAAAGTCTACAATCGGCGCTATACCGAAGCACAGAAAGACAGTGGAAGCTCTTGGTCTCAAGAAGCTGAACAAAACGGTCGTTCTGCCGGATAACGCGGCTACCAGAGGTATGGTACAGCAGGTTAGACATTTAGTGAAAGTTGAAGAAGAGGCATAATTAAGATAAGGAGGTAATGTCATGGACTTATCAAACTTGAGACCGGCAGACGGTGCAAAACAGAGTGATAATTTCAGAAGAGGCCGTGGTCACGGTTCCGGAAACGGAAAGACAGCCGGCAAGGGACACAAGGGACAGAAAGCACGTTCAGGCGCTACACGACCGGGCTTTGAAGGTGGCCAGATGCCTTTATACAGAAGAATACCGAAGAGAGGTTTCAAATGCAGAAATTCTAAGACGATCGTCGGTATCAACTTAAGCGCTCTTGAAGTATTTGAGGATGGCGCTACAGTATCCGTTGAGACTCTGATCGAAAACGGGATCGTCAAGAACCCGAGAGACGGGGTAAAAATTCTTGGAAATGGAGAGTTAACTAAGAAACTCACAGTTCAGGCTAATGCATTCAGTGCAAAGGCTGCTGAGAAGATTGAGGCACTTGGTGGAAAAGCAGAGGTGATCTAATGCTGAAGACAGTGCGAAGAGCATTCCAGATAGAAGATATACGAAAGAGGATTCTGTATACATTTGTAATGCTTATCGTTGTTAGATTTGGATCACAGCTGCCCACACCGGGCGTTGATCCAACCTTCATTCAGGAGTTCTTTGAAAACCAGACCGGTGACGCATTCAATTTTTTTGAAGCGTTCACCGGTGGTTCCTTTACAAACATGTCAGTATTTGCGCTGAGTATCACTCCGTACATCACATCTTCCATCATCATGCAGCTCCTTACCATCGCAATTCCGAAGCTTGAGGAAATGCAGAAAGAGGGAGAGGACGGAAGAAAGAAGATCGCGGCGATCACCAGATACGTGACAGTAGGTCTGGCTCTGATCGAATCCACAGCAATGGCGGTGGGATTCGGACGTCAGGGACTCCTCGAGGAATACAATTTTGTAAACTGCGCTATCGTAGTGTGCACGCTGACAGCAGGAAGTGCATTTCTGATGTGGATCGGAGAGCGGATCACAGAGAAAGGAGTCGGAAACGGTATTTCCATTGTACTTCTCATTAATATCCTCTCGCGCGTGCCAGATGATTGTGTTGCACTGTATACACAGTTTGTAGAAGGAAAGTCGATCGCTCAGGGCGGTCTTGCCGCACTTGTTATCCTTGCGGTCATTCTTGTTGTGGTCGTTTTCGTAGTTATCCTGCAGAGCGGCGAGAGAAGGATCGCGGTCCAGTATTCCAAAAAAGTCCAGGGAAGAAAGATGTACGGCGGACAGTCTACTCATATCCCGCTTCGCGTGAATACTGCGGGAGTTATCCCTGTTATCTTCGCTTCTTCTCTGATGCAGACGCCGATCGTGATCGCGCAGTTTGTAGGAGCAGGAAACGGTACCGGCATCGGAAGCCAGATACTTGCCGGCATGAATTCCAATAACTGGTGCGATCCGGAACATCCGATCTATTCGATCGGACTGCTCGTCTACATCGTACTTACCGTATTTTTTGCATATTTCTACACATCGATCACATTCAATCCGCTCGAGATTGCGAACAACATGAAAAAGAGCGGTGGATTTATTCCGGGAATCCGTCCTGGAAAACCGACGGTAGAATATCTGCAGAAGATACTGAACTACATCATCTTTATCGGCGCATGCGGACTGATTATCGTTCAGGTCATCCCGTACTTTTTTAATGGAATTTTTGGTGCGAACGTTTCTTTTGGCGGAACATCGATCATCATTATCGTAGGCGTTGTGCTTGATACGATAAAGAAGATCGAATCTCAGATGCTCGTGAGAAACTACACGGGATTTTTAAACAATAAGGGAAGCAACATGAAGAACAGCTTCCTTGGATATTAGACAATATTTAGCTCGCCGGTTTTATCCTGATAAAAGGATAAAACCCAGCGGGCTAGCATGGTTTACGGAGTTCGAAGCACCCAGCTGGTGCTTTGACTATAGATTCCAAAGAGAATGGAGGAGTGAAAGATGAAGATTATCATGCTGGGAGCACCCGGAGCCGGGAAAGGCACACAGGCAAAGAAGATCGCAGAGAAATATTCCATCCCGCATATTTCCACAGGCGATATCTTCAGAGCAAACATCAAGAACGGGACAGAGCTGGGAAAGAAAGCAAAGACCTATATGGATCAGGGACTTCTTGTACCAGACGAACTTGTAGTGGACCTCGTTGTTGACAGAGTAAAACAGGACGACTGCGAGGGCGGTTATGTTCTTGATGGTTTCCCGAGAACGATCCCGCAGGCAGAAGCGCTCGATAAGGCGCTTGCAGCGATTGGCGAGAAGATGGATTATGCGATCAATGTAGAAGTGCCGGATGAGAATATCGTAAACCGCATGTCCGGAAGACGCGCGTGCGTTGACTGCGGCGCGACATACCATATCGTTTATGCGCCGACAGAGAAGGAAGGCATCTGCGATAAATGCGGCGGAAGCCTTATCCTCAGGGACGACGATAAGCCTGAGACAGTCCAGAAAAGGCTCGGCGTTTACCACGAGCAGACGCAGCCCCTGATCGACTACTATAAAGAGTCAGGAATACTCAGGGATGTGGACGGGACGATCGATATTGACGACGTCTTCGCAGAGATCGTAAATATCCTTGGAGAGTAACCGGCGATGGATTACAGGCCGGGGATGCTGGTCAGGTCAAAGGCGGGACATGATAAAGGCTGTATATATGCCGTGATCAGTGTCAAAAATGAATATGTATATCTGGCAGACGGGGGCTTAAGGCCCCTGAGCCGGATGAAAAAGAAAAATGTCCGCCATCTGCAGCCGATCCTGAAGATGAGGGCGGAGGATATCTCTTCTGACATAGAGATAAGAAAAGTGATCAGAGAATACGAGGAGGACTGAAAATGTCAAAAGCTGACGTGATTGAAATTGAAGGAGTCGTAGTAGAAAAACTCCCGAATGCAATGTTTAAAGTAGAACTGGAAAACGGCCACATCGTACTGGCGCATATCAGCGGAAAGCTGAGAATGAACTTTATCAAGATCCTTCCGGGTGATAAGGTAACCCTGGAAATGTCCCCGTATGATCTGAGCAAGGGCAGGATCGTGTGGAGAGATAAATAGGTTCTGGAATGAATGAGTCTGTAAAACGTCGGTTTGATTTGGACTGTCTGCGGATTTTTGCATGTTTTATGGTAATTATTGTCCATGCTTCAACCCAATGGTGGTATGTTGAAGATCCCGGCAGTATACAATGGAAAATATACAATTTATATAACAGCGCTGTGAGAAGCAGCGTTCCAGTGTTTGTAATGTTAAGCGGCGTGCTTTTTTTGAATAAGTCTGAATTATCAATCAAAAGACTGTTTAGAAAAAATATATGGAAGCTTTTAGTTGTTTATTGTTTATGGGCTCTTTTTTATGGAGTGGACAGTCTCGGTTTGAAGGAAGCTCTTAAGCCGGAAAATTTCTTCACCCTGTTTCAACAAATTGCATATCCCAAATTTCATCTATGGTATTTGCCGACACTGATAGGAATATATATTATGATTCCAATATTCTGGGTTGCGGCAAAACAAAAAAAGAATATATATCTTGAGTATGCGTGCGGTATGTTTTTTGTTTTTGCAATAATGAGAACAACGGTTTTAAATGTCTTTGAAAGTCATGAGACAATAAAAACAATACTAAATGTTATTCCTTATGAACTATGCGGTTTGTCAGGCTATTTTATTACAGGATATATGCTTGCAGAAAAGAAGGAGTATCTTGTAAAAATAAAGACAAGATATTTGCTTTCGTTATTGGCAATAATCGTTATTGTTACTGCAAAAGTTGAAGAATACAGGGCAGTAAGTTTCGGTGATTTAAGAGGTGCATATTATGCTAATAACGTTTTACCAACTTTTTTAGAAGCAGCTATAATTTTTGTTTTATTTCTGAAAATTCCGTCTGATGTTGCGGACAGCAAGACTAAATGTATTATTTCCAGAATTTCCGAATATACGTTATTTATTTACTTGATACATGTATTTATATTAGAACATCTCAACTCCTGGTTTGGAATATCCACGGCATCATTTAATGCCTTGATTTCGGTTCCGGCAGTGAGTGTTCTTGTATTTGGGATAAGTCTGGTTTTAGCATTTTTGTTTGAAAAAATTCCAATAGTTGGAAAGTGGATGATATAGCTTCAAAAATGTTAGAGAAACTGGAAAAAAAGATTGACTTTACAACGCATTGGATGCTATACTATGAAATGGTCATTTTTGGGGTGGTGTGCCCAAAAATACCAGGAATTGTAGGCGGAGCAAAGCAGGGAAGGAGGATTTGACATGAAGGTTAGATCATCAGTAAAACCAATTTGTGAAAAATGCAAGATCATTAAAAGAAAAGGAAGCATCAGAGTAATCTGTGAGAATCCGAAGCACAAACAGCGTCAAGGGTGACACTGAACACTTAGTGAAAGCGAGGCGTACGGGCGTACGGGGAAGCTTGAACTTAGTGAGAAGGTTCGTCCCAAGCGTTAGTGAGCCCGAGCCAAAGGCGAAGGGGGAACTTAGGCGCACGGACGTATGTTGAATCGATGTATTATCAGTCAACATTTTGTGCAATGAATTAGGCGGCTGACAGCGCGACACACCAGGCAGTGTGTAGGGCTGTTTAATATACAGTAAGGATACATCCGCTCTGAAGGTACCGTGGAGCGATGGTCTGTGTGTCCGGCAGTAATGGCGGTCGGATACGATTGTATATTGCTTATAATACCCGGCGCTTGCATTGGCGGGTCTTTAGAACAGGTCCGTGCCGGGAAAGGGAATGCATTCTGTGCATTTCTGGGCTGGGATATCGGGAGACAGTCCCGGTAGAGTGCTGAACACCAGAAGTGTGGAAAAAGCCATTCCATACAGCGGCATTCACAGCCTCAATTTGAGACAATATGTGAACCTGTCAAGCTATGCACATTTCAGGCGGTGGCACTGTGCAGACGATAGTCTGCGGACAGTGACACAGACGGAAATGTATGTGGCGCATAGCCACAGCGAGATGAAGCGAAGCGGAATCGAGCATGCATGGCGTAAAAGCCCTGACGAGCACTGTGCAGACGGTAGTCTGCGGACAGTGACACAGACGGAAATGTATGTGGCGCGCAGCCACAGCGAGATGGAGCGAAGCGGAATCGAGCGTGCAGAGCATATTTAATGAATTGACAGAAAAAGAGTAGTTAAGAAAGTGGAGGAAAGACACATGGCTCGTATTGCAGGTGTAGACTTACCAAGAGACAAACGCATTGAAATCGGTCTGACTTATATCTATGGAATCGGCAGAACAAGCTCAAACCGTATCCTTGCGGAGGCAGGAGTAAATCCTGACACACGTGTAAGAGATCTTACAAGTGAAGAAGTAAAGAAGATCAGCGCGGTTATCGACGAGACACAGGTTGTAGAAGGTGATCTCAGAAGAGAAATCCAGCTGAACATCAAGAGACTGAAAGAAATCGGTTGCTACCGTGGAATCCGTCACAGAAAAGGACTTCCGGTACGTGGACAGAAGACCAAGACAAATGCAAGAACATGCAAAGGTCCGAAGAGAACTGTAGCTAATAAGAAAAAGTAGAGCACTTAGCGAAAGCAAGCTGATAAGCGCAGCTTGAGGTTAGTGCAAACTTTGTTCGATGAACTTAGCGATGCATTGAACACTTGGCGAGATATTATCGAGCCTAGTGAGAAAGCAGATACTCAGAGCGTAGCGAAGAGTATCCTCGCGCGAGCTTAGAGAATCGAACCACCTTGATTTTTAGAGAAAGAAGAAAGTAGGTTAGTTTAAATGGCAAAGAGAGTTGCAAAGAAAGTAACAAAAAAACGTGTCAAGAAAAACGTTGAACGAGGACAAGCACACATCCAGTCATCTTTTAACAATACAATTGTTACACTGACAGACACACAGGGAAATGCTCTTTCATGGGCAAGTGCAGGCGGTCTGGGATTTAGAGGTTCAAGGAAATCTACTCCATATGCAGCACAGATGGCAGCAGAGACAGCAGCTAAGGCAGCATTAGTACATGGTCTTAAATCTGTAGATGTATTCGTAAAAGGACCGGGATCAGGAAGAGAGGCAGCGATCCGTGCTCTTCAGGCATGCGGTATTGATGTAGTGAGCATCAAGGACGTAACACCGGTTCCGCACAACGGATGCCGCCCGCCGAAACGCAGAAGAGTCTGATTACAGACGTTTTGGCAGGTTGGTTTTTAGCGTTACTATGGAAGGAAATATAACAGCGGCATAAGATGCCCGCTGGCATGTATAAATTTAGGAGGATAGACATGGCAGTAAACAGAGTTCCTGTTCTTAAGAGATGCCGTTCCCTTGGAATGGATCCGATTTATTTAGGAATCAGCAAGAAATCTAACAGACAGTTAAAAAGATCAAACAGAAAAATGAGCGAGTATGGTCTCCAGTTACGTGAGAAACAGAAAGCAAAATTTATTTACGGCGTATTAGAGAAACCGTTCAGAAACTACTACGCTAAAGCAAAACAGATGGAAGGTATGACAGGTGAAAACCTGATGAGACTTCTGGAGTCCAGACTGGATAACGTTGTTTTCCGCATGGGTCTTGCAAGAACGAGAAAAGAAGCAAGACAGATTGTTGATCACAAACATGTTCTTGTAAACGGCAAGCAGGTGAACATTCCATCTTACCTTGTAAAAGCCGGAGATACGATCGAGATCAAAGAGACAAAGAAAAGTTCACCGAGATATAAAGAGATCCTCGAGGTGACAGGTGGAAACATGATTCCGGACTGGCTGGATGTTGACTCTGAGAATCTGAAAGGTACTGTGAAAGAGCTTCCGACAAGAGAAGCAATTGATGTTCCGGTTGACGAGATGCTTATCGTCGAGCTGTATTCTAAATAATTGAACGTCTGTACAGATAACAGTTATTTAGAAAAAATTGTACCCCCTCAAACATATTTTAACCCACAAGGAGGGTCTGTGTAGTGTTTGATTTTAATAAACCGAATATTGAGATTACAGATGTTTCAGAAGATAAAAAGTACGGCAGATTTGTCGTAGAACCGCTTGAGAGAGGATACGGTAATACGCTTGGAAACTCCCTGAGAAGGATCATGCTTTCTTCTCTTCCGGGAGCTGCCATCAGTTCTGTAAAGATCGACGGCGTCCTGCACGAATTCAGCTCCATACCGGGGATCAAGGAAGATGTGACAGAGATCATCATGAACCTGAAATCTCTGGCGATCAAGAACACATCAGAGTCAGATGAAGTGAAGACCGCTTATATTGAATACGAAGGAGAAGGCGTTGTGACAGGCGCTGATATCCAGGCTGATTCGGATATTGAGATCGTAAATCCCGATCAGGTCATCGCTACTCTGAGCGGAGGGAAAGACAGCAAGCTTTATATGGAACTCACCATCACAAAGGGAAGAGGATATGTAAGCGCTGATAAGAATAAGACGGAAGATATGCCGATCGGCGTTATCCCGATCGATTCTATCTATACACCAGTGGAGAGAGTCAACCTGTCAGTAGAGAATACCCGCGTCGGACAGATCACTGATTATGATAAGCTCACCCTGGATGTGTGGACAAAGGGAACGATGCTCCCGGATGAAGCGGTAAGCCTTGCGGCGAAAGTGCTCAGTGAGCATCTGAAACTCTTTATCGACCTTTCAGAAGTTGCTCAGGCGGCTGAAGTCATGATCGAGAAAGAGGATGACGAGAAAGAAAAAGTGCTTGAGATGAGCATTGATGAACTTGAGCTTTCTGTACGTTCTTACAACTGTCTGAAGAGAGCCGGAATCAATACGGTAGAAGAGCTTACAAACAAAACGCCGGAAGATATGATGAAAGTCCGTAACCTGGGACGTAAGTCTCTGGAAGAAGTCCTGGCTAAGCTGAAAGAGCTGAACCTTGAACTGAACCACGGAGAAGAATAATTTAAAAAGACATTTTCCGCCGGTAAGCCCGAAGAGCACGGCGGGAACATTTGATTAATAAGCCCGAAGATGCATAACCAAATGTGATATTCTAGTTCAGCCATGTATTGACCGGGCTCAGAAACCATGCTCGCATGGTTTGGGGGCGGGCGTATACATGGGATGAGCGCCTGCTCATGAGCAAAGAGCGGCGGCAGCCGCAGTAAGCACGCAAGTGCGGCTTTGCGATTGGCGCGGCTGAACGGAAAGATTTAGGAGGATAATCAGAAATGGCAAAGTATAGAAAACTTGGCAGAACATCAGGACAGAGAAAAGCCCTGTTAAGAAATCAGGTAACAGCGCTGCTCAACAACGGCAAGATCGTTACAACAGAAGCAAAGGCAAAAGAGATCCGCAAGATCGCAGAAGGTCTGATTGCAATGGCAGTAAGAGAGAAAGATAACTTTGATGAAGTTACAGTTACTGCAAAAGTTGCTCGCAAAGACAAAGACGGCAAGAGAGTCAAAGAAGTTGTAGACGGAAAGAAAGTAACTGTTTATGACGAAGTTGAGAAGAAGATCAAGAAGGATCAGCCGAGCAGACTTCACGCAAGACGTGAGATGCTGAAAGTCCTTTACCCGGTGAAAGAAGTTCCGGCTAAGGGAGCAGGAAAGAAAGCAAACACAAAGAGTGTTGACATGGTAGCTAAGCTCTTTGATGAGATCGCACCGAAGTATGCGGACCGCAACGGTGGTTACACAAGGATCGTTAAGATCGGACAGCGTAAAGGTGACGCAGCGATGGAGGTTCTGATCGAACTGGTATAATTTCACATTGAAATTGCCGCCGGGTAAGCGTTGGATTGTATCGATAGGCTTTTAAAGATACATATCCAGCGCTTCCTTTGTTTTGCGGATAAAAAGGAATAGAATAGAGGAATGAAAGGATGGAACAGAGATGGAATGGGTACTTTTAGTGATCGCAGGAGGTCTGGAATGCTTCTGGTCTACATGCATGAAGCTCTCTGACGGTTTCAGCGAGATAAAATATACGATAATGACAGTAATCGGCCTGATTTTGAGCTTTGTCTTTCTGGCTCAGGCAACGAAAAATCTTCCGCTGGGAATCGCCTACACAATCTGGACAGGAATTGGGGCGCTGGGAGCTGTTATAATAGGCATTGTGCTTTTTAAAGAGTCTGTCACTCCCGCAAGGCTGTTCTTTGTTTTGCTGCTGCTTATCGGAATCATTGGTCTGAAAGCAACGTCTGGACATTAAGTCTCCGGAAGATATTCAGATGAGAAAATAAGATACAGATAAAGGGAAGGGATCTCGTTTCATGCAGATCCCTTCCCTTTATCTTATATTAAAAATGATGTTATGTGATCTTACCAGCTTGTAAAGAAAAGGTTGCCTCCAATATTTACTCCATCTCTGTTTGTTGATGGGGCATAAAGGAAATAGTAACAGTCTGCAACCGCAGCCAGCCGTGAGCCGTTGATAGCATCCTGTGCCACCTGCACGGCAAGACTGCTTGGGCCGCTCTCAAGCCGTGCGTCCAGACGACCTGTCCACACCGGCTCAAACTGTCCGCTTGCATAGATCACCGACGAAATACTGTTACCGAAGCGGGAGCTCTCCACACGGTTCATGATTACAGTAGCAACAGCAAGCATTGCATCGTAATCGCCGATGGCCTCGCAGTCAAGGAGTGCTGCAAGGAGTGTGACATCGTCGGCAGAAGCGCTGACAGAACCTCCGCTCACAACAGAGTTATCGTAACCTCCTGAAGAAGAATCGGATGAACTGCTCTGTGCAGCTGCTTCTGCTGCCGCGGCTGCTGCGGCAGCTTCCTCTGCGGCCTTGCGCTCTGCCGCTTCACGGGCAATCCTTTCAGCCTCTTCTTTACGAGCCTGTTCAAGACGCTGATTTACTTCCGCAAGATTTGTGGAAGTTTCATTCGCTTTGGCCTGAAGTTCCTGCTGCTTACTCTCTAGACTTGACTGCAGCTCGGTGAGTGAGGACTGCTGTTCTTCCAGAGCATTTTTTTCATCCTGGATCTCCTGATGGATCTCCTTGAGCTCATTCAGAGAATTTCTGTCATATTCGCTCAGATTTTCAATAAAATCAGCTTTGTTTAGAAAATCTGTCATATCTTCGGCAGAAAAAAGCATCTCCAGGAGTGTTGCATTGCCGTGTTCATACATATATTTAATTCGGGTCTTCATATCTTCATATTGTTTCGCCTCATTTGCTTCGGCTTCCTGAAGGTTGTCCGTCGTCCTCTGGATCTCACCGTTGAGGATCTCCACCTGCATTTCTGTAGAAGAGATCTCCTCGCTCAGAGAGAGGATTTCCTGATTGATACCTTTTAGTTCATCTTCAAGGGCAGAGGTTTGGTTTTCCAGACTTTCGATATCATCCGCCGCATATGAGGGAACGATTGAAAGTGTGACCGCGAGAGAACAGATCAGGGCAATGCCCGTCCTCATCCTTCGTTTTCTGTAGATTTCCATAATCTCAATAATCCTTTCTGAAAAGTGGCTGCTACAGCTTGTACTGTAACAAGTGGTTAATAATTACCGAGTAACTATTATACTATAAATTGCGTTATTACGCAAACTCTGTTAAAATATTTTTTAAGTAAGCCATGCGGCTGCATTTAAAACAGACAATGCAAGCTTGCTTGCGATTGGATGTTTTTATGTGCAGCCATACGGCGCACGCCGTAAGCGAGAAGAAGGCGCGAAGCGGCGGAATCGAGCCTGGCATGGCTGGATGGAGCCGGGGCGCACGCCGTAAGCGAGAAGAAGCCGCAAAGCGGCGGAATCGAGCCTGGCATGGCTGGACGGAGCCGGGGCGCACACATTTAAAAAAGAGAAAGGAGTAAAGAAGTGGAACACAGGATAAAAATGATCGGACTGGATCTGGACGGGACTCTTCTGAACGAGAAGAAGGAGATAACCTCCTATTCCAGGTATGTTATAAAAAAAGCGCTGGACGCCGGAATCATAGTCCTGGTGGCAACCGGCCGCCCCTGGATGGGAATACCGGTGGAACTCAGGGAATTTCCAGGCATGAGATATGCCCTGACGTCCAATGGAGCAAGGATCATTGACAGAACAGAGGGAAAAGTATTAAAAGAGCAGCTCCTTCCTTTGAATCTGGCGAAAAAAGCGTTGGAAATCTGCGGAAAATATGATACATTACAAGAGGTATATTTTGAGGGGCAGGGATATGCACCGAATAACAAAAAAGATAAGGTAGAAAGATATCATCATAATCCCGGCATGTGGGAATATATCAGGACAACAAGGATATGGGTTGATGACATCTATGAGTTTACATTAAAGGAAAATAAAGGGCTTGATAAAATTCAGGCGCTTTTTTCAGATATGGATGAGCGCATGAAAGCCTGGAGAGAACTGAGCCAGGTGGATGGTCTGGCGCTTGTGGGATCGCTGGGATATAATATCGAGGTCAATGCGGCGGGAGTGAACAAAGGAGCCGGACTAGTGGAACTCGGGAAACTTCTCGGCATAAAGAGAGAAGAGATCATGGCCTGCGGAGACGGTGACAACGATACGGAAATGCTCCGGGAGGTCGGGCTTGGCGTGGCGATGGCAAACGGAGAGGAGCAGGTGAAAAAGGCAGCCGATTACATAACTGAAAGCAATGAGGAGGACGGGGCGGCAAAAGCGATAGAAAAATTTGCTCTCGGAGGAGGAGAAAGAATATGTTAGAGGTCTTAAAAGTAATCATTTTCGGAATTGTGGAGGGAATCACCGAGTGGCTTCCCATCAGCAGTACAGGGCATCTGATCCTGCTGGAGCGGCTTCTTCAGCTGAAACAGAATCAGGATTTCCTGGATATGTTTTATGTGGTGATCCAGCTGGGTGCGATCCTGGCGGTTTTGGTGATCTACTTCCACAAGCTGAATCCGTTCTCACCAAAGAAGACAGAAAAGCAGAAGATGATGACGTTCCAGCTCTGGATCAAGGTTGTGATCGGTTCGATTCCGGCAGCGGTGATCGGAATCCCATTCAACGATTTTATTGAAGAAAAGTTTAACAATGCGTATGTGGTGGCGGCAATGCTTATCCTTTACGGAGTCCTCTTCATTGTGATAGAAAACTATCAGAAGGGAAAGGAACCTAAGGTGAAAAAGATTTCCCATCTCTCTATACAGATGGTCCTGATTATTGGTATTTTCCAGATGCTGGCAATGATACCAGGAACATCCCGCTCCGGAGCCACTATCGTCGGTGCGCTCATGCTGGGAGTATCAAGGGCGGTCGCAACGGAGTTCACCTTCTTCCTGGCTATCCCGGCGATGTTCGGCGCCAGCGCGGTAAAGCTGATTCATTTCGGGCTTAATTTTACAGCGATGCAGGTGTTTCTCCTGCTGCTCGGAACTGCAGTTTCATTTGCTGTGTCGATCGTGGCGATCAAATTCCTGATGAGATACATCAAGAAAAATGACTTCAAAATATTCGGTTACTACAGAATCGTGCTTGGTATCATTGTGCTGCTCTACTTCGGAATCGCAGCGCTGCTGGCTTAAGGGAACGGCGTTGGAAAAACAGTGAGGGACTGAGAAAATTTTTTTTTATCATACCTAAGACCGGCTTCCTGAAAAGGGAGGCTGGTTTTTTGGTTTACAATGAGCCGGCCGTATTGCGCGGATCAAAAAGTAATGGGATATGGCCGGTGTGTATGAAAAAACAGCAGGAGAGATATCAGAGATGAAATATGAAAGAATAGAAAAAGCAGTGTTTCTTGAGCGACCAAACCGGTTCATTGCGTATGTGGAACTAAATGGAGAAAAAGAAACCGTGCATGTGAAAAACACAGGGCGCTGCGCGGAGCTTCTGATCCCGGGGGCACGGGTTTACATCCAGAGAAGCGCCAATCCGGACAGAAAGACGAAGTGGGATCTGATCGCCGTGGAGAAAGGAAACCGGATGATCAATATGGATTCGCAGATTCCAAATCGGGTTGTGGAAGAGTGGATCCGGGAAGGGCATTTTGCGGAAAATATTACTCTGATCCGTCCGGAGACAACTTACAGGAATTCACGTTTCGATCTCTATGTGGAGGCGGGGGAGCGCAGAATCTTTATCGAAGTGAAAGGAGTAACTCTTGAGGGGAAGGGTGTGTGCCGTTTTCCGGATGCTCCCAGCGAGCGAGCTGTGAAGCATCTGGAAGAACTGGAGCATGCGGAGAAGGAAGGGTACGAGACATATGTATTCTTTGTGATTCAGATGAAAGGAGTGCGATATTTCACTCCCAACATGGATACCCATCCGGCGTTCGCAGAGGCGCTTCGGAAAGCGGCTAAGGCCGGCGTGAGAGTACTGGCGTATGACTGCGATGTGACGGAGGACAGTATCCGGATCGACAGCCCGGTCAAGGTCGTTCTGGGAGAACCGATCCTGGAGGAGGCAGCAGCGCCGGTGGTGGAATGGTTCCGGGAAAACAAGAGGGATCTTCCATGGCGAAAGCGAATGAATGCTTATCGGGTATGGGTCTCGGAGATCATGCTCCAGCAGACCAGAGTAGAAGCGGTAAAGCCTTATTATGAGAGATTTATCCGGGAACTTCCAGACGTGCGGGCGCTGGCGGAGGTGCCGGAAGACAGGCTCCTGAAACTTTGGGAGGGGCTTGGCTATTACAGCCGTGCAAGGAATCTGAAAAAAGCCGCTATCCAGATTATGGAGGAGTTCGGTGGAAAATTCCCGGAAAATTATGACGATATCCGATCCCTCCAGGGGATCGGGAACTATACAGCGGGGGCGGTCAGCTCCTTTGTCTACGGGATCCCGAAGGCTGCTGTAGACGGAAACGTGTTCCGGGTGGTGACCCGGCTGCTGGAGGATCCGGAGGACATCACAAAATCCGGGACAAGAAAAAAGATCGAGGAGATGCTGGAGGAAGTGATCCCCCGTGACTGTCCAGGAGACTTCAATCAGGGGCTGATCGAACTGGGGGCTGTCGTATGTCTCCCGAATGGAGAGCCGAAATGCGGGGATTGTCCGGTGAACGCTCTGTGCCGCGCATATGCACAGGGAACGCAGCTCAGTTTTCCAGTGAAAAAGAAAGGGAAGGAAAGACGGATAGAAAAACGAACCGTGTTCCTTTTCTGCGACAGCACGGACGTGGCCATACGGAAAAGGCCGGACCACGGTCTGCTGGCGGGAATGTATGAGTTTCCGAACACGGAGGGACACCTGGATCAGGAGGAAGTTGTCGCATATGCAAAGGAACTGGGGCTTGTGCCTGTCCGTGTGAGGAAGCTGGGAAACGCGAAGCATATTTTCAGCCACGTGGAATGGCATATGCACGGTTACGAGATCCTTGTGGACGAACTGGAAAAACATATGACAGGAGAAGTGATCTTCGCCGGGAAAAAAGAATTGGAAGAAAAATATCCCATGCCGTCGGCGTTCGAGGCCTTTACCTCTCTTGTGACAGGAAAAAGGAAGCAAAGGAGAGCGGATAAGACCGGATAGAAATAGATGCGCAGGAAAGGATACAGAATCAGAACAGAGTCCGCTCTGTTTTCTTGAATCAGGAAGGGAAGTGTGATATACTGGGGACATTGAGCGGGGCATCAGAGTGGGATATGCCGCGTATCATATAACAGGAGCGTATTTACCAATGGACGAGAAAACAGAATTATCCAGACAGCAGAAGAAATCAAGAGAGACGAAGGAAAAGATCTTTCAGGCGGCCAAGAGGATTCTGCAGAAAAAGGGGTATGAAGAGCTGTCGATCAAGAACATCTGCGAGGAGGCGGGAGTTTCCAATGGAAGTTTTTACCATCATTTTAAGACAAAAGATGATCTGCTTTCCTATTATATCGAAGATCAGCCTACCATCAACCCGGATCTGCTGGAGACGCCGAAAGATGTGGAAGGCGCGAAACAGGGAATCATCGGCGTCTATATGAATTATGTAAAATACTGCCGGGAACTGGGCGTGGAGTTCATGTCCGGGTATTATGACACGAAAAACCAGGCGCTGAACGCGGCGGAGCGCTCAGAGCGCCCATATCCCATCGTGACGGTCCAGTGCTATGTTGAGAAGGCTGTCAGGGCGGGGGTGATCCGGCTCAACGTCAGCATTGAAGAATTTACCACAGATATCCGGATGATCGTCATCGGAAATGTGTTTGAGTGGTGCGTCAGGAGCGGAAAAGTTGATTTTGAGGGGAATATGAGCCGGCTGCTCGGGAAATATCTGGACAGCACGCTCTGCCCTGTAGACGGCGGAACAGAAGAATGAGTTATATTTTTATTGTAAATCCCCATGCCCGTTCCGGAATGGGCGGCGTGACATGGGATCTTATCGAACCGGAGCTGAAAAAAAGAAGGAGACATTACCGGGTGTATACGACGGAAAAGCCGGGGCATGCGGAGAAGATTGCCCGGGAGGTCACGGCTGACGGGAAAGAGCACACCATCGTTGTGCTGGGCGGTGACGGAACGGTCAATGAAGTGCTGAACGGGGTGGAAGATCCCGGGAAGATCACCCTCGGGTATATTCCAATCGGGTCCAGCAATGATTTCGCCCGGGGACTGGGGATCAAAAGAGAACCGATGGACGCGCTGGAAACAGTCCTGACCGGGGAAAGGACAGTGGAGCTGGATGTGGGAGTGATCTCCAGAAACGGGAAAAAGAGAAAGTTCGCGGTCAGCGCGGGGATCGGCTTTGACGCCGGCGTCTGCCATCAGGTCTGCCTCTCCAGATGGAAGGTGCTTTTAAATAAGCTGAATCTGGGAAAACTTTCCTATGCGGTGGTGGCACTGGACCGGCTGCTCAAGTTCAGTCCTGCAGCCATGTCGGTGCAGGTGGACGGCGGGAAGGAAGAAACGTTTCAAAAGGCGTACTTCGCCGCGTTTATGAACCTGCCCTGTGAGGGCGGGGGATTTCGATTCTGTCCGGAAGCACTTCCAGGGGACGGAAAGCTGGATCTGCTTGTTGTGGCGGACGTGCCGAGGACGAAAGTGCTTCTTTTCCTTCCTATGGCTCTGCTGGGAAAGCATGCGGGATTCCGGGGAGTTACCATCCGAAGGGGCAGCAGGATCCGGGTGAAGTCCGAAAAGCCGCTTCCGATCCACACAGACGGGGAACCGCTGTTTCTGAGAAGAGAGGTGGAAGTGTGCGTCAAGGAGGAAAAGATCCGGGTTATCACGGCATAACTGAAGAACTTCGAAAGATTTGTTAACGTTTTATGAAGTCAGTTGTTGTTGATTTTGAATCGTGCTATAATCGAGGCGATCAAAGAAAATATGCTGCGGAGCGCAGGGCGTGAATCAGGAGGGCCGCGCTTGACAAGGGAGCATCAGATATGAAGTGGAAAGAAAGGTTCAATGAACTGACAAAAAAATATAAACATGCATGGGTGTTTCTTTATATATTTGTGTATATGCCCTGGTTTTTGTTTCTAGAGAAACATGTGACCACCCACTATCACGTCATACAGACGCCGCTGGATGAACACATTCCATTTGTGGAGTATTTTATCGTGCCCTATCTGCTGTGGTTCGCTTTTATCGCAGCAGTGATGCTGTATTTCTTTCTCACGGATGTGGAAGGGTTTTATAAGCTTGCAAAGATCATGTTTACGGGGATGACGATTTTCCTTATCATATCAACGGTCTTTCCCAACGGGCAGGATCTGAGGCCGATGGTATTTGAGCGGGATAATATATTTGTGGATATGGTGAGGATGCTTTACCGGGCGGATACGTGTACCAACGTATTTCCGAGCCTGCATGTGTTTAATTCTGTTTGTTCCTGCATTGCGATTCATGAGAGCAGAGAACTTCAGAAACACAGAGTGGTGTGCACAGGGGCGTATGTCCTTGCCACGCTGATCATATTGGCGACCATGTTCCTGAAACAGCACTCGGTACTGGATGTTATGGCTGCATTTCTGATGGCATATGTGCTGTACCAGTTCGTCTACGTGAAAGAGGGAAGAAGAGCGCCGCGGCTTGCAAAACGTCCGGTGCTTCAGAATAAATGATATCATTTGAGATGAGAGTCAGGAGGAAAAGAACTATATGAAAAAGATCATGCTTACAGGCGACCGTCCGACGGGGAGACTCCACGTCGGACATTATGTGGGGTCCCTCAGAAGAAGGGTTGAACTTCAGAATACAGGAGACTTTGACGATATTTTTATCATGATCGCGGACGCTCAGGCGCTGACGGACAATGCGGATAATCCGGAAAAGGTGCGCCAGAATATTATCGAGGTGGCGCTGGACTATCTGGCATGCGGTCTGGATCCGGAGAAATCTACTCTGCTCATCCAGTCCCAGATCCCGGAACTGTGCGAACTGTCGTTTTATTATATGAACCTGGTGACTGTATCCAGACTTCAGCGTAATCCTACTGTGAAGTCTGAGATACAGATGAGAAATTTTGAGGCCAGCATTCCGGTTGGATTCTTTACCTATCCGATCAGCCAGGCTGCCGATATCACGGCGTTCAAGGCCACGACCGTGCCGGTGGGAGAGGATCAGATGCCGATGTTGGAGCAGACGAAGGAGATCGTCCACAAGTTTAATTCCGTGTATGGAGAGACCCTGGTGGAGCCGAAGATCCTGCTCCCGGAAAATGAAGCATGCATGCGTCTCCCGGGGATCGACGGCAAGGCGAAGATGAGCAAGTCCCTCGGAAACTGCATCTATCTCTCCGAGGAGCCGGAGGATATCAAGAAGAAAGTGTTCAGCATGTTCACTGATCCGACCCACATCCGGATTGAAGATCCCGGCAAGCTGGAAGGAAATACCGTATTCACTTATCTGGACGCCTTCTGTAAACCGGAGTATTTTCCGGAATTCCTTCCGGAATACTCAAATCTCGACGAGCTGAAAGAGCATTACAAACGCGGCGGTCTCGGGGATATGAAGGTGAAACGATTCCTGAACAATGTTCTCCAGGCAGAACTGGAGCCGATCCGCAACCGCAGGAAAGAATTCCAGAAAGATATCCCGGCGGTCTATGAAATTCTCAAAAAGGGAAGCGAGAAAGCGGAGAAAGCTGCCGCGCAGACATTGAAAGAAGTAAAGGACGCTATGAAGATCAATTACTTTGATGATATGGAGCTGATCCAGGAACAGAGCAAGAAGTTTTCAGAATAGTCTGAATTTGCTTTAAGAAAGTGCCAGGCACCTAGTGAAAAGGTGCCTGGCACTTTCTACGAATATTGTCGTAATATTCAGAAAAAAGGATGCTGCACTATGCAACATCCTTTTCTTACGTGCGATAGAAGATTCGAACTCCCGACCTTCTGGTCCGTAGCCAGACGCTCTATCCAGCTGAGCTAATCGCACATATCCTGCTGTCTTTCTCACAGCAAAATATAGTATACAGATATATTTCGATTCTGTCAATAGATTTTTATAAATTTTTCTAAAGATATGGCTCAAAGGTATTTGTGAAAATGGTTTTAAAAGTGAAGAAAATGGGGAAGATATTTAAACAATATTTAAGAAATCATTATAATTACCCGGATTTGTTGCGAAATAAATCGAAAAATGCTAATATAGAAAGAGCGTGTTACCAGAAACAGGATGCTGTCCGGCGTTCTTCTTGTGAGCTGGATGGACAGCGGCATAATACTATAAAAGAAAAGATGAGAAAGGGTTTGAATATAAATGAGTCAGAGAGATGATATACAGCGCAGAGGGAAGAAACCGGCACAACGGCGTAAACCTTCCGGTTCGGGGCCGGGGAGTTCAGCCAGCGGCAGGAAACAGCCGGTAAAGAAAAGATCCTCCTCTCAGTCGGCATACGGGAGAGGCGCACGTAGCACCGAGTATGGCAGAGCAAAGAGCGGAAACAGCGGACGAGGACGAAAAAATTCCGGCGCGGTATACGAAGAAAGACATGAAAACAAGATCAGCAGGAATGTGGGACTTGTCATAGCGGTGATCCAGCTGATCGCAACGATTGTATTTATGGCAGGACTCTTTGTGCTCAACATGCTGCCGAACAGTTACCTGGGTGCGATTGGCATTCTTCTTTTCCTCTTCTGGCTAATCATTTTGGTGAGTCAGTTTTTTTCAAAGAAGAATGCGATCACTGGAAAGATCATCAGTGTGTTCATAACGATCATACTGATCATCGGTTCCTATTTCCTGTTTAAGACAAGCGGAACGATTTCCAACATTTCCGGCGGTGATTATGAGCTGGATAATATTGTTGTGGCAGTCATGACAGATGATCCGGCAGAGTCGATTCAGGATGCGGCGGACTACACCTTCGGTGTCCAGTATTCCATGAACGGGGATCAAATCACCCAGACTGTAGAAGCCATCAACAGCGAACTCGGCAGTGATATTGCAACGGAGGAATACGACAGTCTCGCAGAACAGGCTCAGGCCCTTCATAATGGTGAAGTGGACGCGATCATCTATAATGAGGGTTATACCGGTATTCTGGAAGAGGCCTTTGAGGGATACAGCCAGAATACAAAGATAATCTACTCACACAGTATCAGAAGTGAAGTGGAAGACCAGTCGGTGGACGTGGCGGTACAGGATGAAACCTTCAGTGTGTATATCAGCGGAATCGATGTGTTTGGTCCGATCGAGACAAACAGCCGCAGCGACGTGAACATCATTGCTGTTGTAAATCCGGTCAGCCATCAGATCCTTCTCGTGACAACGCCGAGAGATTATTACGTGGAGATCCCGGGAGTGTCCGGAGGTCAGAAAGACAAGCTGACCCATGCGGGAATCTATGGTGTGGATGCATCCATGTCTACGCTGGAGCAGCTCTACGATACAGAGATACAGTTTTACGCGAGAGTCAATTTCACATCCCTGATCGAGATCGTGGATGCGCTCGGAGGCGTGGATGTGGAATCTGAATACGCATTCACAACAAGCGGCGATTCGGGAAGAGTGGTCAATGTAGTTCAGGGCACAAATCATTTTAACGGTGAGGAGGCGCTTGCATTCTCCAGAGAGCGTCAGAATGTACCAGGAGGGGACAACCAGAGAGGGAAGGATCAGCAGGCTGTTATCACCGCCATGATCAAGAAGATGGTTTCACCGGCGATCCTCACGGGAGCCAACGGGATACTGAACAGCGTCAGTGGAAACGTGGAGACGAATATGTCGGAATCGCAGATCCAGGAACTGATCAAGACCCAGCTCTCGGACGGCGTGTCCTGGAACATCACATCCATGGCGGCAGAGGGAACAGGAGACAGTCAGTACTGTTACTCCTACTCCGGTGCTCCGCTGTACGTAATGCAGCCGGATCAGGCTTCTGTCGACGCGATCAAAGAAGCGATTGACAAGGTGGAGAATGGAGATACTCTGGAGGGGACTGCCACAGAGTAGCGGCTTTTGCACAGAAAAACCAGGCGGGAGAGGGTCCCGTCTGGAGACTGTAAAATAAGGTTGGTAAAAGTTTATGAAAAAGTGGATTAGAAAATGGGACCTTTCAGTTATATATAAAGTATTTCTGGTATTGCTGGACATTGTATTTATCAATATCAGTTCATTTCTTGCGCTTTGGATCAGATTTAACATGTATCTGGCTGATATCCCGATCGAGTATTATACTTCGGTGAAGGAACTGGTGATTCCGAATACGATCGCGACGCTGATCGTATTTGCCATATTTAAGCTGTATACCAGCCTGTGGAGATATGCCAGTATAAAAGAACTTGTCAATATCATCGAAGCGTGTGCGGTATGTATGCTCCTCAATGTTCTGGGCTACTATCTGACATACCGCCCGATCTACAGAAGCTATTTTGTGCTGTATGGAGCAGCGCTGTTCCTGCTGACCTGTCTGAGCCGCTTCTCATACCGCCTGATCCGTCTCCTTTACCGGAGCAATCTGCACGGGGCTCATATGCGGAACACGATGATCATCGGCGCCGGGGAAGCGTGCAATGTGGTCATGAAAGAGCTGGAACTGAGCACAAAGCTGGACTCCAAACTCTGTTGTATCATAGACGATAATCCGAGAAAGCACGGAACCTATATCCACGGCGTGAAAGTCGTGGGGGGAAGAGACTCAATTCTTGAAAATGCACAGAAATACGGGATTACGGAGATCATCATCGCAATCCCCAGCGCCAGCAAAGCGGAGCAGAGGAAGATCCTTGAGATCTGTCAGAAAGTACCGAACTGCGACCTGAAGATCCTCCCGGGAGTGTATCAGCTTGTAAATGGAGACGTTACAGTATCGAAGCTGCGCCACGTGGAGATTGAGGATCTCCTTGGCCGGGAACCGGTCCAGATTACTACAGAGAAGATCGGCCGTTATGTGTCCGACAAGGTGGTGCTTGTGACAGGCGGAGGCGGGAGCATTGGAAGCGAGCTCTGCCGCCAGATTGCGGCAAACGGCGTACGACAGCTCATCATATTTGATATCTATGAGAACAATGCCTATGAGATCCAGCAGGAGCTGAGGGCAAAATATCCGTATCTTGATCTTGTGGTACTGATCGGATCCGTGAGAAACGGGAGGAAACTGAACAGTGTCTTCGCTGAGTACAGGCCGGATATTGTCTATCACGCGGCGGCTCACAAGCACGTGCCGCTGATGGAGGACAGTCCCAACGAGGCGATCAAGAACAATGTGTTCGGAACTTATAAAGTGGCTCTGGCAGCGGACCGGTTTGGAACGCAGAAATTTGTGCTCATCTCCACAGACAAAGCAGTTAACCCGACGAATATCATGGGGGCGTCTAAACGGATGTGCGAGATGATCATCCAGATGTTCAACAATCACTCTAAGACAGAGTTCGTGGCGGTCCGTTTCGGAAATGTACTGGGCAGCAACGGAAGTGTGATCCCGTTGTTTAAAAAACAGATCGAAGCGGGCGGGCCGGTGACAGTCACTCACCCGGATATCATAAGATATTTCATGACCATACCTGAGGCGGTGTCCCTCGTCCTTCAGGCGGGAGCCAGCGCAAAAGGAGGAGAGATCTTTGTCCTTGACATGGGACAGCCGGTAAAGATCGCAGATCTGGCAAGAAACCTGATCCAGCTCTCCGGATTTGTGCCGGATCGGGATATCGAGATCAAATATACCGGCCTGCGTCCGGGAGAAAAACTGTATGAAGAACTCCTTATGGACGAGGAAGGACTGCAGGAGACGGAGAATGAGCTGATCCATATCGGAAAACCGATCGAATTCGATGAAGATGAGTTTGTGAGAGATCTGGAAGATCTGTACAGAGAAGCGTACGCGGAGACAAAGGAAATGAAGCAGATCGTACACAAAATCGTTCCTACTTACCATCTGCGGGAGGCGGATATTGAGAGGGATAAGAAGATACAGGAAAGTCTGCACGATGAGTTCCCGGATCACAATCCAGAACTTCCAAGCGCTTTTCTGGCTCATACTGTTGCGTATAACGGTCCGAAAGATAAGGAGGCGGCAAAATGAGAGTTGAATTTTCACCACCGGATATTACAGAAGAAGAAATACAGGAGGTCGCTGCGGCTTTGCGCAGCGGCTGGATCACAACAGGCCCGCGCACGAAGGAATTCGAGCGCGGGATTGCCGCCTTGTGCGGGACAGAAAAAGCGGTCTGCCTCGGATCAGCGACTGCGTGTATGGAGATGACCCTTCGGATCATGGGGATCGGTCCGGGCGATGAGGTCATCACTACGGCATACACGTATACGGCAACGTGCAGTGTGATCTGTCATGTGGGAGCCACGCCGGTCCTGGTGGACACCCTGCCGGGAAGCTTTGAGATGGATCCGGCAGAGGTGGAGAAGGCCGTGACAGAGCGGACGAAGGCAGTGATCTGTGTTGATCTTGCCGGGATCGCCTATTCCAGATATGATGAGATATTTAAGATCGCGGAGGAGAAGAAACCTTTATTCCGCCCGGCGAATGAGAGACAGGAGGCGCTGGGGCGCATCCTGGTCCTTGCGGACGCGGCTCACGCATTCGGCGCGTCCAGAGACGGAAAGATGTGCGGTCAGATTGCGGATTTTACCTGTTTTTCTTTTCATGCCGTAAAGAATCTGACTACGGCGGAAGGGGGAGCAGTGACCTGGTCGAAAAAAGTCGAAAATTCAGGGGTTGACAGCGAAGAACTCTACAGAGAGTACATGCTCTATTCTCTTCACGGGCAGTCCAAGGACGCTCTGGCGAAGACGAAGGCGGGGGCGTGGGAATATGATATCGTCGCGCCTCTTTATAAATGTAATATGACAGATCTCCAGGCTGCCATCGGCCTGGCGCAGATGAAGCGCTATGACGGGATCCTCAAAAGGAGGAGAGAGCTCATCGGACGGTATGATGAGGAGCTGAAGAGCGATAAAGTACAGGTGCTGGAACATTATGGAGATACCTGGAGTTCAAGCGGCCATCTCTATCTGACCCGCCTCACCGGGAAGACAAGAGAGGAATGCAATCAGATCATCACGCAGATAGCGGAGAAGGAAGTTGCAGCCAATGTGCACTATAAGCCGCTGCCGCTGCTGACAGCGTATAAAAATCTGGGATTTAATATCGGGGATTATCCGAATGCATACGCCCAGTTTAAAAATGAGATCACACTGCCCCTCCACACGTGCCTGACAGACGAGCAGCAGGAGTATGTGATCAAGATGTTTAAAGAATCAGCGGGAGTATAGCTTTCTGTATAAGCAACAGTACAGTGCCTGCAAAAACACACGGTAAAACAGGGAGAAAAATTATGGGATTCAGGAAATGGGATCAGCTTCCGGAATGTATGAAAAACCAGAAGGTAAGACCATACTATGATGTTCTGAGAAAAAGACAGGGGGATCTTGTGCTGAAGAGAGGAATGGATCTTCTCATGGCACTGATCCTGACACTGATTCTCTCACCTGTCATGCTGATCCTCGCTGCCTGCATTAAAGCAGACAGCAGAGGTCCGGTATTTTTCCGCCAGAAGAGAATCACCCGATATGGAAAAGAGTACCGGATCTTCAAATTCCGGACTATGGTCGCGGACGCGGATCAAAAAGGCCCGGCGGTCACTACAGCTGGGGACAGCAGGATCACCCGCATGGGAAATCTTTTGAGAAAATGCAGGCTGGACGAACTCCCACAGCTTTTCAACGTGATCAGCGGAGATATGAGCTTTGTGGGGACAAGACCAGAGGTGAAGAAGTATGTGGATGCCTATTCAGATGAGATGTTCGCGACACTTCTGCTCCCAGCGGGGATCACGTCCAGGACAAGCATTGCCTATAAGGATGAAGACGAGATAATGGAGAAATACCTGAAAGAGGAAGCAGGGACAGTGGACGCGATTTACGTCAGGTATATTCTTCCGGAAAAAATGAAATACAATCTGGATTATCTGAAGAAATTCAGTATTTTCGGGGATATCAAAGTGATGATCGACACGGTGTTTGCCGTGATCCGATAGAAAAAGAAAACCAAATAGTAACAGTTCAGTCCGCGCTATTCGTAAAACCGCACCCAGTCTTATGGCTGAACTGTTATCTAAAATGATCAGGAGTTATCAGAATATGTACAAGATCGCAGTTGTTACCATGGGCGTGCGCCTGAACGACGAAAAAGGATATACGAGATTCCGCTATATCTGCGAGTTTCTCACAGATGCTGGATATCAGGTGGATCTGATCACGACCACATTTCAGCACTGGGAGAAAGCGCAGAGAGATCTGGATAAGATCAGAAAGGATCACTATAAATTCGGGATCAAATTTATCTATGAGCCGGGGTATAAGAAAAATATAGATTTGCGCAGAGTACGAAGTCATGCTGCCGCGGCAAAGAACCTGAGGGCTTTTCTTGAGAAGGAAGGGGGTTACGATCTGATTTACGCGGAGATCCCGCCCAACGACGTCGCCCTGGCGGCAGCGGAATTCGCGAAAAAGAAAGGGATTCCTTTTGTCGCAGACGTCAATGATCTGTGGCCCGAGGCGATGCGGATGGTTCTGGATATCCCTGTGGTGAGCGATATCCTGTTTTATCCACTGAAGCGGGACGCAGAGAAAGTATATCGTCTGGTCTCCGGTGTGATAGGCACGTCCGATGAATACAGGGACAGACCGTTTCAGGCTCAGGATCGTCCGATCCCGCGGGAGACTGTCTATGTAGGGAATGAATTAAAAGAGTTTGATGAAGGCGCTGAGAAGAACAGGGATGAAGTCCGGAAATCTGAGGGAGAATTCTGGGTGTCCTATGCCGGAACCATCGGGACAAGTTATGATATCCGGACAATGGTGCTGGCGGCGGAGGAACTCTTAAAAAGAGGAAGAACAGAGATAAAATTCAAGATCCTGGGCGGGGGGCCCATGAAAGATGAGCTGGAAGAACTTGCTTTATCAAGAAACATTTCCAGTGTTGAATTCGTCGGATATGCACCGTATGATAAGATGGCGGCGTACCTGAAGGCTTCAGACATCCTGGTCAATTCTTTCGTGAGAAAGGCGCCGCAGAGCATTGTCACAAAGATCGGTGATTATCTGGCCGCCGGAAAGCCTATGATCAATACGTGTATGAGCCCGGAATTTCGGGCAAAGGTAGAGCACGACGGATTCGGGATCAACATTGAACCGGAGGATGTGAATGTCCTTGCAGATGCAGTGGAAAGACTGTACCGTGATAAGAACATATGCCTGGAGATGGGAAAAAGAGCCAGACAGATCGCGGAGGAGCAGTTTGACCGCCCCAAATCCTACCGGAAAATAGTGAGCCTTATAGAAACACTTCTGAAAAAGTAAGAGGGGGAAGCGGGACAGAATGGATATGAGAGAAGGGGAAAAACCGTTTTTCAGTATTGTGATGCCGGTATATAACTGTGAGCACTATATCGGCAGGATGATCGACAGCATACGGAAACAGACATTTACGGACTGGGAACTGATCGCGGTAAACGACTGCTCCACAGACGGAAGCGCAGCGCTCATAGAGAAGGTGGCAGAAGAGGACAGAAGGATACGTCTTCTCTCGATGGACACAAACAGAGGGGTCAGCGCTGCAAGGAACAGAGGGATCGAAGAAGCGAGGGGAAACTATCTGTGGCTTGCGGATGCTGATGACAGAGTTGATCCTGATCTGCTTCAAAAAGTAAAGGAATCGCTGGATATCAATCCTGCGAAGATGGTGATCTTCGGCCTTGCGGAGGAGTACTTTGACCAGCAGAGCCATTTTCAGTACAGCCATGTTATCTGCCACGAAGAAAAATATTTCCGGACGAAAGAAGAACTGCGCCCGGAGATGATCCGCCTGGAAAGGGAAACTCTGTACGGCTATCCCTGGAATAAGGTCTATGATCTGGAATACCTGAGAAGAGGAGGGTTCCGTTTCGCGGACTATAACGAGGCGAAATTTATCGAAGATATCAAATTTAACGTAGAGTACTGTATGGATATCGATACGCTCAATATCCTGGCATTCTGTCCGTATCACTATGCAAAACGCATGGAGGCGAATCTGACCAATGAGTTCACTCGGGATTACTTTAAGTTTCATAGAAGGCGGATCCAGATGCTGTTTGAACAGTATGTGGACTGGGGGATCTGTACAGAGGAAGTAAAAGAGATCCTGGGCGGTCTGTATGCGAGATATATCCTTTCGGCAATGCAGAGAAACTGTGACAGAAGGTCAGGGATGGGACATGCCGAAAGGGCGGGATGGTGCAGAAAATTGTTTGATGACAGACTTTTCAATGATCTGATCGACGTGTCAAGGGCTGAGGACAGCCGCGCGCTATCTGTTCTGATCACGGTGCTGCGGACCAGGAATACTCTTCTATGCCTTAGTATGGGAAGAGCTGTTTATATGATCCAAAAAATGATGCCGATGGTATATTCAAAGATAAAATCCGGGAGATAGTAGAATGAAACGATTTTTATTTGCTTTTAAATTATATTATCTGGTTTATATCCTGCTCGCCTTTAATGCGTTTATCAATGAAACGACAGTCATGGGATGGGCGACAGACTTTCTTGCCGTTTTCGGGGGTGCGGCGGCTGCCTGTATGCTGATCCGATTCCGGGATTATATAAAAGTCTGGAATATCTGGCTGATCGCCGCGTTCCTCGCGAGCTATGTCCTGAGTTCACTGCTGAATTACAGATATGGCGTTGCGGAGAATATAAAAGAACTGATCTGGCTTGTGCTGTCGATGGTCGTACTGTATGCCTCCTGCGCGATCTGTTCCGCAGAAGAGATGAAAAAAGAATTTTTTGCTGTTTCAGCGATATGGACCGTCTATTGCGTGATCGTAAACTTCATCAGCATCACCATGGTAGTATGGGGGAGAGAGTATGGAGTTTATGTGGTGAGAGAGGGACAGAATGTCGGATTTAAGACTGTTGGTTTCAAGTGGGGGCGTCTCTGGGGAATGTACGATGACCCTAACCATGGGGCGGCGATCGCCATAGCGGCCCTGCTCCTCTCGTTTTATCTGTTTCTTGCTGTAAAGAGGAAAGTGGTCAAAGCCCTTCTGATCCTTTCAATGATCGTGCAGTTTCTGTACATCGTGCTGTCAGATTCAAGAACCGGTACGGTAATGCTGGCAGCAGCGGGCTTTCTGTGGACCGCGGCCCTGGTCTACAGAAGAGAAAGGAAAAAAGGCAGCTCAACCGTGAAGACACTGACCGTATGCTGCTGCTTCGGGGTCCTTGCCGCTGCCATCCTCGCCGGAGGCTCCTACGGATGTAAGCAGGAGTATAATCTTATCGACAGCAAGATTGAGGCGATGCTTCCGAAGAAGCCTGCTGTTGATCAGGGGAAAAACACAAATACAAATGCAAATGCAACTAAAGACAAGAATCTGTCAGGCCAGGTTGGAAGAAAGCAGGATCTGGTGCAGGACGCAAGTAACGGGCGGTTTTCAATCTGGAAGAGCGGGTTTGAGATCGCGGAGGCGTCCCCGGTATATGGTGTAAGTTTCCGTAATATGACGGCTTACGCTGAAAAAAATCTGCCGGATACATATCTTGTCAATAATCCGGAGAAGGCCAAATACGACTCTTTACATAATTCGGTCATGGACATCCTTGTCAGCCAGGGAATGATCGGAATCGCGATCTTCCTGGCGATCGTGGTAAATACGGGCCGGCTTATGAAGAAAAAGATATCCTCTGTAAGGGCGGAGGAACAGGATTTTGCGGCAGCGTGCTTTATCACTGCGGCAGTCATGGGGGCGGGAAGCCTGTTCCTCTCAATGGTATTCTATCTGAACGCGCCCCAGACATATATATTCTGGCTCTGCTTCGGATACTTTATGGAAACACTCAGACGAGGGGAGGTATCCCGATGAAAAAGATCCTTCTGGGATTTATCATGGACGGGCGTTCAGGGGGGCTTGATACGTACCTTCTTCATTTTATCGATGCGGTCTGGAAAGAAGGGATGCAGATCGATCTGCTGACAAACGAAGCGGATTCTGAATTAAAAAAGCACCTCAGCCGTTACGGATCCAGGCTGACAGAGATCGCGACTTTAAGACACCCTTTAAAGCAGTTCCTCCAGGTAAAACAACTGATCCGGAAGGAAAAATATGATATCGTGTACCTGAACGTATCGACATCCATGGATATGCCGGCCGCATTTGCGGCAAAATCCTGTCAGGTTCCCAGAAGGATCCTGCACAGTCATTCGGGAGGGAACGACTGTGAAAGTTCCCTGAAAAAGATAATATTTGACATTTTGCAGAGCGTGTGCAGACCTGTATTTTACAGGGCGGGAAATGAATTCTGCGCCTGCTCTGTGAAAGCGGGGGACTGGATGTTCCCCCGGCGCATTGTCCAATCGGAAAACTTTCAGGTGATCTACAATGCAGTGGACCGGGAAAGATTTCGTTTCCGCCCTGAGATCCGCAGCAGAATGAGAAAAGAGCTGGGGATAGAGGAGCGTTTCGTGGCGGGCCATGTGGGAAACTTCTGCTATCAGAAAAATCATGCGTATCTGATCAGGATATTCAAGGCGCTTCATGAAAAGAGACCGGACTCCATCCTTCTGCTTGTGGGACAGGGGATCCGGTTTGAGGACGTAAAACGGCAGGTTGAACGGGAAGGCCTCTCCGACGCAGTCCGGTTCCTGGGACGGCGGGAGGACGTGGATGGAGTCCTTCAGGCGATGGACGTATTTCTTCTGCCGTCTCATTTCGAAGGACTTCCGACGGTCGGAATCGAGGCCCAGTGTACCGGGCTTCCCTGTGTGATCAGTGATTCTGTGACAGAGGAGACAAGGATCTCAGACCGATGCAACTTTGTCCCGCTGAAAGAGTCTCCGGAATACTGGGCGGACGAAGTGATCCGCATGGGAGAGCTGGACAGAGATTCTGTGGTATACAGTGAAAATGCCGTAAACTATGACCTCAGGGAACAGAAAAAAAGTCTGAACAGACTGATATCGGGAGGAAAGGATGAATAAAGTACTTACGGTTGTGATTCCGTCTTATAATGTAGAACAATATCTGAGGGATACCCTTTCGTCTTTTATTTCAGAAGAGATTATGTCTGAGATCGAGATTCTTGTCGTAAATGACGGATCAAAGGACAGTACACCAAAGATTGCGGAAGAGTACGTCCGACAGTATCCCCAGACATTCCGGCTCATCAATAAAGAAAACGGCGGACACGGTTCCACGATCAACCGGGGGATCGAAGAGGCATCGGGGAAATACTTCAAGGTTGTGGACGGAGACGACTGGGTCAATACAGAAGACTTCGCAGAGCTTGTCCGCCGGCTTGAGAGTACGGACGCTGACTATGTGGTCACGAATTATTATAAAGTAAACGACAGGACAAAAGAAAAGAAGCTGGAAGATTTCCCCTGGTTCAGGGAAAATCCGGTAAGTACATTTAACGAAGCCGCTCATCAGTCGGAAATTCCGATGCATGCGCTGGTCATCCGCACTGAGATCCTTCAGAAAAACAGGATCCGGCTGGACGAACACTGCTTCTATGTTGACAATGAATATATCACTTTTCCGGTGCCGTATGTAAATACCGTGCAGTATTTTGACCTGTGCGTGTATATGTACCGGCTTGCCGTGGCTACGCAGAGTGTGAGCATGCAGGGATTTCAGAAACATCTGCCGGATCATGTAAGAGTGACGCTGCGTCTGATTGATTTTGCCGTCAGCTACGAAAAGTCCGGCGGAGATAAGGACAAAGCGGTATACCTGAACAATCAGGCGGCGATCATGGTAGGGGATCAGGCGGGCATTTATGCCAGTTTCCCGGCTTCGGACAAAGAAATCCGCAGGCAGTTTGAAGAATTTGACGCCGCAGTAAAAGAAAAGAGCAGGACGATCTACGAACTCTCAGACTCCAGAAGCAAAATGCTGCACGCGCTGAGAAAAAGCGGATTTAAAAGATACTGGTTCTGGACAGCTTTAAGCAAACTCCGGATGAGGGTAGGATAAGATGAAAACACATTCAGTCAAATTTAATTTCATCATGAACGCGATCTTTACGATGTCGTCGATCATATTCCCGCTGATCACGTTCCCGTATATTTCCAGGGTGCTGCTCGTAGAGCGCAGCGGCACTGTGTCCTTTGCCACATCGGTGATCTCGTATTTTACGATGTTTGCCACACTGGGTATCCCGACTTACGGCGTGCGGGCCTGTGCTGTAGTAAGGGACGACAAGGAAAAACTCTCAAAGACAGTTCAGGAACTGCTCATCATCAGCGCGGTGACGACAGCGATCACTTATATCGTATTTTTCGTACTGCTGTTTGCGGTGCCACAGTTCGCGGCGGAAAAGCAGCTGCTGATGGTAGTTTCCGTGAGCATCGGGCTTACAGCGATCGGAGTCCAGTGGTTCTACAATGCTCTGGAGCAGTATTCCTATATCACGACCTGCGCGATCATCTTCAAGCTGATCGGCCTGATCCTCATGTTTCTCTTTGTGAGAGATCCGGGAGATTACGTGGTATACGGCGGGATTTACGTGGTCGGAAGCTTCGGATCCTATGTCCTGAACTTTATCCGGCTGAGAAAGTTTATCACTTTTAGAAAAACCGGGACATATGAACTGAAGAAACATATCGGAGCCACACTGCGGTTCTTTCTGCTTTCGGCGGCGACCAGTGTCTATCTGAATCTGGATATCGTCATGCTGCAGTTTATGAAAGGTGACACGGAGGTAGGATATTATAACGCCGGGATCAGAGTGAAGACAGTTCTCGTGAGCTGCGTGACGTCCCTGGGAACGGTTCTTCTTCCCAGACTGTCATACTATGTACAGAACGGGAATAAGGAAGCCTTTCAGAAGATGGTCAGGAAAGCATTCAACTTCGTCTTTGTGGCGGCCAGCGCAGTGACGATATATTTCGCGCTCTACGCGGAAGAGTCCATCCTCTTTCTGGCGGGAGAAGCCTTCATTCCGGCGACAGCGCCCATGATCATACTTATGCCGACGGTCCTGCTCATTGGACTGTCAAACATTACGGGAATGCAGGTTCTGACTCCGGTTGGGCAGGAAGTGAAGGTGGTCTATTCTGTTACGGCAGGGGCAGTCCTTGACTTTTTGTTTAACCTTGTACTTATTCCGAAGTTCGGGGCATCAGGAGCGGCGTTTGCGACGCTGATGGCGGAAGCACTGGTCCTGATCGTACAAGGGGTATATCTGAGAGACCAGATCGGTGGGATGCTGAAAGGGATTCAGTTCTGGAAGATCATCTCGGCGTCAGTGCTTGCCGCGGGAACAGTAATACTGATACGCATGTTTACATCTTTCGGGGCGTTTCTGACGCTGGTGGTGTCGGCGATTGCTTTTTTCGGGGTATATGGTATAGTATTATTAGTTTTAAGAGAAAAATTTGTCAGGGAGATCATGGGATCAGTCTTCGGACTGATCACCAGGATCGGATCACAGAGGTAGAGGTATGTACCAGAGAGATAAGAGTGTGTGGATAAAGCACCTGGATTTTATTATATTGGATATTCTCTGTATGCAGATCGCATATGTGGCGTCATTTATGATCAGGCATGGCTTTGTATGGCCTTACGAAGATCCGGGTTACAGGAATATCGGAATCATTATCGCACTGGTCCAGATCTGCACTTCTTTTTTTCTGGAACTGTATAAAGATATTCTCAGACGGGGATATTTCCAGGAATTTAAAAGTTCCATTATGAGCACCACCATCGTGGTAATGTTTGTATTTACTTATCTTTTCGTTACAAAGACTTCCAGCATATATTCCAGGGCGGTTTTTCTTCAGCTGTGGGTGACAGGAACGGTTCTTATATACGCGGAGCGCCTTCTGTGGAAGAATCTGATAAGAAAACGGATGCAGGATAAGAGGTATCTGCAGTCGCTTGTCGTGATATCAACAGAGGAGCGGGCAAAGGAGACTGTTGATGTTATAAAGAAAAAGACCTATACCGGATTCTACATCCAGGGAATCATACTCATCGACTCTGCTAAAGAAAACAGTTCCGATATACTTGGGATCCCGGTCATCGCGGGGAAAGAAGATGCCATCACATATCTGAAACGGAATGTGGTCGATGAAGTTTTTGTAGACCTCCCGGAGGGCAGTGACCAGAAAGAGGTTCTTGCGGCATGCCGGGAGATGGGCATCGTCTCACATCTTAACCTGGGCAGGAGGGTGCGTGAGACAAGCCATATGATGGTTGAGACGTTCGCGGATCATCTGGTCATCACCTCCGGGATAAATTTCGCGGAACCCAGAGATATGCTGATCAAACGGATTATGGATATCCTGGGAAGCCTTGTCGGGATTGCCTTTACAGCGGTTCTGACTGTTATATTCGGCCCGGTCATCTTCATCCAGAGCCCCGGCCCGATCTTCTTTTCCCAGGAGAGAGTAGGACGAAATGGGCGTAAATTCCGTATTTATAAGTTCCGTTCCATGTATCCGGATGCGGAAGAGAGAAAGAAAGATCTGATGGCGGAGAATAAGATGCAGGGGCTGATGTTCAAAATGGACAACGATCCCAGGATCATACCGATCGGACGTTTTATGAGACGAACCTCTCTGGATGAGTTTCCTCAGTTCTTTAATGTGCTGAAAGGGGATATGAGCCTGGTCGGGACACGTCCGCCCACTGTGGACGAGTATGAAAAGTACGAGATGCATCACAAGGCAAGACTGGCGGCAAAGCCCGGACTGACGGGAATGTGGCAGGTCAGCGGACGAAGCGATATCGTGGACTTCGAAGAGGTCGTCAGGCTGGATACGGAGTATATTGAGAACTGGAGCATTGCGATGGATATGAGAATCTTATTCCAGACTGTTAAAGTAATATTTACGGGGAAAGGATCAGTATGACAGATACGAAGAAAAATATAAAAGTGTGTCTGGTCGGTTCAAGTGGAGGGCATCTGACACATCTCTATATGCTGAAACCCTTTTGGAAGACAAAGGAACGTTTCTGGGTAACTTTCGATAAAGAGGATGCACGGAGTATCCTGGAAGGAGAAAAGGTATATCCATGCTATTATCCCACAAACAGAAACCTGAAGAATCTTATAAGGAATACTTATGTGGCATGGAAAGTGCTGCGGAAAGAAAAACCGGATCTGCTTATCTCTTCCGGCGCTGCGGTGGCTGTTCCTTTTTTTTACCTTGCAAAGCTGATGGGGAAAAAGCTGATTTATATCGAGGTTTATGACCGGATCGATAAACCTACTATGACCGGAAAAATGGTGTACCCGATCGTGGACTGCTTTATCGTACAGTGGGAAGAACAGAAAAAGGTTTATCCGAGAGCTGTTAATCTGGGAGGAATATTCTGATGATCTTTGTTACGGTGGGAACTCACGAGCAGCAGTTTGACCGGCTGATAAGGGCGGTGGACGAGCTGAAAAGAGAAGGAAAAATAGAAGACGATATTGTAGTCCAGACGGGATACAGTACATACCTTCCTGAATACTGCCAATGGGAAAAAATGTTTCCTTATAAAAAAATGCAGGAGCTGGTAAGCAAAGCCGGGATCGTCATCACGCACGGAGGACCGTCAAGCTTTATCATGCCGCTTCAGATCGGAAAAGTGCCGATCGTTGTGCCGAGGAAGAAAGAGTTTGGAGAACATGTGAATGACCATCAGGAAGAGTTTGTGAGAATGGTGTCAGAGAGACATGGGAATATTATTCCTGTCTATGATATCAATAAACTTGGAGATGCGATCAGGAATTATGATAATATCGTTTCGGGGATGCCTAAGGAAATGAAGAGCAACAACGCCAGATTTAATGAACAGCTTGAAGTGATCGCAGACAGACTGATGGAAAAAGGGAGACAGAGGGGAAAGTAATGGACAGGATTAAGAATATTAATATAGAAAAGGTGCTGGAAAATGTATATTTGTTCTTCTTTGCTGTCTTTCTTGCACAACAGTTTCTTTATACAACGATGTTTGAAATTGCATGGCCGGAAGGGCTGTATGGAGATCTCAAAGCGGTTTTGATGACAATAATATTTTTGAGATTCCTGGTCAGCGAGAAAAGCGGCTGGAGCGAATATATTCTGATTGCAATTATAGGAGTTGGCTTTGTCGTTTCATGGAACCACAACGGCTATGATGAAATATATAATTGTTTTCTGCTGATTGTCGGAGCAAGGGGAATCGATTTCAGAAAAATATGTAAAGTCTTTCTGTCAGTTATTGGAGGGCTTTTGGTTATAACTGTAGCAGCGGCTTTGACCGGTCATGTGGAAAACCTGGTGTATCACCAGGAAGGACGACGCACCAGAATGGCATTCGGGGTTAATTATCCGACGGATTTTTCCGCATATGTGTTCTACTTAAGTGCCGTATACTGTTATCTCCGCAGAGAGAAAATCAAATATATAGAGATTGTCGTACTTGCGGGGCTTGCGGCATTTGTCTATCTTTTTTGTGAAGCCCGGCTGAATACGATCTGCATCCTTCTGCTGGCGGCGGGGATTCTTTATTATAAGATACGGAACAGCCGGTCTCTCAGAAAAGGCGGAACGTATCAGATGAATGGCGGTCTGTCCATGCTTCTTGCCGTTGTCCCTACGCTGTGCGCGGGTGGTGTCCTCGCAGCTTCCTGGCTGTATTCCGAGAGTAATCCTCTGCTTTCACTTGTGAACAGAGTGTTGAATAACAGGCTGTATTTCGGAAAAAAGGGACTGGATCTGTACGGACTTTCGATTCTCGGAAGATATATACCGATGAAAGGAAACGGCGGAACAACGAAAGATGTCATTCACTACTTCTTTCTGGACAGCTCGTATATGTATGTGCTTCTTCAATATGGCGCGGTCGTGTTCGGGGTGATACTTCTGATCTTCTGCATCATGAACTTTCGTGCGAGAGAGAGGAGAGACTGGGCTTTTCTTATCATTGTCACAGTAATCGCGATACAGTGTGTTGTGGAACATCATATGATGGCGGTGTCTTATAATCCATTCTTTTTTGCACTTCTGGCAGCGTGGAAGGGAAAAGGAAAGGATAAGGCAAAAGCAGGCGATATCATTGGGAAACGTCAGGAAGTTATTGAGGAAACAGTATGAGACAGAAAAAGATTGAAATAGGAAAGATGATAAAAAAATATCCAATCCTGGCAGGCTTCGCTCTTATAGTTCTGGTGATGTGTCTTGTTTTGGTGATAAAGATGTATGAGAAAAGATCTGCGATCGAGCCCACAGTGGTGACCGAGGCGATGGCAAGACCTGCTACTGTCGATGGATTTACAGCAGGGGAAGATACGGTAAGATATCTGATAAGTGCTGTAAGAGAGGACGATCTTGATAAAGCAATGAGAGCATTTCCTGTGGATGAGATGGTGCTGGGGGCAGATTCGGCAAAGATCATAGATATGGAGGAACAGTTCTCTTCAGAATTCAATCCGCCTTCTTCTGTTTATGCACAATATGTGCCGGCCGCATCCTCTGAGATCGCCGGACAGTATGCGGCGGAGATGGCATCCCTTGAGAACGCTCTGGAGTGGGAGAAGGCCGAGATTCTGGATGTGCGTATACTTCTTCCCGAAGAGCAGATGACAGGACAGTACCAGCGCGAGATGCTGGAACTGAGCGAGTGCTGGGGCGCTGACGTGATGTGCGAGATGCTGGCGGAGATCAGGTGTGGAGAGGAACTGTATATGTTTCCGGTCACTGTTGCGAAATATGGAGAGAGTTGGAAGGTATTTCGTCTGGAAGCCGCTGTCTCCGGTAACGTTCAAAGCGGACTTGCCGGGACAGATGAAGAAATTTATGAGAGCCTGACAGACCCGGAAGTGGAAGAAGAAGTGTGGGAGACTCTGGGAGAAGAGGAAGAACTCCAGTATACAGATGATCCGGAGCAGCAGATGCTCCCTCCGAATTACTTTCTTGCAGGGCAGGCGTATTCTCAGAGTCCCGAGGATGTGATCACACAGTTCAGTAAATATATTGAAAAGGAGGATATCACATCTGCACTCTGCTTCGGATACCTTGGACATGAGCAGCTGGAGAGCGATCAGGTATCAGTCATGAACCGCCAGAAAGAGTTCGCAAAGCAGATCGTGGAGATGTATTGCGGACTGCTTTTTGAAGAGAAAACACGTGACCCGCAGCCGCTGGAAGATCTGGGGATGACAGGAGAAGAAATCGTAGGAAAGCTGAATCCTGAGAATATCCCCTATATGGATCTGAAAAAAATTATTCATCTCGGTGAGAATGAGTACGCAGCTGTATATGTATATGGAAGGGAATACTATCTGACCGGTTTTACAATGTGCGAGAATGAGAACGGCTGGCAGATAAAGTCTCTTACGTCAGCTCTGGCAGGACTTGAAGATGGTGGAGTGAGAAAGATCACGGAATCAGAGTATGAGAGACTGGAGGTTGAATGATGGAAAGTGGACAGAAAAGAATTCCTAAAACGATCCATTACTGCTGGCTCGGAAGAAAAGAGAAGCCGGAAGAGATACAAAAATATATGTCTACATGGAGAAAGTATGCCCCTGATTTTGAGATAAAAGAATGGAATGAAGACATATTTCCATTCGAGAAAATAAATATGCCATATGTAGAGGAGGCAATACAAAAACAAAAGTGGGCATTTGTCACAGACGTAATGAGACTTTATGTACTGTACGAGTACGGAGGAATATATCTGGATACGGATGTGGAGATCATAAAATCTATGGATGATCTTCTGGAGCATCAGTCTTTTATCGGTTTTGAGAGCAGATATACTGTCTGTACTGCGGTGATCGGTGCGAGAAAGGGAGAACAATGGCTCAAAGAATTGCTTGATGATTACAGAAACAGGAGATTTCTTGATAGACAGGGAAAATCAGACACCATGCCCAATTCGCAGTATATTTACAAATTTTTTAATGAAAAGTATCAACTTCTAATGTCAGACAGTATTACAAAAACGCCTGATGGAGTGACTGTCTATCCAGCGGATTATTTTTCCCCGATCAATTATTCTACAATGCGTATGGAGATTACCGAAAATACCCGTACTATCCACCATTACAGCGGAGCATGGAAAAGTTCATGGGATCGAAGAAAAGACTGGGCGAAAGGAATGATCACGCGCGTGATTGGAGAAACGGGCAGAGAAAAGTTAAAAAGGATGATCAGAAAATAGAAGGACGGGGGAGTGAAATGACTGAAAGGCCATTAATTTCTGTTATTATTCCGGTTTATAACGTTGAAAAGTATTTGAGACGCTGCATTGAAAGCGTTATTGGCCAAACATATCAAAATTTGGAAATTTTACTGGTGGATGACGGGTCGTCTGACGGTTCCCCGCAAATATGCGATGAGTATGCAGAAAAAGATTCTAGAATCACTGTGCTTCATACTTCAAACAGTGGTCCTTCGGCGGCCAGGAATAAAGCTTTGGAAATATGTACGGGAGATTATGTCGGCTTTGTAGATTCTGATGACTGGATTTCTCCTGACATGTACGAAATATTGTATGATAATCTTCAAGAAAATAATGCTGATGTCTCCATCGTCGGATATGCTATGGTATGGCCATCAGGCAAAACACAAAAGCAGTCAGATGAGAACCTGTTCTACGTGTGGACTCATGACCAGCTCATGGAAGAGTGGATCTCTCAAAGGCTGTTTAAGGGGTTTATGTGTGATAAACTGTTTAAAAAAAAGCTTTTTCAAAATGTTGCCTTCCCAGAGGACCGAAGGTATATGGAAGATGTGGCTATAGGAATCGAGTTGTATGATCAGTGTGATAAAGCGGTGTATACGGGAAAATGCTGTTACTATTATTTTCAGCGGGAAGACAGTGCAACAAATAAGAGATTTTCAGAAAGAGAACTGATCGGTATCAAAGAGGCTGAAAAAATGATAGTATATTCTGAGCAACACGAGAATCAGTTTGATAAGGCGGCATATTCCAGACTTATTATTGTTTTATTTACTATAATCGACCGCATTATTTATACAAAGAAAAGAGAATACTATCGTTTGATATCGGACCTTAAAAGAAAGATCCGACAAAATTCAAAATATATAAACAGCGGTTATATAAATTCAGCTAACCGCATTTTTATCAGACTGCTCTGTATGGGGGTGCCGGCAAAGTGGCTGGTTGTGTTACGGCATTTTTTGTTAAATCTACGGAGAAGCGTTTAACGAAAGTTTTTGTGATCATTAAAAAGTGAGGGCATATTTTGTGAAAAAATATTTTGTTCAGGAAGAAGCGGGAAAAGATCAAAGTGCTCTTTCTAAGGCAAGACAAGATGTAAGTTCTATTTTAAGTAAAAATCATTGGACTGCATTAGACATCCATAGAAAAAAATCGTTACAAAGTAAAATTGTTCATTATATACGAATGATGTTCTGGACCAATCTGGACTGGATAAAAATCGGGAATCGGATAGAGCGTGACTCAGTGATGTTGGTCCAATTTCCATTTCTGAACAGTCTGGTGTTTAATAAAGTGGCGGCCTGGTATATTGCCAGATTGAAAAAACAGAAAAATGTTAAGGTGATATTATTGATCCATGACATTGATTCCATTCGTTTTCCGCAAGAGACAACAAAGCAATATTCACATGAAAAAGTATTTTGGGGTCTGTCCGATGTAATCATAGCTCATAATGACAGGATGAAAGAGTATCTTCTCGAGCAAAGTGTGAAATCTCATATTGTGACATTGCAGGTATTTGATTATATTGGAAATTCGGCTGCCGTGACTGATGAGAGAAGGGATGGAAGTGTAGTTATCGCAGGAAATCTGGATGGGAATAAAGCCGGATATCTTAGAAAACTAAAAGAAATCAAGGACTGTGATTTCTCATTGTATGGTCCTGGGTTTGAGAAGCAAATGGAAGCGGATAATGTCATATACAGAGGAGTTTATCCATCGGATCAGTTAGCGGCACACATCAGAGGGAGCTGGGGATTAGTTTGGGATGGAGTGAGCACAAACGCGTGTACGGGAGCTTATGGGGAATATCTGCGGTATAATAATCCCCATAAAGTATCGCTGTATATTTCACTCGGCATTCCGGTGATTATCTGGAAGGAGGCTGCTGAAGCTTCTTTTATCGAAGAAAATAAGATTGGTATTACAATTGATTCTCTGGATGAACTGGGAAAAAGACTAAAAAATATATCTGTGGAAAAATATGTTGAAATTGAAGAAAATATTAAACATATCTCGAGTAAACTCTGTTCAGGAGGGTATCTGTCGGATGCGGTAGAGGAAAGTCTCAGATATCTTGAAAAATAAAAATAAGCCATTCTATCACTCTGAAATATCTGTGAGGATAGAGTGGCTGTTTTATTGTTTACATAATGCGTTGATAAGTGATCGAATCCAGTTCAAAAAGAGAAGTGTCATAAGTATAAACACGAAATTCTACAAAGTTTGAGTTCTCACATGTGAAAGTGTAAGTGAGTTCTGCATAACCGTCTTCGTCAATTTCGGCAGTTGTCAAAGCGCTCCACAATAGTTCGTTTGCCCCCTGATCTGTGGTTATATCGAAGCAGCCAAGCGAAGTATCCGTGATTTCGCTGACATGGAAGGAAAGATTGACTTCGTAAGTTCCTGCATTTAAAGAAAGATTGTTTCCGTAGGATAACATCCCCTCTTTATGACTGGATGATAAGGAATATCTTCCGCCATAATCTTCAATGCCATTTGTTCGATCTGTTGGGTCAAAAACAGACTCCTTGAACTGTTTACTGAGGGCGGCTTCAGCAAGAGAAGAGTCAGTGGGGACAGCCGCGACCATGCCATGGGCTTGTGAGTAAACAGTATAGTCATCCATATTGATCCCATTCAGACTGTACTGAAGAAGGATATGATCGCCGGATAATGAGTCTACGTCCTCCGGCATAATAAGCTGGATCTTTCTGTCATACAGTGAGAATTGTATCCTTTCAATGTTCCAGTTTGAACTGCCAAGTTCTTCTTTATATACAAAATAAATAGGGAGATCTTCCCCAAGATCTGTGATGTCATCGCAGAGATGATTGTAACCGGAAGCAAGCCGCTGGGATTCGTTGACATCCACTTTTAAAGTGTAGTAATCTGCATAGATCCACAGAGATAAAAGCGGGATTACAGCGACAAAGTATAGTATTCTCCTACGCTGCTGAAAAAGAACAAAGAGAAAAATACCAATCAGCAGCGGAATAACAATAAGATATCCGGTATTCATGCGGTCTGTAGCAGAGTCGTAAAAAATGTTGCCAACAACACTGCTTAAATACATGTTGCCTGAACCTTCAAACAACTGCTCTATCGCTGTTAAAGAGAGAAGAAGGTAAATAAATATTCCGCTGAACAGAACTTTAGTTGTCCCCATTTTTTGATAGAGAAAACACAGTCCAAACAGGATAAGCGGGGCTGCGGCAAATTCTGCATAGCGGCCGTAGAGGACTGTGTCAAGGCGTGGATAAGTGTTGAAATAAAGCGCGCTGACACCTTCTAACGCCAGAACGGATAAAATACAGAAAATATATATCATTTGAAAAGGAACATTCTTAAAATCCTTATGAAAAGTTTTATGAATGATAAAATATGCACCCCACAGTATCAGTAGTCCGCTTGCACATAAAAGATAAAATATTTTAGAGAGAAATCCCTTTATGACAGAGACAAAAAAATCTCCTGATGTGAAGAATGCAATGATTTTGTCGAACTGTCCGCTGTAATCATTAAAATTTGAAGATGAGATTGTAAAGGAAGGGCTCCAGATTGAACTTACCAAATCCCTCTTAACAGCAGTCGCAACAGCAAAGAAAATAATAAAGATTATTAACATTACAAAAATATATTTCCTCTGTGAACGATTACAGAAGATAATAATATGGAAAAAGAGTACCAGGAAAAGAGCAATTACAACTCCGAGAGCGCGCTGGTGTATAGTATAGATATATATGCCCTCTGCGATGGAAAGGATTAACAGCAGACAGGAATGCGTATCAAAATAATTAATTAAAGTCAGCAGTAGTATCCAGAATACAAACAGTAGCAAAGGTTCACCCCAGGTAATATTTACATCAAAAATATAGCCGCCATAAAGAGTGGTCAGCAGACAGAAAAAAACAAGGACTTTTTTCGAGATATCCGGAAAAAGCCGAAAGGCACATCTACATGATATAAAGAAACTTAAAACAAGTAATACAATATTAAGAGTGATTGCGGTGCGATAAATAGTTATACTGGAATCGAATATATGGAAGAGTGGGGCGAGAAGCATACTATATCCGTAGGAGTAGTATTCCGAAATTCCCTCGATTCCTGACCAGTCGTATCCTGCGAAATGAGCCGCATTATACCAGTATCCAAATTCGTCGTGGAGAACAAAAATCTGGGATAAATTGGGGATGTTTATGCCTAGAAGAAATAGTACAATACAGCCGGATATCATTAGAAATTTATAGGATGGTTTTATGTGTAAACTGATTAAATTCATGTAGTCACTCCCTATACGTAAATTTCCCATTAAGTATAGCATAGAGTTGAACGTGGTTACAACTGTGGAAAAAGACATAATGTATATAAATGTTATAAAGGTCAAATATTCCCTTAAAAATGCTATAAAAAGCTATTTAAGGAAAGAAAAAAATGTGCTATAATATATCAGGATGTGTCGAATCCCAAATTAATATGTTGATAAATGAGAGGTACTGAACAATGAAGATAGCGGTTGCAGGCACAGGATATGTAGGTCTGGTCACAGGAGTATGTCTGGCGAGCAAAGGACATAACGTTACTTGCGTGGATGTGGATGAACAGAAAGTTGCAATGATGAAGAAAGGGGAATCCCCAATTTACGAGCCAGGGCTTCCGGAACTTATGAGGGATAATATGGATCGTCTGGTATTTAGTACAGATTATGTTTCCTCATATAAGGATGCAGATGTGATCTTTATTGGAGTGGGGACTCCGGAGAAAACAGACGGGTCGGCAAATCTATCCTATGTGTACCAAGTGGCGAAGCAGATTGCAGTGTCTGCCGAGAAAGACTGTGTTGTGGTCGTGAAATCCACTGTTCCGATCGGAACAAATGACAAAATAGAATCGTATATTCATGATAAGCAGAAACACAGTGTGAAAATATATGTGGCATCTAATCCGGAATTTCTGTCTCAGGGAACGGCAGTCAGAGATACGCTTCATGCTTCACGCATTGTGATCGGAGTTAATGAAGAAGAGCCGGGTAAAGTTCTGAAGGAAGTATATCAGGATTTTGATGCGCCGAAGCTTGTGGTAGGTCGCAGGAGTGCGGAGATGATCAAATATGCTTCTAATGATTTCCTAGCATTAAAGATCAGCTATGTCAATGAGATCGCAAATCTGTGTGAGACCGTTGGAGCCGATGTGGAAGAGGTTACAATGGGGATGGGGTATGATGCTCGAATTGGGGACCGATTCTTAAATGCAGGTATCGGGTATGGAGGATCCTGTTTCCCGAAGGATACAAAGGCTCTCAGCTGGCTGGCGAGCTTTAATGACAATGAGATACGTACGATTAAAGCCGCAATCGAGGTGAACGACAGCCAAAAATTTAAACTAATAAAAAAAGCAAAGAAATATTATGATGAGTTCCTTTTCTTAAATGTTGCAGTTTTGGGATGCACATTCAAGCCGGGAACGGATGATCTCAGAGAGGCCCCCTCGCTTGTTAATATTCCGCTGCTTCTGGAGGATGGGGCAAATGTAAGAATCTGGGATCCTGTAGGTGAGGAGAACTTCAAAAAGAAAATTTCAAATAAGAATATACAATATTTTTCTACAATAGAAGAGACACTGGAAGGCGCGGATTTGTGTCTGATCTTTACTGAATGGGAACAGGTAGTCAACTTTGATGTCCGTAAATATGAAGAGCTGATGAAGACACCGATTGTACTGGATGGGAGAAACTGCTATCCGCTTAGTGCGTTTGAAGGCACAAAAACGACATATAGTTCTATAGGCAGAAGAACGATAAATGACAGATAAAAGAGAGGTACAGTAAGATGAAGCTTATTATTCAGATCCCATGTTTTAATGAAGCGGAAACGCTGGAGATTGCATTGAATGCTCTGCCTAAACATATAGACGGGATAGACGTTATAGAATACCTGGTCATCAATGATGGGAGCAAAGATAATACAGTCGAAGTTGCGAAAAACTGGGGCGTGAATTATATTGTAAATTTCCGTAATAATAAAGGTCTTGCCAGAGGGTTTATGGCAGGGATTGATGCTTGTCTTAGAAATGGAGCAGACATTATTGTCAATACAGATGCGGACAATCAGTACTGTGGCGATGACATTGAGAAATTGATCCGGCCTATCCTGAGTGGTGATGCAGGAATGGTAGTAGGGGAGAGGCCTATAGATCAGACTGAACATTTCTCACCCCTGAAGAAAAAACTGCAGCATCTTGGGAGCTGGGTTGTGCGGAAAGCGTCGAAAACAGATATTCCGGATGCTCCCAGTGGATTTCGGGCTTATAGCAGACATACGGCGATGAGACTGAATGTAATCAATGAATATACGTATACGCTGGAGACAATCGTACAAGCCGGAAGGCAAAAGATGGCTGTTACGTCTGTGCCGATTCGGACAAATGCTGAATTGCGGCCCTCCAGGCTGTTTCATAGTATGTTTGGGTATGTGAAGAAATCTATTCTGACAATTGGACGTGCTCTGATGATGTATAAGCCATTGTATTGCTTTGCATGGCTGGCGGGGATTTTCGGCGTGGCGGGTGTAGTGATTGGAATACGGTTTTTAATATTTTATTTTAGCGGTTCTGGTGCCGGCCATATTCAGTCCTTGATCCTTGCGAGTATGTTTGTTATAATCGCAATGATGTGTGGGGTAATTGGTCTTCTGGGAGATGTGATTTCAGCAAATAGAAAATTGTTGGAAGAGATTCAATTTGAATTGCGAAAAATGGATTATGGTCCTGGACATGAGGAATTGAAAACGAGTGGCCGGGATGAATAATAAGACGAAAGAGGAGAAAAGCGGTTAGGCAGTTTGTTGGACAAACGTCCATTTGTCTTAGCGACATTGTATTACTGCTCTGCCGCGAAATAGAAAAATGAATGAGTTGAAACATATCGTTCTGATCGGTCCAGTATATCCCTATAAAGGCGGGATTTCTCATTATACCGGCCTTATGTATCGGGCACTTGTCAAAAAGTTTCGGGTGGACATGATCTCATTCAAGATGCAGTACCCAAAGTTTTTATTTAAGAAAGAACAGAAGGACTACAGCAATGATGCTTTTAAAATCCCTGAGACTGACTACATGATCAATACTGCCAACCCTTTTAACTGGATCAGCAGTGCAAGGCGGATCAGGAAATCAAAACCTGACCTTGTGATATTCCAGTGGTGGCATCCGTATTTTGTACCTTGCTACTGGACAGTATGCAAATTGCTGGGGAAAACCAAAATATTGTTTCTGTGCCACAATGTATTCCCACATGAGCGGTTCCCTCTGGACCGAGTTCTGACAAAGATGGTGTTAAAGCAGGGGGATTATTTTATCACACAATCCGGGACAGACACAGAAGATTTGCTTAGCATAAAAAAAGATGCTGAATATATACGTGCCGTTCTTCCTACTTATAATGCATTTAAATTCCAAAATATGAGCAAGGAGGAGGCTAGAAAAATATTAAAACTAAATGAAAGTGAAAAGATCCTGCTTTTCTTTGGATTTGTACGAGAGTATAAAGGGTTAAAACATTTGCTTAATGCGCTTCCCGTTCTGAAGGAAGCGCTGACTGAAGTGAAACTGCTGGTCGTGGGAGATTTTGGCGGCGATAAGGAAGAGTACACAGAGCTTATTCAAAGGTTAGGTATTAGTGAAATGTTGGAAGTTCATGATGGTTATATTCCTGACAAAGAGGTAGAGAAATATTTTGCAGCATGTGATCTGGTTGTGCTTCCCTACGAATCAGCAACTCAGAGTGCAGTCGTACAGGTGGCATATGGCTTTGAAAAACCAGTGGTTGTTACAGCGGTAGGGGGCCTACCGGATGTCGTAATAAATGGAAAGACCGGGTACATTGTAAAGCCAAAAGATCCAGAAGCACTTGCAAGTGTGATAACTCAATATTTTACAGAAAAGAAGGAACAAGAATTTAAAGGGTATATCCAGGAAGAAGCTTATAAGTATTCTTGGGACAGGATGACAGAACATGTCGGAAAGTTCTTATAAGCATATAGAATTTTTTGTTTAAAGGAGACAGTTACAAATGAAATCGGCATTAATTACAGGAATAACAGGGCAGGATGGCTCATATTTGGCAGAACTGCTGCTGGAAAAAGGTTATAAAGTCTACGGAATCATGAGAAGAAAAAGTGTTGTTGATTATGGAAACGTGGAACCCATTAAAGAAAAAATTGAATTTATCTATGCAGATATGACAGATATCGTATCTCTTATCAATGCGATGAAAATATCCCAGGCAGATGAAGTCTATAACTTGGCGGCTCAGTCCTTCGTGGCGACCAGTTGGGAACAGCCGATCGCAACAGCAGAGATTGATGCTGTAGGGGTTACAAACTTACTGGAAGCTATTCGCACTGTGAAGCCGGAAGCACATTTTTATCAAGCGTCTACTTCCGAAATGTTTGGTCTGGTGCAGGAAACACCTCAGACAGAAACAACGCCTTTTTATCCCAGAAGTCCATATGGGGTGGCAAAACTGTATGGCCACTGGATCACCAAAAATTACCGTGAAAGCTATGGGATGTTTGCTTGTAGCGGAATCCTCTTTAACCACGAAAGCGAAAGAAGGGGAAAAGAGTTTGTCACCAGGAAAATAACCAATGCTGTCGCAAGAATAAAGCACGGCCTCCAGGAGTATGTGGAACTGGGGAATTTAGACGCAAAACGTGATTGGGGACATTCAAAAGATTATGTAAAGGCTATGTGGTTAATGTTACAGCAGGAGAAACCAGATGACTATGTGATTGCGACAAATGAGACAAGGACGGTCAGGGAATTTGTTGATATTGCGTTTAAAAAAGCCGGACTTGACTTGGAGTGGTCAGGGACGGGGATTCATGAGACAGGGAAGGAAAAGAACACAGGAAAAGTTCTTGTAAAAGTAAATCCAAAGTTCTTCCGTCCCGCCGAGGTTGAACTGCTTTTAGGGAATCCGAGAAAGGCAGAAACCAGACTCGGGTGGGAAAGAAAAATTTCTTTTGAAGATATGGTTGAACGGATGGTTCTAAACGATATGGAGATGATAACAAAAGAGCTGGCAGCACAATAACGAGGAGTTGGATCCATGAAAAAAGCGCTTATTATAGGAGGCTGTGGATTTGTTGGAAGATATCTGGCAGAACATTTAAAAACGAATGGAGACCAGGTGTTTGTGACTAAGCTACCCCATGAAAAAATCAAAACTGAAGAATATGGAGTATATGACCTTGACATTTTGGACGCTGAAAAAGTCTTTTCGCTGTTAAATCATATTCAACCAGATGCAATTTATCATTTGGCTGCACAGAGTTCAGTAGCTCAGTCCTGGAAAAATCCGGGACTTACTGTAGACATCAATATAAAAGGCACTCTGAATATCCTGAATTCTATACGAAAGTTGACATATTTCCCACGGATATTATTGGTAGGGTCAGGAGAAGAATATGGTCGTGTATTGCCAGAAGAAGTTCCCATTGATGAAGAAACCCTCCTTCGTCCCGGGAATATTTATGCGGCAACGAAGGCAAGCCAGAATATGCTTGGGAAAATTTATACTGATGCATACGGCATGGATATCATTATGGTCCGGGCCTTTAATCATATCGGACCAGGGCAGAGTGAGCAGTTTGTTGTATCGGATTTCTGTAAACAGGTTGCGACACTTGAACGAGATCAGTCATTGTCTGTTATCAGAGTTGGAAATTTGAAGGCAAAGAGAGATTTTACTGACGTAAGGGATGTTGTAAGGGCGTATGCGTTGTTAATGGAGAGCGGGAACAGGGGTGAAACATATAATGTTGGCAGTGGAAAGGCAGTTTCCATAGAAGAAATATTAAAAAAAATTATTTCTATCTCCCCAGGAACAATCCGTGTAGAAGTGGAAGAAAAAAGATTTCGTCCGATAGATGTCCCGATTATAGAGGCGGATATTCGCAAGCTGCAGGAATGTACGGGATGGAGTCCAGAGATAGCAATTGAAAGAACGATAGAAGAAACACTGAATTATTGGAGAGAGGAAACGGATTATTGATCTTCTGAATTTTTAGTTTTTAGATTCTCCTTATTTCTCTGAGATAAAGGTCGAGCGCTAATCACTTAAATAAAAGTTAGTTGGACACCAGCTATGAAAAGTCAAGTATAAATTAGCAAAATATTTCTTTTGGGCATCTACGGTAAAAAAGGGGAAGTTGAATAGAGTTCGTTTAGGGAGCTTAAAAAATCTATTGATATTGGTATACAGACATCTTAATCTAGGCAAAATTCCACTTCGCCAGTCAGCAACTTCCACATGACTCTGACAAGTTTGCCAATGGAATGCCCAAGCGCATTGTAGTGAGTCCAGTTCTCTGCAATCTTCTTATCATAGTAAGCTTTAAAGGTGGACTACATTGTGAGCTGTGTTTGTCAGTGTATATCGGAGAAGACGGGAACTGTGTTTTGACAACCATGTCCGCTTGACCTGAAAATTTTCGGACTGGTATACAGATGAATCCAGACCGGCAAACGCCGGCAGCTTATTGGGGTGGAAAATCGGTGAATATCACCGATCTCGCCAAGGACAATACCCCAGGCAACATCCAGCACATAAACAATTCAGATAAAGGCAGCGGCAACACACTCTTATAGAGTAGCCAAGGCTACAGAGAACAAATCAAAAGTCCACAGTATCTGAATGTATTGAACCACGATACCAGATTAAAAAGAAAGGAAGTGTGGTGTTTAAGTTTCTATAAACATCATACAAGGAAAAAATTATGAAAAAAGTACTTTTTGTATGTGGACAAGAATTTATTTTGGATCAAACAGATGGTGGAAAAAAATGTTCTTATCGTAATTTCACTATGTTACAAGATGTTTACGGAAAAAAAAATGCGTATGCATATATTTTTACTAATGATTTCAAAGATTCAGATAAATTTATTCGCCGCGAAAAATCTCATACATCTTTATTGGCTAAAATTTGTGATGTATTTACACTTCACGCCTTTTCTTCAGCTAAGCAAGAAAAAAAACTTATTGATTATGTTAAACAAGAAAATTTTGATATTGTATTTTTAGAACGATCTTTATTTGGGCCGCTTGTTAAAAAATTGAATTCATTAAATATAGAAACACAAATTTTTGTTGAAAATATCGAAAAATATTATGTTTGGAATAAAGTGAAGAAGCAAAACCCATTTTTATTACTTCCCTTTTTTTTTGTAAAACTAAATGAAAATATGACATTGAAATATGCTGATAAAATTATTTGTCTTACAGATAGAGATAGTAAACTGGTAAAAAAATTATATAATCGTAATGTCTCGGCTATCATACCCATGACTTTTAAAGATAGATTCTCGGAAGAAAAACACATAAGAGTTAAAATAAAAAAGGAAAAAATACTTTTATTTATTGGCTCAAATTTTCCTCCTAACTATGATGGGATAAAATGGTTCATCGAGAATGTAATGAGTGAATTAGAAGACTATACTTTATTAATAGTGGGAAAAGGATTTGAAAAAAAATCTCTTGAATTGCAAAAGAAAAATGTGAAAGTGATAGGTACAGTGCAGGATCTTGAACAGTATTATTACACCAATTATGCAATGGTAATGCCCATTTTATATGGGGATGGAATAAAAATAAAAACAGCAGAGGCTATGATGTATGGAAAAATTATGTTTGCATCTGATGAGGCGTTAGAGGGATATGAGCTTGAAGGTGTGGATGGTATTTATCGATGTAATACATCCGAAGAATATGTAAAGAACATTCGGTTTGTGTTTCGTGAAAGAACTAATATGGGTTATGTGGATGCAGTAAGGAAAACATTTTTGGAAAAATACGAGAATACAGTTGCTGTAAAAAAATATTTGATAATGGAGAAATAATTGTTTTGAATATGTCTTGAATTTAGAGATGGTGGAGGATTTTTTTGAAAAAAGTGAATGTAACAAAGAGAGTAAAACAAACAAATATTGTTATGATAAGCATTTTATGTTTGAGCATTTTATTTTTTTCTTTAATAGATATAGATAAACTAGATAGCCTTGTAATCTATAATGATGAATTTGGTTACTGGGCAGCAGCGGCTTATTTTGCTGGTTTAGATTGGACCGAGCTTATGAGCACAGTACAATACTATTCTTTTGGCTATAGTTTTTTGCTTTTACCGATTTTATTAATAGCAAATAATTCGCTGATTGCATATAAATGTGCTGTTATTATAAATGGAATGTTATTAGTAATTTCATTTTTCATAGCTATATTTGTTATTAATAAAATTTTCCCCGAAATAAATCGATTATTTATAGTGATAACTTGCTTTTTTGTGACGATATTTCCGGTGAATATTATTTATGCACATTATACCTTAAGTGAGACATTATTGTACACAATGTTTTGGATCATCATTCTTTGCTTAGTTTTATTGACTGAAAAAATTACATTTTTAAGGTTAGCGGGAATGGGGCTGTCCTTAATATATTTATATGTTGTACATCAAAGAACGATTGGTATTTTATTAAGCGCAACAATCATACTTCTATTATTTTTTATAAAAAATAATATCTCTTTAAAAAAAATAGTGTTTTTTTTAATATTTGTAGTAATAATATGGGGGATGTATGCAGTAATAAAAAAGGGTTTGATTGATACGTATTATGCGAATAGTCAGATATTAGGATATACGGATTATAGTGGACAAGGAGAAAAAATTCGGATCTTGCTTACATTAAATGGTCTTAAAGTGTTTATTTTGAATTTATTGGGAAGACTATGGTATATTTTTTTGAGCTCTTATGGAATGGCTTATTGGGGCGTTTTATTTATAATAAGAACAGTTGTTTCTTGTTTAAAAAAAATGTTTCATAAATCGAGTGAGATTACAAGTAAAGAGTGGATAGTATTATTTGTCGGGCTGGGATTTGTTAGTATGTTACTGGTTTCAGCTTTAACTATGATAGTTCCACTTAGAGTAGATCATTTAATATATGGGCGTTATACAGACTTTTTGATGGCTGTTATAACATTATTTGGAATTATCGAACTTGCTAAAAAACGAAATCCTAATATTCTATTTTTTCTTTTTATTGTTATTTGCTGTTTGCTCTCTGTTTGCACAGATAACTATGTGAAAGAGTGGATAGAAACTGGAGATGATTTTACAAATATTATAGCCCCGTTAGGGGTACTTAGTTTAACCCCTTATTTATCAGACGGAGAATTAATCTATACCGAAAACTTGATTTATAAGATGTTTTTAGTAAAGATATTTTGGTCTACTATATTGATGGTTTTATTAAACCAAAAAGTCAAATGGAAAAAGATAAATATTAACTTTTGCTTGGTAGTAATGATTACAGCAATTCTTTTAATGCAGAATATAATAATTTCCCTACAAGGAACAGTATTAGTTGATCAAGCTGAGAAGAGTGAAAATACATTAGCTATTACGGAATATATAAATGCATTAGAACAAGAGCCTGAAATATATTTTGTTATGGGAAATCAATATATGGAAAGCATTCAATTTTTTTATCCATATAAAACAATAGAATCTATAGAGATTAGTGATTTATTAGATGCACATGATATATTAGGCGATACTGGAATATTGATAGAAAAAAAGGCCTCTGGAAATATTGAAATATTAGAAGAAAAATTCAATATAATTTTTGAAACTGAATTATTGTGTGTTTTTGTTGAGAGGGATAGCGTTTATATAAATTAGTGAGCTAAATATTGGAGAGACTGTTATTTGGTTAGAAAAATAAAAAAGGATGAATAGTATAGTGACACGAACAATTTTATTATCAATTATAATACCTACATATAACAGATGTGATTTCTTAAAGGAATGTTTAAAAAGCGTAGAGAAAGAAATACAAAAAATACCAAAACCAGAAACTATCGAACTTATAATTTCAGACAACGCCTCAACAGATAGTACAAAAGAGATGTTGAAAAATAATTTTCCTAATATTACGTATTTCTGTAACGAAAGAAATGTAGGGGTTGAGGAAAACGTAGATAGATGCTTCAAATATGCACAAGGGAAGTATACGTATATTCTTTCTGACGATGATATTTTACTGCCCGGAAGTTTAAAAAGGATTATGGAAGTTATTGAAAATGAACCTAACTATATATATATAAATGCAATAAATTTTTATAAAAAATTCACGTCTATACCAGACTGTAAAAGCCCCAGATTAAAGATTCCTGGAAATATAATAACTAAAAATAAAGAATATTTTTTCGAATTAGTCAATATTCAAATTACGTTATTGTCAACGTCTATATACCGTACATCAATAGCCAAAAAGGTAAATCGTAATTTATATAAAGGAGAATTTATTGCTTCCGCGCAAACCGTATTAGAATGCCTGAAAGAAGATGGCACATATATTGCATTTAAGGAGCCTTGTATCGCAGCAAGAAGTGGTACTACTGGGGGCTACAATCTTTTTACTGTATGGGTCAAGGGATATAAAAGACTAATTTTACAATTGGGAAAAGAAACTGGGATAAAAGAAAAAATATTAAAACGGGTATATAAGAAAACGATGTTAAAAGATGTTTTGAAATTAATATTGGCGTTCAGAACTACAGAAACAGGACTTGGACTTGAAAATAGACATTATATTTTCCAAGGTGTTAAAGAGTTTCCGATACTTTGGCTTCCTCTTATAGCAGCGACGTACCTTCCTTCCAAATGCCTAATGTTTTTACGTGAGATTTATATGGGGTGTAAACACAAATGAAATTATTAGAAAATTTGTTTAGCTACATAAAAAAAGAGAACTTATATAAGAGTATGGTTTTAAGTACTATCTATAAACCTCTTAATATGTTTTTTTCTTTTATTTATACACCGGTACTTATTGCTTGGCTTGGAAATACGAAATATGGAATTTGGTCAACGATTTTATCAATTATAAATTGGATTAATTATTTTGATGTTGGAATAGGTAATGGTTTACGAAATTCTCTATCTCGTGAGCTTGCTCAAAAAGAGTATCTAAAGGCTAAATATTCCGTTTCTACAGCGTATAAAATACTTTTTTACATATGTACAGTCGTAACAATAATTGTTATCAGTTTAGCTGTTTTGTTAAACTGGAAGACTATTTTTAATACTGATATAGAAAGTCAGAATGCAGTCTTGGTCAGCTTCACTTTTGTATGCATAAATCTTTTTTTATCTTTACAAAAGGCAGAGTATTATGCTGATCAAAAAGCGGAAACTGTCACTTTTCAGGGAATGATAATCCAATTACTAAATCTTCTTGGGATCCTTATCGTTTCATATGTATTTTCAGGTGAACTCTTAGTAGTAGCAATAATATTTAGTTTATCAAGTTTTTTAGTCAATATTTATTATTCTTTAAAAATATGGAAAAAAGCAAATTATTTTAGGCCTTCTTGGAAATTGTTTGATGGTTCTAAAGTGAAAGCTATATGTGGCTTAGGTATTAAATTTTTTATTTTACAAATAGCTGCTTTGATTTTATTTACTTGTGATAATATTATTATAACAACCTTATACGGTCCAGATTTAGTAACACCATATAACACAGTAAATAAAGTATTTTTAGCCTTTAGTTCAGTTTTTTCAGCTTTGGTAGCGCCTTTATGGTCAAAATTTACAGTTGCAATGGAGATGAAGAATTATAAATGGATGCGAAGTATTATAAGAAAAATGCGTATACTATTGATTCCAATCTTTATTGTTATGATGTTTACTGTGATTTTCTTTCAACATCTTTCCGATTTATGGTTGGGACAGCATTTGGTTTATGAATCAGGTTTAATTGTAACAATGGGGCTATATGTTTTTTCATATATATATAGCATGATTTACGCTACAGCTATGAATGGAATGGGTAAAGTAAATTTGCAAGTAGCAGTTGCAGTTGGCGCTGCAGTTGTCAATATTCCTCTTTCAGTCTTCTTAGCAACGATTGGGGGACTTGGCACCACAGGCGTTTGTCTGGCAACTGGACTCACTTCTTTCGTAGGTAATATTATATATACAATATATGTAAATAATATCATTAAACAAGGAGAAGGATTAAAATGAAGGTAGTAATACTGGCGGGGGGCTATGGGACAAGAATATCAGAGGAATCGGAATACAGACCTAAACCTATGTTAGAAATTGGAGGAATGCCTATCATTTGGCATATTATGAAACTATATTCATATTATGGGTTTAATGAGTTTATTATTTGTGCCGGTTATAAACAGCATATCATAAAAGAATGGTTTGCTAATTATTATTTATATACATCTGATATAACCTTTGATTTTGAAGCTAACAATAAAATGTTAGTTCATAATGCGTCTGCAGAACCCTGGAAAGTTACTGTAGTAGACACGGGATTAGACACAATGACTGGAGGTCGTATAAAAAGAATAGCGGATTATATTAACAATGAACCTTTTTTTCTAACGTATGGGGACGGTGTTAGTGACCTTAATTTGAAAGAACTTTTAGAATTTCATAAATCGAGGGGAAAAATAGCAACATTATCATCAGCAATTCTAAATCAGCGTTTTGGTATTTTGGATCTTGACAAAAATAATAATGTAATAAAATTCAAAGAGAAAATGGATTCGGAAGAAAATCGTATCAATATTGGATTTATGGTTTTAGAACCTCAAATTTTTAAGTATCTTCAAGATGATAAAACTGTATTGGAAAAAGAGACGCTGGAATTACTTGCTGCTGAAGGGGAATTACAAGCATATAATCATAAAGGGTTTTGGCAGTGCATGGATACAAAGCGTGAAAAAACTCTTTTAGAAAAAATGTGGGCGTCGGGGAATGCTCCATGGAAAGTATGGAAGGATTAGTTTATTATGGCAGTTTTTGATTTTTCTTTTTATAAAGGGAAAAAAGTATTTGTTACGGGGCATACAGGTTTTAAGGGAAGTTGGCTGTGCAAGATATTAGCTAAATATGGGGCAATCGTTACAGGGTATTCGTTGCCTATAGATAATACCTTCCCTTCATTATTTGAGCTTTCGGGTGTGCAGGATGAAGTAAACTCAATTTATGGAGATATTAGAAATTTAAAAGATTTAGAAAACGCACTTGAATGTTCAAAGGCAGATATTGTATTTCACTTAGCAGCACAGCCGATTGTAAAAGATGGTTACAATAATCCAGTCTACACATATGAAACAAATGTTATGGGAACAGTTAATTTGCTTGAGTGCGTGAGGGTAAATGGTAATATAAAATCTGTTTTGAATGTGACAACTGATAAAGTATATTTAAATAAGGAATGGGTATATGGCTATCGTGAAAATGATGAATTAGATGGATATGATCCTTATTCAAATTCAAAATCATGCTCCGAATTGGTTACACATAGCTATAAGAATTCATTTTTTAACAATGGAATTAAGCCCCAAATTGCTGTTTCAACAGCTAGAGCCGGAAATGTAATAGGCGGTGGTGATTTTGCACCTGACAGAATAATACCTGATTGTATTAGAGCAGCTATAAAAAAGCAAGATATCATTGTACGAAATCCTTATTCTACGAGACCCTATCAACATGTATTAGAACCACTCTTTGCATATTTACTTATTGCAGGTAGACAGTATGAAGATCCAAGTTTACAAGGCTTTTATAATGTAGGACCAGATGAAGTAGATTGCTACTCTACTGGAGATCTGGCTGATCTTTTTATATATTATTGGGGAGACGAAATAAAATGGATTAACAAAAGCGATAATGGACCGCACGAAGCAACATATTTAAAACTAGACTGCTCGAAAATTAAATCTTTTTTAAACTGGGCGCCTCGATGGAATTTGCCCAAGGCTGTAGAAAAAACGGTGGAATGGACAAAATGTTGGATAAATGGTGGCAATATTTCAGCGTGTATGGAACAGCAAATTGATGAGTTTCTGGCAAAACAGTAATTATTAAATATAGATTTTAATAGGTCATTTATAGGAGGTATCAAGTCATGTCTAAATGGAACACCGAAATTGAGGCAAGGAACGAAATAAAATCTCTAGTTGCAGAATACTATCATCAATTTAAAAAAGAAAAAGAGAGTTTTAATCCGGGAGACAGAATAACTTATGCGTCTAGAGTTTATGATGAAAAAGAGATGCAGGCACTGACTGATGCAACGCTAGATTTCTGGTTAACTACCGGGCGTTTTTCTGATAAATTTGAAAAAGAATTTGCTTTCTGGATAGGCGTGAAATATGCACATTTGGTCAATAGTGGTTCATCAGCAAATTTAATAGCATTTATGACGTTAACAGCCCCTGAACTTGGGCAGCGACAGATATTGAGAGGTGATGAAATAATTACGGTAGCTTGTGGTTTTCCTACTACAATTGCTCCTATAATACAATATGGAGCAATCCCTGTATTTGTAGATGTAACGGTTCCACAATATAATATTGATGTTAGTCAATTAGAAAAAGCGTTGTCAGATAAAACTAAAGCGGTCATGGTTGCACATACATTAGGAAATCCGTTTGATTTAAAAGCTGTAAAAGAATTTTGTGATAAATATGGATTATGGCTGATTGAGGATAATTGTGATGCGTTAGGATCAAAATATACCATTAATGGAGAAACGCGATATACGGGAACTTGGGGAGATATCGGGACTAGCAGTTTTTACCCTCCTCATCATATGACAATGGGGGAAGGTGGGTGCGTATATACAAATAATTCTTTGCTTCACCGACTAATTTTATCTTATCGTGATTGGGGACGAGACTGTATCTGTCCTTCAGGGCAGGATAATTTCTGTAGACATCGGTTTGACGGACAATATGGGGAACTCCCAAAAGGATATGACCATAAATATGTCTACAGTCACTTTGGTTATAATCTAAAAGTGACTGATATGCAGGCAGCAATAGGATGTGAGCAGTTAAAAAAGTTTCCATCATTTATCGAACGTAGAAGGCACAACTGGGAATATCTCAGAGAGTCTTTAGAACCAGTTGCTGATAAATTGATATTACCTGAACCAGCTCCGGGCAGTATTCCTTCTTGGTTTGGTTTTCTATTATCCATAAAACCGGAAAGTGGTTTGGAACGTAATATTGTTATCAAAAATATCGAAGATCATAATATACAAACAAGGCTATTATTTAGTGGGAATTTAATCAAACATCCATGTTTTAAACAAATTAGAGATATGCCGTCAGCGTATCGTGTGGTAGGCAAATTGTCAAATACCGATTTTATTATGAGCAACACATTTTGGGTTGGGGTATATCCGGGAATGACAGATACAATGATAGAATATATGGCTAAAGTAATAATAGAAGCAGTAAATAAGTAGGGAGACTTTAGAATGAAGGTGACGGACTATATTATCTCATTTTTAATTGATAAACATGTTACAGATATTTTTGGATATCCTGGTGGGGTTATCTGCCATCTAATTGATTCGGCTACCAAATGTCAGAATAGTATAGCTGTTCATACCACATATCATGAACAGGGGGCGGCTTTTGCGGCTTGTGGATATGCAATGAGCTCCTCAAATATTGGAGTGGCTTTCGCGACAAGTGGTCCGGGTGCTACTAATTTGGTTACTGGTGTGGCTAATGCCTATTTTGACTCTATACCTGTACTTTTTTTTACTGGACAGGTAGATACATACACAATGAAAAAGGATATTCCGATTCGTCAAAGAGGTTTTCAGGAAACAGATATTGTGAAAATAATGGAGCCGATAACAAAATATTCAGTATGCATAGATGATCTTAAGGCTATAAGATATGAATTGGAAAAAGCATATTATTTGGCAACATCAGGAAACCCAGGTCCAGTTGTTATTGATCTGCCTGCTGACATACAAAGAGCTAACATCGATATTGATGATCTTGAGGGATTTAGTCCATCATCTGTGGAAGAGGACCGTAGTTTGGAAGCTTCTTTTGATACCATAAAAGAAGCATTAGAAGCTTCAGAAAGACCATGCCTATTGATTGGTAACGGAATTAAAATATCAGGGCAAGAAGAAAATATTAAAATCTTGGTAGAAACGCTCCGTATTCCAGCGGTATTTTCTATGCCGGCGTTTGACATACTTGCATATGACCACGAATTTAACTATGGGTTTATTGGTGCAAATGGACATCGCTATGGGAATTTTATATTAGGAAAAAGTGATTTAATCATTACAATGGGATCTCGTCTTGATTTGAAACAAGTGGGAAATATCAGGGAGAATTTTGCTCCACAGGCACAGATTATACGAATTGATATTGACGCTGGGAATCTTTTATACAAGGTACACCAAGATGAAGTAGACTTAAAAATAGACGTAAAAAAGCTTATCCCTTATCTGCTACAGCATATTGATATGTTGCCTAAATGTAATACTACCTGGAATAATGTATGTAAAGTACTCAAAAATGAATTACAAGGGTTTGATGAAAAAGAATATAACCATTTGATTACAAAAATCGGGGACAAAATTCCTGACAACTATTCTATAACTAGCGATGTAGGACAAAGTGGGGTGTGGATAGCGCAAAATTTACATCTAAAAAAATCCCAAAGAGTTTATATGTCTGCGGGGCATGGCGCTATGGGGTTTTCTTTACCTGCAGCTATTGGGGTTTATTATGGTCGCAAAAAACCTGTTGTGTGCTTTAATGGAGATGGGGGGCTCCAAATGAATGTCCAAGAGTTGCAGTTTATTAAAAGAGAGAAGCTTCCGATTAAAGTTATAGTTATCAATAATGAAGCGTTGGGGATGATTCGTGGATTTCAGGAAGCCAATTTTGATAGGAACTATTCCCAGACTATAGAGGGAAAAGGTTATAAAGCTCCTGATTTTAAAAAGATTGCTTTAGCATTTGATTTGACATACACAAAAATAGACAATATATCAGAATTAAACGGTATACTATTAGAAGACAATAGTCGGATGCTAATAGAAGTACATGTACCCGTTGAAACAGAATTAAATCCAAATTTTGGAAGAAATGGGGTAATTCAAGATCAAAGACCGTATATAGAACGAGACAAATTTAATGAATTAATGAGGTTATAGAATGAAAAAAATACGACTTTTGGATTGCACTCTTCGTGATGGGGGATATATAAATGATTGGAAATTTGGCTACAATTCAATTTGCGATATGATTACACAATTAGAAAAGACAGGGACAGATATTATAGAATTGGGGTTTTTAAAAAATCAACCCTATAATAACGATCGTACTGTTTTTAATTCAATGAGTCAGATTACACAACTTATTGAACCTAAAAAGCCACATATTGAATATGCAGCAATGATTGAAGTGGTAAATCCCATTCCTCTCGAATTGATTGAAGAGAAGACGGACAATACCATTGACATTATTAGAGTTATTATATGGAAAAATAAAAGAGATAAATTTGGAAATATTTGTGATGCTCTTCAGGAAGGATTTGAATACTGCAAGGGAATAGTGGAGAGAGGTTATAAACTTTGTATACAGCCAGCTCGTGTGGAACAATATACTGATGAAGAGTTTATAACAATGTTAAACTTATTTCAGCGGCTAAATCCTATGGCAGTCTATATTGTAGATAGTTGGGGGACATTATGCAGTGATGAAATTAGGCATTATGCAATTCTTGCAGAAAGATATTTGGATTCCCATATTGCATTAGGCTATCATGGGCATAATAACATGATGCAGGCGTATGGATCAGCAGTTGATTTTATTAGTCAGGATATTGACCGTACGTTGATTGTAGATGCGAGTGTTTATGGAATAGGACGAGGCGCAGGAAATTTAAATCTTGAAGTATTTGCAAAATATTTAAATACTGTATACGGCAAAAACTATGATATTTTGCCTATGATTTCTGTATATGAAAAATATATTAAAGCGATATACCAAGAACAAAAATGGGGGTATTCATTCCCGTATTATTTGTCAGCTATTCATCATTGTAATCCCAATTATGCAGGTTACTATGATGATAAACTCAAATTAGATCCAACTGTTATTAATAAAATTATGTCTATATTAACAGACGAAGATAAAATTATCTTTTCTACTGATACAGCAGATAAATATTATAATACTTATCTAGAAAAAAATAAAGAAAAGGATTAAAGAGACTTATGAAAGAAATTTCAAAACAACTAAGAAAAATGGCCCTACGTCTTTCGCATAAATGTCAAGATGGTAATCTTCAAAGTGTATTTTCATGTCTTGATATAGTTTGGGTATTGTATAACGATATTATGGAATGGACTCCAGAAACGGCGAAAGATGATGATCGCGATTTTTTTATAATCAGTAAGGGTCAGGCTACGCTAGCATTATATCCTGTCCTTATAGAGAAAAATATGTTTAGCATGGATGAAATCATATCTGAAATTGGATTATTTCATAGTAGGTATAGTATTCAAACAGATTTGACCAAATTTGAGGGTGGTATTGAAAACAATGCCGGTTCACTCGGTCATGGTTTGCCTTTTGCGGTTGGGATTGCTGCGGCTAATAAAATCAAAAATCTCAATTCACAAATTTATGTGCTCTGCGGAGACGGGGAGTTTTGCGAAGGTACAATGTGGGAGGCATGTATTTTTGCCAGTTCTAAAAAGTTAGATAATCTGTGTGTGATTATAGACGATAATAATTCAGTAGGTGCGATGGTTGATATGGGAAGTATGAAAGAGAAGCTCATATCATTTGGATTTGATGTGGAATCTATAAATGGGCATGATATAGATGAGATAAAAGAGACCTTTATGCAGATAAAATGCAGATGTAACGGAAAACCCAAAGCCGTTATTGCACAAACTATACGTGGATATGGAAGTAAAACAATGATGGAAAATGACATTTGGTTTCATAAATCCCCAGATTTAAACGAACTGAGAATTCTTTGTAAGGAGGTTGATGAATTTTGAGAAAAGCATTCTTAAAAAGAATTAATGAAATAATACCAAATGAACCAGACACTGTCTTTATGACAGTGGACATTGGGATGTGGGCCATTAGAGAAACACTTAGAGATTATCCACAAAGATGTATGAATGTTGGGATTTTTGAAGATGCAATGATGACTATTGCGGCAGGAATGGCCAGCAGAGGGCTAGTTCCTATTATTTTTGGAATACAGCCTTATTTAATAGAAAGAACTTTGGAACAAATAAAAATGGATTTGGCATATCAAAAACAGGGGATAAATGTTATTGGTACGGGTGCAGCCGTGGATTATCCCAAATATGGGTATTCGCATTATTGCGCTGAAGATGCGGCAATTATCAAACAAATCCCGGGAGTTGAATTTGTGGCACCGGGAACGCCAAAACAATTTCAACAGCTTTTTAATGAAAGTTATCGAAACGGTCATACTACATTTTTTAGGATAAGTGATCACCCTAATATGCTTTATGATCCTGACGTGAAATTTGGAAAAGCGACAGTTATTCAGACTGGTACAAAAGCAACGGTAATAGCTGTATCCGTTATGCTTGATGCTGTAATGGGGGTATGTAAAGACAAAGACGTTACTGTTTTATATTACACAACATTAGAGCCATTTGACAAAGCGGTGTTGCAAGAAAATTGTAAATCCGGAAAAATACTTATAGTGGAGCCTGAATATAGAGGAACATTACTCGATGATATTCACGCTGCATTACCAGGCAAACAATTAATAATAGATCAAGTGTCATTTCCTAAAGAAATCTTTCGTAATTATGGGACATATGAAGAAAAGATGAATTATTATGGGTTAAACTCCAAAAATATATCTGATAAACTAGAAGAGATGCTAGATCAGTAAACGTTTGGTGAATACTAACAAATATAGAGGAACAAATTTTATGTTGTTGAGAATGCATAAATCAGAAGAACTTGCAAGAGTTGCAACTGATCCGATATTTAATGAATATAGTGGCAGAACTATATTAATAGCAGGAGCGACAGGCTTTATTTCTAGATTTCTTGTAATGTCAATAATTCTGTATAACGAGACTGCTGATAATAAAATTCAACTCATCCTCCTTTGCAGGGATGAAAAAAAAGCTCGTTTATTATATGGAAACTGGCTGAATAGTCCTTATATAAAAATAATTGAACAAGATATTAAAGAACCGATCACTATTAAAGATAAGGTAGATTATATTATACATGCAGCGGCAGATTCAAATCCATCCAGAATAAAAGATAATCCGGCAAGTTTAATAGAGGCTAATATTCTTGGTGTAAAAACAATTTTTGACTTTGCTAGACTTGGAGATGTACAGAGTGTTTTATATCTAAGTAGCTATATGGTTTATGGAAACCTTGATGGCAAAATAAAAGAAGGAATGTATCAAGGAATTGATATATTAAACGAATCTAATAGTTATACCATCGCTAAACGATGTGCAGAGAATTTGTGTGTGTGTTACAATAAGGAATATGGTATTCCTTCTAAAATTATTCGTCCCGCGTTTGTATATGGGCCAAGTGATGACACTGACATTCGAGTATATGCAGAAATAATAAAAAGTGTATCTTTAAATAAGGATATATTGCTAACGTCAGATGGGGGATGTACAAGACCTGTTATTTTTGTGTACGATCTTGTTAGAGCCATTTTGCATATTTTAAAAGATGGAAAAATTTGTTTCGGATATGATGTATATAGTAGGTATATTTCGATTAGAAAATTTGCTGAAATTGCATTAAATTGTTCAGATAAAAAGATTTTTATAAAATACAAGAATTATGAGGACTCTTTAAAAATTATTCCAGATATAATGGAGGAAAACAGTATTAATCAATGTAAAAAAGATACAAATTGGACAGAATGGTGGGATATCAAAAGTTCTTTAAAAGAGTCGATTGAATATTTACAAAATAAATATAAGGTAACCGTCAAATAATAATGCGGTCAATAGGGGAGAGGGGGAATAAATTTCTCGCCCCTCCCATTGAACGTAATAGGCTCTCGGAATCTCTAAGCCCCAATCTATGCGGCTTCCAAGAACCCTTTTTTATAAATTCCCCCACTTTTTTCAAAAAAACTATTCATGTTTCCGTGCACTTTCGCTTAATATACCACTTCGCAACTCATAGTATTGCGATAGCTTGTCTGAATAAATGTAAGTAGGTAATCATCCGTACCTTGACAAAATAAAAAATCCCCCGGCACCACCAGGGGAAGGTCTATCTCTTACTTTTTAAGTTTGCTGTGGCAATCAGCTGGCAGGCTGGTGGACCATGTGTAGATTGTCAAGCAAAATCGACCCACTTTTTTATCATCTTTTGACCCGCCTTAGCGATTGCTATGTTAGCTGCTAAGGTGGTAAGTAGGTAATCATCCGTACCTTCAAATCCCTTCCTGCATTTGATAAGATGGTCTCAAATGATGGAGGTAATACC
>CALWFV010000083.1 GCA_944377745.1 uncultured Mediterraneibacter sp. | reverse complement strand
TCACATGGAAAATCTGACTGGCGGCACCCCTCCCGTCAGATACCTACCCTGTGTAGTCCCTTGTAAACTGTACTTTGTTACAGTATTAGTATTCATCGGTATTTTTATCATCTTACTTTACCTTCAATATGGTCGTAATGTAAAAGTGAAAACAAGTAATTTGAATTATTCTAATGAATTTTATGAACAGAGAATTACTGTCATAGCAAATAAGCTCTTCATTACAGATAAAGAAAAGTTTGCCGAAAACTGTTAAAACAATGTATAGACAACACCTTTCATGAAGTGTTTTTTTCATATGACATAACAGGATATCCGAATAGAATACGCATTTCTGTTTATACAAATGAATTAAGCCGGAAACTTGGAATCAATCATTTTACGATCTTATACGAAGCAGGCACAGAAAACGATTACATCTATAATGTCAAAGACGATCCAGAAATGTTTAAAATTAAAATTGAGACGGAATGACAATATTGTAATAGAATACATTATCGGCTACAAATGAATTGCGTGCTGAATACGGGAGAGTTTCGTATAGGCAAGGACTTTTAGATACAGTAAGTCGATTAAAAAAATAGTGTTCGGTTCGACGTCGAGCCGGATGAGATTCGATAAAGAAGTGAGGTAAAGGGACAAGGCGGAGACGAGACGCCGTAGGGCAGCCCTTTACGGAACGGACACAGGGAGTCTTATAATAGCGGAAGAGGACTTGAAAGGTCAAACCCTTACAAGTCCTCTTGGGTATCACATATTTTTTTGACAGCTTTGTAGTTGGCCATGATATATTTGATTTCTTGTGCTGTTTTTTCGATTTTATCAAAGGGGAGTCTGTCAAACATACTGGGGAGCGTCCGGGGAGCTCCGGTTTTTTCGTCTATATCGGGTATGCCATCTTCATCAACAGCTAGAGGACGGTTGAAAACACGATATAGTATTTCTGATAGGCATAATATGTCTTGTCTTTTTTTGTCATGGAGAATATCTTCAATAAATTCCGCGGCATATATTGTATCGTTTATTTTTTTGCTGTACTTATCTATTCTATCTAATGCTTCATCAGTATTGGATAGGGCGATTTCTTTAGGCGTACCAAATAGTTCAATGGGGGTAGCGGATAAGGCTTGGCTTATTTTCTCAAGGGTAGAAAATGAAGGGTATGCTTCTCCTTTTTCAATATTTGATATAGTCTGTTTATTAATTCCAACTTCACTTGCTAAGTTTGTTTGGGTAAGTCCACGACGTTTGCGCAGATATGCTACATTTTTTCCGAAATTTTCAATCATTTATTTTCCTCCTGACATCTAATTGGTTTATGAAATTAATATAATTATATAATAAAAAAGTATACTTTGTCAAATTATACATATAGAAGAATGAAATAATTTTATTGAAATATATTGACAAGAATATGCAGAAAGCATATGATATATGTATCACGTGATAAAATAAATGAAAAACATATATTAATATATGTTTAGAGAAAAATGAAAAGCGCATTTGATATGAGAAAGGAGTTTTTATGATAATTAATCTTACAAAGAAACAAGTGAAGGATGCTTTCGGAGAACTTCGTTATATGGGGGCAGATTTCTGTTATCGCTACGATAAGGAGACTCATAAGAAAACGGAAGATGTAGAAGCGTTAAAACTGCATTTGGGAAGTATGAAACTGGGAAACAGTGTTGATATCAGGCTTGAAGCAAAAGAAATGCCTAAGATTGAGCCATATTCTGTAGTTGAGTTAGAAGATGCAGTTTACGCCCCATATGTACAGAGAACACCAAACTATGCGGTTTTAGTTGAACGTGTGATTTGCAAGGGGATACGCGCTGTAAGCGGAAACAGCAAGGGTATGGCATGACTGTAAATTAAGAAAATAATTCCCGGTGTTTTCTCGTGAACTGCTCCGTACAACGTGACAGGAGCAGGCGCACGGGAAAACTCTGGGAAAGCGACGCAGTCGCTGAATTGAAAGCTAATGGAAGTGATGAGAATGCAAGCCCTAATAGATAAGCCCCCCTATACTAACAGGGGGGGCAACACGTCAAAAAGAAAATTTGACAGCATTAATTGACTGGTGCCAGATTACAGTCAAAGGAGTGGATATATTCAAGATTATAGAAGATATTCTGCGGATTCCATCAAAATTTATGGAACTGCACGGCAAAAAAAAGGGGATTGCCGGACATGAACTGGTGGCAGAGTTTGACAACATCAAAATTCTAAGACCGACAGGCGATGCGCAATATGACGGATTCCATATTCTTATGAGTGGTTCGGGGTGCAGGAATTATGAAAATTTTCTCTTACTAAACAAAGAAACATGGTTTGACTTTCTGGAAAGAGTTTGCAAATACCCGGTGAATTTCCCACGGATAGATTTGGCAATCGATGATACAAATCCTTACCTGTCTATTACAGAATTGATTCGTCTGAAAAATGAGGGGCTGATATCCAGTCAGTTGCGTGATATATCAGAGAACCGTTCCGATAAGCTGAAAGAGGATGAAATAGAAGCACGGGGGAAAACACTCTATCTTGGTAGTAAACACAGCGATTTTCGGATTACATTCTATGAAAAGGGATATGAACAGGCAGAAAAGTTCGGAAAAGAACTCAACCCGGATTGGAACAGGTATGAACTCCGATTCCGGCACAAAAAAGCAGTCAGATTAGTGGAAGAACTTTTGAAAGACAGGGATGTGGCACGGATTGCATTATCCATATTAAACGAGAAAGTGCGTTTTTTACAGAAGCCAGAAAACAGCACAATTACAAGGAAACGTCTCTATCCTACTTATCCCCCGTGGGAAGAACTCATGCACGATATAAGGAAGATAAAGCTGACCATGAATCCAGAGAAAAAGACACTGGAACGGACATGGCGGTGGCTGAACGTAGCAGTTTCGCCCTCTTTAAAGCTGATAGATAAAATCGGGAAACTGGATAACAGAGATTATATCCGACAGTTAGTAGAACAGGAGCAGATGAATGAAGAACAACAACGGATATATGAGGACTATAAAAAATCTTTCCTTTTGAGGGAAGAAGAAAGGAGAATCTTTGATAGCGAGTATTAGTGTCTAACATAAACGTATTAGATTATGGAATATAGAATTTATTAAGAAATGAATATGAGTTTTAGGAAAAATGAAATATAAAATAAAGAGAGATTAGAACAATACCCTTATCACATCGATGCATTTTATGACAAAAGCAACCGTCTACGATGATTCTGAACTGTTGAATTATGCAGTCCAGACAGGTATAATCTCTTTAGATACCATGCTGAATGATATAGCAATTATGGAAAGAAAGGAAATACTTGCACAGCATGTCTATTCAATAACAACTACAACTGATAAATCGGGAAAAGAAATTTTTTCTACCTATTTGCCCAACCCGGATGGTACTCGGTTTTTCAGACGGAGAAATTCTCTTGAGGAATTGGAAAACGTTATAGTGGATTTTTATAAAGCGTTACAAGAAGAAATCTACATTGAAAATGTATTCTATGAATGGATTGACCGGAAACTGGAGTTTGGAGAAATACAAAAAGCGTCTTATGACCGTTATGTAAATGACTACAAAAGATTTTTTATCTCTACAAATATTCCAATCTCCAAAAAGAAGTTTAAAAATATCAATGAGGATGACCTAGAAACCTTTATTAAAACTACTATTCGTGATCTAGGACTTACCAGAAAAGCCTATGCCGGACTTCGTACATTGATTAGAGGTATTTTTAAATATGGCAAGAAGAAAAAATATACTTCTGTAAGTATAACAGAATTTTTTGGAGACTTGGAACTTCCCAATAATCTCTTTAAAAGAAGAATTGTTGACAAACAAAAAGAAGTATTCATGGAAAATGAAATTCCTCTTGTAATCAATTATTTGAAGCGTACCCCGGATATTTATAACCTCGGAATATTGCTTGCTTTTCAGACGGGGTTACGGGTAGGAGAATTAAGTACCTTAAAAGCAGGAGATTTTTCTGGACGCATTATTAAAATCAGACGTACGGAAGATAAATACCGGGATGAAAATGACAAGTGGGTTGTAGCTGTGAAAGAACATGCGAAAACAGATGCCGGAAACCGTGATTTGATTATTCCTACAACTGCAACAGAAACGGTGAATCAAATACTGGCGTTAAACCATAACGGAACATATTTATTTGAACGTAATGGGAAGCGTATCAGAGGAAATACGTTCAACAAGCGTTTATCTCAAATATGTAAAAAGCTAAATATCCCCCATAGAACTATGCACAAAATACGAAAGACTTATGGTACTACATTGATTGACAGCAATGTGGACGAGGGATTTATCACGGAACAAATGGGACACAGCGATATCAGTACAACAAAAAAGTTATATTATTTCAGCAACAAAACAACAAAAAATAAAGAAAAGCAGATTGAAAATGCTATCTCATTTTAGGAATGATTCCTGTTTGACTACATGCTTGACTACATAGGAATTTTTCGGAAAATGAAAAACGCCGGAACCCTTGAAAAATCAAGGCTTCCGGCAATTCTTAGAGCAGGGGATGAGAGAATCGAACTCCCACCAAAGGTTTTGGAGACCCCTATCATACCATTTGACCAATCCCCTGTACAGTAGCTTGTTTCAATCAAGCCACTTGTATAGTATACTTTGGAAATCAGTATTTGTCAATCATTTTCTTTGAAAGTTGTGAAAAGTCTTCAAAAAATAATGGAGAAATAACGGCAAACAGTCTTGTTGTATCAGTGTCAGGTTGATATAATATTTATCAGTGCGGGACTGTCTGACGGGACAGGACGCAAAAACCGAAAGCAACAGGAGGAGAACAATGTCTGAATATGTGATCACTACAGATTCAAATTCCGACGTGCTGCCGGAATTTATCAAAGAAAATAATCTGACTATTATCCCGCAGTATTATTCGTTTGGAGATACAGTATATGGAGACGAGTTGAATATGCCTCCTCACGAGTTTTATGAAACTATGAGGAAAGGTGAACTGCCGAAATCTCAGGCGAATAATCCGGCGGTGATACATGAGCGCTTTGAGAAAATCCTGAAGGAGGGAAAGGATATCCTCCATATTGCCTTTTCGAGCGCGCTCAGCGGGAGCTGCAACAATGTCATGATGACGGCCAATGAGCTGCTGGAAGATTATCCCGAGAGAAAGATCGTGGTGTTTGATTCCCTCAACGCTTCTCTGGGTGAGGGTGTATCTGTGTACCGCGCCATAGAGCTTCAGAAAGAGGGGAAAAGCATGGAGGAGGTCTATGACGTCCTGATGGAAGAGCGCGATCACGTTAATGTCTCTTTCACCGTCAACGATCTGTATCATCTTCAGAGAGGCGGCCGCGTGTCAAAGACAACGGCAGTCGTGGGAAGCCTTGTGAACATCAAGCCGATCCTGACCGTAACGGCTTCCGGAGAACTGAAATCCGACGGCACGGTGAGAGGGCGGAAGAAATCCCTGAAGACCCTTGTCAGCAGAATGGAAGCGGCTTTGGATCTGGAACATTACGGAAAGGACAGAATGGTAGCTGTGCTCCACGGCGATTGCCTTGAAGAAGCGGAGTCGGTAGCGCAGATGGTGAGAGACCTGGGATTTACCAATGTGGTGATAAATGACGTGAGCCCGAGTATCGGCACGCATGCGGGTCCGGGCGTGGTAGGACTGGTGTCTTACGGGAAGAAGAGATCGTGACCAATATAAAAAGGGATGATGTGCAGTAAAATGTTTGTACATTGCCCCTTTTGATATGTGTGGCAGAGCAGGCTCCTTTCTTTTATTTTGTTGAGTTGCGGAGTATGAGCTTTGTTTCGTATTGCATATATGTATGCGGGGAATCAGGAAACTGGATACGTTCCAGCATCTGGCGAGCGGCGGCAATTCCCAGGTACTTTTGCGGTGTGCTGATCGTAGTCAGGGAAGGCATGATCCTCTCAGAAGCCGGAATGTTATCGAATCCAACAACGCTTACATCTTTGGGAATTTTATATCCTAAAAACTGCAGTGCGTAGATCATCTGGATCGCGGTCCAGTCATTGCCGCATATAAAGACATCGGGAAGGGCGGCCATCTCCTGTATTTTCTGGACAATAAACTGAGAATTGCGGAACTCCTCCGGGGTTTCGGATAAAAGACAGCATTTTTGATCCAGAGACATGTGATGTGCTTCGAGACATTCGCACAGTGCATCATAACGTTCCTGAAAGCCTCTTCCGACGTTGGGAGAGTATATATCTCCGATAAAGCTGAAACGTTTTGCACCTCTATCTATCAGATGTTCTACGATTCTGTAAATATTTTTTTTGTTTTCCATTGTTATGATGTCAATTTTTTCAAGAGCGGATGAATAGTTTTTTGGCATATCAACAGTTACAATTGGAAGCCCGTACTTCAGAAGTGCTTCACAAACGACCTCGTCACAGATTTCTACAATGATGATCCCTTTGATAGAAGGATCGGATAGAGTGCTTGGAAACTTCAGCTGTTTCAGATTGCTGTCGGACATAATGCTGATCATAAGATGGTAGTGCGCAGCCGATAAAATCGAGTCTATTCCTTTTAGGACATTTGTCCAAAACTCTGAATCAGAAGCATATGTCTTTGTTAGAAACAAAATGGAACCGTTGCTTTGATCAGCTAGGTCATCTGCTTTCTTATTGTCTACGGGAAGTGGGGTCCCTTTATATCCCATTTCCTGAGCTTTTTTCAGGATAAGGGCGGTCGTTTTCTGAGAAACTTCGCTGCTCCCCTTCAATGCCTTTGAAACAGTATTTCTTGAAAGATTAAGTTCTTGAGCGATATTTTTAATCGTGCATTTCATAATTTCACCTCAAGATGATTGTAACATTTATTCCCTTATAAGAAAAGAAAAAAATGTGCAGGTGCTAATAATGCACGAAATGCACAAAAAAGATGAGCGGGTTTATGAATAGTGTATAATTTTGCAGTGTAATTTATGTTTAAAAAAGTGAAAATATTAAATAAACGTGCATTTTATTGAAAATAATTCGTGCATATGATAGTATTAATGCATGAAATGAAAGAGTTAAATGCACGAATGAATAGTGCAAAAAAGGAGGAGAAAATGAAAAAAATATTTTACAGACCTCCAGATGCCTGGGTGGGAGATCTTATTCCTTATTGGGAAAATGGAGTATACTATGGATTTTATCTTCATGATCCCAGAAAGAGGGATAAAGAGTATGCAGAAATGACCACCTGGCATCTGGTAAAAACTCAGAATTTTATGGATGTTGAATATTCCGGGGAGGCGATACCGCGAGGCAGAGATGATCAGCCAAATAAGAACGCATATACAGGATCTGTAATTAAGGATAATAAAGGTATTTACCATGCGTTTTATACAGCGTATAACGAGGCGATAAAGATTGGCGGAAAAAGTATACAGACTATTATGCAGGCTGTGGGGACAGATTTAGAGCATCTTGAAACTTTAGATGGGTTCCGGTTTGCATCAGACGGCGTAATGTATGAAGAATTTGACTGGAGAGATCCGTTTGTGTTCTGGAACGAGGAGGAGGGCTGCTACATAATGCTTGTGACTACCCGGCTTAAAGGCGGCGGTGCATTACGAGGAGGCTGTATTGCCATGTGCAGGTCAGTGGATCTGATAAATTGGACGTATGATTCTCCATTTTACTCGCCTGGAATGTACATTACGATGGAATGTCCGGAGCTGTTTAAAATGGGAGCGCATTGGTATTTGATTTTCTCTACGTTTTCAGATAAATTTGCCACGCACTACAGGATCGCGGATTCGTGGAAAGGTCCATGGAAGATTCCGGAAAATGATACATTTGACAGCCGTGCGGATTATGCGATCAAGACTGCCTCAGATGGAAAGAGGCGATATGCATTTGGATGGATCGCCAGTAAATACGGACAAAGTGATTTTGGCTCCTGGGAATGGGGAGGAACGATGGTTTTCCATGAACTTATGCAAAATGAAAAGACGGGAGAACTTGAGGTCAGAATGATCCCATCCGTGAGAGAAACGTTTTCCGATATATGCGAACCAAAGGCGATGGCTGCATATAACTGTCAGGTCAATAACAAAGACGGGAAAATGCAGATTACGAGTGAGACCCTGGGAGGTGCCATGTTCCCTGTGGAAGTTGACTGCTTTTTACTGGAAATGGATGTGCATGTGAATGAGGCAGCAGAATTTGGAATCGCGCTGCATACGGATAAAGGAATGGAAAAAGGGTATTTCCTGCGCATGGATATTCGGAAAAAACAGATGGCCTGGGATATGTGGCCTAGGGGAGAACAGGGAAAATACCAGTGGCAGATAAAGGGAGACGTACCATATCAAATAGAAACTGCAAGACCATTACCTGAAGGAAATGATTTTCATTTGCAGATTATTAGAGAAGATGATATCTGTGTGGTTTATGTTAATGATAAAGTGGCTCTTTCAACGCGAATGTACGACCACAAAGGGGGATATGCAGGGGTCTATGTTCTGCAGGGAAATGTGGAATTGAAAAATTATACAGAAAGAAGGAGAGAAAAGTTTGAAACAAAGAAGTAGAGGTAAACCACCAAAAAAGAGTATAGCAAACAAGCCATCCGAAAATTAGCAATTAG
>CALWFV010000082.1 GCA_944377745.1 uncultured Mediterraneibacter sp. | reverse complement strand
GAAAGATCGCTGCAGCCCAGTAAATACAAGGGATACAGCGATTTTTTCTTTTCTAAACTGTCAAAGATGGGATTTTAGCACAGGGCGTTCTTCTCTTCAATGAGAACATTCGATCAGGTCGTTGTCTTTTTGTTGTCATTTCCCCTCTACAATAACCTCATCGGAGAAAAGAGGTGGAAATTTATGACAGCGATCATAAAAAGAGAGATCAAGAATTACCTGAAGAGACCGCTGTTCTGGATCGGGGTGGCGGCGGTGATCCTGGGAGTGTTCCAGAATGTGAGTCCATATCTGGAAACCTGCTATATATCCTCCGCGGAGAATCTAAAAAACGACGGTCCTGAGACGGTCCACAAAGGGGACGTCTACGAGGGCTATATCCCGACAGAAGAGACGGAGAGGAGAGCACTCTGGGAGAAACAGGTGGAGGACGCGCTGAGAAACGGAGAAGGATTCGGACTGCCGGATTCGGAAGTGGAAGCAGTCATGGCAAAGTTACAGAAGATGGATGTGGACGAGGCGTGTCTGTATCTGGAAAATGAGTACCACTGGTTCGGGGCGGAATATTTCTGGGAGGACTCGGCGTACCGGAAAGGGACGCCGGAAGAGATCAACGCCTACCTGGACAGAAGGCTGGGAGAGCATCCGTTTTCCTGGTATTTTGCGAGGAAGTTCGCGGACTTCGCCGGGCTGTTCATGGGATTTGCCGCAACGGTCCTGCTGGCGGCGCTGTTTTTCCAGGACATGAAGAAGAATACTTACGAACTTCTCCACACGAAACCGGTCAGCGCATGTAAATATGTGACCGGAAAAGTGTCAGGAGGATTCCTGGTCTGCGTGATCATCCTGGGGATCCTGAACCTGGTGTTCTGGGCGGCGGCGCTGATCTGCACCAGAGGGAATGGATTCGAGATACGTCTGAGAGACTTTCTGGCGGCAACCTGTCTCTATATCCTTCCCAACATGCTGATGATCGTGTGTGTATACGCCCTGATTGCGCTGATCTTTAAGAATCCCCTTCCGGCAGCGCCGCTTCTGGTGCTTTATATGCTCTACTCCAACATGGGGAGCAGGAATGCACAAGGAGTGTACGGGTACTATGGAAGACCTCTGGCGATCATGGTACGGTTCCCGGGGATGCTCTTTGACACAGCGCCGCCGTCCATGGCGAGGGTGAACCAGTGCTGCCTGGTCGCAGTGTCGTTTGGGATCATCCTGATCTGCGTACAGTTGTGGAGGAGGCGGAGGATATGAGCATGATGGGAAAAGAAATGAAGATCTGCCTGCCGATGTACAAAGTACTTTATTCCCTGGCTTTTGTGGTCATATTAAGTATTGCCCGGGGCGTGACCCACACTTACGAGGTGGGGATCGCATGCGAGGCGCCCATGGCGCTCCTTGCGTCCGTGTTCTGCGCGGATACTTATGTACAGGAGATCACAAGCCGCAGATCCGAGGTGTGGAGGCTGTATCCGATGAAGAGAAAGGTGATGTGTATATTCAGGAGGATCGGGATCCAGGAGTGCTGTCTTCTGCTGCTGGGGGCAGCAGGCTACGGGATGTTTTTTCTGTTCCAGGATCCCCTTCCGCTGTACGCCCCGGGGACGGGCGGGGAGAGAGGACTGCATCTGTTCCTCGTTTATCTGGCGGCAGTCTTTGTGACATTGAACTTCTGGGGGATCCTGGGAAATACGGCTGCCTGCCTGACCCGCAGCATGTGGGCGGGGATCGGAGTCTGCCTGGTCCTGTGGCTGACTGTAAATTCTACGGCAGGGGACCGGCTGCTGGGAGCATGGAACATGTTCTCCTATACATTCCGGGATATTGGGAACAGCGGAGACTTAAGCTGGATCAAGGGGAAGGCAATCTGCATCTGTCTGTGCATCATTATGGCGCTGGCAACGCCGAAGATAATCCGAAAGAGAGGGTGAGGATATGAGTATCACGATCAATGACCTGACAGTAACGTTTCAGAACAGAATGAAGAAAATTAAAGTGCCTGCCATCGACCATGCGAGCCTTGAGATCCCCGGCGGGATCTACGGACTTCTGGGAGAAAACGGCGCGGGAAAGACCACGCTGATGCGGGTGCTGACTACCGTGCTGGCGCCCTCCGCCGGAGGAACAAAGATCAGCGGAAGGGTCAGCCTGGACGGAATTGCGTATAAGGAAAGCAATTATGAGAAGATACAGAGGAAGATCGGGTATCTGCCCCAGGAGATCGATCTGTATCCGGGGCTGACACTGCAGGAGTGCCTGGAATATATGGGAGACCTCTCAGGCATTCCAAAGAAAGAATGCAGGGAGCGGATCCGTTATTATCTTGAAAAGACCAGCCTGACGGAGCACCGGAACAAGAAGATGCGCCAGCTCTCAGGAGGGATGAAGCGGAGGACGGGGCTGATCCAGGCGCTGCTGAACGAACCGGAATTCCTGATCGTGGATGAGCCGACAACGGGGCTGGACCCGGAGGAGCGCATCCGCATCCGTAACCTGCTGGTGGATTTCTCCGAAGGGCGCACAGTCCTTTTCTCCACCCATGTGGTGGAGGATCTGGCGGCGGTCTGCACCAGACTTGCCGTCATGAAAAAGGGAAAATTCCTCTACTCCGGGAGCATGGGAGAACTGATCCAGAAGGCGGAAGGGCATGTGTGGACCTGTACGCTGGAAGATGAGAGGGAAGTGCGGGCTCTTGAGAAAAACTGTCATGTCTCTTCCAAACAGTTCTCTGCGGAAGGGATGCATGTAAGGATCATCAGCCGGAACCGGGCGGACGAGAGGTGGGAGCCGACAGAGCCGACTTTGGAGGACGCCTATATCTGTGTGTCAAATGAGGGATAAAAGAAAGACAGAAGAAAAGCAGAAGAAAAATATAAGAAAGACAGGCACTGCGTGATATTTTCGGCGCAGTGCCTGCCTTTTTGCTATGTGTGCCGAGCATGGCACTAATCTTACTGGTGCAAGTCCAGTCACGGGTATTTACCGCCAAGTGTAGCGAACCA
>CALWFV010000081.1 GCA_944377745.1 uncultured Mediterraneibacter sp. | reverse complement strand
CTGTGGATAAAATTTTTTTCATTTTCAGCAGATTGAATAAAGAATCTTATAGCTGGCGTGGGTGTGAAAAGTAACACCGGCGATGATTTCTTTGAAGAATGTTTTTTAGCCGATTGACTTTTTCATGGTTCGTTGTTAGTATTAATTTAACCGATTGACCGCCCCCGGATTCGGGGGCATTTGACTGGTATTATGTAATTGAAGGAGGCAGCAGCCATGATGAAAATCTATGAGGCAAAGGATTACCAGGAGATGAGCAGAAAAGCGGCGAACATCCTGTCCGCTCAGGTCATTCTGAAACCGGATTGTGTCTTGGGGTTAGCAACCGGTTCCACACCGATCGGTACATACGATCAGCTCGTAGACTGGTACGAGAAAGGAGATCTTGACTTCAGCCAGGTGCGTACAGTGAACCTGGATGAGTACAGAGGCCTGGAGAGAACAAACGATCAGAGTTATTATTATTTTATGCATGAGCATCTGTTTGACCGGGTCAATATTGATCCGGCCAATACGAACGTGCCGGATGGAACGGAGCCGGACGCGGAAAAAGAATGTGAGAGATATGAAAGACTGATCGAATCCATGGGCGGAGTTGATATCCAGCTCCTCGGACTTGGTCATAACGGACATATCGGATTTAACGAGCCGGATGCTTCTTTCGCGCAGAAAACACACTGTGTGGATCTTACAGAGAGTACGATCGAGGCGAACAAGAGATTTTTCGCATCCGCGGATGACGTTCCGAGACAGGCGTATACAATGGGCATCGGAACGATCATGCGCGCAAAGAAGATCCTTCTCGTGGTAAACGGGGAGGCGAAAGCAGACATCGTCGCGAAGGCATTTTTCGGACCGGTGACACCGGAAGTGCCGGCGTCAATCCTCCAGTTCCATAACGACGTTGTCATCATCGGCGACAGCGCTGCTCTGTCAAAGATACCGAGATGAGATAATTTAAGATGTAATGAACTGTGATCCGGGGGGAGTCAGGAAAAGCCGGTTATCCTGAGACCTTCCGGATCATATTTTACAAATATAAATAAATTCTGAAAAAAATAAATAAAAAATAAAATGCATTATTGACTTTATTGTGCATTTTTGATATAGTTTCAGTATAAATTAAATAGTACCGGATTGTTACTGTAAGGCAGGCAAAACCAAATTTTATAAACAGGAGGAAGTGTGTTTATAAGGTTTGGTTTTTTTGCTCCTTGGGAAGGTCGAGCATGGTTATAGAAAAGGTGATCAATAATAATATTGTCTCAGCCTACGATGCAGACGGAAGAGAAGTTGTCATCATGGGCAGAGGGATAGGGTTTGGCGTGAGACCGGGAGCCGGGATTCGAGAATCGAAGATAGAGAAAGTATTTCGGATCGAGAGCCGGAGCGTTGCGGAACAGCTGAAAGAACTGTTGGCGCATATGCCCCTGGAACATGTCCAGATATCCGACGATATTATTTCATTTGCAAAAAGTACATTGAAGTTAAACCTGAATCAGAGCATCTACGTAACACTGACAGATCATATCAATTTCGCGATCGACAGATATAAAAAGGGGATTAATCTTGAAAATGCGCTCTTGTGGGAGATCAAACGCTTTTATCCCCAGGAATACGAACTGGGAGAGTACTCGGTCAGGCTGATCAGAGACAGACTGCATGTGGATCTGCCGGAAGATGAGGCGGGATTTATCGCCCTTCACTTTGTAAACGCAGAGTACGGCACGGATATCCGTGACGCGCTGCATTTCCCGAATCAGATGAAGGATATCCTGGCGATCGTGACGAAAGAGCTTGGGATTGAACTTGACGAGGGAACCCTCCATTATGAGCGGTTTATCACTCATGTAAAGTTCCTGCTCCAGAGGGTGTACCGCAAAGAACTCCTTCCGAATGAGGAGAATGAGCTTGCGGAGATGATGAAGGTGAAATATCCGAAAGAATATGCCTGCAGTGAGAAGATTGCAGAGTATATAGAGAAAACAGCAAACTGTAAACTGTCCGGAGAAGAGATCATGTATCTCTCGATCCATATCCGGCGTGTTGCCATGGCGGAAGAATAGGAGGAATCGAATGTTCAGTTTTTTTAAGAAGAAAGAGACCAGATTTGTGCTGGGTTCTCCCGCAAAGGGGAAAGCTGTGCCGCTCAGCGAAGTGAGCGATCCCACGTTTGCGGAGGAGATGCTCGGGAAAGGGATGGCTGTGATCCTGTCGGAGGGAAAGATATATGCGCCTTCTGATGGAATGATTGTAATGGTGTTTGATACACTCCACGCAGTCAGCATGACAGCAGCGGATTCCGGAGCGGAGATCCTGATCCATGTGGGGATCGACACGGTCCAGATGAAAGGGGAAGGATTTACAGGACATGTGAAAGCCGGAGACCATGTGAAGAAGGGGCAGCTCCTTCTGGAAGTTGACCTTGAGAAGGTAAAGGCGGCGGGATATGACCCGATCACCCCGATGCTTGTCTGCAACACGACGGATTACACTTCTGTGGAAGGAGTGACCGGAAGCGATGTGAATCCGGGAGATGACGCGGTCGTCATCGAAAAATAAGACTGGTTTTAGCCGATGGAGAGATCGGTTGAAATAGAAAAGGGATTAACTGAATGAGAGGATTCAAGAAGGAGGAAATCACATGAAGTTTTTACAGAAATTAGGGAAATCATTAATGCTTCCCGTGGCGTGTCTGCCTATCTGTGGTATCCTGATGGGTATCGGGTACGCACTTGCTCCGGCAGCAATGGCGGGAGAGGTTGCCGGTTATCAGGCGAGCGGTATTGCGTATCAGATCGGATATTATCTGATCAAAGCGGGTGGAGCCCTGATCGACAACATGGCGATCCTGTTTGCCATCGGTATCGGTGTCGGTATGTCCGAGGACAATGACGGTACAGGTGGTCTTGCGGCGCTGGCGTCCTGGCTGATGATCACAAACCTGCTGTCAACAGCAAACGTTTCTGTCATCATGTCGCTGTCTGAGGATGCAACTCTTGCGTTTGACAAGATCCAGAACCCGTTCATCGGTATCATCGCAGGTATCATCGGAGCAACGTGCTATAACAAATTCAAAGGTACACAGCTTCCTAACTTCCTGTCGTTCTTCAGCGGCAAGCGCTGTGTGGCAATCGTTGCCGGCGTTGTATCTATCATCGTATCCGTAGTGCTTCTGTTCGTTTGGCCGATTCTCTTCGGCGCACTGGTGGCACTGGGCGAGGCAATCGTAAAACTGGATGCAGTTGGAGCCGGACTCTACGCATTCTTCAACAGACTGCTCATCCCATTCGGCCTGCACCATGCACTGAACAACGTGTTCTGGTTTGACACCATCGGACTTGGAGACCTGACCCATTTCTGGGCAGGAGATACATCCGCAGACGTTACATGGAGCCTTGGTATGTACATGTCCGGATTCTTCCCGTGTATGATGTTCGGTATCCCGGGTGCGGCTCTTGCTATGGTACATACCGCAAAGAGCAATAAGAAGAAAGTTGCTATCGGTCTTGTTACTTCTGCGGCGATCGCAGCGTTTGTCTGCGGTGTAACAGAGCCCTTCGAGTTCGCGTTCATGTTCCTTGCTCCGGCACTGTACGTGATCTATGCCCTTCTGTACGCAATCTTCACAGTGATCACCGTACTGGTAGGATTCCGCGCAGGGTTCAGTTTCTCTGCCGGACTGACTGACCTTGTATTCTCCGCTTCCCTTCCGGCAGCGCAGAACACATTGCTGATCATCCCGCTTGGTATCGCCGCGTTCATCGTATTCTACGTGGTATTCCGCTTCGCGATCGTGAAATTCGACCTGAAGACACCGGGACGCGAGGATGACGACCAGGAAGCTGAGAAGCAGGTACAGCTTTCCAACGATAACTTTACAGAAGTTGCATCCATCATCCTTGAAGGCATCGGCGGAAAAGAGAATGTTACTTCCATCGACAACTGCATCACAAGGCTTCGTCTTGAGATCAAGGATTACACCAAGGTTGACGAGAAGAAGATCAAATCAGCAGGAGTCGCAGGAGTGATCCGCCCGGGCAAGAACTCTGTTCAGGTTATCGTTGGAACAAAGGTTCAGTTCGTAGCGGATGAGTTCAAGAAACTCTGCAGATAAAAATGAATGAAAACAGGTAATCCCTTTGGAATGGGGCGCGGCCAGGACAGGCCGCGCCCCGTTCCGTTTATGCGGCGAGGAAAGAACTGTGAGGGAAGATTGGGATTTTTTGACGCTTCTGAAATATCTTGGGTAAGACCCAGCGGAAATCTTTGCTGATACCTTCGGAAATCCTTGACAAACCTGGGATGATAGGCTAAGATTGCTACATGTGAGACAGGCGTTGAAGGGAAGAAGTAGAGACAGCTGTGAAAACAGAGAGCAGCCGGCTGATGAGAGGCGCATGATAAGTTGTTTTCGAATACATCCCGGAGCTTCGCACCGAAGCATTTTCAAGTTGTCCGGACACGGAAGAAATGTGGGTAGGCTGCGACGGGGAGGAGCACGTTACAGCTCCGGTGAGGCTGACAGGGTGAACTGCATTTCTGCCAGGGATACGGTCTTATAAAGACCGCGGTCCGGCGGAGGAACAGCGGCAGTCCGCTGTCGGTGAAGTAAGGTGGTACCACGGTCAGATATCCGTCCTTATTGCGATTAAGCAGTAAGGGCGGTTTTTTGGTATGACGGGCATGCCGTCAGTCTGTGGTGAAAGTCCACAAGGGGCGTAGTTGCCGACGAACCCCATAGCGAT
>CALWFV010000080.1 GCA_944377745.1 uncultured Mediterraneibacter sp. | reverse complement strand
AGTTATGTTGAACCGCCGTATGCCGAACGGCATGTACGGTGGTGTGAGAGGGGAGAGAAAACCTCCCCTACTCGATTAACGGCGATGAGCCAAAGTCCGGACTTGTCCGAGACCTTGGCGGCGGCTTACAATCCCGGAATGTGCCTTTTGGCACTTCCGGTGATTTGCTGGGAAAGTGTCTGAGCCTTTCCTGGATCTGACGGGAAATTTGCAAAAAGGAGAGGAAAGATGGGAATTTACGAAGAACTTCAGGCGAGAGGGCTGATCGCCCAGGTGACAGACGAGGAGAGGATCAGAGATCTGGTAAACAACGGAAAGGCTGTGTTCTATATCGGGTTTGACCCGACGGCGGACAGCCTCCACGTAGGGCATTTCATGGCGCTGTGCCTTATGAAACGTCTCCAGGAGGCGGGCAACAAGCCTATCGCCCTGATCGGCGGCGGAACCGGATATATCGGAGACCCGTCAGGAAGGACTGATATGAGGAGCATGATGACCCCGGAACAGATCCAGCACAACTGCGACTGCTTCAAGAAACAGATGAGCAAGTTCATTGATTTTTCCGAGGGGAAAGCGCTGATGGTCAACAATGCGGACTGGCTCCTTGACCTGAACTATATCGAACTGCTCCGGGAAGTGGGACCGCACTTCTCGGTCAACCGGATGCTGACGGCAGAGTGTTATAAACAGAGGATGGAGCGGGGCTTAAGTTTCCTTGAGTTCAACTATATGATCATGCAGGCGTATGACTTCTATGCCCTGTTCCAGAAATACGGCTGCAACCTTCAGTTTGGAGGGGACGATCAGTGGAGCAACATGCTGGCGGGGACAGAACTGATCCGCAGGAAACTGGGAGAAGACGCGGGAGCAATGACGATCACCCTTCTGCTCAACTCAGAAGGAAAGAAGATGGGCAAGACCCAGTCCGGCGCTGTGTGGCTTGACCCGGAAAAGACGTCTCCGTTCGATTTTTACCAGTACTGGAGAAATGTGGCGGATGCGGACGTCCTGAAATGTATCCGTATGCTGACATTCCTCCCGTTGGAAGAGATCGATAAGATGGATTCCTGGGAAGGCTCCCAGCTCAATACGGCGAAAGAGATCCTTGCCTTTGAGCTGACAAAGCTGGTACACGGAGAGGAAGAGGCGAAGAAGGCTCAGGAGAGTGCGCGTGCCCTGTTCAGCAAAGGAAATGCGGCTGAGATGCCGACAGCAGAACTCTCAGAAGGAGATCTCGAAGACGGAAGCATCGATATCCTGACCGTGCTCGTAAAGAGCGGGCTCGTGCCTTCCAGATCAGAGGCGAGACGCGCAGTGCAGCAGGGCGGCGTCACAGTGGAAGGCGAGAAGGTCACGGACATTAATGCCGTGTTCACAAAAGAGGAGCTTTCCGGAGAAGGGAAGATCATCAAGAAGGGAAAGAAAAACTTCCGCAGGGTCACAGTGAGATAAGTTTGGAAAAAGGAGGAGTTTTCGATGGGATTTAAAGAGGTAAAGGCAGAGGAGCTTCAGTTCAATCCGTTCACGAAGATAGGCAAACAGTGGATGCTGGTCACAGCAGGAGACGAAGAGAAACATAATACTATGACAGCGAGCTGGGGCGCTATGGGCATCATGTGGGGAAAGAATGTGGCGACTGTCTATATCCGTCCCCAGCGGTATACGAAGGAGTTCGTTGACAACGGGGAGAGATTTACGATCTCCTTTTACGGCGAGGAGCACCGACAGGCGCTCAATATCTGCGGCTCCAAGTCGGGACGTGACTGCGATAAGGAGAAAGAGGCAGGGCTGACGCCGTATTATACGGACGGGACTGCAGCGTTTGAAGAGGCGGAGATGGTCCTTGTCTGCCGGAAACTGTACAGCCAGCCCATGGGACCGGAGTATTTCACAGAAGACTGGATAGACGGGAAATGGTACCCGGAGAAGGACTACCATGTAATGTACATGGCAGAGATCGAGAAAGTCCTTGTGAAAGAATAACAGAGAAGAAATTTCAAAGCGGCAAAAAGTGTCAGCGCCGCGGAAACGGTCTGGTTTCCGCGGCGCTGACGCTTTTATCAGATTTCTTATAATGCTTTCAGATACTGTATGCTGTACGGAGGCATTACAAGCTGGCCGTTCAGAGTAACTGTTTCCGGTGCGGCTGCGCCGTCTTCCGTCTCGTTTTGGGCTTCGGCGATCAGGTTTTCGTAAGTTCCCTGAAGTTCCCCGCTGCATGCAGTATATTCTGAATCTGCGGCGTTGATCGCTACAAAGACGCGTTCGCTGTCTGTTTTTCTCTCAAAGACAAGCTGGTGGTTCATGATGACAACATTGCGGTAGATCCCGTTGCAGAGTGCGTCGCTGTTCCTGCGGATCCCGATCAGGGCTTTGATGAGATCTGTCAGTTCGTTTGGCTTAGGCTCTTCAAAGCAGGGACGCAGCGCGTAGTCGTTGTCAGGCGCTTTTACCCCTTCCTCGCCCCATTCGCTTCCATAGTAGATACATGGAATGCCCGGCATTCCGAAGAGGATGCCGTAGGCGAGGGGGAGATGCTCCTTGTTGGTGAGGATGCTCGCGATCCTTGTCACATCATGGTTATCCACGAAATTCATAAGATGCTTCCCCCTGTAGAGGCACCACTGTTCCGGGCCGTACTGGCGGTTCAGGGAATGCGCGATCTCAAACAGGTTCATGCTGTTGAAGCTTGAGAAGATTCCTTTGTAGCATTCGTAGTTTGTACAGCTGTGGAGCATCTCATCGTTGACAATCAGGTTATAGTCGCCGAACAGGACTTCACCGATCAGGGCGAAGCCTGGTTTAAACCCATCACAGAAGCTGCGGAGACGGCGCATGAAATTATGGTCCAAAGAATAAGCGACGTCCAGGCGCAGCCCGTCGATCCCGAACTCTTCGATCCACATTTTTACGCAGTCCAGCAGATAGTCGACAACTGCAGGATTCTGAAGGTTCAGTTTGACAAGTTCAAAATGCCCCTCCCATCCTTCGTACCAGAAACCGTCGTTATATCCGCTGTTCCCGTCGAAGTTGATGATAAACCAGTCTTTGTATGGAGAATCCCATTTTTTCTCCTGGACATCTTTAAATGCCCAGAATCCCCTTCCTACATGGTTGAATACGCCGTCCAGCATGACCTTCACGTCATGGTCATGCAAAGTCTGGCAGACTTCTTTGAAATCCTCGTTTGTGCCCAGGCGGCAGTCAATCTTTCTGAAATCCCGGGTGTCATATCCGTGATTGTCCGACTCGAAGATCGGATTTAAGATAATGGAACCAATGCCCAGTTCCTGAAGATATTCCGCCCATTCTCCAATCTTGAGAATGCGGTGAGCTGTGACGCCGTCGTTGTGTACCGGCGCGCCGCAAAACCCGATCGGATATATCTGATAAAAAGTTTCGTTGTAAGCCCACATGATTCTAGCACCTTCCTTTTACTTTATTCCCGCGAGGGATTTGATGACAATGTCAATAGTATAACATAAAAATGTAAAAAAGACAGTTTTTTTATGCAGTTTTTACAAAAAAGCGCAATTGACAGTGCCATCGCCTGAGATTATACTGGAAGAAAAGCAGGAGCGGTAAGTGTGATCTATGGAAGGAAGGATTTTGATGAAGAGACATAAAACTGTAAAGAAAATACCGGTCGTCCTTCTTGCGGGAATGATGGCGATATCTATGGCTCCGTGGACAGTCTATGCGGAGACTCCTGGCAATGTAGAGTACCTGGATGGAAAACAGGGCGGGGCGGAGGAGGTCTCGCTGATGAATATAGATGAAAACGGATCAGGGACCGTTCCGCAGGAGAAGGCGGGCGGCAGCCGTACGGATACCGGGCCGCAGGACGAAACGGGCAATAATGAGGCGGATGCAGATCCCTATTATGATGAAACGAACAAAGGTGAAGGTGAAGTCCCCCAGAGTGAAACGGATAAAGGGAAAACCGAAGCGCTTCAGGATGAAACAAATAAAGGGGAAGGTGAAATTCCCCAGGATGAAACAAATAAAGGAGAAGCCAATGGGGAAACCCAGGATACAGCGGATCAAAGTGGAGCGGATGACAGTATCCCCTCTGGAAATCTGCCTGGAGAGGGGAATCAGGGGGACGGTTCCCTGCCGGAAGGAATGCCCGGAGATCTGGGTAGCCTGACAGGTGGCAGCACCGCGCTTACCCAAGTTGATCCCGCAACAGGGATTGCCGCCGATGCGGGCGAGAATGTGTTCCCGGTCGGGACGCTGCTGTATGTGACGCCGGTAGAAAGCGGCGAAGGGTATGACCAGATCAGCACGCTCATGTCCATGATCGCAGATCAGTTCAAAGTATATGATATCCGATTTATAAATATGATGGATTATTCCATGACAGAGCCGGCGGGGACGGTCAGGATCTCCATTCCGGTCCCGGAGGGATTTGATACGGCAAACTTTTCTGTGTCAAAGTTTGGTGAAGACGGGACGAGGGCGGAGATATCTTTTGAGATCACGGATGGAAAGGCTGTGTTTGAAACAGATTCCGCAGGAACGTTTCTCATCTCCCAGATGAAGAAACTGCCGGAGTCCCTTGCGATGACGGAAAAAACAGCGAGGGTGGAGCTGATAAAGAGCCCGGCCCGGCTTGGCGGCAGCAGTGGATCCGGGGTGCTCCTGGCGGCGCGCCAGGCCAGCCCGAAGACCGGGGATAACAGTGATATCGCAGTGTGGGTCGGGCTGATGGGAGCGGCGGTCGTGGTGATCATTGTCTTTGCGGTGATAAAAAGGAAAAAGTGAAGGAAAAAGTAGAAAAAATCTGTCAAGGAAAAAGCAGAAAAAAATCTTGACATGGGATTGTCAGAGTAATATAATAGTACAGCGTGAAAAAAGGGAGAAACAGTATACGCCATAGCCCCGGAGTGTGCTGATTTCACATAAATACAAGCAAATGTTATCTGATGATTATTTATAGGAGGAACACCCATGAAAACTTATATGGCTAACCCTGACAAGATTGAAAGAAAATGGTATGTGGTTGACGCCGAAGGCTGCACACTGGGACGTCTTGCTTCCGAAGTGGCTAAGGTGCTCAGAGGAAAGAACAAGCCGGAATATACACCGCACATCGACACAGGCGATTATGTGATCGTTGTAAACGCAGAGAAAGTAAAAGTTACAGGAAAGAAACTTCAGCAGAAAGTTTACTATAACCACTCTGACTATGTTGGAGGAATGAGAGAGACAACACTTGCCGAGATGATGGCAAAGAAACCTGAGAAGGTTATCGAGCTGGCTGTTAAGGGAATGCTCCCGAAAGGACCTATGGGAAGAGACATGATCAAGAAACTTCATGTATACGCTGGCCCAGAGCATGCACATCAGGCTCAGAAGCCGGAAGTTCTGACATTTTAGGTAGTGGTTGAAAGGAGGATATAACAGTGGCTAACGCAAAATACTACGGAACAGGAAGAAGAAAAAAATCAGTAGCAAGAGT
>CALWFV010000079.1 GCA_944377745.1 uncultured Mediterraneibacter sp. | reverse complement strand
ACGCCCTATCAAGCTCGAATTGCATAAATCGATATTTTTTAGCCACAAGTGTTACAAAAACGCTTGACCACAACAGCATAGGCAGTGCACACGCTTTGAGTTTGTCATAGTCTACAGAAATATAAATTTTTGTGGTTTCTGTACGCTGATGTCCCATAACTGTACTTATGATCGGCAATGCGACATTCTTCTTCAAGAGGTTTGTCGCAAGACTATGGCGCATTGCATGAGGTCCATGTTTCTTCTTACTCCAGCCGTCTATTGCAGCTCTCCTTAAGTACTTTGTTACGATGGAATGTATCGTTGGAGATGAAAGAGGCCTGCCCAGATTAGATCCGAGGTGTGAGACAATAACCTCCCTTGCATCTGTCTTTGGCCTTCCGTACTTGAGATAATCAATAATCGCGTTGCCAACAGATGAAAGCAATGGGAATTCTACAGGAATGCCTGTCTTATGATAAGTCTTCAAATACCATTTCACTACGATCCATATATTTACCGAAATCATACAAATATAATCGTTTATTCCCAAGTGTTGCCTGTGCATTCCCCTGTTCAGTCCGGCAGTATTCCAGGTAATCAAAAACCATCCTGCATATATTGCCATCAAACGTGTATTCGACGCGCGGACAACGAAACTCGAATTCACCGCATTTTTGATACGAAATAAGCATCCGGACAGCGCGAAATCCCTCCCGTATTTTAACAGGCGATTTTTTGGGAAGCATATGGGTGCCATACACATCTTCAAGATATTTGTTTCCAACCTCCTCGCTGAACTCTGTGATATGCTGTTCCGCTAACCATTTTCGCAGTTTTTCCCAGTAGGATACAATACGTGCATAGTAAGATCCCAGATATTCTCTATGCTTTATGGCGTAGATATATGGTGCCATATCGATTTTTTATGTAAAGAAATCAAGGCTCAACTTACTGTGATTACTGGGCTGAGCCGCCATTTCTTTACATAACGTAACTCTTTACATAACCCTTGTTATGTTAATCTTTACATAACAGAGCAAAGATGGAAAAGACAGGAGGAGCACTCTTTCGTCAGATCCTGCCATTTCTGATGCTTTTGCTTTTGTGTCTTCTGGTCGTGTTTCGGATTTTGACCTATCTGCCGGTGCTGATCTGCGTCATGGCGGTTGTCCTGCTGGTAGATCGGAAACTGTATCTGTCGGTAGACTATTTCCTTCTGCTGACATTTCTGTGCTTTTTTATCTTTATCGGGAATATAAAGCGGATCCCGGAGGTCAGTGGTTTCCTTATCTCGATTGTCCAGGGAAGGGGACTTTTGACTGGGATCCTTACAAGTCAGATCATCAGCAATGTGACGGCGGCAATCCTGCTGTCCGGTTTCAGCACAGATTTTTCGGCGCTTCTGACAGGGGTGAACCTGGGAGGTCTGTCAAAGTGCTTCGGAGAGACACAAAGGAAAAACTTTACTTTTGCCAGGTTCTCTTTTATACTTTTATTAGATGTATGATATTGATGAGGGCGCAGTATTTTAGAATCAGATAAGATGCTGCGTCCTCCTGCTTAAATAGAGCTTATTATGAGAGGAGACGGATATGGATGAAAGCTGTCATTATAGATGCTGACCTGCGCTTTATAGAAATGATAGAAAAGACGTTTCTGTCTCTTGAAAAAGAGGATGAAAATGCAGGGATTGATGTTGAGGAAACATTTTTTGTTGCAGGAAACGCGTTGAATGGGAAAGATGGGTATGAACTCATAAAGAAAGAACGTCCAGATCTGGTCGTCATGGATCTGAAGCTTCCGGAACTCGGAGGGATTTCTCTGCTTCGGAAACTCAGGCGGGAGAATGCAGAAGCCCATGTTCTGGTCACTACGGAAGATACGGACTTCGGACACGCCAGACAGGCTATAGAGCTGGGGATTGACAACTATATGCTTAAGCCGGTGAAACGGGCGCAGTTTAAGAAAGCGATTCGGCAGATCAGGGATAAGATTGAAAATGAAAAGGCTCTTGAGAAAGCGTTTACGATCGAAAATATTTTTACGGGATGTCTCAGCGGCCAGTTTCGTCCTGACAGAAACTTCCATCAGATGACCAGAGAAAAATATGGGTTTACACTGGAGGAACCAGGGGAGGTGTTCACGCTCTGGCTGGGAGGAAATTACATGGCGCAGAGACAAACAGCGCGACGGATCCTGCAGAATACTCTGTCAGAGAATAACCTTTCAGGATGTGTCCTGGAAGTGGACATATGGAGGATGCTCTTTGCTGTTATTTACAAAGACGCCAGAAAGAAGCAGGACTATCAGATATTCAGGCAGCATACGGCACCGCTTCTTGCCGTAAGTATCTCAGGGGAGATGGCGTGTTTCTGGGCGGATATGGAACACACAGGAGATATCCTGGATATGCTGACGGAACTGCGGAGGCTTAGAGAATGGAATCTGCTGTTTGACAGAGGGGAACTGATTCGACCAGAAGATATTGAGTCGCTTGAAACGAGGCCGCTGAAGTATCCGGCAGAGCTGGAGACGCAGGTAAAGAAAGCTGCGGCCGCGGAGGACGGAGAAGAGATAAAGCGGTGTTATTACAGACTGTATGATATTTTCCGAAGGGGCATATACAGCCCGGCGGAGATTAAAGAATGCCTGATTCGTTTCAGCATGTCGGCACTGGACGGCTATAAGACGACGCATGTGATAGGATCAGAACTGAGGATACAATATTGTATGCAGACCATAACTGAGGCTGTGACCTGGGTGCAGATCCGCGCAGCTATGGAAGAATTTCTGGGACTTCTGCGGGATGAAGTGTTCCGGGAAAAAGGAGATGAAGAGCTGAGTCCTCTTGTACGGCAGGCGGTGCAGATGATAAGAAAATATTTCGACCACGGCATTACACTTGAGGAGACGGCAGACCGGCTTTTTGTATCGGAAGAATATCTGAGTTCACAGTTTAAGAAAGAAACAGGCCGCGGTTTTACGGAGACGGTGAGATATTACAGAATCGTACGGATTAAGGATCTTCTGATTAATACAACACTTAAGCTGAATCAGATCGCAGAGTTGACGGGCTACACAGATCCTAAGTATATGAGTCGGGTTTTTAAGGAAGAAACAGGGGTGCTTCCAAACGAATTCCGTAAGTCGGTTCATTAAAAAATTACACCTTTCTAAAACTTTTCACCCTTTTCAGAATGGAAAAATATGTTAGTATGTATAGCGATGACCAGAGATAAAAGCTTGAAGCAAATTCACAGTTTGATTCAAAGAAGAGGTGAATAGACAATGAACGAGATGAATATTACTTTTAAAAGTCCTGACGAGATTCTTGAATTTGTGAACACGGTCTCCAAGTATGAATTTGACATGGATATGAAAAAAGGGCGTCTGGTTGTCGACGCGAAATCGATACTTGGAATCATGAATCTCGGACTGAACCATGTGATTCAGTTGATGGTGTACACAGATGACTGTACAGATCTGCAGGAGAAGATCTCAAAGTATGCAGCGTAAAAAGGACGGCCCAAGAGGTGAAATCACAGTCCCCCGCGCAGGAACTGCCTGGAATGCCAGGAAGTTCCTGCCGGGGGATTTGCTGTATGCGGGACTTTGCCCGTGTATATATCAGATGGATGACTCCGCCACAGCAGGCGGTGAGCAGCAAGTTAGTATTGGTGGCGCGCGGTAAGAAGTGCTTGTAAAACAGGATGGGCTCAACTATAATGAAATCATACGAGTAAGCGGTCCGCGGGGACCGTATTTTACAGGAGGAGAACCTTGAAGAATGAATTAGTTATCGTTCTTGACTTCGGCGGACAGTACAATCAGCTTGTGGCGCGCCGTGTCAGAGAGTGCAACGTGTACTGTGAGATCTATTCTTACAGGACGGACATTGAGAAGATTAAGGAAATGAACCCGAAAGGAATCATCCTGACAGGGGGACCGAACAGCTGTTATCTGCCGGATTCACCGACTTATACGGACGAGCTGTTCAAGCTGGGGATCCCGGTGCTGGGACTCTGCTACGGAGCTCAGCTTATGATGCATGTCCTTGGGGGAGAGGTAAAGAAAGCGGACGTCAGAGAATACGGTAAGACGGAAGTGATCATCGACAAGAAAGAGTCCAGGGTATTCCAGGACGTTTCTTCACCGACAATCTGTTGGATGAGCCATTTTGACTACATCGCAAAAGCGGCGCCGGGGTTTGAGATCTCCGCGCATACAGCGGACTGTCCTGTGGCGGCAGCAGAAAATGAGGCGGAGAAACTCTATGCGATCCAGTTCCATCCGGAGGTGCTCCACACCCAGGAAGGAACAAAGATGCTCTACAATTTCGTGCGCGGCGTATGCGGCTGCGCGGGCGACTGGCGTATGGATTCCTTTGTGGAGAATTCCATTCAGTCTATCCGGGAGAAAGTCGGAGACGGAAAGGTCCTGTTGGCGCTGTCCGGCGGTGTGGACTCTTCCGTGGCCGCAGGTCTGCTCTCCAGAGCCATCGGAAAACAGTTGACATGTGTATTTGTAGACCACGGTCTTCTCCGGAAAAATGAAGGAGACGAAGTGGAAGCAGTCTTCGGGCCGGAAGGAAATTTTGACTTGAATTTCATCCGTGTGAACGCACAGGAAAGATACTACGGTAAACTGGCAGGCGTGACAGAGCCGGAACAGAAGAGAAAGATCATCGGAGAAGAATTCATCCGTGTATTCGAGGAAGAAGCAAAGAAGATCGGAGCTGTGGATTTCCTGGCTCAGGGAACGATCTATCCGGATGTGGTAGAGAGCGGTCTGGGCGGAGAGTCTGCTGTGATCAAGTCTCATCACAATGTGGGCGGCCTTCCGGATTATGTTGATTTTAAAGAGATCATCGAGCCGCTGCGCGACCTGTTCAAAGACGAGGTGCGCAAAGCCGGGCTGGAGCTCGGGATCCCGGAGGAACTGGTATACCGTCAGCCCTTCCCAGGGCCGGGACTGGGAATCCGAATCATCGGCGAGATCACTGCGGAGAAGGTACGCATCGTTCAGGACGCGGACGCGATCTACAGAGAAGAGATCGCGAAGGCCGGTCTGGACAGAGAGATCAACCAGTATTTCGCGGCGCTGACAAATATGCGTTCCGTAGGAGTCATGGGAGATGAGAGAACTTATGATTACGCAGTGGCGCTGAGAGCGGTGAAGACGATCGATTTTATGACGGCTGAGGCGGCGGAGATCCCGTTTGAGGTTCTGCAGAAAGTGATGAGCAGGATCATCAATGAGGTTAAGGGAGTTAACAGGGTGTTCTATGATTTGACGAGTAAGCCGCCGGGGACGATAGAGTTTGAGTAAGTAAAGAAATCTGAGAACCCGCATAAACAGGGCGTTTGCGATGCATTAGAGGACTATTTGATAACAAAATGATAACACTGGATGAAAAGCATTTATTCATTTTTCGTCAGAGGTTATCAGGTAAAATCCAACTGAAACCAATAGAAAAGGTCTTACTGAATTGAGTGAAATCAATTTGGCAAGACCTTTTTTGTTGGT
>CALWFV010000078.1 GCA_944377745.1 uncultured Mediterraneibacter sp. | reverse complement strand
ACTGTGGATAAAATTTTTTTCATTTTCAGCAGATTGAATAAAGAATCTTATAGCTGGCGTGGGTGTGAAAAGTAACCAAAACGGGAGAAAATGACAAAAAATTTACGGAAGTTCAGTTGACAATCGGGAAGGGGTATCTGATAATGATAGGTATTGAAAAGAACAGGAGAGAGTTATGAGCATATACGATACATTAAATGAACCACAGAAAGAGGCGGTGTTCCACACGGAGGGTCCGCTGCTCATCCTGGCGGGAGCGGGATCGGGAAAGACCAGGGTGCTGACGCACCGTATCGCCTGTCTGATCGATGAGAAGGGGGTGAATCCCTGGAATATCCTTGCGATCACATTTACAAACAAAGCGGCAGGAGAGATGAGACAGAGAGTGGATTCTCTGGTGAACTTCGGGTCGGAGAGTATCTGGGTGAGCACATTTCATTCCATGTGCGTCCGGATCCTGAGACGGTTTATCGAGCGGCTGGGATATGATAACCGGTTTACGATCTATGATACGGATGATCAGAAGACGCTGATGCGGGAAGTATGCCGCAAGGTGGATATCGATACAAAAGTGTTCAAGGAGAGAAGCCTTCTTTCCACGATTTCCTCGGCAAAGAACGAGATGATCCTGCCCGATGAGTTCGAACTGAACGCAGGCGGGGATTTCGGCAGACAGAAGATCGCAAAGGTCTATCGGGAGTACGAGGCGCAGTTAAAGTCAAACAATGCGCTGGATTTTGACGATCTTCTTGTAAAGACCGTGCAGCTTCTGGAAACACAGCCGGATGTGCTGGAGTATTATCAGGAGCGTTTCCGCTATATCATGGTGGACGAGTATCAGGACACGAACACAGTACAGTTCCGTCTGGTCAGCCTGCTTGCCGGAAAATACAAGAATCTGTGCGTGGTGGGTGACGACGACCAGTCTATCTATAAATTCCGTGGAGCAAATATCCGCAATATCCTGGACTTTGAACATGAATTTCCGGACGCCCGGGTTATCAAGCTGGAGCAGAATTACCGGTCCACAGGAAACATCCTGAACGCGGCAAACGGCGTGATCAGCCACAACAAAGGGCGCAAGGAGAAGACGCTGTGGACAGACAACGGAGAAGGGGATAAGGTTCATCTGAGACAGTTTGACACCGCCTATGACGAGGCGGAGTTCATCGCCGAGGATATCAGGAGAGAAGTGAGGGAGGGAGCGTCCTACAACGACAATGCCGTCCTTTACCGCACCAATGCCCAGTCCCGTCTCTTTGAGGAGAAGTTTATCGCCATGAACATTCCATATAAGATCGTGGGAGGGATCAACTTCTATGCGAGAAGGGAGATCAAGGATCTTCTCGCGTACCTGAAGACGGTGGACAACGGACAGGACGATCTGGCCGTGCGGAGGATCATCAATGTCCCGAAACGGGGAATCGGTCTTACCACCATCAACCGGATCCAGGAATCCGCGACCGAGAGGGGCATTGGATTCTATGAGGCGCTGATGGCTCCGGAGATGATCCCGGGAGTGGGAAGGAGCGCCTCGAAGCTGGATTCTTTTGCCGCGCTGATCGAGTATTTCAAGGGAAGGATGGGACAGGAGAGCATCACGGATCTTCTGAGAGAGATCATAGAGAAGACAGGGTACATCGAGAGCCTTGAGGCGGAGGACAAAGTGGAGGCGGAGTCAAGGATCGAGAACATCGACGAGCTGCTCAACAAGGCGGCTGCGTATGAAGAGGACTGCCAGGACAGGGATGAAGAGCCGACCTTAAGCGGTTTCCTTGAGGAGGTGGCTCTGGTCGCGGACATCGACAGCCTGGAGGAGGACCAGGATTATGTAGTCCTCATGACGCTCCACAGCGCAAAGGGGCTTGAGTTCCCCCATGTATATCTCGCCGGGATGGAGGACGGTCTGTTCCCGAGCTATATGACCATCACATCCGATGATAATGAGGATCTGGAGGAGGAGAGGCGGCTCTGCTATGTGGGGATTACCCGTGCCGAGCAGGAGCTGACCCTGACCTGCGCGAGAAGACGGATGGTACGGGGGGAGACCCAGTACAATAAGCTGTCCCGTTTCGTGAAGGAAATCCCGATGGAGCTGATCGACACCGGGAACAGAAAGATCGAGGAAGGAACCGAGATCCCGGTGCAGAATACATATTCCCATGCAAAGCAGGCGTTTCGGGCGCAGCCTTTTGCGGCTCAGTTCGGCGGCTGCGGTTCCGGTGCTGCATCCGGTACGTCAGGAACTGCAGGAGACCTTGGAAAGGGAACTGGAAAGCAGCCGTTTTCCGCCCTGCAGAAGGGAAGTCAGCTCACTGCGGGAAAAGGCGGAAAACTTTCCTACGGAGTGGGCGACCGGGTGCGGCATGTGAAGTTCGGCGAGGGGACCGTGCTGGAGATCAAAGAGGGCGGCCGGGATTACGAGGTGACCGTTGAATTCGACAGTGCGGGAGTGCGCAAGATGTTCGCCATGTTCGCGAAACTGGTGAAGGTTTCCTGAGCCGCGTCTGTTATGAATGTCGGGATTTTGTGGCATAGAAGGGGACTTTAACTTAGAATCTTATTAAGATTTTGGCATAAATTAGTAGTAAATTGAAAATGATAGTGGTATAATAACAGAAAGTAACCGCCGCCCGAGGGGTGGGGAAAGGACGTGTAGATATGAACAAAAAAATAGAAGATATGATCGCTGAATCTAAACTGACGGAACTTCTTCACAGGAACGAAGCAGAGAAGCAGAAAAATACTGTGATCTGGGTCCTCGCTATCATCGGGGCAGTGGCAGCAGTAGCGGCTATCGCATACGCGGTATACCGCTTCTTCACACCGGATTATCTGGAAGACTTCGAGGACGATTTTGATGATGATTTCGACGATTACTTCAGTGAGGATGATCAGGTATAGGAAAGGTCGTATGAATTAAATAACAGGCAGGATGTGGCGAGGAACTGCACCCTGCCTGTTTTCATGCGTGATAAGCCCGGCAAGCGGATGCCGTGCTTGCACGAGCAGGTCTTCGCTCCGCTGCGGTCAGTGCTGGACGCGTGCCACTGGCACGCAGCACCATTTGCCGGGCACCGAGTGAGAAATTTGTCTGACAATTTGGAGGAGAAGATGAAAAAAGGAACAGTTTATGAAGGAATCATAGAGCGGGTGGATTTCCCGAACAAGGGGATCGTGCATATTCTGGAAGAAGATAAGGACGTCGTTGTGAAGAACGGAATCCCGGGGCAGAAGATCCGGTTCGTGATCAATAAATTTAAAAAGGGAAAGGCGGAAGGTCGTCTGCTTGAGGTGCTGGAGAAGTCTCCGCTGGAGACCAGGGAGCCGGTGTGCAGTATCTTCCCGGAATGTGGGGGATGCATGTATCAGACCATGCCCTATGAGGAACAGGTGAAGATGAAAGAGGGGCAGATCCGCAGGATCATGGACGAGGCAGTACAGGGAGAGTATGTCTTCGAAGGAGTGAAATCCAGCCCGAAGGAGTTCGGCTACAGGAATAAGATGGAGTTTTCTTTCGGGGACGAATATAAGGACGGCCCGCTGTCACTGGGACTCCACAAGAAAGGAAGCACCTATGACGTCCTGACTGCGGCGGACTGCCGCCTGGTGCATGAGGATATGAACCGGATCCTTGTTTGTGTGCTGGAATATTTTAAACAGAGGAACGTCAGCTATTATAAGAAGATGCAGCATGTGGGATACCTGCGTCATCTCCTTCTGAGGAGGGGCGATACGACAGGGGAGATCCTGGTCAGCCTGGTGACGACCACTCAGGAGGAGCATGATCTTGAGCCGCTGGTGAAGGAACTCCTTGAACTTGAACTGGAAGGGAAGATCGTGGGAATCCTGCATATTTTAAATGATTCGCTCGCAGACGTGGTGAAAAGTGACGAGACGCGCATCCTTTACGGACAGGACTATTTTTATGAAAAGCTGCTTGGACTGGAGTTCAAGATCACGCCGTTTTCTTTCTTTCAGCCCAACACAAGAGGAGCGGAGGTGCTGTATGAGACAGTGCGGGAGTATATCGGCGATATCCATGATATGACAGTGTTCGACCTGTTCAGTGGGACTGGGACGATCAGCCAGGTGCTGGCTCCGGTTGCAAAACAGGTGGTCGGTGTGGAGATTGTCGAAGAAGCAGTAGAGGCTGCAAAAGAAAATGCTGCAAGGAACGACATTTCCAACTGTAAATTCATAGCAGGCGATGTATTTCAGGTGCTGGATAAACTGGAGGAGAAACCGGATGTGATCGTGCTGGATCCGCCCCGGGACGGGATCCATCCGAAGGCTCTGCCGAAGATCCTGAGCTACGGTGTGGACCGGATCGTGTATATTTCCTGTAAGATGACCAGCCTGGCACGGGATCTGGAGATGATGCAGATCGCCGGGTACCGGGTGGAGAAGATGACGGCGGTGGATCAGTTTTGTGAGACAGTGCATGTGGAGACTGTGTGCCTCTTGAGCAACCGAAAACCGGATACGAAAGTCAGGATCGATGTGGATCTGGAAGATTACTATCGTATCAAGGACGCTAAGAAGAATCAGAACTAAAAATAGAACACCGAACAGAAAGCGATGAGCTGCTGATGCGTAAAAGCATTGGCAGCTTTTTTCTTGCCTGAAATCGCTGAAGGGAGGTGGAGCCGGTGATTTGACTTGTAGAAATGAAGCAGAGTGTCAATGGACAGTCAATGACAATCACGAAAAGGAGACAATCTATGGCAAAGAAAAGAAGTATCAAGGTTTATGGGCAGAGCGGCTATAAATATCAGGAAACGCCGACGATCATGCTGAAGGGAATGTGGCTGAGGGAGCTGGGGTTTGAAATTGGAGATTATATCTCGGTTGTCTGTGAGGACGGGAAGCTGATTATCACTCTGGATGCTGAAAGAGCGGGGGTGGAGAAGGCAGAGGCCGAAATCATGGAAAATGAGAGAATGTAAAGGGGATCATCCTGGGAAACGCCAAGGGCTGGGTCAACCAGATCGTGAAGGGATTTGACGATGCCGGGTATACGGTGCAGATATTTCTGTTCAACGCGGCGAGGATGGGCGTGCCTCAGAAAAGGGAGCGCGTCTTTTTTATCGCCCATCGGAAAGACCTGAAATATCCGAAGCTGTCTATGGAGTTTCATTCTAAGCCGATTCCGTTTGGGGACGTCCGTGAGCCATATGGAAAGCCGATGGATCCGGACAGTATGCAGGCGAAGCTTTTGAAATATCGGATTCCAACGGACCGGTGTATCGCGGATATCAATGAACGGGTGCGGAAGGTGAAGAAACCTGACGCTTAGGGCGCTACTCTTCGGAAGCCGGAAGGAGGGGTTCTGATGGAGATTGCCCTTCTGAATGTGAAAGTGACCTTCCAGAAAAACTACGTAGTCGCGGACGATATCGGAAACCGAAGGAATATCTGGGAGGATTATTACACCTGCCATGCCACAGTCAGCGGGGAAGGCGGGCAGGAAAAGGCAACAGCCGGATTGACGGTTGCGGAATCTGACATTGCCTTTACTGTCCGTTTTTGTAAACAGGCGGCGGAGGCAACACCGGACGGGTTCCGTATCCTGTTTCAAGGGGAAATCTACAACATCGCGGCTGTGGACCACATGAACTATAAGAAGAAAGCGCTGAAGTTCCGGTGTGAGAAAGCGAGGCGGTGACTATGGGACAGACCGTGCAGATCGGGGATCTGGCGGACGCTGTTATGGAGACTTTGGAGGAATACGCGGATCTGGCTGCCGAGGATGTAAAGCAGGCGGTCAGGGATGCCGGGGAGACGGTAAAAAAGGAGATCCGTGCCAATGCCCCGAAGGATACCGGGGACTACGCCAAAAGCTGGGCGGTGAAGAAGACAAAAGAGACATCCAGCAGCCTGACGCTGACGGTCCATTCCAAAAACCGCTACCAGCTGGCCCATCTGCTGGAGTACGGCCACGCGAAGCGGAACGGCGGCCGGGTGGAGGGCAAAGC
>CALWFV010000077.1 GCA_944377745.1 uncultured Mediterraneibacter sp. | reverse complement strand
AAATATATGTCGATGATTTTAAGACATAGACCGGAAGTGATAGGGATTACTTTAGATGAACATGGGTGGGCGGATGTGGATGAACTTATAGCGGGAATTGCCAGAAACAATAAGTTTAACAGAGAAATTCTGGATGAGATCGTACGGACAGATTCGAAACAGAGATATTCATTTAATGAGGATGGTACGAAGATACGGGCGAATCAAGGTCATTCCATTCATGTCGATCTTGGTCTGCAACCGGTGGAACCGCCCGAAATCCTCTGGCATGGAACAGCAGAAAAGTATGTAGATTCTATCGATAAGACCGGTTTGAAACCGGGAAATCGAATGCAGGTTCATTTATCGCCAGATAGGGATACTGCGGAAAAGGTGGGAAGCCGGCATGGGAAACCGGTGGTCTATAAAGTAAAAAGCGGAGAAATGTATCGGAAAGGATTCAGATTCTATCGGTCGGTAAATGGGGTGTGGCTTACGATCATGGTACCTGCGGAATATTTGGAAAAAATTTGATTTATGATTAAAATTGAAATAGGCGAAAGTCCTCTTGCATATTTTATGGCATCAGTTGCAAAGCTGATGCTTTTTTTTATTGCTGTATAAACTATCATAGTAGTAGGTAATGTTTGGATGGAAATTTAACACATGGAGAGAAAAATGTTCGAAGAATATGATGAATACTTTGCGGTACAGTATACTTCATCGGGAAAGCGTATGTCAGCCTATAATACAAAGCTGAATATATCCCGAATCCTTCAGGGGGAGGAAAAATGTTCTGACCGTCGGAAAAAGCAGGCGGTACTGGTGTATCCGGCAAGTGCAGCGTGGCAGTATAAACAGGATTTGAGGAGGAGAGCCGAGAATGAAAATATTGCTGCCGGGGATATGATCAGTGAGGCAGAGGCTGTGGTGCGCTACCATTGTTTTCAAAATAAAGGATCAGTAAGAAATGGATTAGTCCGGGTGATCGACATACATAAAAATAATACTGATATTACTATGGTACGGGTCGATGAAAGCAGGGTTAAAGCAGCGCTTTGCCATTGCATTCCGGTCGGAGGCGACACTCTCACGGAAAAAATGTTGAGATACTATATGGACAAGCTCGCACGGGTAAAAGGTGATATTACGGGAGATATGCGAAGCATCTGTGCATTGAAAGACAGGTCGGAAAATGCAAAACTCCGGATGGGAAAGAACCGGCTGAAAACGGACGAGTTTATTTTCCGGTCACCAAAGGATAATGTCAGATACTTGCTGAGGATTTTCAGGGAAGACTACAACAGGATGATCAGTGAAATAATGGAAATGATTTTCTCGGCAGATGATAAATTACTGGAAAAAGCCGGACAATACGGGTATGAAAGACCGGGGACAGTGATCCTGGCAGGTGGGATGAACGGTTGTGAACACTGTATCAAAGAGGTAAGAGAAAGGTATCCGGATGCGTCAGTACTGTCTTATAAATGCCGTGATGCCGCAATATTGGGAGCGGTTTTTCCGAAGAGTGAAAGGGGGCGGATGAAATGGAAAGTCTGATAAAAATCGAGCCGGATCTTCCGTTGGGCTCATATCACAATCTTAATGAAAGGCTTCAGCAAGCCTATATGCGGCTGTTGGAGGGACTCAGTCATATGGCGTCAGAAATAAGACTGCAGTTGAATGATATCCAGGAGCTCCTTCCATTGTATTACGCTTTGTGCTGTGATTATCCCCAGATGAAACTGGTATGGGATTATGAAAGAAGTACATATTCGTCTGCATATGTGGATAAGAAAGGCAGGGAGACCATACTTTATGCGAGATATCATGGGAGCTATGAATGTATAAAGAAAAGGCTGCAGAATATAGAGCGGGAAACGGAACGGATCATAGAAATCTGTATGTATGGAGACAAAATAACAGATGACGATATAGTCAGAAGAATATGCGCTTATCTGGCAAAAGTTTATCATTATACAGAAGATACGAATAATGGGGATTATCCGAAGTATGCATATACATTGGAGTGTCTTGTACGGGGGGATGGGGTATGCGCCGGGTTTGCCGGAGCGCTGACCTATATTCTCAGAAAACTGCAGATCCCGGTAATGACTGTAAGCGGCGAGGCGAACGGCCGGTATTTTGGCGGGCACGCTTGGAATATCATTCAACGTGCGGATGGTACATACTGGCATATCGATCTGACATGGAATCTGGGCTGTACTCTGGAAGAACAAAAATATTTTGAACTGGATGACGGGGCAATGAGAGCCAGGGATCATTACTGGAACAGTCAGGAATATCCCATGTGCGGCTGAAAGATTCCTGTTGCTGTTATGATGACACGGGGAGGGATGCGAAAGATGAAAACGGTTTATTTTCAGTTGGCAGCCTTTCTGTTTCTGGTCATTATAATCGTATTTCTGTACTTTTATCTGAGAAAAGAAGATGGGGAAGAAAAAATGGGAAAAGACATCTGGACGCTCCGGTGTCAACGGATAGAACCGACATCAGGAATCAGGCTGAGCCGGATGCTCTTATTCCGCAGATATCTGGATGAAGCTTCATTACCGGAGGGGAGTTTCTATCTGGGCAGTAACGTGCTGTTGGATGATATTGTATTGAACACAAAGAAAAGTATCCGATTATATCTGAATGTAATGCCTGATAAAGTATTGCTGACAGTGCTGAAGGGGCGGGTAAAGATCAATGGATATGTCTATTACAAAGATCAGAACAGACAGATCATAATCCGCGATCATATGGAAGTCTTTGCAAATGAGGCAAAGCTCATATTCAGAAAAGGCAGGTGAATTGACGATGTTATTACTGTATTTTGGATTCGCAGCTGCTGTTGCCTGCTGGACGTTATACAGCGGGCTTACTGCAACAGCAGAAATGAAGTCCTTTTATCTCCTTACAGTGCTTGTACTGCTGGCAGCGGAAACAGTGATGACATTTGCCGGAAGAAAAAAGAAAAATTTATATTCCTGCGGTACAGCGGCGCTGATCCTTGCAAATGCGGGCGCATCGCTGGCATACCGGATGAATCAGGTGGAAACAGAAACTGTGGACGAGGTATCGCATTCAAAACAATATTTTGAAGATGTTATCCTGATGCTCATCGTATTCGGGCTTGTGTATGTTACAGTCCGTTTTACACGTATATATCAGTTGAAGATTGTGAACCTGATCATTGCAGCAGCGCTGCCGGCCGTCCTTTTTATTACGAGGATCAGCGGTGAAGAATCCAACGGCGCATATATTTCTTTTTTCGGGATCCTTATATTTGCGGTTGTTCTGGCCGGATATCCTTTTGCGGCGGCTTTTTTTCTGGCAAGAGAGGAGAGCAGGTATCTTCACGGCAGCGTCAGAAGCATGCCGTTAAACCTGGCATTGTTTCTCGGATACATATTTATACTTTACGCAGGCTGTGTAATATGCAATGAATTTGGTTTGCTGCTGGTCGTGGGAATTACATCGACGATGTTGTTTTATATCAGGTCGAGGAATTTCGGGACCAAGCTGTTGTATACAGCAGCCTGTGGGGTGGGGGTGCTGCTGTCCGGTATTATGATTGGACATATACAAGAGAGGATATATATCTGGATACATCTGAGTGAGATAACGCCAGAAGATCCCCTGGCGGGAAAGGCTGAATCCGTTCTTTATGTTTTCCGAAACCTTCCGCGGACAGGATTCTGGGGAAACGGACTTGGAAGCATACCAGTGTCCATTTATCCTACGTTGAATACGGATCACGCTTTTGTCGCGCTGATGCTGGAATATTCGCTTGTGTTTGCCACACTGATCCTGTTGATCGGCATTTTGTATGTAAAAGCGCTGCTGGCAGGATGTCCTGCGGATAGTCTTTATGACTATATATTGAATCTCTGCTGTGCGCTGATCATCGGGAGTATTATACTCATCCACATCGGATCAAATCTGGGCAGCAGCATTACGGCGGGGATTGGAATGCCCTTTGTATCAGAGGGAAGCGCTGTAAATATAATGCTTGCAGCTCTGACAGCAGTCCACTGCGGAATATACGAAAGGGGGAGGAGACATGCTTTATCAGAAGAAAAAACGGTATATGCAAACTGAAAGAAGAATTTATGCCGTAGTCCTGCTGCTTCTCGTCGCCTTGTTTGTGGGGAGGATCTGTAAAGGAAATGTTGAAGCGGTGGGAGATGCGGGGCTGCTGATCAGACTTTCGGACCAGTATCAGATGGGGACAGTGTATGACCGTAATGGAAACGTCATTGTCCGGGGGACAGACGGAGGGATGGAATGGAACGGAGATCAGGAAGAACAGGAATCAATGGAAAGTCTCTTCGGCCCTGATCTGGAACATACATACGCATCCAGGATGACAATATGGGGGATGGCTCCTGAACTGTTCGGATATGGTGATGAACGTCTGGATTTAAAGGGACTGCTGCATCCGGGCGAAGCCAGGGTGGGAGGAAATGTCCAGTTGACAATTGATAAAGAGCTTCAGACTTTTATCTACAGTCTGCTGAAAGGAAATGGGATGGAAAACGCAGCGGCTGTAGTTTCAAACTGGAGGACAGGCGAGATACTGGCGGCAGTTTCTCTGCCAACTGACCTTCCTGATGAAACAGAGGAGGGGATAAGCAATATATTCAGTCGACTTTACAGCCCGGGATCGACGATGAAGATCATACTTGTTGCTGCGGCGCTGAGTATTGATCCGGATCTGGCGTCTTATGAATATGACTGCACAGCGGAAAATCATATCTTCCATACAGAAGAAGGAGATTATCGGATCTCCTGTGCCGGAAATGTATATCACGGAAGAATGGATATGGCGAAAGCGATAGCGTACAGCTGTAACGGATACTTTATAAGTCTGCTCCAACAGCTCCCGAAAGACAAGCTTGCAGAGAGACTGAAAAACTGGGGGTTTGATACGACCATAAGTTTTGAACAGTTTTCGTACTGGGACCAGACTTTTTCAGGTGAAGATGCATCGGAAATTGAATATCTGCTGGGTGCGATCGGGCAGGGAAACTGCAGTATCACTCCGATCGGCTTGAATCTGTGTACCAATGCCCTGCTTAATTCGGGAAGACTGCAGGAGCCGGTGGTGATACAGAAAAGATCGGCATCCCCGGATGATGATATGCGAAGCTGTCTGAGCGGGAAGTCGTATGAAGTCTGCAATGAAATGACAGCTGATACGGTAAAAAAGATGATGCTTGGAGTAACTTTTTACGGAACGGGGACAGATTTTGGAATGAACGGGTTTGCGGCAAAAACCGGAACCGCACAGAAAACTGACGAGGAAGGCAATCTTTCAGACTGCTATACTGTGTGGACCACTGGAGGACTGACGGATGAGAAATGTCCGTATAGTGTAACGGTCTGTTTTGACAATGTGAGCGGCGATATCCGCAGCACATATGCAGGTCAGATGGCAAAAGAGATTCTGGAGTACATGACAGGAGGAGAAAAATGAAAAAGTTATCACAAAAATGGCGTGCGTGGCTGGATACCTTTTTGATCGACGGGAAGTCAAAAATCTCATATCAGAAACTCTGCGACAGCGAGGGGAATCCGCTGGAAGAAGATGATATTCTCTTTGCAGATGAGAATCTGATGACAGGAAAACAGACGTTGGATGTATGGGGGCTTGACGGCCGGGACGAGGAAGACTTTCTTACACTGGATATGGAAGGAGTGATCCCTGTATTTGACGAGACAGGGAATTTCCCCATAGCGCTTAAAACCAGAGACGGACATCTGGCATACCTCAAAGTTTCCCGAAAGACCAAAGAGGTCCTGCCAATCCATGCGGGCTGCTGTCCGGTATTAAGCGTCATTTTCGTAGGCGCTCCGTCAGCGGGAAAAACGGTCCATTTTCTTCAGCTCTGCGACCCTGCTTTTCACGATATGCTTGCCAGAAATACGACATGCAGTTTTGAAGATGATCTCCCGTCAGACGCAGTACGGAGAAAACGCTATGAAGAGGCAAGAGCGGATATGAAAAATAAAAAAATCCTTCCTGAGCCGAACCGGAAAGGCGAGGTGATACTGCCTTATTATTTCTATGTACAGCGTCGTGCGGGAGAGGAGACAAGGCGGGTTTTGCTAAGGCTGGATGATATTGACGGAGAACAGTGTACAAATATGGAATGGGAGAGTAAGATCTT
>CALWFV010000076.1 GCA_944377745.1 uncultured Mediterraneibacter sp. | reverse complement strand
AAGCCCGAATACTCTGGGATTGCCTCTTCCTTGTATGTCAGGGACTAAAAATCGGTATTAACCGACAGCCCCTTTTTGAGCGATAAGCCCGGCAAGGCTTTGCTGACGCTAATAAAGCAAAATGACGGAAAGGATTCCGCAAAAGGAAATAAATGGATAGAAATGTGTATAAAAATGTAATTAAAAATAAAAATTATTCGGAAAAATATACTAAAATTTCTATAAAGGTGTTATAATGATTCACGTATACATAAAATTCTAAAAGAGTGTTTTATGCACTCTGAAAACAGAATGGAGGAGAGACAAATGGATAATGAATTGGCACTACTGACACTATGCGGCTCCATTATCGCACTCCTGTTTGTGGCGAGCAGGGCGCAGAAAGTTCTACGCTTTCCAGAAGGAAACGACACGATGAAAAAGATTTCTGCGTCGATCCATCAGGGGGCAATGGCGTACCTGAGACGCCAGTATAAGATCCTGATCGGATTTTTCGCGATCATGTTCGTGATCCTTCTGATCATGGCGATCACAGGGTTCCTGACACCGTATGTTCCGTTTGCATTTGTGACCGGAGGATTTTTCTCAGGCCTTTCAGGATTTGTGGGGATGCAGATCGCAACTCGCGCAAATGCGAGAACAGCTGCGGCATGCCAGAAGAGCCTGAACAAGGGACTGAATGTAGCGTTTTCAGCTGGTTCAGTCATGGGATTTACGGTTGTAGGACTTGGGCTTCTGGATATTTCGATCTGGTATCTGCTTCTGAAGCTGGTATTTAAGCTTCCGCTGGAGGACGTGACAAGCACGATGCTTACATTTGGAATGGGAGCTTCGTCCATGGCATTGTTTGCCCGTGTCGGAGGAGGCATTTATACAAAAGCGGCGGATGTCGGCGCGGACCTTGTAGGTAAGGTTGAGGCGGGAATTCCGGAAGACGATCCGAGAAACCCGGCTGTTATCGCGGATAACGTGGGCGATAATGTGGGAGATGTTGCCGGAATGGGCGCAGACCTTTATGAATCATATGTGGGTTCCATCCTGTCAGCGTGCTCACTCGGAGTTATCGCATTTAATAAGATAGAGTCTGTTGACCGCGCGAACGCGGTTGCAATCCCGATGCTTCTTGCAGCGATCGGTGTCCTGGCGTCTATTCTGGGATCGCTCCTTGTAAAGACGGGAGAGAGTACAGACCAGAGCACCCTTCTGAAAGCGCTCAGAAGAGGAACAAATACAAGCGCGCTCCTCATTGCGGTCATTGCCTTCCCGATCGTGTGGTTTATCCTTGGGGGAGACTTTATCGGTGTTTACTTTGCAATCCTTGCCGGACTGCTTGCTGGTGTGCTGATCGGATTTTTCACCGAGTATTTTACATCCGATACATATAAACCGACGCAGAATCTGGCTGATAAATCAGAGACAGGCTCTGCAACGCTGATCATCGGCGGTCTGAGTCTCGGAATGCTCTCCACAGCAGTTCCGATCATCATTATCGCGATCTGCGTTATGGCGGCTTATGCTTTCTCCGGTGGTTTTGTTGAGTCCACAAGAGGTCTTTATGGAATCGCGCTGGCAGCAGTAGGTATGCTGTCAACTCTGGGAATCACACTGGCAACAGATGCATATGGACCGATCGCGGATAATGCGGGAGGTATCGCAGAGATGGCCGGACTCGAGGAAGACGTGAGAAGACGTACGGATGCTCTGGATTCCCTTGGAAATACAACGGCTGCTACCGGAAAGGGATTCGCGATCGGATCCGCTGCACTGACAGCTCTGGCTCTTATCGCTTCCTATGTGGAGAAGGTACAGGAAGTTGGCGGAGAGTCCGTGGCGCTTGATATGAGCGTCATGAATCCGACCGTGCTCGTAGGTATCTTTATCGGAGCCTGCCTGCCCTTCGTATTCGCGGCTCTGACAATGGATTCCGTGGGACGTGCGGCACAGAGTATCGTTGTTGAAGTAAGACGTCAGTTCAAAGAGATCAAGGGCCTGATGCAGGGGAAAGCAGATCCGGATTACGAGACCTGCGTTGATATCTGTACAAAGGCGAGTCTTCATGAAATGATCCTTCCTACGCTCCTTGCGATCATCACTCCGGTAGTGACCGGACTGATCCTGGGATATAACGGTGTGATCGGACTTCTTACCGGATCCACGGCGACCGGATTCCTGATGGCGATCTTTATGGCCAATTCAGGCGGCGCATGGGATAATGCGAAGAAGTATATCGAGGGCGGAAAACACGGCGGAAAAGGCAGCGAGTGCCATAAAGCGGCAGTCGTCGGCGATACCGTGGGGGATCCGTTCAAGGATACGTCAGGACCGTCCATCAATATCCTGATCAAGCTGCTGTCGATGGTTTCCATCGTGTTTGCGGCACTGGTTGTGAATTACCATATTTTCTAAAGATGGACAGCTGTGATGCCGGGGACAAAATATCTGCTGTTCCCAATATCATCTTTAAAGAAAAAGAGGAAAATCTCCTGCGGATAGTGTACAATATCTGCAGGAGATTTTATAATGCAGAAAAATCGGTTCCGGAATATGCCGGGCTGGCACAGTGTTGTGGGGAATGAACATGAATGTATATCAGTTAAAAATTGTGATCAAGAAAACAAAACCACCGGTATGGAAGAGATGCATGATCCCGGGAGGGATCACGTTTGCGCAGCTCAGTATCCTTCTGGACGAAATGATGGAGCAAGGGGATTCGGACAGGTATGAGTTTGAATTCTATCAGACACAGGTGCATATACGTGAATGGCGGGAAGGCGAACGGCAGGTCAGAAAATTCAATTTTGACTTTATGTGCGCGCCGGATACATATATCGACGACCTGTTCCGAAAAGAAGATAAGTTTACCTTTCGCATAGAAGACGGAGATTTATACAGATGGATGGATATGGAATCTCTGAACTGCAAACTGCAGGAACGATTTGCCACCAGTTCCGGAGAACCGGACTACAGAAGCCATAAAGAACTGAAGGCGGGGATGGATGGCGGAGAAACTGGATTGCAGTGCGCGGAAAATCCGGTCAGCAGGACGGAGAGGAATGCAAAATCGACCAATACCATGCTGAAAGACTTTGCGGACATGCTGAGGTACGTGCTTCTGGAAAATGGTTCGGAAGATCTGAGAAGTCAATTATATGACTTAATAGACGATGATACTTCCGGCGAAGATGCTGATGTCGGACAGATGAGAAAAATGTTACAGAATATGGAGCAGTCAGAGGGGAATGGAGCGGTCCGGATGAAGCAGGAAAGCCCGGTGACAGAACTGCCTTCGCGAAATCCGACGATAAAGGAGGGACTGCTTGAACTGACAGTGAACGAGTTAAGAGAACTGGCAGAACGGGAAGGCGTGGCGCGGTATAAGTCCCTGAAGAAAGACGAACTTGCAGAAAAGATCAAAAATCAGATCCTGCTCCCCACTGTGATGAAAAAGCGTCTTCTGATTTTGAGTGAGGATGAGATCAGTGCTTTTGAGAATGCGATCGAAAAGGGGGATGTTATGCTCCTGACGAACGGGAACTGGAACTGCTGGAGAAGCTTTATGACCTGATGTATATTGTGTTATATGAAGATGATTTTGTAGAAGTCCCGAAGGAAGCAGCAGAGGCATATGCAAAGATCAATACGCCGGAATATCAGAAGACGCGCCGGGAAGTTTCATGGATGTATCGCTGCCTGCGGATTGTGGGTATATTTTACGGGACCGCGCCTGTGCGGATCGTGCGGAGGATGTACCGTAATGCGCTGGGGCATAGTACTGTAAGCCGGGAGGATTTCATAGAGGTTTTCCAAAAGGTGCCGGAGGAAGAGAATCCGTGCATTCTCAGGGATAATAAGATCATTAAAAAAGATGCACTGGAGAATGAGATTTATCTGAAGGTCGAGCAGAGGCAGGGTGATGCTGACTTCTATATTCCGGAGGCAGGGGAAATCCTGGATTATACGGAGAAGGGGTATCCTGCAAAAGACCAGTCATACAGAAAGCTCAGGAGATTTCTGTCGGAAACGTTACATCTGCAGGCGGAGTACATTGAAGAACTGTTGAAAGTCCTCTGGAGATGTATCTCCATGGGTGCGGGACTGTCAGATATTATGGATATTTTCCAGGAACAAGAAATTATATTCGATACGGAAGAGGCGCTGCAGGAGTTTGCGACTGTGATACAGGAAGTTAATAACAACACAAGGATGCTGCTTCACAGAGGACACACTGCAAATGAAATGACAGACAAGTATCTACCGCTGACGGAGAGGAGGATGCCGAAGATCGTTCCGGCGGCGGGTACTGCGGAAACGGTGACTCGTGTTAAAAAGATATATCCGAACGATCCGTGTCCGTGCGGAAGTGGAAAGAAGTATAAGAAATGCTGTGGGAAAAATAAGTGAGAAAGCCCGCATGAATTTAGATAAACGAAGGGAGAACGAAAATGATTGCACCGAGAAAGATAAAATTTGAAGCAAAGAAAAAGAAATGAAAATTATGAATTGCGAATTTATCTGAAAGGGAATGCAGAGGATAAAGAACTGGACGAGCGGTTCTACAGGCTGCATAAAGAGTTATTCTCCGGATACGACTGTAGCAGATGCAGGAACTGCTGCAAGATGTACCATGGGAGTATTCCGGAAGAAGATCTTGTCCGAGATGCGGAGCATATGGGACTGACAAAAGAGCAGTTTATTGAAAAATATCTGGTGGAAGGCGATAAGGAAAGTGGATATCAGACAAAAAATGTACCCTGTGATTTCCTGGGAGCGGACGGAAAATGCTGTGTGGGTGACTGCAGACCGGAAAGCTGTAAGAAATATCCGTATACAGATCAGCCGGACAGATGGGCGAGCCTTTACAGTGTTCTGGATGTGATTGAGGTCTGCCCGGTTGCGTTCGAGATTTATGAAAGACTGAAAATAGAATACGGGTGGAGATACAGACGCTAAAGTAGTGTTAAATGAGCATGACTTTCTTTTCCCCTGCATACATTGTAAAAACGATGTTTGCAGGGGGATTTTTTTGAAAGATTATATTGAGGAAAGAGCCGTGGAGATTGCGAATTATATCATAGAAAATGGCGCGACGGTGAGGCAGACAGCGAAGCAGTTTCGGATCAGTAAGAGTACGGTACATAAGGATGTCACCGAACGGCTCCTTCAGATTAATCCATCCCTGGCCCGGGAAGCACGTAAGGTGCTGGATATGAATAAGTCGGAGCGGCACATCCGGGGAGGGATGGCTACGAGAGAGAAGTATCTTCATCAGCATGGGTAAACGAAAAAGTAAGCAGAAACGCGGCAGGAGCTGGGTGATTGAAAGAGATCACTGCAGCTCCTGTGCGTTTTATCAATGTATCTTGTTCGGATGCTTCTTATGACGCAGCACCACGACAGACACAAAAAGCGGGCGTATTCTTACGGGGAGAGTATGAAAATGTTCAGCTTTTTCTGTTGATTTGATCTGCAGAGCGATATATAATAGGTCTGTTTGTTCTGGCGGGTGATCGATCTGGCCCGGCAGGCCGCCGTCAGGCGGCAGAATGGAGTCTATTATGAGGATGTTGAAGATAATGTTTAAAAACGAAACTGTTTTCTGCGTGGCGTTTATGCTGGCGGTACTGTCGACATTCGCGGTGCCTCCGGACGCAGTATATCTGACCTACCCGGATTACCGTACGATAGCGCTGCTGTTCTGCCTGATGATCATTGTTGCTGGGGTTCAATCTATCGGAGTCTTTGCGATCATGGGTCAGTTTCTGCTGAAAAGGGCAGGCAGTTTCAAGGGGATTTCAGCTGTTATGGTTCTGCTGTGTTTTTTCAGCAGCATGGTTATCACCAATGATGTAAGTCTGATCACGTTTGTTCCGTTCACAATCCTTGTGTTCCGCATGAGCGGAAAGACGAAACGGATCTTGCGGCTGGTGGTGCTGGAGACGATTGCGGCGAACCTGGGCAGTATGGCAACGCCGATCGGAAATCCGCAGAATCTGTATTTGTATTCTGCATCAGAGATTACGGTGGCCGAATTCGCGTGGGCGGTTATGCCTTATGCGGGGCTGTCCTTTGTCATGCTTCTGGGAATCGTGCTTGCCGGGAGGGATGAACCGCTTCTTGATGTTGCCGTGAAGGCTTATGTAAAGAGTTACGTTATGTAAAGAAATGGCGGCTCAACTCAGTAATTACAGCGAATTGAGCCCCGATTTCTTTACATAATATTTAAGCATTAAGCCCTATTGAATCCTTTAAGCCAGTCTCGCAAATCTGTATCAAGATCCCATTGAGCCTCTTCTTCTGGAACGATTTCTTTACTCGCGGCTTCGATAGCCTTCCTCTTCAGCCGGGCATCGGTCCGTGCATAGATTTCAGTGGTGGTTACACTGGAATGCCCCAGAAGATCTCTTATATAAATGAGATCGACTCCCGCCGTAAGTAACTCCATTGCAGCGGTATGACGCATTTTATGAGGGCTTAAGTCCTCTGGCACATAAGCCGTGCCGGCTTCCCTGAAGTGCTATAATAAAGTTGTAACAGAAGTGGCTAATAAGATATACTAAAAACAATGAGAAAAGAGGTTCTTAT
>CALWFV010000075.1 GCA_944377745.1 uncultured Mediterraneibacter sp. | reverse complement strand
ATAGGGGTGAAACTATTAATTTTGATTTGAGAAAAGTCAGGAAATTCAAGGAATTTGAGTTTCCGAGACCAGACTACTATACTGGGAGGTAAAAAAAGAATGAGTAAGAATACCTCAGCTTCTGCAGGGAGGCTTAGTAAGAAAACCCTGTTCGCCTATGGAATGGGCGATTTCGCCAGCAACCTGACAAATACATTTATGGGAAGTTATCTCTCGATCTTCTATACAGACGTAGTCGGTCTGACGCCGGCAGTGGTATCGGCTATTATGGTGATCGCCAGGATATGGGACGCTATAAATGACCCCATGTTCGGCGCGATCGCGGAAAGGACAAATACGAAGAAAGGACGGTTCCGTCCGTATATCTTCTACTTTACTCCGTTTTTGGCGCTGGCGGCTGTGCTGACATTTACTACACTTGGTGGAGAGGGCGGAGCGGTCTATGCTGCCGTTACTTATATTGCATACGGAATGCTGTATACAGTGGTCAACCTGTCATACGGTTCCCTGTCTACAGTCATGACAACGAATCCGGAAGATATTTCCCAGCTGACAAGCTGGAGGATGATGGGAACAAATTTGAGTTCTGTCGTCCTGTCTGCGCTTTCTCCGGTGATCATGGGTGCGATCTCGGGCAGCGATACATTTACCGGGCAGAGTTATACGATCACGATGATCATTTATGCGGTGCTGTCGATTCCGATGTTCTACTTTGTGTACGCAAACTGTAAGGAAGTGGTCAAACCGGTAAATGAAGGTCAGAAAGTACCGCTTTCTTTAAGCCTGAAGACTGTTGTGACCAATAAACCGCTCATGCTGGGCTTCTGTATGATGATATTCGCAATGTTCGCGTTTTTCGGCCGCATGGGCGTGGTAATTTACTATATCATTTACGTCATGCAGAAACCGCAGTATATCAGTATTTTTATGTCCCTGCCTTCTATCATGACGGTCATAGGTATCCTGCTGACCAAGAATTACATCGTAAGATGGGGAAAAAAGAAGATGACAGCGATCGGATATGTGGGAGCAGGAGTCACGCTGATCGTAATGTATTTTGTTGATCCGTCCAATTTTGCATTGATGGTGATCCTTCACGCTCTGTACGGGTTCTTCTGCTTCAGCTTCCCGATCCCCATGTCCATGATCCCGGAAGCGATCAACTATCAGGAAGACAGGACCGGCATCCGGACTGACGGGCTTGCCTACGCGGCGACCTCTCTTTCAACAAAGGTAGGCAACGCCTTCGGTCCGGCAATGGCTCTCCTGGTAATGGGAGCATTCGGATATGTGGCGAACGCGCAGCAGACTGCGGAAGCGATGCAGGGAATCAATCTGGCGACGAACCTGGTATTCGGCATCTGTTATTTGCTTGCTTTGATCCCGCTGGCATTCTATCCGTTGAATGCGGAGAAGAACGCACAGATCCAGGCAAGTCTGGATGCTAAGAGAGCGGCGCATCAGGCAGAGATGGAAAAAAACAAAAACAGTAGCGAGGCGTAAACAGATGAAACTATATGCATTCGGAGTAGATATCGGCGGGACGACCGTTAAGATCGGCCTGTTTGAGACAGAAGGGAATCTTCTGGAAAAATGGGAGATTCCTACCAGAGTGGAAGGAAATGGAAACAGGATTATCCCGGACATTGCGGATGCCGTAAACGGTAAAATGAAGGAGAGAAAGATGCAGCCGGAGGATGTTCAGGGAATAGGGATCGGAGTACCCGGTCCCGTCCTGAATGAGAGCATTGTCAACCGATGCGTAAATCTCGGCTGGGGCATTGTGGATGTCTCAAAAGAGATGAGACAGCTCACGGGTATTGAAAATATTGCGGCAGGAAATGATGCCAATGTTGCGGCTCTTGGAGAGATGTGGAAGGGCGCTGGAAAAGGACATGAAAATGTGGTCATGATAACCCTTGGGACCGGAGTCGGAGGGGGAATTATCCTGAATGGAAAGATCGTATCCGGCATCCATGGCGCGGCAGGAGAGATTGGACATATCAAAGTCAGCGACGACGAGGGATTTCCCTGCGGATGCGGTAAGAAAGGACACTTGGAGCAGTACGCTTCCGCAACCGGAATCGTGAAAAAGGCGAAAGAGCTCCTTGAGAATACCGCTCAGGATTCCGTTCTTTGCCACAAGGATGAGATAACGGCAAAGAATGTGTTCGATGCGGCGAGAGACGGAGATGAGCCTGCTTCGGAAGCAGTCCGGTTTGCCTGCCGGATGTTGGGACAGGCTATGGCCCATATTGCCGATGTGATGGATCCGGAAGTATTTGTGATCGGCGGCGGCGTATCCAGAGCGGGAGAGATCCTTCTTGACGGGGTGAAAAAGTATTACCGTGAGACGGTTTTCCATGCGTCTGAAAATACAGAGATCGCGCTGGCAGAGTGCGGAAATGATGCAGGGATATACGGGGCAGTGAAAATGATTCTGCCATGAGGTGAGAAACAGAGAGTTCTGTTTTGATAGTCGGAGAACGAAACCGATTTAGTAAAAATCACAACTGAAATTTTCTCAAAAGAAAAATTTCAGTTGTGATTTTTCATAATCTTATTTTTATACGGATATTCAATTATAGATGGTAAATCCTTGATGAGAGAATGGAAAAAAGAAAGAGTTGAACATATTATACAAAAATGAATGCGCAATATTGTGCAAAATGCTTAAAAATGTTATGATATAGCTGAAATAAAGAGACAAGGAGGTACTATTTATGAGTAGTATTGTAATGAATAAAGTGATCACAGAAAAAAAGGAGAGAACAGAAAACGCATCTCTGTTTGAGAGAATCAGCAGGTATATCGCTGAGACTTCAGAAGTTATGGCTCCGGGAGTATTTGTCATGAATAATACTTATTACCGCCCAGTAAAATAGTACGGTATCGAAGCGGCATTTCAGAATTTACAAAATCATAACAGAAAAATCGCACGCTGAGAGATGCGTGCGATTTTTGCAGTATAGAAGCAGTACAGAAGCGCTCATTGTAAGAATCCGTCCTGTATGCTATACTCTCTCAAGAGAAATCCATCACGGCAGGGGGAAAGCAGGATGACACAGAAATCAGAAATCAGCGCTAACTTCAGACAACTTAAGATCGACCGGGAGGATATGCTCGCCCTGACCCGCCGGATGACCGTCAAGCGGAGTTCCATCACGAGGATCGCGGGAGCATACATCGATCCGGACGGCTTTATCGACGGGACTTTCAACACCAGGTACCTGAAGCTGTCCGGAGCGGATAAGTCGAAGAACCTTGAAATAGCGAAGATCATCCCCTTTGCGGAGACGAACCGGAATCTGAAGCGGTATGTGATCCCGGAGGAATCCAGGGGAAAGGAAAGCCTTTATCAGCTCCTGCAGGGTGCGCGGGTTTCCGGACTGGAGAACGACGCGCTTCTGGATATCTTTTATGAGATGATCGCGGAGAGATACCACTCGGATCAGGAGTACGGAGTATTTCTGTTCCATGACCGGTACGACATCCCTGCAAAAGCGGCTGACCATGTGCGGCTGGGAGAATCAGAGCAGATGTTTGAGTATCTGATCTGCGCTGTCTGCCCGGTCACGGGAGATTACGAACCGAGGGAACCGGAGTGCGGGTTTCTGTTCCCGGCGTATGCGCAGGGCGGCGCGCTGGTCAACTGTATTGATATCTATCAGGCGGATGAAAAGAGGCCGCACGGGGAACTGGAGGAACTGCTGCTGGGAAACGGCAGTACATCATTTTTCTGAAAGGCGGATAAGTATGGAGTATACGATCCTGATCGCGGACGATGATGCAGAACTCGTCAAGATGCTGAAAACATTTTTCGAACTTCGGAAATACAGGGTGACCACCGCCCGGAATGGTGCGGAGGCGCTGAAGATGACAGAGCAGGCTCCGGATCTCATCCTGCTGGATATCAACATGCCCGGTGCGGACGGGATGGAGGTGTGCCGACGGATCCGGGACAAGGTGTCATGCCCGATTCTTTTCCTCACTGCCCGTGTAGAGGAGCAGGACCGGGTGAACGGTCTTCTCTCCGGCGGAGAATATACAGGACCGGATCTGGTGGAAATATACGGATCAGGACAAATACTTTGAAGCCCAGGAAATGGAAGAAGAGGGATTCTGGGTGCAGATACCCCGTCCCAATGCCTCTGAGATGAGCAGGCTGGATCATAACATATCTGAGGCGTGTGATTTTCTTCAGACTTATTCTGTGCTGGTACTTTCTGTGGCGGGAAGCTGTGTAGCAGTATTCCTTTTTTATCGGAATAAGCTGAGAACGCCGATTCGGGAGCTGGAAGAGGCATCGGGACGGATCGCGGAGAATGACCTGGACTTTCAGCTTACCTACGAGAACCGGGATGAGATGGGACAGCTCTGCCGGGAGTTTGACCGGATGCGGGAACAGCTCGCACAGAACAACCGGAAAATGTGGCGGATGGTTGAGGATGAGCGGGAACTGCGGGCGGCCATCGCTCATGATATCCGGTCGCCCCTTTCTGTTCTGAAGGGGTATCAGGAGATGCTCCTTACTTATCTTCCTGACGGGACCATTGACACGCCGCAGGCGGTGGAAATGCTGGAGGAGAGCATGAAGCAGATCAGCCGCATGGACGTTTTCATAGAGACCATGCGGAGGGTGAACAGCCTGGAGCAGAGAGAAATGAGACCAGAAGAAATCACGGTGGAACAGCTCCGGGAGGACATCGCAGGGAGCTGGATATTCTGGAATCGGACAAGAAAGCTGCACTCGATGTGGAGGAGACATCAGAGATCTTTTGCGGGGATCGGGAGGTGATCCTGGAAGTTATGGAGAACCTTCTGTCAAATGCTCTTCGATATGCCAGAGAGCGGATCGAAGTGAAGGTCTCTCTTACAACGGCAAGATTAAGGGTCTCAGTGAGTGACGACGGAAGCGGTTTTCAGGAGGATGCGGAGAAGATCACCCGCGCGTTCCATCAGAAAAATGTGAAAGACAGCCTGACCCATACTGGAATGGGGATGTATATCAGCAGGCTGTACTGTGAAAAGCACGGCGGGAAACTCCTGCTGGAGAATAACGAGGCGGGAGGCGCAGCAGTGACGGCGGTGTTTAGGAGGATCAAATAGCATATCCCCCCTTGATATGGGATAAAAAAGGGTATGGCGCTAACCATATCCAACTCCGGCTGTCCGAAGAGACCTCGTCGGTCAAATTATCCCTTCCTATGTGGTCCTGTCGACCAAAAACTTTACAAGCACAAAAAGAATGATTTTACAAATCTTTATGTTCTCACCATTATACCCCCAGTTCTTTCATAAGCTGCTCCTGATACTCAGGATTTTCTGCAGCTTTGACTATGTCATCCGTCCTTCCCAGCTCCGACAGCTTCAGGATCAGTCTGTTAAGTTCACTGCGTCCTTCCTGACGCCCTTCCCGACGTCCTTCCTGTCTGCCTTCCTGGCGTCCTTTACTCTCCCCCGCCTGGTATTTTTCTTCCAGTTCCTCTGCAAATAATTCTCTCAATGCGTCACACATGTTCTTCGCCTCCTCAAACTGTTCTCTGTTTGCCCTTATTATGATATCCATCATTGCCTGATACAGCGTATTGTCTTTGTGTTTTTGATATGCCCTCACAAGCCGTTCCGCCTGCTCCTCTCCTTCCAGATGATCTGTCAGGTTCCTCAGCCAGAGATTTTCTTCCACTGAAAGACGGTTCAGCAGAATGATCTGGATCGGGAGATAATCCCCGGTGACATAATAGATCCCTTCCTCCGTTTTTCGTACATGGTACTTCCTTTTTTCCCTCAGATGCCGGATCAGCTCCCTGGGATACTTATGGCAGGCAAATGTCAGTGTCAGTTCCTCCATATGGATGCTGTCTGCAGACCTGACATCCGATTTATAAAAGCAGGCGTATCCGTATACTTTGTAGAAATCATCTACATTCAAAGAATCTTTCGGACTTTTGTATTCTATGATATTGTATTTCCGGAAAATCCTGCCTATATTTTTCCGTATCCTCTGAGTTCCCTCTTTTTTGACGATCAGAAGATCGATCTGTTTTGGTTTTCTCCCAAGCTGATACTCTCTGTCAAACGACAGATTTTCGCTCTCCTCTTCCAGTTCGATCTGCATCCCAGCGCAGAATGCCGGATGCCACTGGAGGAGCTGTCTGGAGACTGTTCTCCCACGTGAATCTTTCTGCGTCTCTTTCGTACGCGGTTTTCCCATACACCGTACCTCCTTTATGAAGTTGTTCTCAGGAGATTCGGTTTTTTCGGAATCTCCTGCTTAAAAAGTGGTAATTAAAGCACGAATTTTCCGAAAAGACAGATCCTGCGATAAAGGATCTGCTGTATGAATATAGAATTCGCGTCTATTGACACAGAATAAGAATAATAGAAAACTCTCTTATTGAACTTTTCAGCTTCAATAAATTTATGCTTTGTCTCATTTTAGCACAGGGCGTTCTTCTCTTCAATGAGAACATTCGATCAGGTCGTTGTCTTTTTGTTGTCATTTCCCCTCTACAATAACCTCATCGGAGAAAAGAGGTGGAAATTTATGACAGCGATCATAAAAAGAGAGATCAAGAATTACCTGAAGAGACCGCTGTTCGGGAGTTTGACAGTTGAATAAATAAAAAAGTACTTGCAGGCCGCATAAAACCTGCTTTTTTTATGTCAATTTTTC
>CALWFV010000074.1 GCA_944377745.1 uncultured Mediterraneibacter sp. | reverse complement strand
GATGATCATGCGGTCATAACAGGTAATGATGCCGTAAATTTTATCAGCGTATTTATCCGTAAGTAACATAATGGAAACCCCCTTTTTCTTTAGAATAACACAAAGGGGAAATCTATAAAATAAACTTTTCCGGTTTATCCGGGTTAGGTTATATATGTAAATATGCTCCGGTGGAAGTTTTTGAGTCCATGGGGCTGAAAATGGAGAGGATCGAGCCGGATGTGACCAACTTTAACCAGGCGGAGATCCGGATGCATCCGAATATCTGCAGTTTTGCAAAAGGGGTGCTGGAGGAAGTTATGAGAGGTGAGTATGAAGGAGTGATCCTGACCACCTGCTGCGACAGCATCCGAAGGCTTTATGATGTGCTCAGGGAAGAGTTCCCGGACAAATTTATCTATATGCTGGACACACCGCGGATCACAAAGGACGCGGGGATCACCCTTTATGAACAGCGCATCCGGGCGATGATCCGGGAGTATGAGGAGTTTTCGGGAAAGACATTTGACGAGAATGAATTCTGCGGATTCCTGAAAGGAAAAGAGGAAGAACAGCAGTATGCCGTCAAGAGCAATTCTGTCAATATCGGCATCATCGGCGCAAGGGCAAACGAGAGCATCAAGAAGATCCTGGCGGAGAACGGAGCCAATGTGGCCTTTGACCTGACCTGTACCGGTCTGGGGAGAAAGATCCTGGTGGAAGAGGAAAATGTCCTGAACGGATATGCCAGAGGACTGTTGAGTCAGTTTCCGTGTATGCGCATGGAGCAGGCGGCGAACAGGGATGAACTGATCAAAAGGAGCGCGGGAAGTGTGGACGGTATTATCTATCACACGGTACAGTTCTGTGATAATTATGCCTATGAGTATGCCTGGCTGAAGGGCTGGCTTGACAGACCGCTGCTCCTGCTTGAGACAGACTATACCAGACAGAGCGGCGGACAGGTGAGGACCAGGATCGAGGCGTTTCTGGAGTCGCTGTCATCAGGACGGGACAGCGCACAGAGGACTGGAACAGGAAGCAGGACAGGCAGAGCGGGAAGACTGCAGGATGCTGCAGAGAGAGGGAAGAAGGGAGACGGACCAATGTATGTGATGGGAATCGACAGTGGATCCACATCGACCAATGCGGTCATCATGGATCAGGACAGGAAGATAAAGGCGTTCTCCGTGGTGCGCACCGGAGCAAAGTCCGGCGTCAGCGCGGAACGGGCATTAAAGGATGTGCTTGAGAAGGCAGGGCTTACCAGGGAGGATATCTCCTGGATCGTGTCTACCGGATACGGCCGCGTCAGCATTGAGTTTGCCGATGAGAACGTGACGGAGATCAGCTGTCATGGCAAGGGAGCACACTATTTCAATCCGAAGATCCGGACGATCCTGGATATCGGAGGACAGGACAGCAAGGCGATCCGGCTGAATGAAAACGGAGAGGTGAAGGACTTCGTCATGAACGACAAGTGCGCTGCCGGGACGGGACGGTTTCTGGAGATGATCGCCCGCACGCTGGAAGTCTCCCTGGACGAGCTGGGCGCCATCGCGCTGACTTCTCAGGAGAAGATCGAGATCACAAGCATGTGCTCTGTCTTTGCTGAGTCCGAGGTGATCTCCCTGATCGCGAACAACAAGGAAAAAGCGGATATCGCGGACGGCGTCTGCCACGCGATCGCCAACAAGGCGTCCGGTCTGCTGCGCCGGGTAGGCATGGAGCCGGAGTTCATGATGACTGGCGGTGTGGCAAAGAACCCCGGAGTTGTGCGTGCCGTGGAAGAGAAGATCGGTTCAAAGCTCTATATCTGTGATGAACCGGAAATCGTCGGAGCCGCCGGGGCGGCGGTGTACGCGCTGGAGAAATGCGGAGTTTGAATGAATAAGATTAATAGATGTACAGAGTAAAGAATCGCCAGTTCCGGCATATGCCGGAACTGGCGATTCCTGGTTATGGATTTGTATGAGGGAAAAGAGGACACTCTGTCATTCGGATGGTTACGGCTTGCCGTTTCACAAAACCGATGGTAAAATTGAGGCAGATGTTCGGAGAGGCATGTGAACTGTCGGACGCGGTCCTGATGGAAAGCCTTTATACACTGACGCTTCTTCTGAGAAAGCACTACGGCAGCAGGGTCATTGTTCTCACCAACGAGTACGATGTCCCGCTCTCCAAAGCAAATGATAACGGGGATTACGCTCAGATGGTATTCCTGATCCGAAATATGTTTGAATAATTTTCATGTTCTAACGATCACAGACGTGGGGGTGAGGAATCTTGCGGGTTTACGGACTGCGAAGTGAGAAAAATGCTGGAATACTACGGACTTTCCGAGCAGTTTCAGGAGACTGCGAGAGAAGAAGGGGATGCTCCGAGGGTGGAAAAGAAATTCGGAGGGATCTGAGCCGAACGATCAGCATTCGGGATACAGATGTTAGAAAAGAGATGCATAGAAGAACTAAAAAAATGGGATGAGGACGAGAAGTTCTACCGGGAGGTCTGGCAGCGCAGGAAAAAGGGAGAGCCGCTGGATCCGCTCTATGAAAGAGAAGATATCGATCCGGAAGTGCGGGAATGGGCGCTGGATCCGGATACGATGGATCCGTACAAGACAGAGGAGACGTTTTTTGCTAACGGAAGAAATGTAACTCTGGTAAAGCATCCCAGATACCTTCCCTTTTTTACACACCGCCATGCGTTTTTTGAGATTCTGTACGTGCTGTCCGGGCACTGCCGGGAGGTGACCAGCGACCGTCAGGTTGAACTAAAAGAGGGTGATCTCTGTATCCTTGCGCTGAATGTGACCCACGGGATCGAGGTGTTTGACGACAGCATCGTCCTGAATATTCTGATCCGGTACAGTACCTTTATGGATATTTTCTATAATATTATCCGGGACAAGAGCCAGATCGCTGTCTTCTTCCTTGGAAATCTTTTTGAGAAGGACAAAACGAGATATCTCCTGTATCATACGTCTGAGGATGAAGTGATAAGAAACTATATCCTGGATATGTATATGGAACAGATGCATATGGATGATTATTCAGACCGTATCATCTGCAGCCTGCTCACGATCTTTTTCACCCAGCTCACGCGGCGGCACGGAATGACCGTGGAGATCCCGGAGAAAGCAGGGAGAAAGACAGAGTATGACGACGAGATCCTGAACTATATCATTCAGAACTATAATACTGTGACTCTTGGTGACGTGGCGTCCCGTTTCCATTTCTCGGAGCCCTACTGTTCCAAACTGATCGCCGGGATCACCGGGACCTCGTTCTCGGAACTTCTCACCCGGATCCGTCTGCAGAACGGAGAAAATATGCTCGCCCACACCCAGATGAGCATCGCGGATATCAGTGAAAAGATCGGGTATAAGAATCCGGAGACATTTGTCCGTAGTTTTAGTCGGAATTACCATATGACGCCCAGCCAGTACAGGAAAAGCCTGAGCTGAGAAGGACATATTTTTGAGGCTGGTACGGACTGCAGAGGTTATCTAAAGTCAATTAATCTGATTTTCCAGAGTCATAGAAAGAACAGACTGCGTTTTATATAATGATGCCAGAAAGGAAAGGAGTGGCAGCGAATTATGAAAGGCAGGTGGAATGCAAAATGTACCGCTTAAACAGACTTTATCTCACAGATCTTACCGTAGAACACATGAGGAACCCGCTCGGTATTGATGTAGAAAGCCCAAGGTTTGCGTGGAAACTCCACAGTGACAGAAAAAATGTAAGACAGATCTCCTACTGTCTGCGACTGTATGATGACACCGGCCTGTGCGCTGAGAGCGGAACGGTCTCTTCTGATCAGAGCGTTGAAGTGGTGGTGCCAGGATTCAAGGCGCAGCCCCTGACCCGCTATGAAGTCCGGCTTGAGGTGACGGACAACAAAGGGGAGAGAGCTTCGCTGGAGACATATTTTGAGACCGGGAGGATGGATCTGCCGTTCCGGAGCAGATGGGTAGAGCCGAAACAGCAGCCAACTCCCTCATCCATGGATCGAGACGGAGATTCGATTATTGCCGGGAGTGCTTATGTGGATGGAAAGAGAGATTTCCATGAATTCATGCCTGCACAGTACGTGCGTATCCCCTTCCGTGTGAAGAAAGGCGTAAAACGTGCGAGAGTTTATGCGACGGCTCACGGTCTTTACCGTCTTACTGTAAACGGCGTCCGTCCGGATGACCGGGAATTCGCGCCGGAGAATACTGCATACAATAAGCTGATGTACTATCAGACCTATGATGTTACCGGACTGCTGAAGCCGTAGGAGAATGTGATCGGTGTGATCCTGGCGGACGGATGGTGGGCAGGCCGGGTCGGGACCACCGGAGACTGCTGCCAGTACGGTAATACCACGGCGCTCCTTCTGGACGCAGAGATTGAATATATGGACGGGACAAAGGAGACAGTCACAGGAGAAGCGGGTGTATCTTCCACCGGACCGATCATTTTCTCGGATCTCTTTGTCGGAGAGAAGTACGATGCCAGAAAAGAAATGCCGGGCTGGGACTGTGCAGGATTTGACGACAGCGGCTGGGAAAAGGTGATCCCAATGGAGTCCGGGAAAGAGAATGAGGGGAATGAGAAAGAATACCGGAAAGACAATCTGAAGGGACAGCCTCTTGCTCCGGTACGTCCTGTCCGGATCTTCCATCCTGAGAGGATATTCACCGCTCCGAACGGAGATACGATCCTGGACACAGGGCAGACGCTTGCCGGAAATATCCGGTTTACGGTGACTGCGGAAGAAGGCGATGTGATCACACTGGAACATTTTGAGGTTCTGGACCAGGAAGGAAATTATTTCAACTCTATTCTCAACAATAATAAAGAACAGACTGAGATCTATATCGCCCGGGAGGGGACACAGACTTACCAGCCCGCGTTTACCTATCACGGATTCCGTTATGTCCGGATCCGGGGATGGAGAGGAACGCCCTCCACAGAAGACTTTACTGTCTATGCCTGCTCAAGCGCGATGGATGAGATCGGTTCTTTCCACACTTCGGATGAACGGATCAACCAGCTTCAGAGCAACATCTGGTGGAGTCAGATCTCAAATACCATATCTATCCCCACGGATTGTCCCCAGAGGGAAAAAGCCGGATGGACCGGGGACATCATGGTCTACTCCCCCACCATGTGCTTTAATACAGAGGCAGATGCTTTCTTAAGCTCCTGGATGGATAATGTCCGGGCGGAACAGATGGAGGACGGCGCGATTCCCATGATCGTTCCCTATCTGAAGGCATACGCTACGTTCCTGAGGGATAACCTGGGAGCAGATACGAGCTGCGGCTGGGGAGACGCGGTGATCATGGTGCCCTACAGTGTTTATCGTGCATACGGTGATAGGAAGATCCTGGAGGAAAACTACGACGCTATGACCCGGTGGATGGAGTACATTGATTCCCGGGCGGCAAACAGCCATCCGGAAGGATATGAGAACTGGGATGAGGCCCACAAGGCACGCAGCAGATATCTCTGGAATACAGATTTCCATTTCGGTGACTGGCTGATCCCAAGCATTGTCCTGAACAATCCGGATGCCAACGCCATGAACGATACGGCATATGCGACTATGGGGACTATGGCGCCCGCATACTATGCCTTCAGCGCGAAGAACATGGCAGAGATCGCCCGGATTCTGGGAAAGGAGAAAGATGCGGAACATTATGAGGAGCTGTACGGGAAGATCCGGCAGGCGTTCATCGAGGAATACGTCCATGAAGACGGTACTATGGACGCGGATTTCCAGGGAATCTATGTGATCGCCCTGAAGATGGGACTTGTCACGGATGAGGTGCGCCCGAAGATGGTACAGCATCTGTGCGATCTGATCGAGAAGAACTCAGACCGCCTTGATACCGGGTTCTTAAGCGTGCGGTTCCTGATGGATGTGCTCTGTGAGAACGGAAGAAGCGATGTGGCGTATAAGATCCTTTTCCAGGAGGGATGCCCGGGCTGGCTCTATGAGGTAGAAAAAGGGGCCACCACCATGTGGGAGAGCTGGGGAGCCATTGCGGAAGACGGTGCGGTCAGTACTTACAGTTATAACCATTATGCGTTTGGATGCATCGGAGAATGGATGTATCAACATCTGGGCGGTCTGAACATCCTGGAACCAGGCTATAAGAGGTTCCGTGTGGAGCCCGCTTTTGACAGCGGACTGGTTTCCGCTTCTGTCAGTGAGGAGACTCCTTACGGAAAGGCGGCGGTTGACTGGGAGATCATGGGTGATCAGATCCTCGTCCATGTGACGGTTCCGGTGAACACAGAGGCGGAGATCTGTCTGCCGGGAAGAGAGCGGGAGACAGTCGGAAGCGGAACCTACAGTTTTCTCTGCAGGAGGTGTTATGATGCAGTATAAAGAATTTAAAGATGGCGTACAGTTATCCAGGCTGGGGATGGGAGCCATGCGGCTTCCGGTGAAAGGCGACGACAGCCAGATCGACTATGAAAGGCAGTTAGAGGAACAGCTTCGCCGGCTGAAGATGGACCGGATTGATTTCTATCTCCTTCACGGGATACAGGACTCCTTTGTGGACGATATCCTGGCAAGCGGATGCGTGGAATATTTTGACAGACTTAAAACAGAGGGGAAGATCCGGTACCTGGGATTTTCCTTCCACGGAAGCCCGGAGACTCTGAAAAAAGCGATACAGTACTATCCCTGGGATTTCGTGCAGATGCAGCTGAATTATTACGACTGGTACTGCGGAAACGCAGAGGAAATCTACCGTATACTGGAAGATGCCCGGATTCCGGTCATGGTCATGGAACCGGTGCACGGCGGCCTTCTGGCAGATCTGACTGAAGACGCGATTGCAGTGCTGAAAAATCTGGATCCAGAATGTTCCCAGGCTTCCTGGGCGATGAGATGGGTGATGAGCCGGAAACAGGTACAGGTAGTTTTAAGCGGAATGTCCGACCAGGCGCAGCTTGCGGACAATGTGAAGACATTCAGCGAGGGCAGAACATTGAATGAGGATGAAGAGTCTGCTCTTAAAGAGGCAGCGCAGATCCAGTACCGGAAGGTTGCGGTGCCCTGCACCTCCTGCCGTTACTGCACGCCAAACTGCCCGATGGATCTGGATATCCCGGTCCTTCTCCGGGCGTATAATGAAGCGAAGATCGGAGGAGAGTGGAGACTGACCGGCCTGACGGCTCTTCCAAAAGAAAAGCTCCCGGAAAACTGCATCGGGTGCGGCGCGTGTACACAGCACTGCCCGCAGAGCTTTGATATCCCCGGATATATGAGAGAACTGAAAGAAATGATAGAGCGGCTCGCAGGGTGATCCATTTGCGGTCAACAGGCGAGCAATAGATAAGAAGACCTTTGGTTTGAAGACCGGAGGTCTTTTCATGCTTTTCGGGCATGTCGCTATATGAAAACTAAGTATTGGATATATCTCATCCAAAGAACTATACTTTTAGCTGAAAGAAATGAAGTGTAGTCTCGGAAACTTAATAAAATAAGAGCAACCAATGAGAAGAATCGACACATATTCGATTCCAGAAGGAGAA
>CALWFV010000073.1 GCA_944377745.1 uncultured Mediterraneibacter sp. | reverse complement strand
TAAAAAATTTGAGTTAATGGTAGAAAAAAGGATTTCAGATATAAAATTCCGAAATCCATTTAAGTAAATGACATTGGGGATGAACAGTACCATATTCAATATGATCGCCTCCATGGTGGGAACCGGGATGAACAAAGCGGCAAACGGGAAAAAGGCGGATGAAGCCGCATCGCCGGTCCTGGATACTGTTGATATCGCCGGATACAATTATGCATCCGGCCGTTATCCGAAAGAAGGGCAGCTTCACCCGGGCAGGCTGATCATAGGGAGTGAGACATTTCCGCAGGATCTGGCGAAGAACTGGGAGATGACGGAAAAGTATCCGTATCTGATCGGTGATTTTATGTGGACGGCGTGGGATTATCTCGGGGAGGCCGGAATCGGGGCGTGGTCTTATCATCAGGACGCCAAAGGATTTAACAAACCGTATCCATGGCTGCTGGCAGACACCGGAGCGTTCGATATCCTCGGAAATCCGACCGGCGAGGCACTGTGGGCGAAAACAGTGTGGGGAAAGTCGGAGAAGCCGCTGATCGCGGTGCAGCCCATCGATCCTGATGGCAAGAAGCTTGTGAAAGCTGTGTGGAGAGGGACCAATGCGATTCCTTCCTGGAGCTTCCGGGGATGCGAGGGCAGGAAAGCCGTGGTCGAGGTCTATACGCAGGAACCTGCTGTTGAACTTTATGTAAACGGGAAACGCACAGACAGGAAAAAGACGAAACAGTGCCGTGCCGTATTTAAGATCAAGTATGAGCCTGGGGTGCTGGAGGCGGCGGCGATCGGTGCGAACGGCAGAGAAACAGGACGCAGTAAACTGGTCTCGTCAGAAGGAAACCTGGCGGTACAGATCCGGCCGGAAGAGACAGAAGTGAGAAACGGAGATATTGTGTATACAGATATCCGCATTGCCGGTGAAAACGGGATCACTGAATCCTGTGCAGATACAGAACTCTCTGTGAAAGTGGAGGGCGGTACTCTATTGGGATTCGGAAGTGCCAACCCACGGACAGAAGAGCGGTTTGATGCAGGCAGATACACCACATATCAGGGGTATGCGCAGGCAGTGATCCGGGCGGATGCATCGGGTGAGATCAGAGTGACGGTAACAGGCAGCAGTCTTCCACAGGCGCAGGCACGGATTTTCTGTGCAGAAGATAAGATGGAAGATTGATGAGACAGGAATTTCTGGATAAAACAGATGAGAGATAAAGGAGGATTTTATGATGGAAAAAAACAGCAGGGGAATGCTTGCCAGGACATTTGAAAAGAAAATATTTAATTCAAGGGTGACTTCGGCAAACACACAGAAAAACGAAATGTGGCTCGGATATTTTTCCGGTCCGTGCCTTGTGTACATGGTCTACTATGCGATTGCAGGAAGCTATCTGACACAGTTCTATACAGACGTGCTCGGTTTAAGCGGTGTGTTCCTTACTATGATGCCGATCTTTTCTAAGATTTTCGATGCGTTTACCAATGTAGTCATGGGGCGGATCATTGATAAGACACGTACAAAGCAGGGAAAGGCAAGGCCATGGGTCCTGATCTCGGGAGTCTGTATGGCAGTGACTGGGATCCTGCTCTACACAGTGCCTCGTTCATCCTATGCGGTACAGATTTTCTGGATCATTTTAAGCTACAATCTGTTCTTTGCTTTTGCATTTACGATCTATAACATGAGCCACAGCCTGATGGTGCCGCTCTCTACACGAAACACAAAACAGAGAGACGGATTGGCGATGCTCAACAGTATGGGGATGAATATGCTCCCCGGACTGCTGGTAACAATTATCCTGCCGATCATGATCCGTGCCTTCGGCGTCGGGGAAGAATCACAGGGAACATGGATCATGATGATGAGCATCATCTCTATTCTGGCACTTCCCGGCACGATCCTTGAGTATTATTTTACAAAGGAGCGTGTTACGGAGGAAAACATTTCTGAGGCAGGAGATACAAGAAAAGATGTAAGTATGGCAGAACAGTTGAAAGCCTGTCTTTCCGATAAGTACTGGATCATTATCATGGGCTTTACGCTTGTGTATAATATATTTAATATCCTGTCTACAAACAGTATGCTGTATTTCTGTAACTGGGTACTGTCAGATTCCGTTAATGGCGGAACCGGACTTCAGGTGATCGTAAATGCCATCGGGCAGGCGCCGCTGGGACTGGGCATCTTTGCGCTCTGGCCGCTGGTCCGGAAGTTTGGAAAGAGAAGAGTCATGCAGATCGGATTTCTCATCGGTGCAGCCGGCTGTCTGATCGTACTTCTGGATTCTTCCAATCTGGGTGTTGTGCTGGGAGGACTGTTTATCAAATCCATCGGAGCACTTCCGACCTATGTTATGACTGCGCAGCTTGCAGAATCACTGGATCATATTGAATGGAAGAACGGATTCCGCGCAGACGGATTTTCCGCATCCGTGTACGCGATCATAATTACTGTTACAGCCGGTATAGGGCAGAGTATCATCCTTGGAGGCATCAGTGCATTTGGCTATATCTCACCGGCATCCACGGCTGAAGTGATCGCACAGCCGGATGCGATCAAGACCTTTTTCTCATGGTGCTTTGTAGGTATCCCGATGATCGGATATGTGATCGGCTCCCTGCTCATGCTCGTCTTTGATGTGGAAAATCAGATGCCGAAGATCATAGCAGATATCACAGCGCGCCACAAGGCAGAAGCAGAGGCACGAGGCGAGGTCTATATCTCTCCGGAAGAAAAAGCTGCTATGGAACAGGAAGAACTGGATAAAAAAGCCGAAGAGAAGCGCATTGAAGAATTAAAGGAAAAATGTGCGAAAAAGGGTCTGAATTTCGAAGAGGAAGAGAGAAAGTATCAGGAGAAGCTTGCCGCGAAGAAAGCAAAGGAAGAGGCAAAGGCAGCAAAACATAAGAAGAAATAAACATTGATCGATGAATTAAATGAGGTGACAAACAAATGAGAGCAGTACATCTTCGGACAGAATATCTGAAAAATCCTATTGGGATCGATATCAGAAAACCACGGTTCTTCTGGCAGTGTGAAGGCGGAAAAAAACAGACCGCATACCGCATTACGGCAAGAAGGCTGGCAGTCGGCGGCATGAAATCAGATGCCGCATCAAGAAATGAAGATGCCGGGATTATCTGGGATACCGGAAAAGTATCTTCGGCATCCATGACACAGATCCGGTATGAGGGCGAGGCACTTCAAAGCAGGGATATCGTGGTCTGGAGCGTGCAGCTCTGGGATGAGGAAGACAAGGCAGGGGAAGTATCGGAAGCCAGTTTTGAGATGGGACTTCTCAATCCGGCGGACTGGACGGCCAGATGGATCACCGGAGATTACAAGCCCAAGAAGAAAGAACGCTATCCGGTGGATTATTTCCGAAAAGAATTCCGGCTTGCGCAGGATAGAGAGAACGTAGTGTCTGCCCGCCTCTATGCGACCGCCCACGGCGTCTATGATGCAGAGATCAACGGAAGGTATATCGAGGATTTTGTTCTGGCGCCCGGTGTGACGGATTACAGAAAACGTCTGCAGTATCAGGTCTATGATATTACAGAGGACATAAAACAGTCCGGGAAACCAGCCGGTGCCGGGAACGCGGATACCGATCCGGTAAATGTAATTACGTTCCGGCTGGGAGACGGCTGGTACAGGGGATGCGTGGCGGCATACAGCGCCGAGTATGTGTTTGGTCTGCGCACAGCACTTCTGGCTCAGCTTGAGGTCACATATAAGGACGGCAGCCGTGATGTGATCGGAACGGATGCGTCTTTTCAGTGGAGCAGCGACGGTCCGGTCCGTTTTGCAGATCTGAAAGACGGCGAGATATATGACGCGGGAAAGACGCCCGGATATGGCGGAAAGGCTGTCCTTCTGAAAGAAAGGGATTCCGTTGTGCCCACGGCGTCGAATAACGTGCCGGTGCGGAGAAAAGAACGCTTTACTCCGAAACTCCTTATTGCCGGGGACGGAACAAAGGTGCTCGACTTCAGACAGAATATAGCGGGGATGCTGAAGTTTTCGATACAGGGAAGTAAGGGGCAGCGCGTGAGGATTGTGTGCGGAGAGGTACTTGGCAAAGACGGGAAAGTAGATTTAAGCGGCATCCAGGAGTCAAAGCCTGCAAAAGGATGGAGCCAGTTAAGCCTTGTAAAAAAGCTGCTCGGCGCTCAGGTAAAAGGCGATGTCGTTATGACTCCGAAGCAGGAGATCTGTTTCATATGCAGCGGCGGCAGGGACGAATTCCAGAGCAGTTTCTCTGTATTCGGCTTCCGCTATGCGCAGATCACTACAGAGAAAGGCAGGGATATTTCCATTGATCCGGCTGATTTTGAGGCGGTGGCGGTCTATTCTGATATGGAACAGACGGGAAGTTTCCGCTGTTCCGATCAACTGGTGAACCGGCTTTATGAGAATACCATGTGGAGTATGAAAGGAAATTTCCTCGATATCCCGACAGACTGTCCGACCCGCGAACGGCTCGGCTGGACAGGAGATGCCCAGATCTTTTTTGATACCGGTGCTTATGTGATGGATACCGCCGCTTTCTTCCGAAAATGGCTCAGGGATATGCAGGACGATCAGTATGATAACGGACTGCTCTCTGCAGTCGTTCCCTATCAGGGCGTGGAGATGATGTACAAAGCAACTGGTTCTTCTGTGGGATGGGCGGATGCGGTGTATCTGATCCCTTACCGCTATTATAAGCGATATGGGGACAAGAAGCTTCTGGAAAGCTGCTGGCCCATGATCAGGAAATATGCAGACTATCTGACGAAGAATCTCGTGATGAAAGATAAGAAAGAGGCAAAACAGAATCCATATAATGAATATACATATGAAAAAGGCGTTCATCTGGGCGAGTGGCTGGAGCCGGAGGAGTTCCGTGATAAAGTCTACGGCGCACAGGCAAAGCATCCGGAGGAGTGTACAGCGTATCTCTATTTTGCCATGAAGACTATCGGGGAGATCGCGGAGCTTCTGGGAGAAAAGGAATATGTATCGCTCTGCGCCGGATATGCGGACGGAGCAAAGAAAGCGTACGATGCACTCTTTGTAAAGACCGGAACGCTGAATACAAACCGCCAGGCAAAACTTGTACGTCCGCTGGCTCTCGGGCTGCTGGATGGAGAGGAGAAGAAAAAAGCACAGGATCTCCTTGTAAAAGCAGTGGAAGATTATCATTACAGAGTCGGAACAGGATTCTTATCTACGCCGTTTATCCTTCCGGTGCTTGCTGAGGCAGGCAAGTCGGAGACAGCTTACCGGATGCTGGAGAATACAGAGAAGCCGGGATGGCTTGCCGAGGTAAAAGAGGGAGCGACCACAGTCTGGGAAAACTGGGAGGGAAACCTAAGCCAGAATCATTATTCTCCCGGCGCGGTATGCCAGTGGCTTTTTGATACCGTAGGCGGCATCCGTTCCGCCGGAGAAAGGCATTTTATCATAGAACCGGTGCCGGGCGGCAGTCTGACATTTGCAGATGTCAGTTATCAGAGCATTTACGGAAAAGTATCAAGCAGATGGGAAAAAACAGAGGAAGGTATACAGTATCACATAGAAGTTCCTTCCAATGTAACAGCAGAGATCCGTCTGCCGGGCGGACAAATAGTCGAAGCAGAGACAGGAATTTATGAGCTGAAGGAGGGATAAAGAGAATGACCTATTCAAGCATCAGACCGGGCCAGATCTGGAATGACACCGCCGGAAAGCCGATACAGGCACATGGTTTCTCGGTATTCTACAATGAAAAAGACGGGCTGTATTACTGGTACGGCGAGAATAAGGAAAAGACAAAGGGCGGCATATTCAACAAAGTGTGGCACTGGGGCGTCCGCTGCTATACTTCAAAAGACCTGTATAACTGGGATGATAAAGGACTGATCATCCCGCCCAAGCCGGACGACCTGACTTCTCCGCTGCATCCGACCTACTGCATGGACCGTCCTCATATCATTTATTGTGAGAAGACGAAGAAATATGTGGCATGGCTGAAGATCATGGCCGGAGAAGTGAGCCAGTTCATGACTGTCATGCAGGCAGATGATTTCCTCGGTCCCTATGAATTTGTACATAAGATATATAAACCGCTTGAAATGGATACCGGGGATTTCGCGCTTCATGTGGACGAGGAGACAAAGAAAGCATATATTTTCTTTGAACGTCCGCATTTTGAGCTTGTGACAGCAACGCTCAGCGATGATCATACGGAAGTATCGGGAGAATATTCGGAGCATTATAAAGGTCTTCTGCCGCCGTATACCCGTGAGGCGCCCGCATATTTCGAACGGAACGGCAGAAAATATCTCTTTACTTCCGGGACCAGCGGATATTATCCGAACAAAAGTCGGGTATGCGTATTTGACGATTACCACGGAGAGTATACAGATCTCGGCAATCCCCATATCGGGGACAAGACAAATACCTCGTTCAGCTCTCAGATCACGTCTGTCCTCAAAGTACCGGGAAAAGATATGTACATCGCCTGTGCAGACCGGTGGATACCGGGAAAGATGGCTATGAAGATGTCCGCTCAGGTAATAAAGGGCATGGAGAGGCATTTCAAAGATTACAAGCCGGATCATTCGCCGAAAAAGGCTGAGCCGCTGCCCGGTAAACTTTTGAAACATACAGAAAAAACGTGTAAATCTACATATGTGTGGCTGCCCATTGAGTGGGAGGGAGAAAAGCCGGTGATCCGATGGAAAGATGAGTGGAAACTAAAATAAGTCTGCCTTCAATTTCCATTCAACATCTAAAAGGTTGAAAATAGAAAAAGCACATTGCCGTCAATGGCAATGTGCTTCAGATGAAATCAATCAAATTACAGACATTATTGTGCCTTTTTATATTCTTCTCCCCACGTCTGCATAGCGTCCAGAATGGGTTTCAGGCTTTTTCCCAAATCTGTCAGAGAATATTCCACGCGAGGAGGAACTTCGGCATATACAGTGCGGGTGAGCAACCCGCTCTTTTCCATATCCCGGAGCTGTGCGGTCAGCACCTTTTGAGATACACTTCCAATAGATTTCTTTAATTCTCCAAATCGCTTTGTCCCCGGCAGTAAATCGCGCAAAATTAAAACTTTCCACTTATCACCAATTAATGTAAGTGTTGTTTCTACCGGACAGGCAGGTAATTCTTTAACTTCCTACATTTTATCGCTTCTCCTCTCTTTAGTTTCCATTTGATGACTACAGCACTTTATTGTGCCTACTTTACAAATGATCCTTACGATCCCAGTATAGTATTGAGGCTGGATAAAGTCAACTTATGTTTCCTCCTGGTAACTGTCCAATAGTATCTAATTGGTAACTACGGCACTTTATTGTGCGTACTTTACGATCATACCTCACGGCAGTAAGATAGAAAGTGTAGTCTCGGAAACTCAATAAGATAAGAGCAAATGTAAGAAGCATCAACCAATAGTTGATTTGAGAGGAAGAAAAATTATGGTGATGAGAGATAAAGAATCCAGTGGATAGAAAAAAGGGCATAGCAAAGCTGCCTGCCATCCAAATGGTTCTGGCACGCTCCCAACAGATTACTATAGACAGAATCAATCAGTATAAATGCCCGGTTTTATATCTGGCATCCAGATGGATGCAGATACCGATCAGCATTGTCCAAAAAGAGAAATGATCCTTTCCCCGGATCCTCAGATGCTGCAGACAATAATCATTAAGAACCCGGTCGTTGACCCGTTCACAGGCAGTACGCTTGCTGTAGGTTTCTTTATAAAGGGCGGAATCCCTGGGAACACGGGGATGGAAGCGCAGGTCGGCATGGTGTTTGATATAAACAGTCCTGCCATAACTGCCTTGGGAACATTCCTTTTCATAGGGGCAGGAATCAATCCGGCCGCATTTCAACGGGCAGCGATATTTATGTGCCTGTTTTATTGGATCGTTTCCCCATGGGCACATTTTGTGCCCTGCCCGGCATAGAGGATGCCCTTGTTTATCGAAAGTAATGTCATCCGGTGCGTTTTCGGAGGATTTTGTCCGTCCGTTGATATCAATGAAAGCATTGATATCCCAATGCTCCAGCAGTTCATAGGTCGGGATATTGTCATGGGCGGAGTCCAG
>CALWFV010000072.1 GCA_944377745.1 uncultured Mediterraneibacter sp. | reverse complement strand
GGCTATGTGCTTCGTCGTTGCCTACGCGCACTAGGGACTTTCACCCATTAGAAAACGCCCATGCTGGGCAAACAAAAGGTATAAGGCGCTGTGATGCACCCTATACCCAGGTAAGTAAATCATATTTTTCAGACATTATCCTCTGTAGTCATATCCTGCTTTTCTTCCCAAAGAACACCCCGCATGCGCAGCACATCGCCGCCACTGCCAGCACTGCCAGGAGATAAAAGGCGTTTCTGCTGCCCTCCATCGTGGCAAGAGCCATATCATCCGGCCGCGCCGTCTGAGCGGAGGCAACGATCGTCGTGATCACGGAAGTTCCGATCGCTCCCGCAAGCTGCTGCAGTGTATTGAAGACCGTATTTCCGTCTGCGTTCAGTTCTGCCGGAAGCTGACGCAGTCCGTTCGTCATGCTGTTCCCCGATGAGAATCCCTGACCGAACGCAAAGATCAGATAGAATATGATAAACAGCACCGTCGTGAGCCCTGCTGCAAAAACGCTGAAACACAGCAGGGAAATGATGATCGCCGTCACCCCGATCAGGATCGGACGTTTTGCTCCGAAGCGGTCCAGCAGCCTTCCGCTCACCGGAGCGATGCAGGCCCCGAGAATGCATCCCGGAAGGAGCAGGCATCCCGCGACAAACGCCTCCTCCCCGGAGACGATCTGTGAGTAATTCGGGATCAGGTATCCCAGCCCCAGACAGATAAACTGGATCAGCAGCAGTGTTACAACGCTGAGTGAAAACGGGAGACAGCGGAATACTTTGACATCGATGAGCGGCGCCTCGGAATGAATGCTGCGCCGGTAAAAGAGTACGATTGCCAGAATGCTCACAAGGAAGAGCACGATCACCCTGACGCTGGTCCATCCTGACTCCGAAGCCATGCTCGTCGTAAAGATAAAACATGCAAATCCCACTGCCAGCATCAGATAATCAACGATCTGGAATGAGATCCTGCTCGTCTCTGTCACCTGCCTCATGGAAGTGACACCGAACAGGAAGGACAGGATCAGAAGAGGCAGCAGTACGACAAAGATCATCCTCCATCCGAACCAGCTGACGATCACTCCGCCCAGGGACGGTCCCACCGCAGGAGCCATCGCCGTGATCAGGGAAGCGATTCCCATCATAAGTCCCAGCCGGTCCTCCGGAACCTGTTCCAGAACAATGTTAAACATCATCGGAAGCGCGATACCCGTTCCCACTCCCTGGATCAGTCTTCCTCCCAGGAGTACCGGGAACACCGGCGCCACGGCTGCCATGACCGTGCCGAGAATGAACAGGCACACCGCTGTGATGAAAAGTGATTTCATCTTAAACCTCTTTTTCAGATAAGAAGAAGCCGGTATGATGATTGCAAGCACGAGCAGATATCCGGTTGTGATCCACTGCACTGTAGACGTTCCGATCCCGAACTCATCCATCAGGGTCGGGAATGTGACATTCATGGCCGTCTCGACGACTACGCCGGAAAAAGACATGATCCCAGCCGCCAGGATGGAAAGCACAAGCTTTACATCGATTCGTTTCTCTGATTCCTTCATTTTTCATTTCCCTCCATTTTCCGAGTACTGAGTATCTTATAAATCTGATCTATGGTTTCGACTGTGATACGCAAATGCTCCGGATCCATACCGTCAAGCTGTTCCGCCACCCAGGAATGATATTTTTTAATATAGAAGTCATAATATTCCTGTCCCAGTTCTGTCAAACTCACACGGATCACTCTCCTGTCGTCCGGGTCCGGTGTCTTGCTGACGGCGCCCATATCTTCCAGTTCATTGACCATCTTGGTGATGCTGGGCCGTGTCACGTTGAAATAATCGCTGATGTCGCTGACCCGGACGACCGCTTCACTCCTGCCGATTTCGCAGATTGCATCGATCACATGGATATGCCGCGGCGTCATTCCTGCCGGAAGCTTTGGCATCAGTTCCGTGATCCTTTTGGCACTGTGGCAGGAATCCAGGAACTGTTTTACTGATGATATGTCCATAAAATACCTTCTTTCTTTTAATTACTTTAAGTAATTATCTAGGATAATTATATTGCTAAAAAGAAAATTGTCAAGCTTCTTCTTATAAACAAGCCTGACAATTTTCTTCCCGGGTAATAGAAAGCCGGTTTCTCAGGACTGATCAGCCCCTGTCCCGATTTCACCCTGTTCCATTTCTGATTTAACTACACACTCTTTTCTCCAGCAGGCAATTCCGTATACCCGTATCTTTTCCACCCCATCCAGCTTTAGCTTCTCTTCATATCTTTTTTGGCGGATCTGTTCCAGAGCCTCCCGGCATGCCGTATCAAAGCGGCGCTCCTCTGCATATTTTACCTCAATCACGCATCCCGTCCGCTCAGAAGGAATCTCAACAAGGATATCACAGTATCCGTCCCCGGATTCTGGATTCGATTTTACGATCCATTCTTCCCGGCTGCCCAGGAGCCCCAGGATCACCCCATGATAGAACGCTTCTTTCCGCCCTTTTCTCACGGCCGTATCACGGATACTGATGGAAGCGCGCAGAAAACGATTAAAACATTCTTCCACCGTCTTTTCATCGCCGTTCTCTAATGCATCGCAAAACCGGCTTACCACACCCGACTCTTTTCGTATCATTCCTGAAAACCAGTTCTGTATATGCTCCTCGAAGATCTGTCTGACTTCACGATTCGGTATACGAAGCCGATAGAGTCCTCTTGCCACTCTTCTCTCATCTGTAAGATATCCTGTTGTATACAGCATACTCCAGAGATATTTCATTTTCTCTTCGCTGTTTTCAGTTTCCAGATCTTTATATGTGAACTCCTCCGCCAGTTCCTTTTCCACCGTCTCTCCCCTGATCAATTCTTCAATCTCAGCTTTGACCGTTCCCGTCGCCTGATCGATCAGATTTCTCACGATTGAATTTCCACTGCTGTTTGCCCAGTAAAGTTTCGGTTCCGCATCTGTATCCGACAGATGATCCTTTACATAGCTCAGCACATCCCAGGGACAGTAAATATTTTCTTTTCCAAAACGGTATCCGTCATACCACTCTCTGACTTCATCGTATTTTTCGCTCATCCCGTAATCATGGAGCAGCCGGCGTACTTCCAGATCTGTAAATCCGAAATATTCATCGTAGGCCGCATCTGATATGGAGTGCACAGTAAAATTATTAAAACCTGTAAAAATACTTTCCTTCGAAACGCGCATACATCCGGTCAGCACTGCAAAGTAAAGATTTTCATTCGTTTTCAGAACTGTTTTCAGCATGGATCGGATCAGAGCGATCATCTGATCATAATATCCAAACTGGTATGCTTTATCCAACGGCACATCATACTCATCGATCAGAATGATCACCTGTTTTCCATAATGTCTGTAAAGCATCCTTGACAGGGTCTTCAAACTTCTGTACAGATCGGCTGTCTTTTCAAAATTTCCTCTGATCATTTCCTCAAGCTGTTCTTTATCAAATTGAGAAATCCGATCACTTTTCAGCAGCCACTGCAGCCGGTCAGCCTCTTCAATGACCACACTGCACAGCATGTCATACGCCGTTTCGAAAGAATCGGCATCCACATCTTTCAGGCTGATCGATATGACAGGAAACTTTCCCATATAACGGGCACATAATTCCTTATCCTCCATGATTGAAAGCCCCTCAAACAGACTTTGGTCCCCGCCGATCTCAAGAAATTGTCTCAGCATATCCATATTCAGCGTCTTTCCGAATCTCCGCGGCCGGGTAAAAAGATTGACTTCTGCCCAGTTGCAAAGCAGGTCTGAAATAAATCTGCTTTTATCGATATAATAAAACCCTTCCTCTCGAAGTTTCCTGAAGTTCTCGATTCCCACAGGCAGTTTTCTTCTTTCTGTCATCCGTTTTTCCGCCTCCTTATATGCCGCAGGGGATAATACCGACATCAGTATTATCCCCTGTCTGATATACACTTATAGTAGCACACCATTGCATAAAATAAAAATAATATTTTGTCTTATTTATCTTCAGGTGCGGAACCTGAGCGCGTCAGCGCGACACGCACGCATGCGGGCAGCGGTCAGGTGCGGAACGAGAAACTGCCTCTCTCCATCCTCTCCAGGATCTCCGCGATCATCCCCGCGCGGTTAAAAGGCACCATAAAATAATATCCATCGGCGATCTCGCCGAGTTTTTCCGCGATCTCCGCCGCGATCCTCACGCCCACAGCCTGCGCCTCTTCGCGGCTCATGTCCTTATCGTACTGTGCGATGATCTCGTCCGGAACGTTGATCCCTGTGATCTCATTTTTCATGAACACTGCGTTCCGGTAGCTGACCAGAGGCATGATCCCGCAGATGATCTTTGTATCGATCCGGCTCTTGATATAACGGATCCTCTCGATATCCTCGTCGGAATAGATAGGCTGGGTCAGGAAAAAGGACGCGCCCGCCTCGCATTTTTTCTGCATCCTCCGGATCTCCGCGTCAATGTTCGCCCTTCCATAGTTGAGCGCGCCTCCGTAGGCGATCGGATCCTCCGCGAAATGTTCCCGGTTCATCTGACGCACATAGTTCATCAGCGTGACCGAATGATAATCGTAGACGGAAGTGATATTTCCCCGGTCTCCTGCCGGCACCGGATCCCCGGTCACAAACAGGAAATTCCGGATCCCGTTCATATATGCTCCCAGGATCTCTGATCCGATTCCGATCACATTCCGGTCCCGGCACGCCATGTGGGGCATCGTCTCGATCTGAAGCTGGTTCGAGATCTTCACCGCCGAGAGCACGGAAGAGGCGCGCATCTTTCCCATAGGAGAATCGGAAAATGTGATCATCTCCACTCCGGCGTCTTTCAGGACTCCCGCAGCCTCCGCCATCTTCCTGTCATTTCCGTCAAAGGGCGGATCCAGTTCTGCAATGACCACTTTCTCACCTGAATAGAGTTTCCGGATGAACAGGTTATTGTCATAGCGGATTTCCGACTCAGCGCGCTGTTCCGGGCTGTCCGAGAGCCTCTTTGCAGGAGATCTGTGTCCGACAGCCTTTGCCAGCTTTTCTATGTACGCAGGATTCGTTCCGCAGCATCCTCCGGTGATAGTGGCTCCCAGATCAGTGATCTCTTCCATCGCTCTGCAGAAATATGCGGAGTTGTCCCGATAGACCATCCGGTTCTCGATCCGGTCCGCATATCCCGCGTTGGGAGCAGCATAGACGATCATATCTCCCAGATCCTGACGTTTCAGCAGTCTGCTCAGATGGGACGGTCCGATCCCGCAGTTGAACCCGACTCCGTCGATCAGCCCGCTCTCCTTTGCCGTCCGGAGCAGCTCGCCCATGCTCACTCCGTTCTTTGTATAACCGAACATGTTTACCGAGAAACCGGTCATGATAAAGGCGTCGCTGACGGACCGGATCCACTCCGCCACAGGGAGGATCCGGTCAAAATCTGAAAAAGTCTCAAACCAGATCAGCCGGATCCCTGCATCCAGATGCGCCTTTGCCATAGTCTTATACTCCTCGATGATCATCTCTTCATTGTCGCCGCTTCCGCCCTGTTCCGGCACCGGACCGATGTCCCCGGCGATATAGATTTCTCCCGCAATATCTTTTCCCTGCTTCTGTGTCTGCTCCTCTACTGCGGACCGGGCAATCCTGCAGGCTGCGGATACATTTTCATAAACGACGGAAAGCTGTTCTTCCCATGTCCGGGCAGCGGTATCTCTGCACAGTGTCTGTATATTGGAAGCAAAACTGTTGGTGCGGATGATGTCCGCCCCCGCTTCGATATATTCCATGTGGATCCTGCGGATCCTTTCGGGAGCTTTCAGATTGTCAAGTTCGGGAACGCCTGCTCCCTCGCCGTATTTTTCTCTGTAGTAGGTTCCCATCGCCCCGTCCGTGACCAGGCAGCGGGAAGTAAATATACTGTGAAAGTCCATATGTCTTCTCTCCTCTGTAAAATCTGTCTGCAGATCAGGCCTTTTCTCCGGATATACATGCCGGCGGCCTGCGGCTTTCATATTCATTTTCACAGTATACTCAAAATCCTTGCTTTTCGCAAATATATTTCATTCATATCATCAGGAATGCTCATCCTGAATGTATCTTATATCTCACTCATCCGTGCAGTACATGTCAGTACTGCTGATACCGCTCAGAGCGATCCGTCGGAGTCCCTTCGCCTGTTGAGACCCTTCTGATATTTCCTGTACTGCCGGAACTCTTTTCTCAGATGTTTCGCCATCTCTCTTCTGGACATATCCTTATACTTTGCTTTCACATCGCTTTTAAGCTGGTCCGTCTCCATATCATGCAGGACCCATTCTGCTACGTCCTCTTCCTTCAGTTTATATTTATCCAGCATATACCGGACATAGACATTGCGGACATGGTACCCTATCTTTTCCATATCATTTCTTGCAGTCTCGATTGCCTTGAACTCCCGCCTGCCGCCGGTCACAAGGATCATATGGTTCTTTGTCTTATCCGCGTTCATCCTCCAGATAACATGGGAGATCACATACGGAACCTTTCCGTCGTCACTCTCAAACACAAGCCCGATCCTTGCATTTGTCGCAAAGAACAGGGATTTTTCCAGATATTCGGTCGCTTTCCTGCACTCTACATTTTCTTTTCCTTCAAATCTGCTGATGCACCTGCAGCAACTCGGCTTCGTATCGTCATAAAAAATGATCAGTTTTCCGATAAGGTTCTGTTTTTTCTGTGCGTATGAGTTTAATCTGTCCTGATCCATTCTGATTTCCCCTTCCTGTTATTATAGCCGTAAATATTTTATTTTTAAATATTTTACTTAGAGATACAGGTGTCCCGGAAGTGCACTCCAGGGCACCTGTCTCAAAGAGGGTCTTCTACAAAACTTTCTCTATATTGCGGGTCATCTTCTGGGCGACAGTCGCGAGCACCTGCTGCTCCTCTTCCGTCACTCCCTCAAGAACGATCCCCTTGATCTTCCTGGAGATCCTCTCGATCTTACTGATGGCATCCGATGCATTTGTGGTCAGATAATTGTGCGTACATCTTCTGTCCTCCAGATCCTGCTCCATCCTGACGTAGCCCTTCTTCTGAAGCCGGCTTAACGACTGTGAAATATGTCCTCTGGTAAACATGTTCATCTGCATGATATCCTTCGACGTGTTGTGAGCGCCTGCATGTTTCAGATAAAGCAGGATCTGTACATCGATCTTGTACAGACCGTACTCGGTCTCGATAGGCTGCATCTCCTTCTCCATCAGTCTTCTGAACTGCATTCCGTACAGCAGCGTATCCAGTGAATAATTCATCTTTCGCCTCGCAAAATAAGTTTAATTTTAAAATATTTACGATTAAATATTAGCACTGTACAAATATTTTGTCAAGAGGGATTTTCCAGCATCCTGATAAACTGATCCAGCGCCTGATTCTGTCCGCTTCCGCGGCAGAATACCCCGAATGACAGTTCTTCTGCCCCGCTGACCGGCACAGAGACAAGTCCCGGCATCTTCAGGCAGAGCATCCCGGGCAGGATCGCCGCCCCCATTCCGGCTCCCGCCAGGCAGTGCGCCGTCTCGATCCTGCCGCAGTATCTGACCTTTTCCGGATCATGATCCTCCAGGAGCTTATCCTGGAAGGCCGCAATAGCCAGCGGCGCCTCCAGAGGACTGCATGCTATGATGATATATTCCCGCAGGTCATCCATATCCACCGACTTCTTTCCTGCAAGCGGATGGTCCTCCGTCACAAGACAGGAGATATGATCTTTTTTCAGCTCGGTAAATCTGACGGCATATTCTCTTTATAATAGAAAAGGACGTCCAGCTTATCATCCAGAAAAAGGTTCAGGATCCTTTTATAGTCCATGCATTCAATATCCGGCCATACATCGGGATATCTCTCTGTAAACTGTGACAGCACATTCTGCAGATAAAACAGGACCGCAGGGGTACTGACCCCGATACGGATCGCTTTCGGAGAGAAGCTCTGCCGCTGTGCTCTGCTGACAGCGATCTGCGTTTTCAGTACGATCTCCTTTGCATCCTGATAAAAAGATTCCCCTGCCGGCGTCAGTTCTACGTGACGGGTAGACCTGGTGAAAAGCTGAAGCCCCAGTTCGCTCTCCAGAGCGCGGATCTGCTTCGTCACTGCCGGCTGGGAGATATGAAGCGATCTTGCCGCTCTTGCAAAACTCAGGTTCTCCGCCACAAGAAGATCTTTCTGGCACTGTTCTGCCTGCCTTTCCTGGGATTTATCTTTTTCCCGTTCTTCGGGGCTCTTGTGGCGATCCGCCTGTACATGGGTATCGTATACTCCGTCTGCGGTTCTTCCACGATGACGCTGGCAGGAGACGTCCTTCCGCCGAAGAAAGTCGGAAAAGGCGTGAACCGTTTTGCGCTTACCCTCTCACTGGGGATGGCCATCGGACCGTTTATCGGGATCCAGGTACAGAGCCACTTAAGCAGCAGCGCTTCTTTCCTTGTGCTGTTCATCATATCTGTCGTGGCCCTGATCTGCGTCTCCTTCTGCCGGATCAGCTACCCGAAAGTAGAGCGGAAAAAGTTCATCCTTGCGGACGCCTTTTATAAACCGGCGATCCCGTTCATGCTCAACATGATCTTTATTATGATCCCATTTGGAGCCGTGATCGCCTACTCTTCCATCCTGGCACAGGAAAAGGGGCTCTCTGCCATAACTCCGTTCTTCTACATCTTAACTTCCAGAAAAATTAACTCTCGTAATATCTGCTTCCTATTTTATTCATAGTCACAGTCCTCTTCATCAAG
>CALWFV010000071.1 GCA_944377745.1 uncultured Mediterraneibacter sp. | reverse complement strand
AGTTATGTTGAACCGCCGTATGCCGAACGGCATGTACGGTGGTGTGAGAGGGGAGAGAAAACCTCCCCTACTCGATTGAAAAAAAGAATTGGGCAAAATTTCCAGTTACCTTATTTTTCTGTAAATTAAGAAAGGCGTATTTCGACATGAAAAAACAGAAGGATATGCAAAATGCACAAATTTGTTTGGATTTGTAAAAAGCAGTCGAAACGAAAAAGGAAGAAGTTTTCAACTTATCCACATTCAAAAATCCAAAAAACGTGGAAAAATCAAAGTTTCCGATAAAGTTATCCACATTATCCACATAAAAACATGTGTTTTTGGTGGATTACTCAAAACTAGAAAAAGAACGGATGTTTTGGTGAGTTGTTATGAATTTGAAGTTTTGTCGAAAAAACAGGGTAAAATTCTTGACTTTTGAGTAGTCAAAAAAACGGAAAAATAAGAAGAGACATTTCTGAAAATTCAAAAAATACGGTTGATAATTTAGAGACGAGGGATTATAATAAACAGGCACTGATTAACCAAAGGAGGAAACAGAAATGGCACAGATTTCTAAAGATACAAAGATTGGCGAACTGCTGAATATTTTCCCGGGATGCGCACCGATCCTTATGGAGATCGGAATGCACTGCCTTGGCTGCCCGGCATCTCAGATGGAGACGATTGAGGAAGCGGCAATGGTGCACGGAATTGACAGTGATCTTCTTGTGGAAAAGATTAATGCCGCTATGCAGGCAGGAGCATAAATTATCTCGTAGATAATGGATGAGTTATTTATGTGGAAAAGTATAAAAACAGCCCGGACATTTATCTGTCCGGGCTGTTTTTATACTCGTCATACTGAGGATAACTTCTGTACAGCATCTGCTGATACGATAATCTCGCAGTGTTCTTCAAGAAAAGCGAGTACGGTCGAATCGGCTTTTTCTGGTGAACCGTATTCAGAAAGCATATTACAAATCTTATTAAACTCATTGGCGGAGTGTTCTTCCGGCGCAAGTGCAAGGATGAACATACTGTTATCTCCGTCCTTATACAAGGTATTCGCTCCATTATACAGCGGTGACAGGAGGCGTGCAGCCTCGATCACTGAATCAAGAGTATCAAATGAAAACAGCCGGATGGAAAAAGGCTGAGTCGGCAGCGTGCTGTCCGGTACTTTTATCTCAGCTGTTGCCTCTTTTACCTTATTCAGTAAATTGAGGAATTCATCTGCGCCCTGAAGTTTTTCAAGGGCATCTGTATTCAATGTATCTGTTTCACCGAGTGGTGTGAATTTCGAAAAACGTGTATCCAGTTCTTCGGGATCTTCCACCTTGGTAATGATCAGAACGATCGAATCCGCAGAAGAAGGGATTGCTTCTATCATCAGAGGAAGATCTTCGGCTTCAAACCCAAAATCAAAAGATGCCTGCTGCATCATGTCACGAAATAAAGATTTTGCTTTCTCTGTACCATAAGCCAGTTCGCTCAGCTTCAAATGGCGGGCTGCCAGATCGGCATGCGTCAATGTACAGCGAATCTGATTTTCATTGATTTTCTCAATTTTCATATGCTCACATCCTTATGATATAGATATATGAGAAAGTATGCGTATTGAATCACTTTTTTCAATAAGAGATACTATCTCACAGATAGTATAAACAAAAAATAAAAGGATGTAAAGAAAAACAAAAAGACTTTATAATACTTTTATGTTATCAACAAATCCCACCCAGTTATGAACAAAAAACACATTGAAAAGCGTGTTTACAGCTCATATAATGGCAGTTACAGAAGATGGTATTTCCGGATAAATACAATCTTTATGAAAGGAGGAACACAGGATCATTTCTATTTTTTCAGAGGGAAAGGCTTTGGAACCTTTCTGTCAAAGTAGATTAATCATATCCCTTTGATCGGGGGAATTTCAATGGAACATGTAAACAGCCTCTGCAGATGGTACCATCTTCCATCCCGTCAGATCCAGCAGTATGTCACATACACTTCCTTATGGCAGATCCGGGCGGGAAAGTCTAGCTGTATATTTATCTTGATCTGCGGAGAAAGGAGTAAACGGGAATGAGAACAGATGAAACGGTTTATAAAAAATTATATGCTGAACTGGAGAATTACGAAAGAAAAGGTGTAAATATACTGATCGACGGATATCAGGCCAGTCCGCTACAGATCGTGACAGCATATATGGCAAAAGAAGAAGGCACTTATATGCGGGATTATGTGATGGATCCTTCGGGAAATATTGAAGCACTGGCTTTTACAAATATTAATGAATACAGACAGGCAGAGATGACCCCTTGAATGCCGGACAAAAAGATGTGTGTATTATCCAAAAAGAAAATGTTTAAAAAATCCTTAATGCGGCAAATTAGTAATGACGTATTGTAAAAATATTGCTATAATGTTTGCTGATAGGAGGTACGGCATGGACAAAAGAGAAAGGCGGAGTGTAAAGCGCCGTGGCAGAATACCTGCCGCGCACAGAAAAAACTCCGGCAGAGACGTCCGGAACCCGGGAATATCCCCCATGGGAATGAACGGACCACAAAATAGAAGGAAAAACAACAGAGGAAGGCGTCAAAGGCGGAAAATGGTCTTGTTCGTCGTTATCCTGGCAGTCATTATAATAGCTGCCGCTATCGGAGTATTTCTGATCTGGCAGAGATACGGTCCATCGGATGAGAGGGCTGATCTGGAACAATATTATGGGCTGGAGTCAGAAGACGGCCTTGCGGTAGTGATCGATGACCAGGTGATAAACAATGAGGGTGAGACAGCGGAAGGACAGGGCTCTGAAGCACCGGGGAGAATGTATGACGGTCAGTATTATATAGAATACTCGGTCGTGCGGGACTGGATCAATAAACGGTTTTACTGGGATCCAAACGAAAATGTCCTGCTTTATACTTTGCCGGACGGAAATGTGACGGTCGTGCCGGAAAGCAGTGAATATACAGACATCAACGAAAACAAAAGTGCGGATTATGTTATCCTGAAGACCGAAGGACAGACTGCGTATATTGCCCTCCCGTTTATTCAGACTTATACAAATATGGAATATTCAGTGTATGATGATCCGAAAAGAGTAGTGATCACTTCGCAATGGGGAGAAATCCAGACCGCGGAGATACGGAAGGATACGGAAGTGCGATATCGGGGCGGCGTGAAAAGCCCGATCCTCACTGAAGTGTCAGAATCGGACAAGGTTACAGTGCTCGAGGATGAGGATGACTGGATGAGAGTGAGTACGGAAGACGGCTTTATCGGCTATGTGAAAACGAGTGCTCTTGCGGATATTCGGACAGAAACTACATCCAGAGAATTTGAGGAACCGGTGTACACAAATATTTCAAAAGACTACACGATCAATATGGCATGGCATAATGTGTCGATCGCGGATGCCAATGGTTACATCGAAAATATGATTGCAGATACAGAAGGACTGACAACAATCGCGCCGACCTGGTTCAGTATTGCGGATACCAACGGAAATATGACGTCGATTGCCAGCAGTGACTATGCAACATTCGCGCATCAGGCAGGGCTGGAGGTCTGGGCGGTGCTCCGGGATTTTCATGGGGGCATCAACTCTTATGACGAGACCTATGAGGTGCTCAGCTATACTTCGAAGCGCACAAGGCTGATCGATCAGGTTATTACGGCAGCTCTTCAGACCGGGGTGGATGGGATCAATCTGGATTTCGAACTTGTATCGACCCAGTGCGGGGAGCATTATATCCAGTTCGTGAGGGAGCTGTCTGTGGAATGCCGCAGGAATGGCCTGGTATTTTCTGTAGACAACTATGTTCCTCAGGCATACAATGAACACTATGACCTTGAGGAGCAGGGTGTTGTGGCGGATTATGTGATGATCATGTGCTATGACGAGCACACCGACAGCTCCTATGAGGCTGGTTCAGTTTCTTCGATCAGCTATGTGGAAAACGGGATAACGGAGGCTCTGCGAAAAGTCCCGGCTTCGAAGCTGGCTGCCGGTATTCCGTTTTATACAAGACTTTGGACGGAAACACCGAAGACGGAGGAAGAACTGGCAGAGCAAGCCGGAACGGAAGCGGCTTCTTATCCGAATAAAATCAGCAGTGAGGCCATGGGAATGGAAGAGGCACAGGAGGCGGTCAAAAATGCCGGAGTCCAGACGCAGTGGGATGACAATACAAAGCAGAATTATGCTGAGTGGGAAACTGCGGAAGGAACCTGCAGGATCTGGCTGGAAGACGAGCAGTCGCTGGAAGAAAAACTTACGGTGATCAGCGAGAATGGTCTGGCCGGCGTTGCAGAATGGAGCCTGGGCTGGGAAGAGCCGGAAGTGTGGAAATTGATTGGACAGTATATAAATTGAATAGAAGAAACTGTGTAGTTTAGAAAGGGACATCCTCTTTTTGCATATAATGTGTGTGAAAGGAGGGTGTTTTCTTTGAAAGAAAAGATCAGATCAGCGGCAGCAGCGGTTTTGCTGACAGGGCTTATCTTACTGTGCTGGCAGATGTCCGTGAAACTAAGAGAAACGATAGAGGAGGGGAAAGAGACTTTTGGGAGTGCCGGTGGAAGTACAAGTGTAATAATATTGGATCCGGGACATGGGGGAAAAGATCCCGGAAAGATAGGAGTCAATGGAGCGGAAGAAAAGGATATCAACTTAAATATTGCTTTAAAAATTCAGGGCATTCTGTCAGAGGAAGGGATTTCGGTGTCCATGACGCGAACGAGTGATGAAAGGCTTGCAGATTCTCAGGTGGAAGATCTGAGAGAACGGGTTGACTTGATCAATAAAAGACGTCCGCTTCTTGTGGTAAGTATACACCAGAACAGTTATTCAGATGAAAGCGTGAAGGGATCGCAGGTTTTTTATTTTAAAGATTCAAAAGAAGGGGAAAGGGCGGCCGGCTGTATTCAGAATACTCTGGGAAAACTGGATCCGGATAATACCAAACAGATCAAAGCAAATAATACATATTATCTGCTGAAGAATACAGAGGTGCCGGTAATTATTGCAGAGTGCGGCTTCCTGAGTAACTATGAAGAGGCAGAAAAACTGATAAGTGAAGAGTATCAGGAAGAAATAGCGGGAGCTGTCGCAGAGGGGATCACGGAATATGTGAGGACATCTTCTGAATGAGCCGCTGACAAAACAGTTTTTTTTTGAAGCAAATAATGGTATAATACAGCTTATGAAAACGATAGTAAGAAAGACAGATAAAAATCAAATAGATAACGAAGTGATCAGGGAAGCGGGAGAAATTCTGAAAAAAGGCGGTCTGGTGGCCTTCCCGACAGAGACGGTGTACGGTTTGGGCGCAGATGCTCTGAAATCTGAGGCGGCGAAGAAAACGTATGAGGCTAAAGGGAGACCCTCGGACAATCCTCTGATCGTGCATATCTCAGACTATGAAGATCTGAAAAAGATCGCGGTAAATATTCCCGCTCAAACAGATGCACTTGCGGCACATTTCTGGCCGGGACCTCTTACCATGATCTTCGAAAAAAGCGATATCGTTCCGTATGGGACCACTGGCGGCCTGGATACTGTTGCTGTCCGGATGCCAAGTGATCCGATTGCGGCGGAAGTAATCAGGGAGGCCGGCGGCTTTGTCTCGGCTCCCAGTGCGAATACTTCCGGACGCCCAAGTCCTACAACGGCGGAGCATGTCCTTGAGGATCTGGGAGGGAAGATCGATATGGTGATCGATGGAGGAAGTGTGGAGATTGGTCTGGAATCCACTATATTGGATATGACGGTGGAACCGCCGATGATCCTTCGCCCGGGAGCGATAACTGCGGATATGTTTGAAGAGGTGATCGGTCCGGTCAGTGTGGACGAGACGATTCTGGGAAGTGAGAGCGAGAAGCCTCCGAAGGCCCCGGGAATGAAATACAGGCATTATGCTCCTAAGGCGAGACTGGCCATTGTGGAAGGGGACCTGAGAGAGGAGATACTGGCGATCCGCCAGCTTGCCTATGCGGCCGGCAGGGAAGGGAAGAAAGTAGGGATCATCGCCACGGATGAGACTCTCCCGTTCTATGGCCATGGTCTGGTAAAAGATATTGGAACACGGGAAAATGAAAAGACGATAGCGAGAAATCTGTATCGGATCCTCAGAGAATTTGATGAGGAGGATATTGATACGATTTACAGTGAATCGTTTGCAATGCAGGGAATAGGAAAAGCGATCATGAACCGTCTGGAAAAGGCGGCGGGACATCTTCGAATATCAGCGGCAGCGATCGTGAAAGAACAGAGGTACAGAAGGGTCATTTTCGTGAGCAGCACCGATTCGGCGAGGGGGCCGATGGCAGCAGAGCTTCTCAGACATGAGGATCTGGAACAGGAGTATGTCATAGATTCCATGGGGATAGTGGTTCTCTTTCCCGAGCCGGCAAACCAGAAAGCAGAGGCAATCATGAAGAGCGCGGGGATGACGCTGGAGGAACACACGTCCCGGCAGTTTGATGATGAGAACCTTCAGGATGATGTTTTGGTACTTGCGATCAATGAGACGGCAAAGAGCAAGATTCTGGCGGAATATAAAAATGCGGTAAATGTTTATACTCTTAATGAATTTACAGGAGATCAAACCGAGATACCGAATCCCTACGGGAAACCTCTGACGGCGTACGGGGAGTGCTATGAAGTACTGAGAACTCTGATTGGAAAACTTGCGGAAAAGCTGAATATTCTTGCAAAAGGAGAAAAATAATGGCAGAAATACATGTAATGGATCACCCGCTGATCGCGCACAAGATCAGTTATATCAGAAGAAAAGATGTGGGAACTAAAGAGTTCAGAGAAGTTATCGGTGAGATTGCGGAGCTTATGTGTTATGAAGCGACCCGTGACCTGAAATTAAAAGAAGTGGACATAGAAACACCGATCGCGCATACTGTGGGCAGAGAACTTGACGGTAAGAAGCTGGCCATTGTGCCTATTCTGCGAGCTGGGATTGGCATGGTAGACGGAATGCTTGCCCTGATCCCGGCGGCAAAAGTAGGGCATATCGGACTTTACAGGGATCCTGAAACGCTGGAGCCAGTTGAATATTACTGCAAACTCCCGTCAGACTGTGAGGAACGAGAAGTGTTTGTAGTGGATCCGATGCTGGCGACAGGAGGTTCCAGTACAGCGGCGATCAGGATGCTCAAGGAAAAAGGTGTGAAAAAAATACGGTTTCTCTGCATTATTGCGGCGCCGGAGGGGGTGAAAAGGATGCGCGAGGAGCATCCGGATGTGGAAATCTATATAGGAGCACTGGACGAGAGGCTCAATGATCACGGCTATATTGTTCCGGGGCTCGGAGATGCAGGAGATCGTATTTTCGGTACAAAATAATATGGCGGAGGCGGTGTGCAATGTCTGATAAAAGAACAGATTATCTATCCTGGGATGAATATTTTATGGGAGTAGCGATGCTTTCGGGGATGCGCTCGAAGGATCCGAACACGCAGGTGGGATGCTGTATTGTAAGTGAAGATAATAAGATACTTTCGATGGGGTATAACGGTTTTCCGATCGGATGTTCGGACGATGAGTTCCCGTGGGCCAGAGAAGGAGAAGATCCGCTGGAGACGAAATATGTCTATTCCACACACAGCGAACTGAACGCTATCCTTAATTATAATGGGGGAAGTCTTGCCGGGGCAAAGCTTTATGTTTCTCTGTTCCCATGCAATGAATGTGCAAAGGCGATCATACAGGCGGGAATCAAAGAGGTGATCTACGATTGTGATAAGTATGCAGATACATCAAGCGTGATTGCTTCGAAGAGAATGATGGATGCAGCGGGGGTCAGATATCATCAGTATCACCGCACCGGAAGAAAAGTAGAGATTGAACTGTAGAGTAGAACAGATCAGATCAGATACGGATCTGGCAGTACTGAAAACAGAATAGAATGAAATTTCAGCAGGTACGCTCCGGCGTACCTGTTTCATGGCATAGTGGGAGGAAAAATGAAAAGGATATTATTAATGGTAATAAGAAATATTTTTCTGGTGCCATTTGCGTGGTGCCGCCTTTGTTACAGGGCGTCTCATGTGGATAAATATACAGAAGAAGATATGTACAGATTTCTGCAGTGGATCGATCTGCATGCAAATAAGGGGGGGAATGTGCTGATTGATGTACACGGGCTGGAAAATCTGCCGGAAAGGAATGGATTTATGATCTTCCCGAATCATCAGGGATTGTATGATGTATTGGCTGTGATCGAGGCATGTCCCAGGCCATTTTCTGTGGTTGCAAAAAAAGAAATTGGAAATATTCCGTTTCTGAAACAGGTTTTTGCATGCATGAGGGCGTATATGCTGGATCGCGATAATGTACGCCAGGCAATGGAGGTTATCGTTAATGTTGCAAAAGAGGTGAAAAAAGGAAGGAATTATCTCATCTTTGCAGAGGGGACACGTTCAAAAAACGGCAATCGTGTAGGATTATTCAAGGGTGGGAGTTTTAAATCTGCAACAAAAGCACAATGCCCGATCATCCCGGTAGCGCTGATCGATTCGTTTAAACCGTTTGATACTAATACGACCAGACCGGTAACGGTTCAGGTTCATTTCATGAAACCGATGCTGTATGAAGAGTACAAAGATATGAAAACGACGGAGATTGCAGCAATCGTGCAGGAACGGATTCAAAATAAGATTGACGAGAACATCACAGGGTGAGCCGGGATGAGAGGCATGTAGGCTGGGCATTGCTGTAGTTTTAGAAAAAAATAAAAAATAAAAAATATTTATTGACATTGGGGAATGTGTTTGGTACAATAAATTTCGCACTATTGATGTGCTAAATGAATAGTTTGCTGCGGAAAACCGCAGGCGTATTCAGAATCAGGAGAAATACTCAAGAGGCTGAAGAGGCGCCCCTGCTAAGGGTGTAGGTCGGGAAACCGGCGCGAG
>CALWFV010000070.1 GCA_944377745.1 uncultured Mediterraneibacter sp. | reverse complement strand
TCTCCTTCTGGAATCGAATATGTGTCGATTCTTCTCATTGGTTGCTCTTATTTTATTAAGTTTCCGAGACTACACACTCATAGGTACGCCAAGGCTTTCAAAGAACTCATACAGCGCCTTGATGGCGAGTTTCGCGCTCTCCATATCATCACTGCCTTCAACGCCGAAAAGTTCTTTTCCAAAGTGGGCGAACCGGGGAGCGGTTTCATCGGAGAGAACGTATTCCATCCAGCGGGGTGTGAGGATCGCCAGACCGACTCCATGGGTTACATCATAGAATGCTGACAGTTCATGCTCCATTCCATGACAGCTGAACGCTGCCAGCTGGTTTCCGTTGCAGAGGGTTGCATTATCCGCGATCGTGCTGGCCCACATCAACTGGGCCTTTGCTTCGTAATTGTCAGGCTCCGCATATGCGATCGGTGTGTATTTGACAACCGTTTTCATGACTGCCTCCACAAGCAGGTCACTCATATAAGTAGATTCCGGCACAAAATACTGTTCCATCAGATGGGAAAGGATATCGATGGAACCTGCCGCCGTCTGCGCTGCCGGTACGGTAAATGTGTATTCCGGGTCCATGATGGAAACCTTCGGAAATACCTCCTGGCTGAACAGCGACAGCTTTTCATTTGTCTCCGGGTTGGAGATGACCGCGCCTGCATCCGCCTCGCTTCCGGTTGCGGCAAACGTCAGCACAGTCACGATAGGCAGTGCTTTCGTGATCTCTGCATGAGAAACGATCATATCCCAGGCGTCGCCATCATAGTAAAATCCGGATGCGATCGCCTTACAGCAGTCGATCACGCTTCCGCCGCCCACTGCGAGGATCACATCGATCCCATGCTCCCGGCAAAGAGAAATTCCTTCTCTTACGCTGTCGATCTTCGGGTTCGGAGCAATGCCGGACAGCTCATAGATTTCGCAGCCGGACAGCAGTTCTTTTACCTTGTCATAGAGACCGGTCTTCCTGATGCTGCCACCGCCATATGCAAGCAGTACCCGGCTTCCAAATCCGGTGATCACACCCGGCAGATTTGAAATCTGCCCTTTTCCGAAAAGAATGTTTGTTGGAATACAAAACTGAAAATTTTCCATCTTACTTATTTACCTCCATTTGTCTCACTCAATTTTCATTAAAAGCCTTGTCTTTCTATCTTGTCCGATTCAGATTTCTTTTCCCATTTCATAAGCTTTTGTCATGGCTTCTGTCCCGAACACATAGCCGCCTTCCTCATTGCCGCCTGCCCGGAAGCACCCGATATAGCTGCGGAAGCTCTTAAGCATCAGCTCCATGTAATCTTCCGTGGGAGCTGCTCCTGCGGAAAGGAGATAAAATTTTGTATTCTTTACATCCTTTTCGATGGCAAAGGTCCGGTCGAGGACGGTCTTCATCTGGGTGCTCCAGGTGTAGAAATAGACGGGTGAAGCCAGCACCACCACATCGGCAGCCAGCCATTTTTCGTAAATTTCCTGCATATCGTCTTTCTGCACACAGGATCCGCCGTTTCTCTGGCAGGCTCCGCAGCCGAGACAGCCTTTGATTTCTTTGTCTTTCAGACAGATTTTTCCGTCTCGTGCCCCGCTTCCTGCGCGCCCCAGATAAATTCATCTGCCAGACGATCTGTGTTCCCTTGTTTTCGCGGGCTTCCTGTAAGTACTAAAATTCTTTTTCCCATTTTCTTTAAACCTCCTGCTGTGTGTAATAGACCATATTGTCTCCGTTCTTTTTCATTTTGTACGATTTTTTTATGTTATTATTTTCGTATTGTACTGTTATCGGACTATTTGTATAAAATAATCGCCGGAAGCACCAAGAGGCACATTCCGGGATCGCAGGCGGTCATCTCTTCTCCCCGGGCAGCATGGCTGCGCGGAAAGCATCCCTGTAAATGCGGATTCCCTCCAGCAAAGCGGTCCTCTGTTCATCTGTCAGCTTCCCCATGGCCTTCAGCTCTGCATCCCATATCTGCGGGATGATCTTTCCGGCGTACTCTTTTCCCGCTTCCGTAAGATGAATGGTCTTGATCCTGCGGTCTTCCGGCAGTTCCTGCAGGGTAATCCATTTCTTCTTATAGAATCCGGTAATGACTGTATTCACAGTCTGCCGGGGCAGAAAAGTTTTTTCACAAATAGTTTTCTGCGTACATCCGTCAATTCTTGTGATCAGGCTGAGGATATACAGGCTTGTGTATGGTACATCAATGCTTCTGGCATAATCTTCGTAAATCATATTCAGTTCCTGCCATGCATCACAAAACTGACTCACCTGATCTTCAATATTGTATGCCATATGGACTGCCTCCTTTTCATATTGTCCGATAACAGGACTATTATATCGGGCATTTTTATATATGTCAACCGCACAATATCTCTCCCCTTGCGAAACGTTATCATATATGTTAACATCAAGATAGCGAGGTGAGATTATGGATGAACTACGTAAACGGCAGAAAATCATATCCCGGCTTGTTGAGGCCCGTCTGGAGCAAGGCATTTCTCAGGCAGAACTGGCAAGGCGGCTTGGAATCCAGCGTTCCGGTATCAGCCGACTGGAAAGCGGGACACAGAACCCCACGCTTGATATGATCCTGAAAATCGCCTCGGCGCTTGGAAAGGATGTTTCACTGGAATTGTACGACAAGGAGGATCCTATGGACAATATTTACAGTCTTCGCATTTATGATACGGAGTTAATGTGCTTTTCCATGGAAAAGAAGGGCTTGTCCGGTCTTGTGGCCGAAATAATATACACCAATGATGAGCTGGCCCATCTTCTGCCCCTGGATATGGAACGCACCGGTGAGGGCGTCATCCATTGGCTGGAGCGGCGGGTCATCCCCAAAAACCGTGCCTTTGTAGATGAGATCCTGAAAACCCTGGGGTTGAGCCATAACGATACCAAGGGAATCATCGATGTGTGCAAGGGGTTGTCTTTGAATGACAGCTACTGGGTAGTACCAGAAGGATTTGAGGGGAGTTTCTCCCAATACAATCTTTACGAAAATCGTTTTTCAGAAATATTGGCGCTGGTGGCTTATACCGGCGCTGGCGGGAGCAGACAGGCATTTACCACATCCCCGGAGCTGACCACAGGCGGTATGCTCCCCAAGGCGTGGCGCTATGTGGAACACGATGGAATTTATCTTTACAAGGGTGGCACGACCGGCGCGTCCAATACGGGCAGGGAACCGTACTGTGAATATTATGCCTCGCAGATTGCGGAAACCATGCGTTTAAACGCCGTGCATTATGATCTTGAGAACTGGAAAGGCATTACCGCCTCTAAATGTGCCTTGTTTACAGACATTGATACGTCCTATATCCCCATCGGACGCATTGTCCGAACCGGAGGCATTGCCGCCTGCCTTGCCTGGTATGACAAACTGGGTCCGGAGTTTTCCGAGCAGATCCGCAGTATGCTGGTGTTTGATGCCCTGATCTATAATGAGGACCGCCACTTTGGAAATTTTGGCGTCCTGCGGGATAATCACAGTGGCGATATCGTCGCACCCGCCCCCATTTTTGACAACGGGCTGTCTCTGTTCTGCTATGCCGGCAGGGAAGATTATGCAAATCTGGACGAGTACGCCAGGACCCGTTCCAATCCCTACAATATCTCCTATGAGGAAGTGTGTGCCGAAGTGATGGGGGCAAAACAGAAAGAGCAGCTCCGTCGTATGATCGGATTCCGGTTCAGGCGCCACGAAAGCCTCAACCTGCCCGAAGCACACCTGCAGGCAATCGAGAAGCATCTGGAAAGCCGGGTGCGTAAGCTGCTTGCTATTCCTGCCCGGCGCCTGAAAGGGGAAAAGACACGGTAAATGAAATAAAGAGCTTTTGATCAGATACCTCCAAAATTCAAATCTCTGTAACGTTTCTCCTCCCCCTTCAGACACGCAAGATAATATGTGACATGTGCCGCCTCATCCGCGATCGGCACAGTCACTCTCCCCTCCGCATCCTCATGCTCTTTCACCGCCCGATCCGAGTTAAATACCGGCAGGGTGGACGCGTCCACGATCTCACTTAACATGTCCATATTATCCTGAATCAGCAGCTTCGTATCCGGCAGATTCTTCCTGCAGATATCGATCCAGAATCCAGAGCCGCCGTGGGCGAGGATGCTTAAGCCCGACAGATCCTGGAATGTGATCTCCTGTCTCGTCGCGAGAGGATGGTCCGCCGGAAATGTGACCGCCAGTCTCTCTTCCATATAGCTCCGGCAGAAGATTTCACCGTCCTCTACGCTTTCCGGCAGTTCATGCAGGATGACGAGCTGATAAATATGATTCTTCAGTCCCCGGATCAGTTTCTCATCATCCGAAAGTTCTGTTGTAACCGCCATTCCCCGGTATGCTTCATGCAGCGCCGGCATAAGCATGCGGGCGGGAAGAGACGCACAGGCGCCCAGAGTGATGGTTCGACGGCTCCTGTCAAACGCCACGGTCCGCTCGATCATCTCTCTGTCCGATTCCAGCACTCTCGCAGCATATTGGGCAGCGATCTTTCCCGTCTCGTTCAAGACGATCTTACTCTTTGCCCTGTCAAACAGCGGCACTCCGAACTCCTCCTCAATCTTCTTCATTGACCTGCTCAGCGCAGGCTGCGTGATATGCAGCTCCTCCGCCGCACGGGACAGTGTCCCGCATTTCGCAAATGTCGTGAGCTGTTCCAGCAGATAGATTTCGATCAAAGAAATGCACCTCCTGCAATTCATGATGACAGGGACCGTGGGCGTTGGACCCCAGCATCATTTTCTATAACTTCTATTTATACCATGATACCTAAACAGCATTTTACAGTCAACAAATTCCGTTTTAATATATAGATGTAAGTAATAACTATAACATAGAGTCCCAATAATATATTTTTCGGGAAATCACCGCTGAAAGGAGAAACAGAAATGCAGAATGTTGAAAATAAGGTTATCATTATCACAGGCGCTTCGTCAGGGATCGGAGCCGAGACAGCCCGGCGCCTTACAGAAAACGGAGCAAAAGTTGTCTTAAGCGCAAGACGGGAAGACCGGCTGAAAGAACTCGCCGCAGAGATCGGAGAAAATGCCGTTTGGATGAAATCGGATGTCACCAGTCCGGATGACATGAAAGCACTGGTATCACTGGCGAAAGAAAAATTTGGAAAAGTTGACGTGCTTTTTGCAAATGCGGGGATCATGCCCGGAGGCAGCATGTCCGAGCTGAAAGTAAACGACTGGATGAATATGGTAGATATCAATATCAAAGGTGTGCTCAATTCCATGGCCGCCGTTCTGCCGGAGTTCATGGCACAGAAGAGCGGACATATCATCATCACTTCTTCCATGGCCGGAATAAAGACCGTGCCGGGCAATGCCGTTTACTGCGGAACGAAACACTTTGTCAAAGCAATGCTGGAGTCCTTCCGCGCAGAATCCATTATGGAAGATACGAACATCCGCACCACGACGATCTATCCCGGCGCCATCAAGACAGAGCTTCTCAACACAATCGCACCGTCCGAGACAAAGTCCATGGTCGAAGAGCTCTACCGCAACGTGGGCCTGGAGCCGGACGCAGTGGCAAACGCTGTTCTGTTTGCCGTCTCACAGCCGGACAATGTGGATATATCCGACCTGACCGTGCGCCCGAGCAAAGAAAGCTGATAACTGTACCGGACTGAATCGGATCAGCGGGTCATTGCCGATACGCCGGACGCCACCACTCCGCCGTCACAGATGATATCAAGCCCTGTGAGATACCCATTTCTCTCATCTACGATGGCGGAGAACAGGTAGGCGATCTCTTCCGGTTTTCCGAGTCGTTTGATCGCCGCATGACTTGTGAACTTATCAGCTTCATCCTCTTCAAGTTTGCCCATCGGTGTCTCAAAATTTCCCGGGGACACGCAGACGACACGGATGCCTTTATCTCCGTACATTAAAGCCGACTGCTTTGAATACCAGATCGCGAAGTCCTTGGATACACCATAAGCAACTCCCGGACGGACAGATTTCGGGAAGATCCGGAGCCTCTTATTGATCTTCGTGCGAAACAGTTCCACGTCCTCCAATGCATATTTGTAAAGTTTCCTGGGCATTACGATAGCCGGAGTCAGGTAAGCGGACATAGAAGAAACATCAAGGATACAACCGCCTTCTCCCATCACTTTTGCGAACTCCGTATTCATATAGATCGTACCGATGGCGTTGGTCTGCATAATATCTTCCGCTTCGCCCATATGCGGGCTCATCCCTGCCGCATGGATCACTGCCTGCACTTCCCCAAGCTCACTGGCATGCGCCGCAAGCTTCTGTACCGATGATAACTTTCCCACGTCACAGGGAAAAGCTTCGCATTCTATGCCCTCTTTCTGCAGATTTTTGATCGCATCCTGCAGTTTTCCGACCGTTCTGCCGCAGATAATCACATAGTGGGTTTTCCCCATAAGTCTTGCGGTCGCAAGGCCCATGCCGCTTCCGCCGCCTGTAATCACACAGATTTTCTTTTCCATTTTCCTCGCCTCTCTTTTTCGTTTCTTGGTCCTGTTCCTTACTCCTGCGTCTCTCCGAACATTAGGCTGACACCACCTGCAATTGCAATTAAAAGAGCCGGATCTGCTACCCCGCTGATTCCCAGGGCAAGTCCTGCAATACTGCTCAGGGCAAAGTGCTCCTTTGTTGTGGTAATCCCATATCTTGCCAGCTTCTGACTGCAGCTCTCGTAATCCTTATCCTCAAACAGTTCCCGCACGGCATCCCAGTCCTGCGAGAGAGCAATGTTTCTCCAGCTTTCCTCCAGTTCTTCCTCGCTGAAACTGTCAACGCCTCCCGCATTCAGTATTCTGCGGAGTTCCTCCTTTGACGATGCCTTCGCCACTGCCTCCACAAATGCCTTGCCACCGGTAAACTCCTCAATCTCACCATCTTCTTTTTCCCTGATAATACTGTCCTGCATGGTTATTCTCCTTTCAAACTTCTATATTATTTTTTAATATATCCCTCTGCCATCAGCCACTCTGCCTCGTCTTTTAACGTCTCCGCATAAGGTCTTGTGTGGTACCCCAGTTCTCTCTCCGCCTTAGAATAGTCGAACTGGTTATTTCTCGCCAGGTTGTACACAGCAAAGTTGGTCATCATCGGCTTCTCCCCGGTCTTTTTCGCTTTCTTCTCCATCTGCTCTGCAAGTTTGTATGCCATACTGATCGGCACGTAGAAATAGGGCATTTTGCATCCGCTGGCTGCGTGGAGCATTTTGCACATTTCTTTTAAAGTTACTTCTTTGTTCCCAAGGATGTAGCACTCGCCAATCCTTCCCTTGTCCGCCGCACCCACACAGCCGTGCGCCAGGTCACGCACATCACAGAGGTTGAAGGAACCTCCCATACCCACAGGCATCTTGCCATTCATGATCTTGATGACCGTGCCTGTCGTCTCACTGATGGCATAATCTTTCGGTCCCAGGATGCCGCTGGGATGTACAACGCAGGCTTTTAAGTCTCTCTCCTTACACGCATCCAGTACTGCCTGAGTCGCAAGGGCTTTTGACTGGCTATAGCATCCCACCTGACGGCTCTCGTCAATCGGCGTAAACCGGTCTGTCTCCCTGATCACTGTCCCTTTCGGCTGTTCCGGAATCGCACCTGTAGAGCTGACATATACCATCTTCTTGCATTCCGGGTGGTTCAGACAGACATCAATCATATTCTTCGTTCCTCCGACATTGATATCCATCAGCTTCTGATTGTAGTCCGCGTTTGTCGTCACCATGCTCGCGCAGTGTATCACAATGGTCTCATCACCCTTTTCGACTGTAAAAAATCTCTCCAGCGAGGGCACGTCACAGAGATCTCCTTCCACGATCTCCACCTCTTTCGGAACATATTTCACCGACTTGTCTCCCGGGAGCACCAGCGCACGTACATGATCGCCGCGCTCCAGAAGTTCGTCACACACATGACTCCCCAGAAATCCTGCCGCCCCTGTTACCAGATAAATTGTTTTTCCCATGAAAAAGACCTCGCTTTCTTATCTCGTTTTTGTTTTCATCTGACGAGTATAATAATAAGCGAAGTCTATTGCTTTATTGTTTATGAATCGTTTCTGTTTTATTAATCCTGCTCCCATTTCCTTCCCGCGTCAGGCTCACCTCATATAAGATATCCTTCGCCGCTTTCAGCAGCCACATCACCATTGCGCCCTTTCTCTGCGGATCATGGGCGGCGGCCAGAAGGCTCTTTCTCTTAATATTCCCGCCTGTGAACCCGCCTAATGTGTCGAGCGCAAGGTCGCCGCCGGCATATACCATCTGCGCCACGTCCATATGAGAATAGAGACATGCATCCGTCACCACACACCCTTTGAATCCCCATTCTTTCTCAAGGAGCTCCGTCAGAAGGGCATGGTTCCCACCAGCCCAGGTATGACCGATATAATTTAAGCAGCTCATCACGCCCCCTGCTCCCCCCCTCTCTGACTGCCAGTTCAAACGGCTTGAAGTAGATCTCACGCATTGCCTGTTCGCCGCACCACGTAAAAAGCTGATCCCGTGCATTCGTTTCCCGCTCATTCAGGGCGAAATGCTTGATAAAGACATTTACCTTATGATCCTGTACGTTTTTGACGACATGCGCCGCTATCTTGCCGGAGAGGAAGCCGTCCTCGCTGTAATATTCAAAGTTCCGGCTGTTGAAGGCTGTCCTGTGGCAGTTCATGGATGGAGCATACCATCCGTCATAGCCCATTGCCTTTGCCTCGCATCCCACGCCTGTCCCCTCCAGATCCGCCATCTTTGTATTGAACGTAGCCGCAAGCACCGGAGGACAGGGCCATGTGCCGCCGGACTTTGCCTTTCTCATGACAAGGGCGGAGAATACCGTGGAAGCCACACAGGTAGAGCCGTCCGGCGAGATGGTACGAGGTACACCGAGCCTGTGTACCGGTGATGTCTGCCACGCACCGTTCCCGCACAGGTGGCACAGTTCCGGCAGGGTCATCTGTCTGACAAACTTCTCCCAACGTTCGTCTTCCTTCGGGACGCCGATCAGATCTGAGAACCGGATTCCGGCATACTTCCCGAGCACCGGTATATCTTCCCTTCGGATTCCAAGTTCTTCATCTGTGGGAAGCACAAACCGAAGCGCCTCTGTCACATCTCCGGGCGCCGTATAGTCCTCGTCCTTCGGTCCGGTGAACGCCCTGTGTCCGGGGGCGAATTCCCTTGTCAGGGAGTCTGTGTGCGCATCCGCAAAGAGAGCCGATGTCCCTTCAAATACAACATCTTCGCTTAAATCCCAGACAACCGAATCCAGTATATGATGCGAATCCGCCCGGATGGAGATTGTATATTTTCCCGCTTCCAGGATCCATCTGCCCGATTTCTCGTCAAAGGATGCAATCTCATATTTGGATACCGGAATCTCTGCTGTCTCTGAACCACCTGGATCCAGTCTGTCCGTCTTCCCAAATCCGGCAAGCCTTACAGCACTCTTCTCTATCCTGCCGGTATAGGGCGCTGTAACATAGACCTGAACAACTTCTTTTCCCTGCATACTCCCGGCATTCTTTACATCGACCGTAAGGATCAGCTCTTTTTTTGTCTCCCGCAGCGACCGGATCTTCTGGGTAAATGTTGTATAGCTCAGACCATATCCGAAAGACCAGACTACTTCCCTGTCATAATCGAAATCCGGGTCTGTCTCCGAGCGCGTCTCATAATACCGGTATCCCACATAGATTCCTTCACTGTAATGGATGAAATATCCTTTCTTTTCCGGGGTATTTCGATAATGAAAGCTCTCCTTGCTCCATGTTCCGTCCTCCTGCAGTTCACAGAAGTTATTTGCCGCAGGAGTGCTTAAGTTATCCGCCGCCCACAGATCCGGGAGCCTGCCGCTGGGAGTACAGGCACCCTTTAAGATCTCCGCCAGGGCAAGGTTCCCACTCGTTCCCGGAAATCCGATCCAGAGCACGCTCTTAACAGACGGATACTCAGAGAGCCAGCCCATCTCCATCGTGTTCACCGTATTCAGGATCAGGATTACCTTATCGAACTGCCGGCATACTTCCTCAACCAGTTCTCTCTCACTGTCTATCGGTCTCAGATCCGCAGGGTCAAGGTCGTATCCTTCCCCTCCGCCTCTGCTTAAGACAATCATCGCAATGTCTGAGAATTTCTTTGCATGTTCTAGGATACTCCTGTGATCCGGGTAGAGATCCCGGGACCGCAGGATTTTTGCCGGGATTTCCTGCTTTACCGGGTTTCCCGGCTTCGCCACGAATTCTGCTCCGCCTTTCTGGGAGTTGGCTGATTTCACTTTATGGCTTTTCTTAAGAGGCGCGATGCTCGCACTCCCGCTTTTCAGATAATTGTAATTCAGGTTCAGAAGATCCTGATTGAGGAGGAAGCCATTCTGCCGCAGCGCCTCCTCCAGTTTCACACATCCGGACTCGTCGCTGGAGGCAGATCCCCCTCCGTTATAATTCAGTCTGGTCTCGGAAACTAAAATTCCTTGAATTTCCTGACTTTTCTCAAATCAAAATTAATAGTTTCACCCCTAT
>CALWFV010000069.1 GCA_944377745.1 uncultured Mediterraneibacter sp. | reverse complement strand
CAGTGACAAAAAAGTATGGTATTTCGGCCACACCCTATACATGCTTTCTTACAGAAATGACCTGGAAAAAGTGGAGCGTCCACTTATGTTTAAGTTTACGCAGGCCCGCCGCCATGACAGTCTGAACTTCCTATATGCCATAGATGAGATTCCCGTTCGAAGCTGAACAAAAACGGCCCACACAAACTCGGATCTTGAAATCAGGGCACTGATCTTCCAACCGGTGATATCGGATACATAGTTAAGAGTAATGTATTCCCTGCCATTTATAGTAACTTCCTCATTGCTGCCGGATTCCCATACGGCGCTGTATTCCTCCTTGTCAGGTTCCCAGGTTATTCCGCCTGCATCTTTCTCCAGAACAGTATTTCCATCCTGATCGAACAGTACGGCGCTTCCGTTCATGGGAAGACTGTAATCTCCAAAAATCTCGCCAAGAATGCGGTAATCAATATCGGCCACGATAGTTCCCACTCTTCTCTCCCTGTCCGAATAGGGATAGATCACTTTCACAAGTGAAAAGACTTTTGCATTCCCTGTAATGTATCCCACCTGATGAAGCGCAGAAATATTCAGAAGTTCTCCGTTTTCTATTATATCTGTAAAGCGCTCAACATCCTCTCCATTCAATTCGGGATCTATCACCTGATAATCCTGATCCAGAAGATAGACTCGGGTGATATGAGGACGGGTAGATGCATACTGGGTAATAACCCGATTCAGTTCCCGCATGAGGATCCTTCCATCCAAATCTTTCCCTATCTCCTCATTCAGTATTCCTTGCACACTCTCATCTGCCATAATAGAAGAGCATAGATTTTCTGCGTCCTGGAAATAATAATCCAGATTATTCAGCCCCAAATTCAGTGACTCTGTAATAGAAGAAGTAATATTTTCCTCCAGAAGCTTGTAGGACTGATATGCGTTGATCACTTCCATAAGGGTAAAAATAATGATCATAAGACAGGAAAAATAAAGGATCATCTGTTTTTTCAGCGACACAGTACTCCTCCTATTCTCAATAATTTCTGACAGACTGCTTTGGTCCTGGTTGCTATGTTTCCTTTTAATAATATCAAATATCATATATTTTCTTCAAGTAACTTGTTTCAGATCAATTCACTTTTCGACTGGATTCGCTTTTGACTTCCCGCCGTCCCCGTTATATAATGTGGAAGGGCATATCAACCCGTAAAAATCAGGAAATGAAGGTAGAACAGATATGGATACAAAAACAACCGCAGCCAAAACTGGTACTGCTGCCGCAAAGACAGCAAAGACAACAAAAGCAGCGAAAGCGGCAACAGCGACAAAAACTGCAAAAGCCGCAAAAACCACAAAGTCTGCAAAAGCAGCCGCTCCCGCAGCACGGGCAAAGAGGACTCAGCCGGAGATTTCTTTTTATCTGCAGTACGCAAACCGCGAATACAGCTTTGCAGAGATCAGACAGCTGGTTCTGGACAAATGCGAGGCAGAAGAAATGGATCCGAAGGATCTCCGCATCTATGTAAAGCCGGGAGACGATAAAGCATACTATACATGCGCCGGCGGAAGCAGTTCCATCGCATTATGAAAGAACGGCATATGATCGATAAAATGCTGATCCGGGGCGCCCGGGTCCATAATCTGAAAAATATAGACGTAGACATCCCTCTGGAGCAGATCGTGGGCATTGCCGGCGTCTCCGGCTCCGGCAAGTCTTCCCTTTCCCTGGGCGTACTCTACGCCGAAGGATCCCGCAGATATCTTGACGCCCTCTCCACCTACACCAGGAGGAGGATGACCCAGGCAGCAAAGGCGGATGTGGACGAGGTACTGTATGTGCCTGCTGCCCTTGCGCTCCACCAGCGCCCGGGCGTGCCGGGCATCCGCAGCACCTTCGGCACCGGGACGGAACTGCTCAACAGCCTCCGGCTCATGTATTCCCGGCTCGCCAGCCACAGATGTCCCAACGGGCATTATCTTGCGCCCACTCTCGCCGTAGCTGCAGGACAGGAACTGATCTGCCCGGAGTGCGGCGGTTCCCGTCTTTCCGAAGCAGCGCGTGCGCCGAAACTTCGCGGGATCTCTCTTGACGAAGCCTGCGGGATGACCCTGTCAGACCTCACGGAATGGGTGGACGGTGTTCCCGCGTCGCTCCCGGAAGAGATGCGCCCCATGGCGAAAAGCATCTGTGAATCCTTCCGGACCGTGGCAAAACGCCTCCTGGATCTGGGGCTCGGCTATCTTACTCTGGACCGCGCATCTTCCACCCTGTCCACCGGAGAGCGCCAGAGGATGCAGCTTGCCCGGGCTGTCCGCAACCGCACCACCGGCGTCCTGTATGTTCTGGACGAGCCCTCCATCGGACTGCATCCGTCCAACATCATCGGTCTGAACGGGGTCATGCATGACCTGATCGCGGACGGAAACTCCGTGATCCTGGTGGACCATGACACTCAGATCCACTCTGAGTCCGACTGGATCATCGAGATGGGACCAGGAGCCGGAGCAGACGGAGGACAGGTGATCGCACAGGGCACGGTTTCCGATATCGCTGGGGATCCCGCCTCAAAGATCGGTCCTTTCCTGTCCGGCGCCGCCGGGATCCATGAACGGATGCAGGCCGCGCCGGAAGACATGTTCTCTCTCGGAAGGATCCATCTCTCCACCGATCCGATCCATACGGTCCGGCCTTTGGAGGTGGATATCCCGAAGGGTCGTCTGACTGTCGTGACCGGCGTATCAGGCTCCGGCAAGACTACCCTGATCCTGGAGAGTCTGATCCCGGGACTGGAAGCTTCTATCCAAGGGAAAAGGCTGCCGGAACATGTCCGTTCCGTGGATGCAGACATGATCCGACAGGTAAAGCTCATCGACGCCACCCCCATCGGCATCAACGTCCGCTCCACTGTCGCCACCTATGCCAATGTACACGACGAACTGAGAAAAACCTTTGCCAGGTGGAGATGGATGTGAGCACGGCTCTGAAAGCCTGCGGGAACCTGAAGACCGTGCGCCAACGCCTTCAGGTCCTGGAAGATCTTGGACTGGGATACCTTACTCTCGGAGAAGAAACGCCCAGTCTGTCCGGCGGAGAGGCACAGCGCCTGAAGCTCGCCAGCGAGATGGGAAAAGCTCAGTCTGATTCCATCTTTGTCTTTGACGAACCGACCATCGGTCTGCATCCGCTGGACGTTCGCACCCTCATCGGCGTCTTCCAGACGCTGATCGACAACGGAGCTACTGTGATCGTGATCGAACACGACCTGGATGTGATCCGGAACGCCGACTATGTGATCGACATGGGCCCCGGCGGCGGAGAGGCCGGCGGCAGGATCGTGGCGGCGGGAACGCCGGATGAGATCAGAGCAGAAAAAGAGAGCATTACGGGGAGATTTCTTTGATCCCCGTAATGCTCTCTTTTTAATCCAGAACCTTCTTTACATATTCCGCGATCTTCTCGTCCTGACAGTGGGCAAAGAACAGCTTGGAGAAGTTTTCTCCCTGAAACGCTCCTTTCACCAGTTCAGGATCCAGCGCCTCCAGTATCTCTGTCAGATCTTTGAAGGCAGCTGCCCTGACCCCGTCCATGATCTGTTTGTTTCTCTTCTCAGGGACAGCACGCTCCCTTGGATAACCCTGTCCGCTCTCTTCGCAGAACAGTTTTTCAAAAATGTATTCCAGATTCAGATCGCCGCCCCATCCGTATCCTTTCGCAAACGGGATGGCGATCGCATTTCCGTCATTGATCTGGGCGAACGTATACGCGTCCAGAGGATCTTCCACATGGCCGCAGATCACTCCCGGGAAGGAGTTGCACGCCAGCATGGCTCCCTCGCCGGTCCCGCAGCCCGTGATCACATAATCTGCCGCACGGGAGTTTAAGAGGACAGCCGCCAGGATCCCCGCCTGCACATATGTCAGCTGCGCCCCGTCGTCAGCGGAATACATCCCGTAGTTGTCCACCTCGTGTCCCATAGGCTCCACCACTTTTTTCAGAGCCGCTGCGATCTCTTTATTCTTATTTGCCTGACTGTTTTCATTGATCAATGCAATTCTCATGATCCAATTCACCTCACATAATTTTTCTGCCGTCTATTCCGGCTGCTTTCCGATATAAGCCAGTATCCCGCCGTCCACATACAGGATCTGTCCGTTCACAAAGTCAGACGCCTCCGACGCCAGGAAGACAGCGGGACCTTTCAGATCGTCTGTTGTTCCCCAGCGCGCCGCCGGCGTTTTGCTTATGATGAACCGATCAAACGGATTCCTGGATCCGTCCGGCTGAGTCTCCCGAAGAGGAGCGGTCTGAGGCGTTGCGATATACCCGGGGCCGATGCCGTTGCACTGGATATTGTAACCGCCATATTCTGAAGCGATGTTCCTGGTAAGCATCTTCAAGCCGCCCTTTGCCGCCGCATATGCAGAGACTGTCTCTCTTCCAAGTTCGCTCATCATGGAGCAAATATTGATGATCTTGCCCTTCCGTCTTTCTATCATGCCGGGAAGTACGGCCTTCGAGACGATAAACGCCGCGTTCAGGTCAATGTCAACGACCTTTCTGAACTCTTCCACATCCATTTCTATCATGGGGATCCTTTTGATGATCCCGGCATTATTGACGAGGATATCAATATCACCCATCTTATCCGTAATATCATCGACCATCTCCCTGACCTGCTCCTCATCTGTCACGTCACAGAGATACCCTTTCGCGTCGATTCCTCTGTCTGCGTAGTCCTTCAGTGCCTTGTCCATATGCTCCCGGCTCCTGCAGTTGAAGGCGATCTTTGCACCTGCCTCGGCATACGCTTCCGCGATGGCAAATCCGATCCCGTACGCAGCACCTGTGACCAGAGCCACCTTATTCTCCAACGAAAATCTGTCCTGTACTTTCATTTTCTGCCTTTCCCCTTTCTGAACTTTTCTTCACTGTATACCGCTTTCCCCGGAACGGGATCCGCACTTCCACTTCTCCCATCTCCGCCGGGATATGAGGCTCGAACCGGAACCCCTCCCTCTCACGCGGATCCGGCCGGAATCCTGCGATATCCTCGATCAGCACGGAGACCGGGGCGCTTGCCCAGGGATGGCACAGGCTGGTATTCCACTTCTGATCCTTCCCCCACGCCTCCCAGCAAGTAGTAGCCCCCTCCCGGAGCATATTCACCCAGCCGTGTTCGCTCTCATTGACCAGGGCCCGGTAAACATCTTTATATCTTCCGACACGTACCAGTGCTTTCAGATAGAAATAACTGACCATGACGCCACAGCACAGCCCTTTCTCCATAAGGAAATCCGCGATCCTGTTTTCCGTCCCCTCCGGGCACAGACCATAATAGAGAGGATAAATATTAGAGTGAACCGCGCTGTGCATGCTGTCCGGACTGTCTGTAAAAAGTCCTGTTTCCTCCGAAAAGAAGGTGTTGATAAAGGCTCTTTTCAGCGGCTCCCGGTCATAGCTGCACGGCATGCCAAGGATCTGTTCTATTTCGGAGACCATGCCGACCGCGCCGATATAAAGAGCGTTCACCACATTGTGGCAGCCTGGCGCCACCACGGGGCGGCTCAGTTCAAAGTCATACCCGTCTCTTAAATTCTCCGGCCAGTCCACCAGGTTCCACTTGTCCGCCACCTGTTCGAGAAGACCGTCTTCCCGCTCATACTTCCGGAAATACTCGATGATCCCTTTCGCTGTCGGATAGTACTTCCGCAGGAACTCCCTGTCTCCGGTAAACTGATAATCGGTCAGAAGAAGCTGAGGCCACATCAGGGAGAAATCGGCGATCTCCTGTCTCAGGGATCCCGGCGCCACCGCCGCCAGTCCCGGGCAGGTCTCTGCAGTCTGAGCGAACTGATCCACACATTTTCTCAGCATTTCAACTGATCCGGTAAGCCAGACCTGAGCCCGGGAAGTTACGACCGCGTCTCCGAGATACTGCCCCTTCTCTCTTGTCGGGCAGTCCAGATAACCTTCCTGCGTCCCGAATTTCACGCCGTTTTTGCACAGTTCAAATATCCGGTCCGCCGTCCCCTCTTCCGACCGGAAGGTGCAGAGCGACTCATCCATGGGATAATGACGCACCACGGCACGGATCCGCCGGATCTCTGTCTCCGGTCCGCAGAGGATCTCCCCGTACCGGAACCCTTTATAATCATAAGGCTCCAGACGGTTCACTCCTTTCCTCAGCGTCCACGTCTCCTCATACCTGCAGCCGCACCGCATGTCGTACCTTACCCGGCCTTCCTCCGTCAGTTCTTCCCCGCACTGGAGGATGACCCGGGCGCCCTCCACGGGCGATACGGCTTCCATCTCCAGCGTCCCCGTGATCTCCTGCCCCATATCCAGGAACCATCCCTCCGGCGTCCGGCGCAGTTCCTCGGGCTGCATTTCATAGATCTGAAGCATCTTCACCGGCTGTTTTTCAAAGCAGTACCCGTCCGGCTCTGCCCTTTCCATGAGTTTCCATGACCGGTCGTCATATGCCGCAGTGTTCCAGTCGTCATCCCACAGACGGCTGTCAAAATCTTCGAGGAACTGTGTTTCATATCCTGTCGTCTCTCCGGAATATGCATAGGATATCTGATATCTCCACTCCGGCGTCTCCGCTGTTTCCGTTCCGTCCGATCCTCTCCGCAGGATCTCGCAGCCCAGGCTGAACTTCCCGTCTCCGCTGTTCCACACCCGGTTCACAAGCCCCTGATAGTAGAGATGAACGGCAAGGAGATTTTCTCCTTCTCTCATCCGGTCCGTGAGATCCAACTCATTATAATAATAGTGTTCCGAATATGCCGGCGCCGGGCCTTCTCCCGCGAATCTTCCGTTGACATACAGCCTGTAGTGATCGTCCGCTGTGATGCGAAGGATCAGCTTCTCTCCTGTTTTCTTCTGTTCCGCGGCGCAGGATACGGACGCCCGTGCCAGCACATGCAGATTCTGCGGCCTGGCAGTTCCCTCTTCAGAAACCGTAAACCAGCCGTCTTTGAAAACTTCCTGTTTTGTTTCCTGTTCCATCTCTTCTCCCCAAAGCCATATTTTACAGATAATCCACCTTTGTCCTGATCGTCTGCGTCCCCGGCACGATCGTGTAGACCGCCATGGGGATCGTCGTCTTGGAATTCATCAGATTGGTGTTGGGATCCGGGATCAGCAGTTTCCCTTCCCCCGCCCCTTCTATGGAAGTCACACGGCAGTATCCGTCCTTGTTCTCCACCACGGACTGAACCGCGTTCTCCTGCCTGTCAAAGGGTCTCCTGTCATCGGTGGATACGGCGAAACCACAGTCATACGCCCTGCATTCCACATCACTTGTGATCTCATGGATCCGTACGTGACCGGTCTGAGTCGGTTCGATCCTTGTCCTTACATGGATTCCTTTGATGGGCGTCCATGAAAAGCTGACGTGGTCCTCATCGATCTCGAAATCCGTTTCTATGATATCTTTTACAAAGAAATATCCGTAAGCTTCAAATGCCAGCATGCTGTCCGGCGCGCATTCCGCCAGCGTCACATTGGAGCGCATGATGCTGAACCCGAATCTCGTGGAATAGGCGAATTTGGAATATTTCTCCACAGTGTGGCTGTGTCCGTCCGCCTGCAGGCGCCCCGGGATGAGCGCGACCACGTTTCCGCCGCCTCTCTGGATGAGCATATTTGCGTGCTCCAGATACTTTTTCGGCTCAAGCTGAGGAAGCGGCGCGATCTCCGCCTGCCAGAAAGGATGATCCGCCGGAAGCCCCAGGAACATAAACGCCTTCATGGCCCAGTAGGGCGATCCCGGCGCGTTGTAACTTTCCGACATCTGAAGGTTCGGGTAGGCGTATCCGATGGTCAGGATATCCGCGTTGTCAAAGATCGGGAGGTTCAGCCAGTGTACCAGATGCCGCACGAGTATCCCCTTGAGTACCGGGAGCGGGAAAGCTTCCACCTCGCACAGAGCGCACACTGCAAAATATGCCGCCTGGGCGAACCGGTATGTCATGGAGCGGCCATAGGCAAAGCTGGAGCCGTCCTCCGAAAACCAGTAGATATAATCCTTTCCGAAGGCAAGCGCTCTCTCGATGAACCGTCTGCATCTCTCCGGGTCCTCTTTCTCCATGAATCTTGCATACACCATTCCATAGGTCACCATGACAAAGGGATTGTAATAATCCTTGTCGCCGCCGTTCCCGTCGTTGTACCATCCTCCCGCGTCATAGTAGGCGTCGATACACTCCAGACCTTCTCTTAAGCGTTCTTTGTCATAGGGACGTCCCTTCTTATAAAGAGCCACGTTGGTGATGATGCTGAAGAACTGCCAGTTGCAGGCACAGCATTCGTGCCGGTTGATCTCCCACAGCCACTCCGTCAGATTATCCTTTGCCTTCTCTGAAAGCGGGTCCCACACTTTTTCCGGACAGAACAGCATGCCGAAGGCAATGGCAGCCATCTCGCAGAACTTCTGATCATAGTCCCGGCAGGTGTGCCAGTAGTCCTGATGTTCCGGGTCCGGTCCCGCCTCCAGGCCTTTCCGGTAGATCTCATCAAACTCCGGGTCACTTCCCCCGCCTGTCCAGAAGGGGACCAGCCCCCAGAGGGGACGGGCGAAGGATTCCATGGGGATCGTGTCATTCTCATAGTGGGTGCTTGTATTTCCCACATATAGTCTTGCACAGCTCTCACTGTAATAAGGTTTCAACGGATTCAGCACATCCAGGAGCACTTTTTCGGCGCTCTCCCTCGTCCTGAAGTCCTCTTCGGTAAATCTTCTCATTGTCCAGATGCCTTTCTGCTATTTTTTATAATCAAAATCCGGGACTTTATGCCAGCGGTCTCTGAAATAGTGTGCCGCCAGCTTCGGTCTTCTCTGCCTTGTAAAGAGCCCCTTCTTGTTTCCGTCCACGCGGAGCGTTCCCTGGATCGTGGCAAAATCCGCGAAATTCCATGCATGCTCTCCCACGACGAAATCACACTCGTCCAGTACTTTATTGATCGCCTTATAGTAATCCACCTGGTACTCCTCGCTGAACATATTGCCGGTCGCCATATGAATGCCCGCTACCGTGTCGGCGCCGTACTCCGTGATCATCCACGGTTTGCCGAGCTTCGCCCAGTATTTCATCTCTTCTCTCATGGCGCGCTCCGCAGCGTCCAGATCGCCGCTGAACACATACCATCCGTAATAACGGTTCGCGCAGATGATGTCCATCTCCGGCGCGGTGATGTCCCGCGTATAATCGTTCTGGCAGATCACGAGGGTGACCGGTCTGTCCTGAGGATCGCATTCATGGGCGAGATGATACAGAGGCATGAAATAGTCATGGGCCTCCTGAGGCTGTTTCTCCGTATCCGGCTCGTTGGCGATGGACCACACCGCAACGCAGGGATGATTCTTGTCCCTTGCGATCAGGTCACGGATCACCTGCTTGTGATGCTCATGGGTTTTGAACATGGAATATCCCTCGTCGTTCCAGCCGAAGTTCAGGCCTACAGCCGTCGTCTCGTCGATCACCACGATACCCATCCGGTCGCAGAGGTTCAGCATCTCCTCCGCATACGGATAGTGGGAGGTCCGGAAGGAGTTTGCCCCCAGCCATCTCATCAGAGACAGATCCTTGACGTTCATGGGTTCATTCATGCCGCGTCCGTGGACCTCGCTGTCCTCATGCTTGCCAAAGCCTTTAAAATAAAACGGTTTTCCATTGACCAGGAATTTCGTCCCTTTTATCTCAATGGAGCGCACGCCGAACAGTTCCTCATACATGTCCTCCCCGAACTCCACTTTCGCCGTGTAGAGATATGCATTGCCCGGCTGCCACAGACGGGCATTTTCAATGGTGACCGTTCCTTCTTTACCCCCGGCGCACGCCACCTCTTTTCCATCTTCATCGAGGATCGTTATCTTTACGTCGCCTTCCCCTACGCAGTCCACTGTGTAGGAAACCTCCGCGTCTTCCCCGCAGATCTTCGGCACAAGGACGATATCCCGGATATAAGCCTTCGGCGTTGTGTAGATCTTCACCGGACGGTTGATTCCTGCATAGTTGAAGAAGTCGAAGTTCGGCGCATTGTGAGGCTTCGGGACCGTGCTGTTCACACTCGGGATATCCGGGAGTTCGGAACCGAAAAACGCAGCCCCCACTTCATTTCCGATGGGCAGAGTGGAATAGTTTACTCTGTTGTCCACTGCCACGCAGAGCAAGTTCTTTCCCGGTTTCACAAAGTCGTTGATCTCCGCCTCAAAAGGAAGGAAGCCTCCTGTGTGCTCGCAGAGGAGCTCTCCGTTCAGATATACCTTCGCCTTGTGCGTCACCGCTCCGAAGCGGAGCACCACTCTCTGAGAGAGCAGGAGCTTCGGGATCTCCAGTTCTTTCTGATAGAAAGCCCATCCACAGTGGTCCCGGAATTCCTTTCCCTCGATCTGATCATTGTACGAAGCCGGGACCGCGATCCTCTCCGGGTTCTCCAACGGCCTCTCCATCCATTTTTCTTCAAATCCTTTTTCATTGTCCAGCTTGAAATCCCAGATGCCGGACAGATCCACGACTGTTCTCGCGTCATTTATTTTTGGATATAACATACTGCATACCACCTCTTTCTTTTATTGTCTGGTCTCGGAAACTAAAATTCCTTGAATTTCCTGACTTTTCTCAAATCAAAATTAATAGTTTCACCCCTAT
>CALWFV010000068.1 GCA_944377745.1 uncultured Mediterraneibacter sp. | reverse complement strand
CCGCCGTGTACCGAACGGTACGCACGGTGGTGTGAGAGGTCGGTAGGCGAAATAATCGCCTACCTCCTACTCGATTCAAACAAATCTGAAATCATTTCATATATATGCAGGCAGTTTTGGCAAGAGGTGGGCTGCCGGAACGGTTCTATAACCAGAAAAACAATTCCTAACCGTAAGATTCAGGGGAAAGATACGGTTCAGATCCCAGAAACTTGAATTTCAACCGTAAGAATCAAAAGAAAGATACGGTTCGGACACTGAAAATCGTAATTTTAACCGTATTAGACAGGAAAAGACTACGGTTTTGCAGTCTATAAATCAATTCATAACCGTAAATTGGTATAAATTCCAGAAGCTATTATTTGAAGTTACTCTACAACAGGACGGTGTCTGTTGTTTCGGACATGTTCTGTTCAGAAATGAAAAAGAAAGGGAGAGCATATGGCAGGTCTTAGAAAGATGCTATTACAGGAGCAGGGCAGGCTGGAGAAGATTCTTCAGAAAAGTTCGGAACAGCTAAAAGCTGCTCCTCCGGGGAAACTGCGTCTGTCCAGCAGTAACAAATGTGTTCAGTATTATTACTGCGAGCCGGGAGGAAAGAAAAACGGGCAATATCTTCCGAGAGAGAAGGAGAAACTGGCGTACAGACTTGCACAGAAATCTTATGATGAAAAGATAATGAAACTTGCTGAAAGAAGGCTGTCCCAGATCAGAAAAATCACGGAAGATTATGACGAGGAAGAAATTGAAAAAATTTTCCTGACCGAACATCCTGAAAGGCAGAAGATGATTAAGCCGGTGGAACCTGTCTGGGAACAGCAACTGAGCAAGTGGGCTGCTGAAGACTACAAGAGAAAAGAATTTCGGGAAGATATGCCTGTAATATTAACCGAGAAGGGGGAGCGGGTGCGTTCAAAATCAGAAAAAATCCTTGCGGACTATTTTTATCAGAATGGTATTTTATATAAGTATGAATGTCCCTTGCATTTAAAACATTTTGGCACGGTTCATCCGGATTTTACTTTCCTTTCCAGAAAGACAAAACAGGAAATTTACTGGGAACATGATGGCATGATGGACGATCCTGTATATGCACAGAATGCAATAAGAAAAATACAGGCGTATCAGGAAAATGATATCTATCCGGGAGAACGTCTGATCCTTACATTTGAGACGAGGAAACTTGTTCTGGACACCAGGACGATAGAAAGACTTACTTACAGGTATTTGCTGTAGATTATAGAAGACACAAAAGACCGCGGAAACTTAAGTTAAAAGGATATTGTGGAGGAGAAAACCTCGGTGTATAGTTATAATATGTATGTTATGTGCTAAATAGCGCAGTCGGTTGTTATGTGCGGTTCGGGTAGGAGGGCGAAGAAGAAAAGAGTTTTGACAGACTCTATGAAGAGGCGGATGATCTTGCTGGACGGAATGGGAGTACAGGAGGCTTTCTGGTGGATACATGGCATCCCGGGAAAAGCGGAAATATGTGGGAGATGGGACAGCGAGAAATGGCGCCCGGGTATGATGCGGAAAAGCTGCTGTTTAACGCCCATGAAAAACGTGGCAATGTCTTCGCGGCTCTGGAGAAAATCAGCAGTGTTATCTCTGCGGAGAAAGCCGGGTTCTGGATTGTCGGTCAAGGATATGATGAAGATGTTTGCGAAAAAGGGCAGGGTTGATATTCGGAATATGATGGCAGTTCACGTGGAGGATAAGGAAAGATATGCGGTATGATGTGCGTCTATATAGATGTGGACGGTCTGCATGAAATGAACAACACGGAAGGATATGACAAAAGGGACCAGATGCTGAGTAGTGTGGCGAAAGTGAGAGGATGAAGATGGGAAATATCTATGATAATAGTAAATTTTTCGGTGAATACGCAAAAATGTCCCGCAGCCGCGAAGGGCTTGCGGGAGCCGGGGAGTGGCATCAGTTCCGAAGGATGTTTCCAGATCTGACCGGATGTAAGATCCTGGATCTCGGCTGCGGGTACGGATGGCACTGCAAATACGCAGTGGAGCAGGGGGCGGAATCTGTCCTGGGGATCGACCTGAGCAAGAAGATGATCCGGGAGGCGGAAAAGCGGAATGCGGATGCACGGATCACGTACCGGGTATGCAATCTGGAGGAGTATGAGTATCCGGTTGAAACATATGACTGCGTGATCTCGAATCTGGCGCTGCATTATATTGAGGATCTGGACAGCGTATACCGGAACGTCTGCAGGACTCTGAAACAGGGAGGGACTTTCCTGCTTAATATCGAGCACCCGGTATTTACAGCGGGTGTGAATGAGGACTGGATCTATGATGAGAAGGGGATGCCAAAGTACTGGCCGATAGACGATTACTACTACCCCGGTGAGAGGACAACTTTCTTTTTGGGAGAACAGGTGAAAAAGTACCACCATACTCTGTCACAGATCCTGACAGGGTTTTTGCGCGGTGGATTTGAACTGAAAGAGGTGGAGGAAGCGATGCCGGATCCGGCGATGATGGATATTCCGGGGATGAGGGATGAGATGCGCCGTCCCATGATGCTTCTTGTGAAAGCCGTAAAACAGGATTAAAGCATGGAAAACCTGCACAAAAGTATTCGATGCACAATTGTCAGATATTAACGAAAATTGTTTGGAAGATAAAAAACTATTACTAAAGCATTAAAAAAGTGTTAAAATTTAATTAGGATAACTGCCGAAAAGACCGTTACAGCGTTGTACGGTCTTTCTTTGGGCTATACTTTATGTATGCCGGGATTGGTGCGAGATCAGAAAAGAAAAGGAGGATTTTAATGCTCAGCAGAGGTGATACGGTTGTTTACAAGTGCAGAGGACTTTATAAGGTGGAAGACATCGGGACACTGGATTTTTCTTTCGCAGACAGAAAGAAAAGTTATTATACCCTTCAGTCTGTGGATGACTCCAAGGACAGGGCGTATGTCCCGACGGACGATGAGACAAATATTCGGAAGCCGGTCAGCAGGCGGGAGGCGCTGGATCTGATCAGCAGGATGCCTGAGATTGACGTGCTGAGAGTGAGAAATGAAAAGCTTAGGGAGCAGGAATACAAGCAGTGTATTTCGGATTACTGCCCGGAGAACTGGGTAAAGGTACTGAAAACCCTGTATAAGAGAACGAAGAGCAGAGGAAGCATTACGAGTATGGACAAAAAATATCAGATGCTCCTGGAGCATGCTCTGTATAGCGAGTTCTCGTTTGCACTGGGAGTTCCGGCGAAAGAAATGACGAAATTTATTGCCGGCCATGTAAGTGAAGCGAACGCGGACGAGGACGGAAATAGAGACTGAAACTGACAGAAAGGCAACCCGGACCGCCGGTCGTAATGGCGGAAACCATACACAGAAAGAGCGGGAGCAAAACCGGGATGACTTGCGTAAACGCCAGGCTCGTGATATACTTCTCCTGAAAATATTTTATCATTTTAGGAGGAGTTATTTTTATGGACGCAGACCCTGCCGGGAACTCGGTAATTTTTCAATTGTTGCTGTTGGTGTTTTTTACGCTGATGAACGCATTCTTCGCAGGAGCGGAGATGGCGGTCGTATCTGTCAATAAGAACAGGATACGAAGCCTTGCGGAAGAAGGAAACAAAAAAGCGAAAGTGATCGAAGGGCTTTTCGATGATTCGACGAAGTTCCTTTCCACGATCCAGGTGGCGATCACATTTGCGGGATTCTATTCTTCGGCATCTGCCGCATCCGGGATTTCGCCTGTATTGGCGGGATGGCTTCAGGGGGCGGGAATTCCCTACAGCCAGCAGATCGCGCACAACGGCGTGACACTGTTACTGATGTTCTTTAACCTTGTTTTTGGAGAGCTTGTGCCGAAAAGGATCGCCCTGCAGAAAGCAGAGGCGTTCTGTATGCTGACAGTGATGCCGGTACATTATATTTCAATCGTTCTCTCTCCGTTTATCAAGCTGCTTTCTGTATCTACCAAGCTGGTGCTCAAGCTGCTCGGGCTGAAGACCGAGGATCAGGAGGAGGCTGTGACAGAAGAAGAGATCAAAGCGCTTCTCAAGATGGGAAATGAGAGCGGCGCGTTTGATGATGAAGAGCGGGAGATGATCGATTCTGTTTTTGCGTTTGACGACAGGACCGCAAGAGAGATCATGGTGCCGAGAAGAGACGTTATTGTGATGGATATCGGAGAGCCGTTTGACGAACTGATCGATGAGGTGCTTGAGTCAAGACACAGCCGGATCCCTGTTTTTGAGGAAAATATTGACAATATCATCGGTGTGCTCCACGTCAAGGACGTGATGATCGAGATGAGAAAGTCCGGGCTGGAAGGGATGGATATCCGAGGGATGCTCCACGAACCTTTCTTTGTGCCTGAGACAAAGGAGGCGGACGAACTGTTCCGCTCTATGCAGGAAACAAGGCACCACATGGCGATCCTTGTGGACGAATACGGAGGGTTCTCCGGTATCGTGACGATCGAGGACCTTGTCGAGGAGATCATGGGTGATATCAACGAAGAATATGAAGAGGTCGTTCCGGAGATCGTTCCGGTCAATGAAGATGAATATGTCCTCGATGGGGGGATATTGATCGAGGATTTGAACGAGGAACTCGGACTGAAGCTTGAAACAGAAAATTATGATACTCTTTCAGGTTATCTGATCGAGCAGCTGGGGCATATTCCTGCGAAGGAAGACCGGGATGTGATCGAAAGCGGTAACCTTGTGTTTGCGGTCGAGGAAGTGAAGGATAACCGGATCACCCAGGTGAGGCTGAAGATTCTTCCAGCTCCGGAGCCGGAAGATGAGACAAAGAAAACAAAATGACTGAAGGGAGAAGTGAGAGATGAAGATGGTATCGATCGAGCAGGAACTGAAAGGAAATTCTTATCCGGGAAGAGGGATCATCCTTGGAAAGACTTCGGACGGTAAGAAGGCAGTCGCAGCGTATTTTATCATGGGACGCAGCGAAAACAGCAGGAACCGAATTTTCGTGGAGGATGGAGAAGGGATCCGCACCCAGGCGTTTGACCCGTCAAAGATGACGGACCCCAGCCTTGTCATTTATGCCCCGGTCCGTGTGCTGGGCAATAAGACCATTGTTACGAACGGGGACCAGACCGATACGATTTATGAGGGAATGGACAAGCAGCTCACTTTTGAACAGTCGCTGAGAACCAGGGAGTTTGAGCCGGACGCGCCGAACTATACGCCGCGTATTTCCGGTATCATGCATATTGAAAACGGGACGTACAATTACGCCATGTCGATCCTGAAGAGCAATAACGGAAACCCGGACGGCTGCTGCCGCTATACGTTTGCCTATGAGAACCCGGCGCCGGGAGAAGGGCATTTTATCCACACATATATGGGCGACGGGAATCCGCTTCCCAGTTATGAGGGAGAGCCTAAGCTGATCGGTGTTCCCGATGACATGGAAGAATTCGCGCAGTTGCTGTGGAGCAGCCTGAACGAGGACAATAAAGTGTCTCTCTTTGTCCGCTACATTGATATTGAAACAGGAAATTACGAGACAAAGATCATCAATAAGAACGAGAAATAAGACCAAAGAGGAGCGGATAAAAGATGAAAGAATTAGAACTGAAATATGGATGCAACCCGAACCAGAAACCGTCGAAGATCTATATGGGCGACGGGAGTGACCTGCCGATCACGGTGCTCTGCGGCCGTCCAGGCTATATCAACTTCCTGGACGCGTTCAACGGCTGGCAGCTTGTCTCCGAACTGAAGAAGGCGACAGGCCTTCCGGCGGCGACATCGTTCAAGCACGTCTCTCCTGCCGGGGCGGCAGTTGGACTTCCGCTGACAGAGACTCTGGCAAAGATTTACTGGGTGGATGACCTTGGAGAGCTTTCTCCGCTTGCCAGCGCGTATGCGAGAGCGCGCGGCGCGGACAGGATGTCGTCTTTCGGTGATTTTATCGCCCTGTCGGACGTCTGCGATGTGGATACCGCAAGGCTGATCAAGAGAGAAGTGTCAGACGGGGTGATCGCTCCGGGATATGAGCCGGAAGCGCTGGAAATCCTGAAACAGAAGAAAAAAGGAAACTACAATGTTATCCAGATCGACCCGGATTATGTTCCGGCGGCGCTGGAGCATAAAGAGGTGTTCGGCATCACATTTGAACAGGGGAGAAATGAACTCAACATTGACAAAGATTTCTTCTCCAATGTGGTCACAGAGAACAAAGAAATCCCGCAGGATGCGAAGAGGGATCTGGCAATCGCCATGATTACACTGAAATATACACAGTCAAATTCTGTCTGCTATGTGAAAGACGGCCAGGCGATCGGCATCGGTGCCGGGCAGCAGTCCAGGATCCACTGTACCCGCCTTGCAGGACAGAAGGCTGATAACTGGTGGCTGCGCCAGTGCCCGAAAGTGATGGGGCTTCCGTTTAAGGAAGGGATCAAGCGTGCGGATCGTGACAATGCCATCGACCTCTACATTGGAGATGAATACATGGATGTGCTCGCTGACGGCGTGTGGGAAAATACATTCACAGAAAAGCCGGAAGTGTTCACAAGGGAAGAGAAGAGGGCGTGGCTTGATAAGATGACAGACGTGGCGCTCGGATCCGATGCGTTCTTCCCGTTTGGTGACAATATCGAGCGCGCCCATAAGAGCGGCGTCAAATACGTGGCTCAGCCGGGCGGATCTGTGAGAGATGACAATGTGATCGCTGCATGCAATAAGTATGGCATGGCGATGGCGTTTACGGGGATCCGTCTGTTCCATCACTAAAAAAGGCGAAGCTGCGCGGGAAAGGATGAACAGCATGGTAATAGAGACACGGAGCCCGGAGGAGACATTCCGCCTTGGGGAAAAACTGGGAGAAGCGGCAAGCCCCGGGCAGATATTCACACTGACCGGAGATCTGGGGACGGGAAAGACTGTGTTTACCCAGGGATTCGCAAAAGGCCTCGGGATCGTGGATACGGTCAACAGCCCGACCTTTACTATTGTCCAGGAATATGACGGTGGGAGGATTCCGCTTTACCATTTTGATGTGTACCGGATCGGCGATGTTGAAGAGATGGAAGAGGCCGGATTTGAAGATTATGTTATGGGGGACGGAGTCACCCTGATCGAATGGGCAGAACTGATCCGCGAGATCCTTCCGGAAAAACGGACGGCAGTCCGGATCGAGAAAGATCTGGAACAGGGATTTGACTATAGGAAGATCACGATTGAAGAGCTGGGATGATACAGCATATTTGCGCCGGATGTGACAGGGAAACTGTCGCACCGGCGTTTCACAGCATGAAAGGATACAGCAGTTATGAGAGTATTGGCAATAGACAGTTCCGGGCTTACAGCGACCGTTGCTGTTGTGGAGGACACGCAGACGATCGCTGAATACACGGTAAATTATAAAAAAACACATTCTCAGACCCTCCTGCCGATGATAGCAGAGATGGCAAAGATGACAGAGCTTGACCTGGCTTCTGTTGACGCGATCGCTGTCGCAGGAGGACCGGGTTCATTTACCGGGCTACGGATCGGGTCGGCGACGGCGAAGGGGCTGGGGCTTGCCCTCGACAAACCGCTGATCCATGTACCTACGGTGGATGCACTTGCCTATAATGTTTACGGGTGCGGGGATATTATATGTCCCATTATGGATGCCCGGAGAAATCAGGTATATACCGGGCTTTATACTTTTTCCTATAAGGCAGGAGAAAAGGAAGGGACAAACCAGGTGCAGCCTGTTTTCCAGGTGATGAAGATGCAGATGGCGATCCCGGTGGAAAATCTCATCCGCCGGCTGAATAATTATGCCCGCCCGGTGGTCTTCCTTGGGGATGGAGTACCTGTCTACCAGGAGATCCTGGCAGAGGGGCTGAAGGTCCCGTATTCGTTTGCGCCTTCTTACATGAACCGCCAGAGGGCGGCTGTTGTGGGTGCCCTTGGGATCAGATATTTTAAAACCGGGAGATTTGAGACGGCGGCAGAACACAAGCCGGAATATCTGCGCGTTTCCCAGGCGGAACGGGAAAGAGCGGAACGGGAGAAAAAGGCGGCGACGGAAGTACGGAAGATGGCGATGGAAGATGGCGCTGCTGTGGCGGAGATGGAGCATCAGCTCTTTTCGGACGCCTGGAGTGAAAAAGCTGTCCTGGAAACACTGGGGCAGGAAAATACGATCTGCCTGACAGCGCTGAAAGCGGGAAAGACCGCAGGGTATCTTCTCGCCTATACGGCGGCGGACGAGGCGGAGATCGCAAGGGTCGCCGTGACAGAAGAACTGCAGAGACAGGGGGTGGCCCGGGCGCTCCTGCAGAGGCTGGAGAATGTCTGCAAAGAGAAGGGGATTGAAAAGATCCTTCTGGACGTCAGGGAGAGCAATGCGGCGGCGCGCGCGCTTTATGAGTCTGCGGGATTTCGGGAGGACGGAATACGGCAGAAGTTTTATGAAGATCCGCAGGAAGATGCGGTACTGATGAGCCGGGAGATCGCAAAATGAGAGACTACCGGCGGCATCGGCAGATCGCAAAATGAGAGACTACCGGCGGCATCGGCAGATCAGGGGACTGGAGGTTTAGTTCTGTATCAGCGGGAAAAAGACCTGAATATGGATGAGCCTGACTGGAAAAAGGCAGAAAACCGAGGCAGCAGTTCCCAGTAGGAATTGCTGCGGGCGGACTTTATAATATAGGCGTAACAAATGAATCACACCTTACAGGAGGAGATTGTATGCGCCAGTATCAGCTGAAAGAAACAAAAGAGATTAAAAAGATTATTTGTAATAAATGCGGCAGGGAGATCCAGGTGGTGAACGGATGTCCCCGGGAGGGGGTATTCAGCGTGGATCAGACATGGGGCTACTTTTCGGAGAAGGACGGCGAGCGCCACAGTTTTGACCTGTGCGAATCATGCTATGATGAGCTTCTGGAGTCATTTCTTATCCCTGCTGAGATAGAAGAGTAGAAGGAAACGAGAATTAGAGGAAAAAGATGTTAGATGTATGTTTGCTTGGAAGCGGGGGGATGATGCCGCTTCCTTACCGTTATCTGACCGCGCTTATGACCCGCTTTAACGGGAGCAGCCTTCTGATAGACTGCGGCGAAGGGACGCAGATCGCGGTAAAAGAAAAGGGATGGAGTTTTAAACCGATCGATGTGATCTGTTTTACGCATTATCACGGAGACCATATCAGCGGGCTGCCGGGGCTGCTCCTTACAATGGGGAATGCGGACCGCACAGAGCCGCTGACTCTCATCGGACCGAAGGGGCTGGAACGGGTGGTGAACGCTCTTCGCGTGATCGCGCCGGAACTGCCGTTTCCAATCGAACTTCGTGAGATTGAAGGGGCGGAACAGATTTTTGAGATGAACGGGTACCGGCTCAAGGCGTTCCGGGTGAACCATAATGTGCTCTGTTACGGCTATACGCTGGAGATCGACCGGGCGGGGAAATTTGATGCTCAAAGGGCAAAGGAGCAACAGATCCCTCTCAAATACTGGAGCCGTCTGCAGGCAGGAGAAAGGATCGAGACAGAGGATGGCGTTCTTACGCCGGATATGGTGCTGGGATCTCCGAGAAAAGGCTTGAAACTGACCTACACGACTGATACCAGGCCGACGGATTCTATCCGGAGAAATGCTTTCGGATCGGACCTCTTTATCTGTGAAGGGATGTATGGGGAGAAGGAAAAAGCCGCAAAAGCGAAAGAATATAAGCATATGACTTTTTACGAGGCGGCGGAACTTGCAAAAGAGGCACAGGTAAAGGAAATGTGGCTGACCCATTACAGCCCGTCGCTGACCCGGCCGGAACCGTATATGGAAGAGGTCAGGAAGATATTTCCCAGTGCGAAAGCCGGAAAAGACGGGATGTCAATGGAACTGAAATTTGAAGATTGAGAGGCATGGCTATGAAAGAAATAAGAGATATCAATATTCTGGCTATAGAGACTTCCTGTGATGAGACAGCTGCGGCGGTGGTCCACAACGGAAGAGAAGTTCTTTCCAATATTATTTCTTCCCAGATCGATCTGCATAAACTTTACGGAGGTGTGGTGCCGGAGATCGCTTCGCGCAAGCATATCGAAAAGATCAATCAGGTCATTGAAGAAGCGCTGCGGGAAGCGGATGTTGCGCTTGACGATATTGACGCTGTAGGAGTGACTTACGGTCCCGGGCTTGTGGGGGCGCTTCTCGTGGGAGTTGCGGAGGCGAAAGCGATCGCATTTGCCAGAAATCTTCCTCTTGTCGGAGTGCATCATATCGAAGGGCATATATCTGCAAATTATATTGAGAATCCGGATCTGGAACCGCCGTTCCTCTGTCTGGTCGCATCCGGCGGGCACACTCATCTTGTCCTTGTGCGGGATTACGGGAAGTATGAGATCCTGGGGCGTACAAGAGACGATGCGGCCGGAGAGGCGTATGACAAGGTTGCCCGTGCGATCGGACTGGGATATCCGGGAGGACCGAAGATCGACCGACTGGCAAAAGAGGGAAATCCGGATGCCATCAAGTTTCCCCGGGCGCATATTGAAGACGCAAAATATGATTTCAGCTTCAGCGGTCTGAAGTCTGCTGTTTTGAATTATATTAATGGCTGCAGGATGAAAGGGGAAGAATTTGATCCCGCGGATATCGCTGCCTCCTTCCAGAAGGCAGTGGTGGAAGTCCTGGTTGATAATTCCATGAGGGCCGCAGAAGATTTTGGGATATATAAGTTTGCCATCGCGGGCGGAGTTGCATCCAATACGTCTCTGCGGGCCGCTATGAAAGAGGCGTGTGCAGAGCGGGAGATCCGTTTTTACCACCCGTCGCCGATCCTCTGTACAGATAATGCGGCTATGATCGGAGCGGCGGCGTACTATGAATTTATGGCTGGTACGAGGCACGGATGGGACCTGAATGCAGTTCCGAACCTGAAACTGGGGGAGCGCCAGGAGTCTGACGGTACCGTGACCTTTGCATATAAACGATAGAGGACCATATCTGTAAACGGGAAGGACAGGAGTGAGAGATGGAAAGAAAATATTGCACGGCGATCGTTCTGGCGGGAGGAAGCGGAAAGCGTATGGGGACAAAGACCCATAAGCAGTATCTCCTGATCGGAGGAAAGCCGGTTCTGTACTATTCCCTGAAAGCATTTCAGGATTCGGAACTGATCGACGAGATCATCCTCGTTGCGGGGCGCGGGGAGGAAGAGTACTGCAGACAGATGATCGTGGAGAAATATGATATAGGAAAAGTATCCGGCATCATATCAGGAGGAAAAGAACGCTATGAGTCTGTCTGGAATGGACTTCAGCAGACAAAAAAAGACGGGTTTGTTTTCATCCATGACGGCGCCCGGCCATTTGTAGATGGAGAAATGATACGCAGGGCATATGACTGCGTGTCTGAATGCAGTGCCTGCGCTGCGGGAATGCCGGCAAAAGACACGATCAAGGTAGTGGACGAGGATGGAACAGTGGTAGATACTCCTGACAGGAGCAGGCTCTGGATCGTGCAGACGCCCCAGGTGTTTGACACACAGATGGTGTACGAAGCGTATGAAATGCTGATGGATAAGCAGATCACGGCAGTCACGGATGACGCGATGGTTGTGGAGAAAATGCTCGGTTTTCCGGTGCGAATGTTTGAAGGTTCTTATGAGAATATAAAGATAACAACCCCGGAAGATATGCAAACTGCAGAAGCATTTCTGAAAAAGTAAAAAACTGGTTGACATGTACCGGAGTGATGTGATAGAATAGTCAGCGTCGCAAAGGTGACATACAATTTAACTTATCATTAAGTGGTAAGAGAAGGAGAGGTATCGAAGTGGTCATAACGAGGCGGTCTTGAAAACCGTTTGTCCGAAAGGGCACGTGGGTTCGAATCCCACCCTCTCCGCTGAAACCGAAAGGTTTCCCGTATTAACGGGCAATTTGGAGAAGTACCCAAGCTGGCCGAAGGGGCTCCCCTGGAAAGGGAGTAGGTCGTTAGTAGCGGCGCGAGGGTTCAAATCCCTCCTTCTCCGTTTGGTATTATCCGGAAAACTACTGGATTTCTCCAGTAGTTTTCGTATGTTTTATGTAAAATTGTGGATAATATCATGTAAAGATACCAGATGTTGTATCATGTTGAAAACCTTGAAAAAATTGTAAAAAATGGTTGACAAAAGATACACGAAAGTGGTAATATATTTAAGCTGACTCGTGAGGGGAAGCGAAAACAAAGAAAAATAAAAAAGTTCTTGACAAAGCGAAAGCGATTTGATAGAATATCAAAGCTGTCGTAAAGAAAGAACGACAGGAACCTTGATAACTGAACAATAGACAACAACCCTTGAAAATTTCTTTGAAGAGAAAATTTCTAAGAACGTCATTGAACAATGAGGTTCGACTCCGTCGAACGACTTTCACACTAGATTCGTGAAAGACCTCATCAAGTGTTCAATGTCAACCAACAGTAAAGGGATAGAATTGCTAGTAGTGATTCTTGAACAGAACAAACACTTTTAACGAGAGTTTGATCCTGGCTCAGGATGAACGCTGGCGGCGTGCCTAACACATGCAAGTCG
>CALWFV010000067.1 GCA_944377745.1 uncultured Mediterraneibacter sp. | reverse complement strand
TAGCTACACAGCTCACTGGCGATTACTGTGACCGGACTTACACCGGCTAGTGTGGTCCAGCTTTGCTGGACACACCGAAAAAAACAGAAAGAGAACCGGTCAGCATCCGCCTTCCCAGGCGCAGCCGCTGACCGGTTCTCACCGTCTTATACAGTTTTTCTCTGTACAGATGAGGGACTATCTGTCCCGTTCATCCCATTTCCTGTAGATCGCTTCCAGTGCATCTACCGTCCCGTCGATCCCCAGAAGACTTACATTGAACATCATGCTGTTGGCCTCGATGCTGCCCCACTCTCTGCCGGTCCTTGACTCATAGTAGACCCGGCGTTCCCGGTCTGTCTTTTTGATCCGGTCAATGGCTTTCTTCTCATCCAGGTTATAGAGCTTCATGATCCTGCGGATCCGGTCTTCTTTATATGCGTAGATAAAGGTGTTGATGCAGTTGGAATAATCTCCCAGCACATAGTCCGCACACCGTCCGACAAAAATCCCGGGCCCCTGATCAGCCAGCTTCCGAATGATCGCCGACTGTCTCTCATACACTCTGTCCGTAAGCGGCCTTCCCGATTCATCGCTTGTCACAAACGCCCGATATTCCACGCTTCCCGCCGCATACGCCGACAGGAACCTTCCCAGCACGGTCTCGTCCACTCTGCTGGCGTCCTCGTTGCTGATCCTCAGTTCCTGTGCCGCCATATGGATCAGATTGTGGTCATAAAGCGGTATATCCAGCCTCTCCGAGAGACGGTTTCCCACCTCATGTCCGCCGCTGCCAAACTGTCTGCCGATGGTAATGATCGTATGGTTCATCATAGCTGCCACTCCTCTCTGCGAACCCCCGCATTTTTATGCATTCACTTCATCGCTTCGGATTGCATTTCATGTATTTATTATACCATCATTCGCACAGAAACGGGCAGAAAATTACACCTTTTTCACCTCTTTTTACTGACTATTCTGAAATATTCTCCGGACGTCACCAGATACATCACAATGTAAAATGCGGCAAAGACCAGATAGCACGCAGCTGTCACCGCGATCAGAAATCTCTGATCCATCACTCCAAGGATCGTCACCATCTTTGAGATCATGGGGAATGCAAACGCCGTATGGATCCCCGATACGATCAGCGGGAGGAAGAATACGGTAAGCACCTGTGAGTTGATGCTCTGCTTCACTTCCTTCTTTGTCATCCCCACTTTCATCAGGATGTCGAACCGGTCCTGATCCTCATAGCCTTCCGAAATCTGCTTGTAATACATGATCAGCACGGTGCCGAAGAGGAATACGATCCCCAGGAGCAGTCCCAGGAAGAACAGACCTCCGTTCAGCCCGTAAACCCCTGCCCTTTCCACTTCCCGGCACTCCACACTCGCCGGCGGATAAGAGTTCTCGCCCCCATCCTGCGAACCATCTGTCAGCGCTCTGATCTCATCGCTGATGCGGATCTGCTCTTCTGTTCCGCAGTCCAGGTCAAACCCGTAGCAAGCCTGCACATTTGACATATTATCGCCATAGATCTCCGCCTCAGCCCTTTCAATCTGCCGGATCACGGATTCATCTTTCACGATCAGGAACACACCGGAGGAAACGTTCGCCACATCGCCTCCCACGGAGATAAAATCATCCAGTTTCTCTTTCACCTTCCACGTCCCGCAGTTCTCCAACGAGAGCGTATCATATCCGTAGGTCATCTTCGTCGTATACAACAGCGCCTCCCCGTCATCCAGAGTCTGTTCCTCCCCCATCAGCCGGTTATAGTCTGACAGAGGAAAGATATACATCTGGCATATGTCCTGCATCAGATCCACTTCCCCGGTCTTGAACGCTTCTCCGGAATCAAAATAGAGCATATCATCTGACCGGAAAGCCGCCACGCTCAGCATCGTATACTGCATCCTGTTCTCCATAGAAACGCCGTGTCTCTCCACGATACCGTCAATCTCATCATAAAGTCCTTCCGTGCTCTCCCCCTCTTCCGGGTATACATTTACCACGATGTCCCTGGGATACCTGAGCCGGAGTCCCTCCTCCGTCCCCAGGAACAGGCAGGATGTAGACGACACCGTGACCAGGACCATAGTGGAAAGGATACATATAGAAGCAAGACCCGCCCCGTTCCGTTTCATCCGGTAGGTCATGGAAGAAAGAGAAACGAAATGCTTTGTTTTATAATAGTAAGATTTCTTTTTCTGGAGCAGTCTGCACAGCGTTACTGATCCGGAGATAAAAAGGAGATAGGTCGCAGCGATCACCAGGATCACCGCTCCGAAGAACACGGCTATCGCGGTGATCGGGTCGTCAATAGTGACTGCGAGCCGATATGCATAGACCAGAGCCGCCAGTCCCAAAAGCGCTAGTACCCAGTTCGCTTTCGGCGGCTTCTCCCCCACGTTCTCGCTCCGCAGCATCTCCACCGGACGGGAGCGAAGGATCGCGACGAGCATCCGCAGCATGACCAGGATAAAGATTCCTGCAAATAAAACTCCTGTATTCAGAAGCCCGCCCCAATCTACCGAAAAACTGAAATCCGCCATTCCACCCAGGATCCTCGCCGCGATCAGCTCAACCGCTTTCGACAGGAGTATGCCCAGGGCAAGACCGAACACCAGAGAAGCAGCCGCAGTCATCACATTCTCCCAGAAAAGGATCTTTACAAGATTCCGCTTGCCCATCCCCAGGATATTGTACAGCCCGAATTCTTTCTGCCGTCGACGGATCAGGAATGAATTCGTATAGTACAAAAAGATCAGGGAAAAGACGCCAATGACCGCCACGCCGAATCCCAGGATGCTCTGCAGCGTATCCGCTCCCGGCACTGTCCTGAATTCCTCGCTCCTGCAGAGGAACAGGACAATGTAGTACATCATGACCATACAGATGCAGGTCAGTATATAGGGATAGTAAAGTTTCTTGTTTTTTGAGATGCCCGTCGCAGCGAGTCTGATATAAAGCCCTCTTTTCATCGTTTCTCACCACCTGTCGCAAGCATGGTCAGAGTGTCGGATATCCTCTGATAGAACTGTTCGTCCGTCATATCTCCTCTGTACAGTTGATGGAACACCTCTCCGTCTTTGATAAAGAGCACCCTTCCCGCACGGCTCGCCGCTTTCACGGAATGAGTGACCATAATGATCGTCTGCCCCTTCCGGTTGATCTTCGCGAAGAGGGCGAGCAGCTCATCCGTAGACCGGGAGTCAAGTGCCCCGGTCGGCTCGTCGGCAAGCAGGATCCGGGGATCTGTAATAAGTGCCCGAGCCGCAGCCGCCCTCTGTTTCTGCCCTCCCGAAACCTCGTAGGGATATTTCTCCAACAGGTTTTCAAGCCCCAGCTCTCTCGCAATGGGATGGAGTTTCTGCGGCATTGCTTTGTAGGACATGCCTTTGAGCACCAGCGGAAGAAGGATATTGTCCTTCAGGTTAAAGGTGTCCAGCAGGTTAAACTCCTGGAATACAAACCCCAGATTGTCCCTGCGGAACTCTGAGATATCCCTGTCCTTTACCGATGACAGCGGCTTTCCGTCCAGATACACCTCTCCTTCCGTCGGCTTATCCAGAGCCGCCATAATGTTGAGGAGGGTGGTCTTTCCGGACCCGCTCTCCCCCATGATCGCCACATACTCCCCTTCCTCCACCGAGAAGGATACCCTGGAGAGCGCCTGAACCTGATTTCCCCCGAACCGGGGTCTGTATATCTTTTTCAGATTTTTCACTTCCAACACAGTCATTGTCCATGACCTCCTTTTTTGTTTCTGGGATCAGTATAGCAAAGCAGCCGGAATGCCGACATCGAATCCTGTGACATTCCGACCGCCTCATGTGACAATTTTGTAATATCCCCTTACTCCGCCTGGTACGGATAAGAATCCAGATCTATTGTGAAGCTGCTTCCCCGCCCCGGCTCTGATTCCACCGAAAGCTTATGCCCCAGCCGCTCCGCAGCCGTCCGGCACAGGTACAGCCCGATCCCCGTCGACTTCTTATCCAGGCGTCCGTTATACCCTGTATATCCTTTCTCAAAGATCCGGGGAAGGTCCTCCGGCGCGATGCCGATCCCGGTATCTGTGACAGTCAGCCTTTTCCGTGCGTCCACGCGGATCGTCACGCTCCCCTCCGCCGTATACTTGACCGCATTTGACAGAAGCTGCTCCAGGATAAAGGAAAGCCACTTTTCATCCGTCAGCACAGTCACATCCGTTCCCTCATAGACAAGCCTGATCTTCTTCCGGATAAACTGTCCCGCGTATTTGCGCACCGCCCTGCGGATGATCCCGTCCAGCTCATATTCCCGGATGACCAGATCCGAAGCACCGCTGCCGAGCCGGGCGTAGCCAAGCGCCATATCCGCATACTGCTCTACCCGGAACAGTTCTCCCCGCAGTTCTCTGTTCGCCGCGGTATCTTCCTGCTGGAGGAGCACGTTCATCACCGCGATGGGCGCCTTGATCTGATGGACCCACATGGCATAATAATCTTCCATATCCTTCCGGCTTTCGTTCTGACGCTCCTTTTCTTTCTGGAGTTTTTCCTGCATGTTCAGCAGGATCTCCTGATAGTCCTCCTCTGTCCTGCTCTCCGGTTCGGGCAGGCTCTCCCGGTCTATCCCCTCCATATCGCCAAGAAGGATCAGTTCTCTGTGCTTCTTTCTCTCCCTCATCAATTCCCGGAGAAAAAATCCCGCCGTCAGCACCGCGCACAGAAGCAGGGGGTACCAGATCACCCGCAGATCAATGCCGTACAATGCAAAGACAGCGGCGAAGACCGCCGCGCAGAGGATGCCCCAGAGCAGGGTGACTCTGCGGCTTCCGATAAATCTCAGTATACCTTTCATTCTACTTCCAGCACCACCTTAGATTCTTCAGGATTTCTCAATAATATATCCCTCGCCCACCTTCGTTGCGATAAAATCCTTCAGTCCCGCATTTTCCAGTTTCTTCCTGAGCCGCGCGATATTGACTGTCAGGGTATTCTCCTCAATATAGTCATCGGTCTCCCAGAGTTTCGTCATTAGAGTCTCCCGGCTGACCAGACGTCCTTTGTTCTCCATCAGGGTTTGAAGGATCCGAAACTCATTCTTCGTCAGGCTGATCTTCTTCCCCTCATAGGTCAGACAGGTATCGTACAGGTTCAAAATGGCACCCCGGTGTTCCAGGACCGGCACTTTTCCCGACATATCGTAAGTTCTCCGAAGGACCGCCTGGGTCTTTGCGGTCAGCACTCCCAGATCAAACGGCTTAGCGATAAAATCATCCCCGCCCATGTTCACAGCCATAATGATGTTCATATTGTCCGACGCAGATGAAATAAAGATGACCGGAACGTCAGACACCTTCCTGATCTCACTGCACCAGTGATATCCATTATAAAATGGAAGGGTGATATCCATCAGCACCAGATGCGGGTCGTACTCCGCAAAAGTCTTCATCACATTGCGGAAATCCTGCACATACTCCGCCTCATTTCCCCATGCTGTCATCTCTTTCTGTATCGCCTGCGCCATAGTCAGGTCATCCTCTATGATCAGGATCTTGTACATGTTTCTTCTCCCTCCGGCTTGCCCCTTGCGATCAATACTTTTTTCCCCTCAAAGGCAAATCCATAATACCTTATCCTCTCTTCAGGGAAACCTTTCTCTATGAGCACGGTCCCGTATTTCTTCTCTTTGATCTGCTCCAACGCTGACTGCACTGTATCATTCAAAGACTTTTCATCCTCGGGATCACGAACCTTGAATTCCAGGATCATTGCCACTCCACCTGGATCCCGGGGTTCCAGTATTACATCGTAACGGCCGAATCCGCTTTCTCTGTTTGATGAGATCATATAACGATCTTCCAGTTCTACAATAAGCCCAAGGACAAAGCCATGGTAAAACCGCTCTGGTTCTTTTTCGGCCGACGGCCTTCTTCCTGTATCAAAAAAACTGAATGTGGCCAGCGCCACCCTGTTCATATAAAGATTCATTGCTTTTATGTCATCTAACAGCAAAGCTTTGACAAAATCGTTGTATCCACTGTCATAATCCGCAAACCATCCCCGTATCATATTTTCAAACATGATGCGGACTTCCAGATTCGTCAGTGAAAGAAAATACACCGTCTGGCCAGTGTCTTTCTGCCATTCCGTCTTCTCGGCTTTCAGATAGCCGCTGGCAAGAAAAAGACTCCAGATCGCGCTCTCCCTTTCCGTCAACTGATCGTATATGATCTGTTCATCAATCTGTGTTTGTATTGTCCCGCCTCCCAGAAGTGTCTCAAAATTCTCTTTGATCCCCTTGCTCGATCTCCATATCAATTCATCCGCCATCTGATTTGAACTGCTGTTTGCCCAAAACGTCTGCAATTTTCCCGTATCCAGAAAATTGATCACCGACCAGGGATTATATATATCCGGAATGTTTCCAAACGTAAATCCGTCATACCATCTCTTAATATCCTGTTTCCGTTCAGACATCCCGTATTCATCAAGGGCTTCAAAGACTTCTTTTTCAGTAAAACCGAATGAATCCGCATATTCTTCCGAAGTCGTTGTGACCACTTTCAGGTTGTTCAGATCTGAAAAAATGGAATGGCATTGAGTGCTTAGCGAGGTATTTTCGAGCTTAGCAGGAAAGCCCACCTCGCCCACTTGGCGAGGTATTTTCGAGCCTAGTGGCGATGGTGCATCAATCACCCACGTGATTCCGGTCAGAAGCGCCCGTTCCAGATAAGGGTTAGTCTTAAACATATAATTGAACACACTTCTCGTAAATGCTACCAGTTCCTTCCAGTATCCGTTCACATACGCCTCCTGCATCGGCGTATCATACTCATCGAGGATAAGGATTGTTTTCTTTCCGTAATATCTGCAGAGATAATCCGAGAGATTACGCAGAGCGACTGACGCTGTGCTGTCATCCATTTTCGCGGTCACTTCGTTATAAAACCGCTTCTCTTTTTCATTCAGGATATCCCCCTCTGTCAGAAAATCACATTTGTTGTATACTTCCTCTATCACCCTGCATATTCCTTCTCTTGCCGAGGCATAGGAAGTCTCTTTTATTCCTGCGAATGTCAGAAATACAACCGGATATGTTCCCTGAAGGGTACGCATTTTTTCATTCGCCCAGACATCCATCCCCTCAAAAAGGTCACTTCTCCCCGCATATTTTACCGAAAAAAACTGTTCTGTCATACTCATGTTCAGAGTTTTTCCAAAGCGTCTCGGTCTGGTGATCAGCGTCACGATATCGCCTGCGTTCCACCATTCGCTAATAAACTCTGTCTTATCTATATAAAAATAATCATTTTTCCGGACTGTTTCATAATCCTGATGCCCGATTGCAACTGTTCTTGCCATATCCCGCCATCCTTCAACTGAATCTGTATTTTTCCTGGCTGCATAAAAGAAAAATCGCCTCTACTTCAAAAGTATAGACGATTTTCTTTCTTTACACAACTGCAAGTCCTTATTTTCTTTTGTACTGCTCGCGCCGTTGTTACAGCTCGCGCCATCTGTTTTCCTCAGACTGTCTCCGGCGAGATCACTCTCTGGATATGGATCGCCAGGAATCCGATCTCTTCTTTCCCCACAGGTTTTTTCAGTTCCTTCTCCATGAACTGACAGACACTGCGGGCCACTTCTCCGGTCTTCGGATAATTGGCGAAGATAAAGTCATTGAAGTCCACATTCGTGGATTCCCCCCTCCTGGTCCGGGCGATCATATAGTACAGATGGCTCATCAGCCGGGTATAGGCAAGAGAATCTCTTGGCATCTTCTGCCCGAAGGCTTCCTCGATCATCTCGATCCCCTCATTGATGATCCGTGTCGTATCAAGCGCCACGGACACCTGCTCGTCGGAAAGCCCCGCATGGATGTGGAGCGTGATAAATCCCACTTCATCGTCACTGATCTCACATCCGGTCATCTCCCGGATGATCTCCCTGCCCTTCTGCGCCACCGCATATTCCCGGGAGAACAGTACCCGGATATCCGGGGTGAAGGGATTCGGCATCTGCCGGTTCTCCTTCGCCCTCTTCGCGGCAAGCGCAATATGATCCGCCATCGGAAGCAGGATCTCATGATCAATCTTCTGAAACTCCTTCTCCGCCTCCTCGATGATCCGGCCCGCTGTCTCTATGAATTCCGGCCGGATCCCGTTGACCACTTTCAGGACAGACTGATCCTTCTGTCTGGTAACAAGAGAATACACCCTGGCGCCCCTGATCTCATCCACCTTTTCCGTCGGCTTCTTTCCGAAGCCGACTCCGCTGCCGAGGAAGATCAGCTCCTTTCTTTTCTGCTCGTCATATACCAGCAGGCCATTATTATTCAAAACTTTGATGATCCGATACATACTGTCCTTCCCCCGGTCTCTCCATTTCCTTCACCCGTCACAATGCAGGCGAAGCCCCGGCTCTTCCGCCCGGACTCCGCCTGACATATGTTAAAAGCTTACGATCTCCGCCGTCTCATCCAGTTCGGAAACTTTTCCCGGCTTTCTGAGCCGTATCTCCTCACCTTCCTGAAGGCTGGTGAACACGATGATACATTCATCCGACTTTGCGTGTTCCTTAATATATTTTATATCAAACCCTATGAGCTTGTCACCCTTTTTTACCTGATCTCCTTCTTTTACGAAAGATTCGAATCCTTCCCCGTTCAAATTGACGGTATCTACGCCGATATGAATCAGATACTCAGTCCCGTCAGCGCTTTTAAGCCCCACTGCATGTTTCGAGGGGAATACAAATGAGACTTCCGCATCCTCAGGCGCATACGTCATTCCTTCCTCCGGACGGACGATATAACCGTCTCCCATCATCTTTCCGGCAAACGCCTCGTCAGACGCCTCAGTGATCGGCGCCGCTTCTCCTGCGACAGGAGCGCAGAGAACTTTCTTCACCTTCATTGCTCCGGACGTTTCTGACATTTCTCCCGCCGTTGATACTTCTGTTTCAACTGTTCCTGCCGCCGATCCATCCGTTCCATTCGCCCCATTTCCGGACTGGCCGCTTGAAGCCGTCTCGTCCTGAGCCTCCGGGATATATTCTTCATTGGGCGCAGTCTCCAGATAATCCTCAAGATTGGATTTGATGACAGATACAGACGGGCCGTAGATGATCTGGATTCCCTGTCCCTTCCGGATAATGCCGGAAGGTGATGTTGCTTTCAGTATCCCTTCATTTACAAGTTCCGGTTTTACGACCGTACAGCGAAGCCTTGTGGCACAACAGTCCACGTCAGAGATATTTTTCTTTCCGCCAAGGCCCTGCGTGATAAGGACACTCTTTTCATCTCCGGAAGCGCCGGCAGCCTCACTGCCTGCCGCTGCTCCCTGTTTCGCCTTGTAATCCGCCTTTGTGTAAAGCTTTGTCTCTGCGTCGTCATCCTCACGGCCCGGCGTCTTCAGGTTCATCTTCCTGATCAGGACGGAGAAGATCACATAATACAGAATGAAATAAATAATTCCCACCGGAATGATACGAAGCCAGCTCGTCTTCTCATTTCCCTGAAGAATGCCGAACAGGAACAGGTCAAGAAGACCTCCCGAGAAAGTCAGTCCAACCGCAATGTTCAGGATATGAGCGATCATATATGCTGCACCAGCAAGGATCACCTGCACTACAAACAGGATCGGCGCAACAAAGAGGAATGAGAATTCCAGCGGCTCTGTGATACCGGTCAGCATACATGCAAGAGCTGCTGAGAGAAGAAGTCCTCCCGCCTGTTTCTTTTTCTCTGGTTTTGCGCAGCGGTACATCGCCAGAGCCGCTCCCGGAAGTCCGAAGATCATGAAGATAAACTCTCCTGAGAAATATCTGGTCGCGTCCGCGCTGAAATGCACCGTACTCGGATCAGCCAGCTGCGCGAAAAAGATATTCTGTCCGCCTTCCACGATCTGTCCCGCAACTTCCATCGTTCCGCCTACTGCTGTCTGCCAGAACGGAAGATAGAACACATGGTGAAGACCGAACGGGATCAGCGCACGTTTGATGATACCGAAGATCAGCGTTCCCATATATCCCGTTCCTGTGACCAGTCCCCCCAGGGCATAGATCCCGTTCTGTACCACCGGCCAGATAAAATACATCAGGATGCCCACGCCCACATAGGTCAGCGTGGAGATGATCGGCACAAACCTTGAGCCGCCGAAGAATGACAGTGCATTCGGAAGCTGGATCTTGTAAAACTTATTGTGCAGCGCCGCAACGCCGAGTCCCACGATGATACCGCCGAACACACCCATCTGCAATGTCTGGATCCCGCAGACGCTCACGATCGTTCCGCTCAATACATCCTCGGCTATCGTCCCGTCGGAGAGGATCTCTCCCTGTACAGTGAGCATGCCGCTGATCGTTGCATTCATGACGAAGAATGAGATCATCGCCGCCAGAGCCGCAACTTCTTTTTCCTTCTTCGCCATACCGATTGCGACTCCCACTGCAAAGATGATGGGCAGGTTATCAAAGATAATATTCCCCGCGCGGCTCATGATCGTGAGCAGGGCGTTCAGTATCGTCCCATCTCCGAGTATCGCCTGCAGTCCGTATGTCTCGATCGTTGTCGCGTTGGTAAAGGAACTTCCGATCCCCAGCAGAAGTCCTGCCACCGGAAGGATCGCGATCGGGAGCATGAAGCTTCTTCCGACCCTCTGCAGTACGCCAAAAATCTTGTCTTTCATGTCTTGTCCTCCTTTAAACTCTCATTTTCGCGATAGTGTACTGGCCCTGCTGCGCACCTCGATTCCGCTTCGCTCCATCTCGGTCGCGGGCTTGCGCCCTATACAAGCCGTCCGCTTCAAGCCCTGCTGCGCACCTCGATTCCGCTTCGCTCCATCTCGGTCGCGGGCTTGCGCCCTATACAAGCCGTCCGCTTCAAGCCCTGCTGCGCACCTCGATTCCGCTTCGCTCCATCTCGGTCGCGGGCTTGCGCCCTATACAAGCGCAACAGACTGTCTCGGAAAGCAAGCTTTCCAGCCAGTCTCCTGCGCTTGTGCAGGGCTTGAAGCTGGTACGCAAAAAAAGCATAAACTATTCCTTTTTTACTCACTTTTGTTGTGGGGTTAAGGGATAGTTTATGCCTGCCTTACAGTAACACACTATCGCGTATTTATTTTCCGTGTTTAGTATAAACAAAATTGTAGGGTTTCGTCAATCCTGTAATTTTCACCAATTTAAATCCGGAAAAACTGTGCAATTTCCCTAAATCATCTGCATATAAAACTCTATTTCTGCCTCTCTATTCGAGTATCTGTATCGCCGTATTCCCGTCTCCGCTGATCATAAAACCGGTCTTTTCATAAAACTCTGTCATCAGCGCCAGATACTGATCCGGTCCCGTATATCCAATCGGAGCCAGCTTATACCCGATAGGAGACTTGATCAGCGTCACCTGCTTTTTCTTCAATTGATCCAGGATCTCCAGCATACACACACTGCCATAGCCCTTTCCACGCAGATTCATATCCGTCACGTAGAAATCCAGTATATTCGCTTTAAACTTGCTCTCAAGAAAATATTCCAGATGAAAAACCCGCGCACCGTTGTCAAACACATCCACATTCTGCCCCTTATAATGAAACTCCAGAATGTGCGCACTCTTGTCCGACAGAGTCACGCCTCTGAAATATTCTTTTCTAATGTACAAAATCACTGCCATTTCCGTTTCTTCCCATCTCTTGTGTAATGCCTGAACCTATAGCATTTGTTCCGATATTGCAATTATATCAATCCACGGGACGAATGACAAGTGACCAATATCAGGATAACAAGAAAACTGGTTGCAGATGAATTTGCACTTTTCTTCAAAGGTCAGAGATCAGCAGTCTTATCTGCTATTATGCCGCGCTCCCAATCCGCATCCGGTTTCTCGGATGCATTTTTTTCAGGATCTCCGCCTGTTTTTGGGATGCAATATGTATGTAGATCTGCGTCGTCTTGATCGAACTGTGTCCAAGGATCTGCTGAACGCAGCTTATGTCCACGCCTTCTTCAATTAAATATGTTGCAAACGAATGACGAAACATATGCGGCGTAATATTTCTGTTAATTCCGGCTGCTTTTGCATATTTTTTTAACATCAATCTGATCGTCTGCTCCGTATATCTGTTTCCCCGGCTGTTTACAAAGAAGAATCCGCTGTCTTTGATCATATTGGAATTCTGATCATAATATTTTTTCAGGAGATTTAAAATTTCTTCCGTCACGATCTGTATGTATCTTTCTTTTCCTCCTTTCCCCATAATCTTAATAAGCCCTGTATTCAGATTGACATTTTCTGTCCTGATATTTGATATTTCATATACCCTGGCCCCGGTCGCAAAAAAAGTTTCCACTACAGCAATATCTCTTATCCAATGTCTATAGGTCTGTGCGCTGCTCATATCAATATTCGCATACATATAATTCAATAACTGTTCAATCTCTCCCCGGGGAATAACACGGGGAAGAACGATCTCCTCCTTAAACTTCACTCGTATCTTCCTAAACGGATTATCAGATATGAGTTCCATTTCTTCCAAGTAATTGTAGTACGCCTTGACAGATGCGATCTTGCGTTTTATAGTCTTTTGCTTATATTTTTTGTGAAGATATGTAATGTACTCTTCTATTTTTTCTTTCTCCGGATTCTCTGTCCGGACAAATTCAAAAAATTGCCTGAGATCGATCCTGTAAGCTTTCAGCGTATTCGAGTCTAATTCCTTCCTGAATTTACAGTATTCGAGATACTGTTTTACCTGTTCCGTTTTGATCATTGTGTTGTCCTCCTTAGTTTTTCTGGTAGTGTAGCACATTTTAGGGAAGAGCGGCGGGATGGACGGGGGATATGTTGATAGATGATTTCTGTTTTTCTAGATTAAAATGAGGATAATATGCAGTTATCTACCATTTAAATTGATGAATAATAA
>CALWFV010000066.1 GCA_944377745.1 uncultured Mediterraneibacter sp. | reverse complement strand
AGGTTACCCTTTTTTCGCTACTGTAAAAAATTTAACTTTTTTCATATCACCTCTTGACATTTCTTAGCTGGACTTTTCGTGGAAAGTCCAATACTCCGCCGCAGGCATCGAAGTATTGGAATCTCGCGGAAATAAAAAGAACCCCACCACTGCCTGAACAATGGCGGAGTCCGAACTTTCTGCTCCACAAACAAATGCATCGTTCAAGCTTTAGTATCACAGGGCATATTAATTGCATTAGGTTGCGCCTTCACGACGCAGCCTGCTGACCAACACTTTGTGTCTCCACAATCTCGCGGCAGCAATCTTCGGGATAAAACCCAATCCCTGTGGTAACCTCACCTACCGAATGATGTATTCTCTTTTCATCAGTTTATTGTAGTTCAGGAAAACGGGCATGTCAAGAGAAAATTGCCGGGGCTCAGGGAAACAAAATTGCAGGCGGACAGAAAAACTGCACATTGTCGCAATACGGGTAGAAGCTGTTGAGAGCTCCGGATCATGTCTTGTTTCGGAACTGAAAAAAAGATATAATATGAAACTGGATGAATTTTTAGGCAAGGAGAAAAACAGTATGGCAGGGCTTGGAACATTGATCAATATTGCGGCGATCATCGCGGGAGGTCTGATCGGACTTCTGGGAGGGAAACTGATCAGCAGCAGATTTCAGGAAACTTTGATCAGCGCGATAGGAGTCTGCGTTCTTTTCGTGGGAATCGGCGGAGCGGTGCAGGAGATGATGACCGTTTCCGGAGGAAAGCTTGCCAGCGGCGGGACCATGATGGTCATTGTGAGTTTTGCGGCGGGATCGCTGATCGGAGAGTGGATCGACCTGGAGAAGAGGATCGTTCAGTTCGGGGAGTGGCTGAAGCAAAAGACGGGCAACAGCAGAGAGAAGATGTTCGTGGACGGATTCGTCACCGCCTCCCTTACAGTGTGCATCGGAGCCATGGCGGTTGTGGGAGCGATCCAGGACGGCATCGCGGGAGATCATTCCACCCTTGTGCTCAAAGCGATACTGGACATGCTGATCATCTGTGTGATGACGGCTTCCATGGGAAAAGGATGTATCTTCTCCGCCATACCAGTGGGAATCTTTCAGGGAGTGATCACACTGCTGGCAAGACTGATCCAGCCGCTCATGACGGAGCAGGCGCTGTCCAATCTTTCCCTGACAGGCTCCATGCTCATTTTCTGCGTGGGCGTCAATCTGATCTGGGAAAATAAGCTGAAGGTCGCCAACATGTTTCAGACCATTGTGATCGCGGTGGTCTGTGCATTTATCGGTCTAAATTAATGAAATAGAGCGCAAAATCTGCTATAATGGTGCGTGGTGCAGTGAACACAGGCGTACGCACCCGTCTGAGTGTGGTGCGTCTCTGAGAAATGTATCATTCCCATTATCAGAAAGATATCAGAAAAGAGGAGAGATTATGGAGTACAAGATCACAGGATACAAACCTGAAAAGTTATTTCATTTTTTTGAGGAGATCAGCGCGATCCCGAGAGGATCAGGCAACGAGAAAGGGATCAGCGATTATCTCGTAAAATTTGCCAAAGACAGAGGTCTCTGGGTATATCAGGATGAGGCACACAATGTGATCATCAAGAAAGGCGGCAGCAAAGGCGCGGAGGACCGTCCGGCGGTCATGCTCCAGGGACATCTTGACATGGTGTGCGAGAAAGTTTCGGGAGTAGAGCATGACTTTGAGAAAGAAGGGATCGACCTTGTTGTAAAGGACGGGATCCTCACAGCCAACGGGACAACGCTGGGCTCGGATAACGGTGTTGCGGTCGCGCTCATGATGATGGTGCTTGACGATGAGGACATCGTACACCCTCCGGTGGAGTGTGTGTTTACCACTGAGGAAGAGGTGGGCCTGAATGGAGCGAGAGCACTGGATAAATCTCAGATCTCAGCGCGTACCATGATCAACATGGACTCCGAGGAAGAGGGGATCGCCACGATCAGCTGCGCAGGCGGCCTGCGTATTGAGTGCGCCAGAGAGATAAAAAGAGAGAAAGCAGAGGGAACGCTTCTTACGATTGATATTTCAGGGCTGAAGGGAGGACACTCCGGAACAGATATCGACAAGGAGCGCCAGAACGCGATCCGCCTGATGGCGAGAGTCCTGTATCAGATCATGAAAAATACGGACGGAAAACTGGCGGCATTTTCCGGAGGAAACAAGGACAATGCAATCCCGAGGGAGTGCATGGCGTCCCTGCTCTATGCAGATGCGGAACAGGCGGCAAAGGCGGAGAAGCTTGCATGCAGCCTTGCAGAGACTCTTGCGGATGAGATCACTCCTTATGAGGAGAACTTTGCCTGCGAGATCACATCCGAGGAGAACAGAGAGGCGGACGTTATCTCTGAGGAGGATGCGAAGGCGTTTATCACGGCAATGTATCTTGCGCCGAACGGAGTACAGAGCCGGAATATGAAGCTGGATGGATTTGTGGTGGTTTCCACCAATATGGGCGTCGCGCGTGCTGAGGAAGAACGTCTTGTGATCGTTTTCTCACCCCGTTCTTCCGTTGCTTCTCTCCAGGAAGAAATGAAAGCGCGCCTCGGACTTCTGGCGGATACGTTTGGATTTAAAGCCATATACAGCGGGGAGTATCCGGGATGGAGCTATAAAGAGGAATCTCCGGTGCGCGAGGTGTTCTGTGAGAGCTACAGAGAACTTTTCGGGGAGGAACTCAAGACAGAGGCGCTCCACGCGGGACTGGAATGCGGTCTGTTCTCCGATGCGATCCCTGGTTTAGATGCGATCGCGGTAGGACCGACCCTGTATAACGTCCATACGCCGGAGGAGCATCTTCCGCTGGATTCTTTTGAACGGTTCTATGTACTCCTTAAAGATGTGCTTAGGAGACTGGCTGAGTAAGAGAAAACGTGAAAGAAAAGAGAAAAAGGAAAAAGAGCAAAAAAAGCCCGTGCAGATTTGCTTATGCAGCAGATCCGCACGGGCTCTTTTATTCCCGCAGGTAGCGAGCACGGCGTACATGCCTGCCGGTCCATTTGACTATTTTCTGAGTTTGTATACGATTTTTCCGTTTTGTTTTTCCTCGGTAATGATCCTCTGCTTTACCATATAGGGAAGGATGGAGTCGAGGAACTTCTTCGGGTCGGTAACGGCGATCTGTTCCCGGCTGAATGGCTGTTTCGCGGACAGATCCTTTACCACCGGTTCCAGGTCCCGGCGGGTCATCGCTCCGTTTTTGCGGAGCGCTTTTTTTATCTTCGCGACTCCTTTTGCGGAGAGAAGGTTTGAGAGGTCCTGCTGCTGTCTCATGGACCGCCACAGCCCCCACGCGTAGATGATGGCGGTGGCGAGGGCGAAGAGCAGGACATAGGGGATAAAGTGCAGGATCAGTTCCATTTTTCTCCTTTCCAGACGATGAGGTGGTTATCACGCAGGATCTCGAGAAATTTGATGAGCCGGGAGAGCGATTTCTCCATGCCCGGAAACTTCTCGTCCAGCTTCTTTGAAAGCTGATGGACGTCGCTGGCATCGTCAATGGCAAGCCAGACGAAGCTGCCGTAGCTGTCAAGTCTGATATCGCTCACTCTTGGGCGGTGAAAGAAGCGCTGAGCGATCCGATGGTAAAAGCCCTTCCACTCGATCTCCACGGTAACGATCCCTTCTTCGTCTGTATGATACTGGATCTCCGGGTTTTTCACCGGGACATAGTCCAGATAGTTTTTTGACTGTTTTGTCTTCATTGGGTATCGTATCCTCCTTATAACAGATACTCTAACATGGGAAGAAGCAGCCTGCAAGAGTCAGGCTGCTTCCGGGTGCTGAAAAACGTTAAATTATTTATTTTTCTTCATACATGTTCTGTAAAGGTAGAACAGAAGAAGGATAAAGATGATCAGGCTTGCGAACTGCGGAAGAGAAGCCTTGAGCTTGATCACAGAATCGACGCCGGCAACAGCGAGGATGGCAAGGACGATACCCATGATACCCTCTCCGGCGATGAGTCCGGATGTGAACAGTACACCGCGGTCTGTGCGCTCTTTTTTCTCTTCGTCGCTGCCTTTGATCTTCTCAACGATGAAGCGGACAGCGCCGCCTGCCATGATCCCGGCACTTAAGGAGAACGGCAGGTACATGCCGACTGCAAACGGCATTACCGGTACTTTGAGGATCTCAGCAACGACTGCAACGAATACACCGATCAGGATCAGTGCCCACGGAAGGTTGGCGTCCATGATACCCTCAACAAGGAGTTTCATCATAGTGGCCTGAGCTGCCGGGATTTTGTCTGTACCGTATCCCCATGCTTCGTTCAGCAGGTAGAGTACGAATCCGATGGCTGCTGCGGAAACAACAACTCCGAGCATCTCACCGATCTGCTGTTTCTTCGGTGTGGCGCCTACGATAAATCCGGTCTTCAGATCCTGTGAAGTATCTCCCGCGATTGCTGCAACGATACAAATGATACCGCCGATCGCGATCGCTCCGACCATGCCTGTCGTACCGTCAGAACCAGTGACTTTCAGAAGCAGTGTTGCGATGATCAGTGTTGCGATTGCCATACCGGAAACAGGGTTATTGGAAGATCCGATCAGTCCGACCATACGGGAGGATACGGATGCAAAGAAGAATCCGAAGAGCACGATGATCAGCGCGCCGATCGGGTTGACCGGGAATGTAGGCACGAGCCAGATCAGAACAACGATGATCAGGATCATGACGAGCAGCAGAGGCATCGGAAGATCCTCCTGAGTACGGAGCACATTTGTGTTCGCGTGCTTTTTGGACATGCTCTTCATTGCCTGCTTGAAGGTGCGTATGATCAGCGGGAATGTCTTGATCAGGCTGATCACACCGCCGGCTGCAACAGCTCCGGCACCGATATATTTAATATAGTTGTTCCATAGGTCACTGGGGGCCATGGAAGAAATCGGATCTGTCGCCGGGAAGATGGTGGCATCCCCGCCGAATAGAGCGATCGCCGGCATGAGCACGAACCAGCTCAGTGTACCTCCGGCCAGCATGTAGCTGGAGATCTTCGGTCCGCAGATGAATCCGACCCCGGCAAGAGACGGGAGTACCTGGATCCCGATCTGAGAACCTGCGAATCCCTTGAAAGCGTATCCGATCTCGCTCGGGAACACGCCGAATCCGTCTGCGACAAATTTATATACGGCTGCAATACCCAGACCTTTGAAGACAGATCCGGCCTTGCTTCCACCTTCCTCACCTGCGAGGAGGACCTCAGCGCATGCGGTACCTTCCGGGAAGGGAAGTGTTCCGTGCTCCTCAACGATCAGTGCCTGGCGGAGGGGAACCATGAAACAGACTCCCAGAATACCGCCGAACAGAGCGATGAGGAAAATGGTCAGGATACTTGGAAATTCGATCTTTCCTTCCTCTGCCCAAAGGAAGAGTGCGGGAAGTGTGAAGATCGCGCCTGCCGCGAGGGACTCTCCGGCAGAACCGATCGTCTGTACCAGGTTGTTCTCCAGAATGGAATCCCTGCGGAGAATGATGCGGATGATACCCATTGAGATAACAGCCGCCGGAATTGACGCGGAAACCGTCATGCCGACGAGAAGACCCAGGTAGGCATTCGCCGCTCCGAACACGATAGCAAGGATACAGCCGATCAGGACAGAAGTGACCGTGAATTCCGGAACGATCTTGTCAGCCGGAATATATGGTTTGAAATCATTCTTGTTGTCCATTGAACTTTCATTCCTTTCTTTTTCTTTTGATAAAATTTTAACGCTTTTTTAACACAGCCTTAAAATTATATCACTATGCGGAGAGAAAAGGAAGTAAAAAAATATACAATTACAGGAAAGAATGTGTTAAACTTGTTACAGTTCCATTACGGGGCGGGGATAAAGTCTGGCATCACTGCAGGAATCCGGTCCTGAGGAACGGAAAATGTCCGGGCGCATACAGATCCCGGAGAATGGAAAGGTGACAGAACGGATGGAGGCATATACAGGGTTCGCGCAGGTATACGATATATTTATGGATAATGTGCCTTATGAGGAGTGGGCGGAATATCTCACATCCCTGCTTCGGGAATACGGAGTGGAAAGCGGGCTTGTCCTGGATCTGGGATGCGGCACCGGGAGTATGACAGAGATCCTGGCAGCAGACGGGTATGATATGATCGGCGTGGACAATTCAGAAGATATGCTGGAGATCGCGCTGGAAAAGAAACTGCGGTCAGGACACGATATCCTGTATCTTCTGCAGGATATGAGAGAGTTCGAACTCTACGGTACGGTGAGGGCGGTGGTCAGTGTCTGCGACTCGGTCAATTATATTACCGAACCGGAGGAACTGGCTGAAGTGTTCCGGCTGGTGAACAACTATCTCGACCCGGGCGGAGTGTTTATATTTGACTTCAACACAGAATATAAATACCGGGAGATCCTGGGTGAGCAGACCATTGCAGAGGACCGGGGAGAGTGCAGTTTTATCTGGGACAACTGTTACTATGAAGAAGAACGGATCAATGAATACGACCTGACCCTCTTTATCCGGGACGAAGCGGCATCGGATGGGGGAGAGGAACTCTACAGGAAATATCAGGAGACCCATTTTCAGCGGGGATATACGCTGGAGGAGATCCGTGAGCTGCTCGGACAGTCCGGTCTGGAGTTCGTCACAGCGTATGATGCGTTTACAAAGGATGAACCGGGAGAGAGAAGTGAGAGGATTTACGTGATCGCCCGGGAGTCAGGTAAAAAGAGATGAAGATAAAACTGAAAAACTCGAAGAAAAAAAGGACGCATGCGATGTAAGTCAAAGACCCCCGATGCAAACATCGGGGTATTAGACCCTCGCGGCAGTCGCCAAATGGACATGCTCGCATGTCCGCTTGGCTCGTTGCTCGCGGGAATGTAAGCGGGCGTAAGAGAAAATGAAAAAGAAACGGAGATAGGAAGATATGGGAGATTATATTGTAAGGGCAGCGGCGGCAAATACGCAGATCCGGGCTTTCGCTGCGGTGACAACGGAGCTTGTGGAAGAAGCGAGACAGCGCCACGGCACCAGTCCGGTGGCCACGGCGGCACTGGGACGTCTTCTGACCGGAGGCGTGATGATGGGAAGCATGATGAAAAATGAAGAAGACATGCTGACCCTTCAGATCAAATGCAGCGGCCAGATCGGTGGTTTGACCGTGACTGCCGACAGTCAGGGAAATGTGAAAGGGTATGTGCACAATCCGGACGTCATGCTTCCCCCGAAGAACGGGAAGCTGGATGTAGGCGGAGCGCTGGGGCAGGGAGTCCTCACCGTGATCAAGGATATGGGACTGAAAGAGCCTTATTCGGGACAGACGATCCTTCAGACTGGGGAGATCGCCGAGGACCTGACCTATTATTTCGCCACCTCCGAACAGGTGCCTTCCTCTGTCGGCCTGGGCGTGCTGATGGAGAAGGACAACACTGTGAGATGCGCGGGCGGATTTATCGTCCAGGTCATGCCGTTTATCGAGGATAAGGTGTTGGAGAAACTGGAGCAGAACATCCAGAATATCCAGTCTGTCACATCCATGCTGGACAACGGACACACACCGGAGGAGATGCTGGGACACGTACTGGAGGGACTTGATCTGGAGATCACGGATACGCTTCCGGCACGATTCCACTGCAACTGTTCTAAAGAGCGGATCGAGAAGGCGATCATCAGCATCGGGAAAAAAGAGATCCAGTCCATGATCGTCGACGGCAAGGAAGTGGAAGTGAAATGTCATTTCTGCAATACGGCGTACACGTATTCTGTGGATGAACTGAAAGACCTGCTCAAGAGAGCGAGAAAATAAAGAAAGCAAGAAGGAAAGGCGGAAAAACGATGAAACACGGATTTGTCAAAGTGGCTGCTGCGACGCCGGATATCCGGGTGGCGGATGTGGCTTTTAACATGGAACGGATCATGGATGACATCAGTGAGGCTTGCAGGATCGGGGCGAAGATCCTCGTATTTCCGGAACTGTGCCTGACCGGTTATACCTGCAGCGATCTTTTTACCCATGACGTGCTGCTGAATGCGGCGAAGGAGGCGCTGCTGGAGACGGCAAGGTATACTGCGGATAAGGATATCCTTGTCTTTGTGGGAGTGCCTCTTGAGATCGAAGGCAAGCTCTACAACGTGGCGGCGGCGCTGAACCGGGGAAAGATCCTCGGGCTTACGACCAAGACGTTCCTCCCGAACTACGGGGAGTTTTATGAGATGAGGCAGTTTAGCCCGGGGCCGAAGGAAGCGAGATACATTCACTTTGAGGGAGACCGGATCCCCTTCGGTCCCTGTATCCTGTTCCAGTCCACGGTCATGGAGAATCTGATCGTTTCGGCGGAGATCTGCGAGGATGTCTGGTCCCCCATTCCGCCCAGTATCACTGCGGCGCTGGAGGGGGCGACGGTGATCGTCAACTGTTCGGCCAGTGATGAGACCATCGGAAAGGACTCCTATCGGCGGGAACTAATCTCCGGGCAGTCGGCGCGACTGATCGCGGGGTATGTCTATGCCAATGCCGGGGAGGGAGAGTCCACCACGGATCTGGTGTTCGGAGGACACAATATCATTGCGGAAAACGGAACGATCCTGAAAGAAGCGAAGAGATATCACAATGAGATCATCTGCTCGGAGCTGGATATCCAGCGTATCGTGGCTGAGAGGAGACGGAATACCACGTTCCAGACAGAGGAGTGCCGGACGCTGATCAAGGTGCCTTTCTATATTGAGAAGGGGAAGACAGAACTTACCAGAACGTTCCCGAAGCGGCCCTTTGTCCCGGCGGACGAGACTGCCAGAGCACAGCGCTGCGAAGAGATTCTGACGATCCAGGCAATGGGTCTGAAGAAGCGTCTGGCGCACACAAATGCCCGGACGGCAGTGGTGGGGATCTCGGGAGGCCTTGATTCCACACTGGCTCTCCTTGTGACCGCCCGTGCGTTTGACATGCTGGGGAAGGATAAAAAAGAGATCCTTGCCGTTACCATGCCGTGTTTCGGCACCACGGACCGGACTTATCAGAATGCCTGCGAGATGGCAAGACAGGTGGGGGCAACGCTGAAGGAGGTGCCCATCGCGGACGCGGTGAACATCCATTTCCGTGATATCGGGCAGGATCCTGAAGACCACAGCGTTACTTATGAGAATTCCCAGGCGAGAGAGCGGACCCAGGTCCTGATGGATATTGCCAACAAGACATGGGGCATGGTGATCGGGACCGGAGATATGTCGGAACTTGCTCTGGGATGGGCGACTTACAACGGAGACCATATGTCCATGTACGGGGTGAACGCGTCTGTACCGAAGACGCTGGTGCGCCATCTGGTGAAGTACGCGGCGGACGATACGGCGGATGAGAAGCTGAAAAAAGTGCTCTATGATGTGCTGGATACACCGGTGAGTCCGGAACTTCTCCCGCCGAAGGACGGAGATATCGCGCAGAGGACGGAGGATCTTGTGGGACCTTACGAATTGCACGATTTCTTCCTCTACTATATGCTCCGGTTCGGATATGAGCCGAGCAAGATCTTCCGGCTGGCGGAAATGACATTTAAGGGAGAGTATGATAATGTGACCATCCTGAAATGGCTTGAGACATTCTGCAGGAGATTCTTCTCCCAGCAGTTCAAGCGCTCCTGCCTGCCGGACAGCCCAAAGATCGGTACGGTGGCGCTTTCCCCGAGAGGAGACTGGAGGATGCCCAGCGACGCCTGCGTCTCCGTATGGCTGAAGGATTTGGGAAACGTATCCCTGAAAGAGAACAAAGAAGACGAATAGAAATTGCAGGAAAATGAACCTGAACATGGTGCAACAGGAGTGATTAAGATGAAACTGATCAGAACAGAAGATGCAGTGGGCAGTGTGCTCTGCCATGATATCACACAGATCATACCGGGGGTCACGAAAGACGCGGTGTTCCGCAAAGGTCATGTCGTGACCGAGGAGGACATCCCGGTCCTCCTATCTGTGGGAAAAGAGAATCTGTATGTCTGGGAAGCTCAGGAGGGAATGCTTCACGAGAACGATGCGGCGGAGGTGCTGCGTCAGGTCTGTCAGGGAGAGCACATGAAGGCTTCCGAGACAAAAGAAGGAAAGATCGAGCTGACGGCGGAATGCGCCGGACTTCTCAAGATCGACAGGGAGAAACTGAATACGGTTAATGCCATGGGGCAGATCGTGCTGGCTTCCCGTCACGGCAACTTTGCTGTGAAAAAAGGAGACAAGATCGTCGGAATGCGGGTCGTTCCCCTTGTCATTGAAGAGGCGAAGATGAACCGTGTGAAAGAACTCTGCGGAGATGAACCGATCTTTCAGATCCTGCCGTTTCGCGCTATGAAAGCCGGGATCGTCACCACCGGGAGCGAAGTCTATTATGGAAGGATCAAAGACCAGTTTATGCCGGTGGTAAAAGAGAAGCTTGAGGAAGCCGGGATGAACGTGCTGGGAAATACGCTCTGCAATGATGATTCCGATATGGTGACAGAGGCGATAAAAGAATGGATCCAAAAAGGCGCGGATGTGGTCGTCTGCACCGGCGGGATGAGCGTGGATCCGGACGACAGGACCCCTCTCGCTATCCGTAACGCCTCGGATGAGGTGATCACCTACGGCGCGCCGGTCCTGCCGGGAGCCATGTTCATGCTTGCCTATGCCGGAGACGTGCCGGTGATGGGACTGCCCGGGTGTGTGATGTATTCAAAACGGACAATTTTTGACCTTGTGCTGCCGCGGATCGCGGCGGGAGAGAGACTCTGTGCCGAGGACTTTACCACCCTCGGCGAAGGCGGACTCTGCCTGAACTGTGAGGTGTGTACGTTCCCGAACTGCGGGTTTGGGAAGTAGGAACCGCCGAAGAGTGCGTTCATCCGCCGGATACAGGTGTTGACCGCAGGCGTGCCTGAAAGCAATATCTGTCTCCGGCGGACGGTCGAACGTCCCCTTCTCCCGCGGCAGATCACTCATACACGATCCGCCCGTCCTCGATCCTCACGATCCGGTCCGCCTGCTGGGCAATATCGGGATTGTGGGTGATCATGACGATGGTCTGGTGGAATTCCCGGCTGGTCATCTTGAGCAGTCCGATCACATCGTCGCTGGTCTTGGAGTCCAGGTTTCCGGTGGGTTCGTCGGCCAGGATGATGGCGGGCTTTGACGCCAGGGCACGGGTGATGGCAACCCTCTGCTGCTGGCCTCCGGAGAGGTTGCCGGGGAGCGAGTCAAGTTTGCTCTCCAGTCCCAGCATCTTTACTACCTGCATGATGAACTTCTTATCCGGCTTCTGTCCGTCCAGAGAAATGGGAAACACGATGTTTTCCCAGACTGTGAGGACGGGAATCAGGTTGTAGTTCTGGAAGATGAATCCAATCTGTTTGCGGCGGAATATTGTGGCCTGCTCGCCGTTCAGCTTCGCCAGGTCTGTCTTGCCGATCCAGATGCTTCCGGCGGTGGGAGTGTCCAGACCGCCCAGCATGTTCAGAAGAGTGGTTTTCCCGCTTCCGGAGGTGCCGATGATGGCGGTGAATTTTCCCCGCTCGATCTCAAGGTCAATGCCGTCCAGCGCCTTGACCGTGGTGTCTCCTTTTCCATAATATTTTTTGATCCCTGATGCTTTTAAGATGCTTTCCATAATTTGATCCTCCTTGAAATTGATGAATTTGTACGAAATGTAATAAGAGCCAAATATATATCCGTTTACTCTGCAACTCTTAACTGTTCTACAATACTTCCCTTATTGAAAAACTTCAGCGCCAGTGCGGGCACGATCAGTCCGGTAATGAGCAGGACCGCGCAGGTGATAAGCGCCGGGAGGATCGTAAAGTGGAAGGTGAAATACCAGATCCCTCCGACCAGTCCTTTTACCAGCGTGAAGCCCAGGATCAAAGAGAAGACCAGTCCCAGGGCACAGGCTCCAAGAGTGTAGAAGAGTCCCTCAAAGACCATCATTTCTGTGAGCTGTTTCTGGGTCATGCCGATGCTTCGCATGGTGGCAAATTCGTGACGGCGGGTCAGGATCGTGGTGATGACTGTATTGATCAGGTTGAGCACGCCGATGCCCCCGAAGATAATGCCCACCAGTCCGCCGACGAAAGAGATCATGGACTGTGTCGCCTCAGCGCTTTCCCGCGCAGAGTCCGCGGTCAGAAAGTCAATGGTGGGATCCGTGTTTTCCATGTAGTCTGTGAGGAACGCAGTCATGTTGTCCCGCTGGGATTCTTCCACATTAAATGCGTATTTATAGACCACAGGTTCATCATAGATTTCTTCGTATATATCTGAAGGCAGATAGATGAAGATCCCGTCGCCGCCGATCTTGTTGGTGCCTGCCACAGTATAGCAGATTTCCTCGTCATCTCCGTTCAGCGCCGCCTTTGCCAGAACCGGGAGCTCCATGAGCAATTCGCCGTTCTTGTAGACCGTGACGGTGTCGCCGATATTGACAAAATCAAGGTCTTTGTGAAGTGACATATCCGAACGGTCCACATCCACGCCTACCAGGAGTCCTTCTTTCTGTTCCATTTTCCGGTAGAGAGCGTGAGCGTCCGTTTCCCCCTCCCGAAGATCCATGCGGGCGAGAGCGGTTTCGCTCAGGCCATAGACATTACAGATCGGACGTCCGTCGTCTCCGAGATGGAAGATAAACCCGTCCTCCGTGCCTGCGCTTCTCAGACCGGTCTCTTCCTCGACAGTGGGATATAAGGTCGGGATGATGCCGAAATCATAGGTCACATTCGTGTCTTCTTTTGTATTTTTATAGACTGCGTCTGCATCTGTAACACCCGGCTGAGACGCGATGGTGTCCATCGTCTCCTGGCTTAAGCCTTCCTCCCGGGAAGTAAAGCCTTTCTGACCGTTGGTGCTCACTGCATTGACCACAGAGTAATCAGTCCGGATCATGTAATTCACCTGCTTCTCCACGTCCACGCTCTGCGCCGCGATCCCCACGCAGTTTAAGAGGACCACGCAGAGCATCAGGGAAACCATGATAAAAGCAGTGCGGCGGCGGGAACGTCCCAGGTTGGACCAGGCGAGCCGCGGAAGACTGGCTCCGGGTGCGCTCCGCCTTGTGCTCCGTCTCGTGGTATCATTCTCCACATACCGGAATGCCTCGATGGGCGGGATGTTCGCGGCTTTACGGACCGGTTTCCTTGTGCTGACGAACACGGTGAGAGCGGTCAGCAGGCCTGCCCCGATGAAGATAACGGGAGAGGGGGTTACATTGACCGCTATATTCTTATACTCTGTGGAAAACGTTCCCATTACAGTGGGAAGAGCGGCCCGGCCGATGAAGAATCCGATGATCAGCCCCAGGGGAATGCCGACGCAGGAGAGCCACAGCGCCTGCCGGTTGATGAGCCGCTTCACCTGTTTCCTTCCCATGCCGATGGTGCGGTAAAGTCCGTATCTACGGATGTCCTGCATGACTGCGATGTCGAACACGTTATAGATCAGGAGATATCCGCAGAAGATGAACAGGATGACAAAGACCGCGCCCATGGCGAGGACGGAAGGGTCGAGGGGCTGATTGGTCATCTCGTTGACGATACCGGGAAGGTAGTTTGCAGCTTCCATATCTTCCGGATCTCCGCCCACACTCCGGGACCAGTCTTTCATGTTATCCAGGAGGCCGACCGTGCCGGAGGCGACGATATCGGACCAGTAGGTTCCTGCAATTTCTCTGTCATCCTGTGTTGTGGTCAAGCGTTTTTGTAACACTTGTGGCTAAAAAATATCGATTTATGCAATTCGAGCTTGATAGGGCGTT
>CALWFV010000065.1 GCA_944377745.1 uncultured Mediterraneibacter sp. | reverse complement strand
AGAAAAATTGACACAAAAAATGCAGGTTTTATGCGGCCTGCAAGGTATTTTTCTATTATTCAACTGTCAAACTCCCGTGTCCTTACCCTTCCTCTGCATAACTTCTCCTCAGCGGAAGAGATCGCATAGTATCCTTCAATTCTTACAATTCTGTTATCCTTTCTGTAAGCGTCCTGTAATACTGGCATACTATACTTTCAGCATAAACACAACAAGGAGGCTTATACCATGCGGGAAATACTTGAGACAGAAGATCTTGTGAAATATTACAGCTCCGGGAACGGCGTTGTGAAGGCAGTGGACCACACCAGCCTGAAGATCCGGGCGGGAGAGTTCACTGCCATTGTGGGAAGATCCGGCTCCGGAAAGAGTACGCTCCTTCATATGCTGGGCGGACTGGACCGTCCGGATTCCGGGAAAGTTTATCTGGAAGGGGAAGATATTTTCAGCCTGAAGGAAGAAAAGCTGGCGGTGTTCCGCAGACGGAAGATCGGATTCATTTTCCAGAGTTATAACCTGATTCCCTCCCTGAACGTCTGGGAAAATATTGTTCTTCCCATCGGTCTGGACGGCTGCAGGGCAGACCAGAAATATGTCCGCAGGATCGTAGAACAGATCGGAATGGAGGATCGGCTCCACGCGCTCCCCAGCACCCTCTCCGGAGGACAGCAGCAGCGGGGCGCCATCGCCAGGGCCCTTGCCTCCCGGCCGGCTGTCATCCTTGCGGATGAGCCTACCGGGAACCTGGATTCCAAGACGGAGCTGGATGTAGTCAGCCTGCTGAAAAGCTGTGTTGCGGAGTACGGGCAGACTCTGGTCATGATCACCCACGATGAGACCATCGCCCAGATGGCGGACCGGATGATCGTCATTGAAGACGGTAAGGTGGTGAGATCATGAATACGGTGACAAAGACAGCGCTTGCGAATCTGAAACAGAACAAAAGCCGGAATATCCTGTGCGGCGTCGCGATCCTTCTGACCACCCTCCTTATCTTTCTCATCCTTAATTTAGGCACGGGTATGGTCACCGTACAGTTTGCCGGTGTGAACAGCTACTATCCCACCTATCATTTTATGTTCCGCCAGGTCTCCCAGAAGAACGCTGACGCTCTGAAATCCCATGACGATATTGAAACAGTCGGGCTCCGGGAAGATTTCGCTCAGATTCCGGACGATAACGCCCTGATCATAATGACGGCGCTGGATCCGGCCGGGCTGAAGCTCAATAAAACAGAACTCGATGAAGGTGAATTTCCCTCTCGCGAAAATGACATTGTCGTCTACCGCTCTATGCTGGATGAGCTTGGCATAAAGGCAGAGGTCGGCGACGAGATTGCTCTGCCATTCCAGCTTTATGAAGGGGACGGTCTCGGCCATGAAATCCGGGACACCTTCCGCATCAGCGGTTTCCTTACCCGGTCTGACACTTCCTCCGCCTCAGAAAGTTATGCGGTCATAACCACCATGAACTATATGGAAAAAAGCGTTCCTTCAGATCAAAGGGAATACCGGGTCATGATCCGTCTGTTGGGAGCCGAAGGAATGACTTCAGATGCTATCGAGGAAAAAGCGCAGATCATCGGAGCTGATTTTGATGTCGATGAAAACAATATCGTTTACAACGATGAATATCTGTTAGCAAACTATATGGATCCTTCTCTTGCTGCAGGAATGGCTGCCGTCATCCTTGTGATCGTCCTTGCCGGGATCCTGACTATCTACAGCATTTACTATGTATCCATGATCCCGAAAGTTCAGGAATACGGGAAACTTCGGGCACTGGGAGCTACCCGGAAACAGGTCCGGCAGATCGTCTTCCGGGAAGGCCTGCTGGCGACCGCCGCTGCTTTGCCTTTCGGGCTCCTTCTGGGAAGCCTGATCTCCCTTCCCATACTCCCGGGACTGTACGGAGCCTTCGGGGACTCAGAGGGCATTGACAGCAGCGCAGCCGAATTTAACCGGCTCTGTGCGGACATGATCCGCCGGGGAGAAGTTCCCCTGTTCCATCTCTGGATCTATCTGCTGACTGCCACCGTTGTGCTTACCACCGTCTATCTGGCTCTGCTCCGTCCCATGAGGACTGCATCCAGGATTTCCCCGATCGAGGCCATCCGCTATCAGGGCGGTGAAAGCGGAAGGAAAAAGCATCGCCGGGGGTATCAGGACCTGAACCTGTTCCGCCTGACTCTGGCAAACCTCTCAAGAAACCGGAAGCGCACCGTGCTCACCGTGGTCACTCTCAGCGCCATCGGCATCCTGTACATGACTGTTGCCACCATTTTAAGCTGCGCGTCTCCCAGAGAGATCGCCCGGGAAGATATCGAGTCGGATTTCCGCATCTATATCGACAACTGGGAGCACGACCAGATGAACCCGGACCGTGCCTGGACCTCCATCATCCGGAACAATCCCATGGATGAGGCATTCCTGGAAAAGATTCAATCCGTCCCCGGTGTGGAACAGGTTCGCACAAAGACCTTTCTCATCGGCGCGCTCCCGGATCTTGATCCGGATGGAGATATTACCGATGGAGCCTATATTACAGGACTGGATCAGTCCTATGCCAAAGAACTGGAAAAGAGCGCAGTGGAAGGCGACTTCTCCTACGAAGATCTTCTCTCCGGAGACAAGATCGTGGCCAACCGGACCCTTCAGGTCTGGTATCCGGACTGTCACATCGGTGATTCCATCCGCATCGTATTCGATACAGGAGAAGGCTCCTTTGAAAAAACCTTTGAGCTCGTGGGCTTCTGCCGTTTCTCGCCCGGATTTGTCGGGACCCAGTTTGCCCTTCCCCAGAGCGTCCTGTCAGAGCTGTGTCCCGGAAACCTTACGAAAACCTGTGAGATCTCTGTGGATCCTGCCCGGAAAGATACCGCATATGACGCTCTTGAGGAACTTGCAGGTTCCAATCCCTTCTTTGAGACAGACAATTACGAACACTACCTGGCACAGTGGGAAAACGTCACATCTGTCATCCGGGTGGCCGGATACACCTTTCTCATCATCCTGGGCGCCATTGGGGTGATGAACCTGATCAACACCATGATCAACAGCATCTACACAAGACGGCATGAACTGGGCGTCCTGCAGACCCTTGGAATGTCCTGCCGTCAGCTCACCCGCATGATGCAGACCGAGGGACTGTTCTACTCCCTGTTCACGCTTATCCTCTCCCTGGGGCTGGGCAGTCTTGTCGGATACGGAGCGTTCCTCTACGCCCGGGCGGACGGAATGATGAACATTACAACATTCCACTACCCACTCCTGCCCGCCCTCTTTCTGGCAGTTACCGTCACGGTGATCCAGCTCATCCTCTCCTTCGCGGTATCCCGGAGTTTCCGGAAGATGAGCCTGATCGACCGGGTGCGGTATTCCGAATAATTGTGAAAATTCTGTGAACGGTGCCGTGTACTTTGTACAAAGTACACGGCACCGTTCACAAATTCGACAAGTTGTATTTGTATCTACACCCTGTCAGAGTTATAATGAAGGTAGATAACAAGTGTCCGGAATATCAAAGATCAATTAAAAAAGGAGGGATCGATATGTCGGAATACAAAATCATTACCATCAGCCGTCAGTTCGGAAGCGGCGGACACGAGATCGGAGAAAAACTGGCAGACCGTCTTGGAATTCCTCTCTATGACAACCAGCTTGTCACCATGGCGGCAGAGAAACTGGGCTATACCGAGGAAAGCGTTGGGCGCGCAGACGAATCCGCACTGCATGCTTTCGTCACTTCCTACGGCACAGCTCCCATGAGCTACGCCAGTTTCATCAACACGGCGTCCTATATGCCGTCCCTTGACATGAAGGTGTACCAGAAACAGACCGAGATCATCCTCACCCTCGCAGAGACGGGGCCCTGTGTTATTGTAGGCCGCTGCGCCGACTACATCCTCAGGGAAAAAGTGGACTGCATTAACGTTTTCATCTGCGCGGAAAAAAAGGACCGGATCAAACGAATCGCAGAGCGCTACAACCTGACAGAAAAGAAGGCCGCAGACCGGATCCGCAAGACAGACCGGGAAAGGAAATTCTACTATGAAACCTACACCGGGCTTGAGTGGGGAAGCATCTACTCCCATCAGGCACTGCTGAACGCAAGTCTTCTGGGAATCGATAAGATCGTTGATCTTCTTGAACTGGTATATCGCACATGAGAATCGGACAGGGGAAGATATCCTTCCCCTGTTCATTTTTTTCATTTTTGTTGTTCTGACAACCGATTTCTTTTTTCATTCGTACTATACTCTCCCCGTAATCAAAAAATCCATTTCAAGGAGGATCATACAGATGAAAACTAAAATGTTCTGCTATCAGTGCCAGGAGACTGCGGGCTGCACCGGGTGCACCATGTCCGGCATCTGCGGCAAGAAACCGGACGTCGCCGCCATGCAGGATCTGCTCGTCTATACAACAAAAGGGCTCTCTGCAGTGACCACGGCGGTTCGAGCGGAGGGCGGAAAGATCAGCGCAGATGTAAACCACCTGATCACACTAAACCTGTTCACCACCATCACAAACGCCAATTTTGACAAAGAGATGATCACAGCCCGGATCCGCGAGACGCTCTTAATGAAAGATGACCTTCTCGCAACGCTCGTGGACGCATCCTCTCTCCCGGAGGCAGCGCTCTGGAACGGACCGGAATCAGAATTCGAATCCAAAGCAGCCGATGTCGGAGTCCTGTCCACAGAAGACAAGGATATCCGGAGTCTGCGGGAACTGATCACCTACGGACTGAAAGGACTGTCCGCCTACTCCAAGCACGCCAATGCACTGCTGCAGGATAATGAGGAGATCGATACATTTCTTCAGAGGGCACTGGCTTCCACTCTGGATGATACTCTCACAGCGGAAGACCTGACCGCACTTGCCCTGGAGACCGGGAAATACGGCGTAGAGGGAATGGAGCTCCTGGATCAGGCCAACACACGGAACTACGGAAACCCTGAGATCACAAAGGTAAACATCGGCGTGGGAACCCGCCCCGGCATCCTGGTCTCCGGGCACGACCTGCGGGATCTTGAGATGCTCCTTGAGCAGACTCAGGGCACCGGCGTGGACGTATACACTCACTCTGAGATGCTTCCCGCCCACTATTATCCTGCTTTTAAGAAATATTCCAATTTCATTGGAAACTACGGCAATGCGTGGTGGAAGCAGAAGGAAGAATTTGAAAGCTTCCACGGTCCCATCCTCATGACCACCAACTGCATCGTTCCACCCAAAGACAGCTACCGTGACCGGCTCTACACCACCGGCGCCGCAGGATACCCGGGATGCACTCATATTCCCGGAGAGATCGGCGAGAAAAAAGATTTCTCCGCCCTCATCAAGCACGCAAAGAAATGCGCGCCCCCGGCTGAACTGGAGCAGGGAGAGATCATCGGCGGCTTTGCTCATGCGCAGGTGCTTGCCCTCGCAGATAAAATCGTCGAAGCGGTGAAATCCGGCGCCATCCGTAAATTCGTGGTCATGGCGGGATGCGACGGACGCGCGAAATCAAGGAACTACTACACAGATTTCGCAAAAGCGCTTCCGAAGGACGCTGTGATCCTGACTGCTGGATGCGCAAAATATAAATATAACAAGCTGGATCTGGGAGATATCGGCGGCATTCCCCGCGTGCTGGACGCAGGGCAGTGCAACGACTCCTACTCACTGGCAGTCATCGCGCTGAAGCTGAAAGAAGTGTTCGGACTGGATGATATCAATGACCTTCCCATCGTGTACAACATTGCCTGGTACGAGCAGAAAGCAGTCATCGTCCTCCTGGCGCTACTGTACCTCGGTGTGAAGAACATCCATCTCGGGCCCACACTGCCCGCATTCCTCTCGCCGAACGTGGCGAAGATCCTTGTGGAAAACTTCGGGATCGCGGGGATCGGAACCGTGGAAGATGATATAAAACTGTTTTTCGCGGAGTAAGCCGCGGATTCCCCGCCCCGGTTTTCTGCCGGGATTGAAAAACTGAAGTCATGCCGGAATCGGAAAACCGGCAGCCCCCCCTTGACAAGCGGTGCTATAATGTAACTGTAACAAAGAAACACACTTAACAACACCTATTTGTCATACGTCCGCACAGGCGGACATACTGCAAAGTTGAAGGCTTGCTAAGCGCGATTCAGTGATTGGAGGAAAAGATAAATGAATACTTTAAAAGCTGAAAGAAGAGACATGACGATCAAAGCCAAGAAACTTAGACGTGAAGGATTTGTTACAGGCAGTATTTTCGGCCGTGAAATGGAGGAGACCATCCCGCTGAAACTGGAGAAAGGCGCAGTAGAGCGTCTGCTGAAAGAAGAGGGCAAAGGCGGACAGGTTATGCTCGAGGTCGAAGGAAAAACCTATGACGCACTGATCAAAGAAGTTGACTACAATCCGTTAAAGGGCTGCATCGACGAGATTGATTTCCAGGCTCTGGTACAGGGTGAGAAAGTTCACTCCACCGCTGAGATCCATCTGGTCAACCTGGAGAAACTGGTGGCAGGCGTTCCGCAGCAGATGCTGCATGAGATCGCATTCAAAGCGCTCCCGTCCGCACTGGTAGATAAAGTGGAAGTTGATGTAGGAGATATGAAAGTCGGCGATACACTCAGGGTATGCGACCTGCCGATCGCACACACGGAAGGTCTTGATCTGACGACAGAGGCAGACGCGACCGTTGTCACGATCACAGAGGTACACGCAGCTCCTGCCGAGGATACCGACGAGACAGAAGAGGGCGCCGCTGAGTAATTGACGGAGAAAGAATACAATAAATTTTAATGTAAAAGACACGGGAAAGAGGACTTCCTTATTTCCCGTGTCTTTTCATTTTACGTGAAAAGATATCCATAACTTCTTCTCTGTTGAAGAAGTATATCTCTGACCCGCTCTTTTATTTCATCCGGATAGACCTGTTCTCCCTCAAGCATTTCGGATATCGAGCGTCCGTCAAACGAAAACTTCAGGGGGCGGCCATACAGTCCTTCCACAGCATCCAACTGTTCATCAAAGTCACTGCTCAGAGTTTTTGCCCGAACCCGAGGTATCAAATCTATAATATCTGTTCCTGTCGGATAATCCATTGATGTATCTGAAAGGAGAGACGCTCCGTTGTCAAACACAGGACAATAATGATAATCCCCGTCCGGATCCAGAAGCACCGCAATATTATGTGTATGCCGGTCTTCATTTAAAAAAAGCGCGTCAATCGTCAACAATTTTGTGAGGTATACTCCAAATTCCTTTAATTCGGTCATCCGCACAACCTGATCCACTAAAAATTCAGCCCTTTCTGTTACCCCCTCGATCCGAAATATACTTTGATACAGGTTTTCTCCATAAAAATTGTGGAACAGTCTCTCCAGGGTTATGAGCTGCCAGCCCTCCGGCAGAAAATCCCTGCTTATGCATCCCCTGAATATTTGTTTCCCGTACAGGATCTCCTCCGTTTGATAGACGATAAATTCCTCCGGCTGCAGACTGGATTCTTTCAGCAGGCAGGACACTGCGTACTCAGCAAGCCCTTCATACCCTGTATAGTCTGCTTTATACCAGTTTTCCCGGAATCTCCATTTCAACTGGTTTCCTTTTGAAGATTGTCTGACATTCTTCAGCGCATCTTTTTCGAATAATTCTATCATAGGCACCTACTTTTCTATCTGAATCCAGAAATCATCCTCAGCCATCCGCCCCTCCGTTTTCTGAATGATCATAAGCGGATCATAAAACGGCAGGTTGAGCTCTTTGAGCATCAGTTTCATTTTATCTCTTGTCCGGGGAAAGCAGCGGGATTCCAGAAATTCCTCGTACTCCTTATAGTCCGGATGTTCATTTCTTCCAAACGCACGATACATGATATCATGCACAAAATTTTTGATGCGTATCTTCTGATTTCGCTCATCCACATCTATAACTGTACAGAGTTCATTTCCGCAAAAATATTTTAGTCGGAGAAGCTGCTCTTTCGGCGGAATTTCCAACTCATCTTTTATATCCGGATTTTCTTTTAAAATCTTCACAAGAGTAGCAACCGATCCCGTGATCTTTGTACCGCCGCTCTCCCATCGCTCAACTGTTTTTACAGATACATTTGCAAGAGCCGCAAAGTCCTTTTGGCGGAGTCCCAGGTCTTCCCTCACTTTTTTGATCTCACGAGCTGTTAGCGTGCTCTGAATCGCAAATTCCATTACGGCACACCTCCATTGTACTTGTTCTCTTCCCAGTGTATCACAAAAAAACCCTGAATATAAGGGTAGAGATCATATTTTTTCGCTCTCGCCCCTCATATTTAGGGTTTTTAGTTTATTTCGCCCCTCAATTTAAGGGTTTTCTTTTATTATATTGTTTTTCTCCCACTTTCTCATGGTATAGATATAATACGGGACCAGCGGGATCAGCGCGGCGATCCACGCCGCCGGATCAGAGAGGCAGACTCCCGCGAAACTTGTCCTTCCGGCCACGACCATGACGATCGCGCTCCTTGCCACAAGTTCAAATACGCCTCCCAGCATGGGCACGAGCCCGTATCCCATCCCCTGAAGCGTGTTCCGGTAAAGGAAAATGCTTCCAAGGAAAGGATAACACCAGAATACGGTATGGAAATAGATCACCGCCACATCGATCACTTCCGTCTCCGATGCGCTGACAAACAGGAGCATCATATATTTTCCAAAGAAGAATACCAGTGCCATCGTGACCACGCTCCAGATCAGGATCATGATCTGGGTATATTTCACTCCGGTCTTCACCCGGTCCATCTTTCCCGCGCCCCGGTTCTGTCCCACATAAGTCGCGATAGTCGCGCCGAATGCCGTAAATACTGTCGCGATGATATTCTGAAGCTTTCCAGCCGCAGCAAAGCCCGCCATGTAGATTTCTCCGTAGACGTTGACTGCCCCCTGGACGATGATGGTCCCGATAGCGGTGATGGAGAACTGCAGTCCCATGGGGATTCCCAGCGCCAGCAGTCTCCCGAAGCTGTGGAAGGAAATCCGGAAATCCTCCCTCTTCAGATGCAGGATCGGATATTTCTTCAGAATATAGACAAAGCAGAGCAATGCCGAGATTCCCTGTGCGATGACTGTCGCGTAGGCGCATCCTTCCACTCCCATCCCGAAACAGACGATAAACGCGATATCCAGCACCACATTGATCACCGCAGAGATGATCAGAAAATAGAGCGGCGATTTCGAATCTCCCAGCGCCCGCAGGAACGCTGCCAGTGAATTGTACGCCGCCGTTACGATCAGCCCGGCGTAGATGATCCCCATGTACGCCGTCACATCCGGCATGATCTCATCGGAAAAGTTCATCATCCTCAGGATAGGCTCATTCAGGATGAGCAGTCCCGCGGTCATGGCGATGGCGAAGGCCGCCGCAAGGTAGATCGACATGGCGACGTAGTGCCTCATCTGGTCATACCGTTTCGCCCCGAACCACTGGGATACCAGGATCGCAAAGCCGCTGCTCAGCCCGTTCAGCCATCCGGTCACGAAAAACATCAGCGAGCCCGTGCTCCCGATGGCTGCCAGGGCGTTCACGCCAATAAACTGTCCCGCCACGATGGAATCCGCCACATTATAAAACTGCTGAAATATATTCCCGAGGCAGACCGGTATCATAAACTGAAGGATCAGACGGACCGGGCTGCCTGACGTCATATCATTTGTAGTATTCGCTGACATAGATGTTCCCCTCTCTTTCTCTCTCGTTTTCTCTTTTCTCTCACTCATCTTTCCATTATTCTCTTTTGCCAGAGGTACATTATATTCCAGCGGATGTCTGTTTGCAAGATAATATTTGTGACATATTTTTGAACAATTTTTTAAATGACAGCCTCCTTCCCTCCGTGCTATGATAAGGTTACTTACAAGGGTCTGAAACGGAGGAAAAATCGATGGAAAAAGAAAAAATAAAGATACTGATCGCAGACGACGAAAAAGAGATCCGGGATGTGCTGACCATGCTCCTCACCGCAGAAGGCTATGAAGTAGCTGCCGCCTCCGACGGAGCAGAAGCGGCAAAGATGGCGGATGCTTCCGTTGACCTCTATATCCTGGATGTAAACATGCCGGTCATGTCCGGGTTCGCGGCCGGCGCCGAGATCCGGAAGCATTTCTACGCGCCTGTCATATTCCTGACCGCCTACTCGGGAGAGTCGGACAAGCTGATGGGCTTTTCAGCCGGCGCCGACGATTATATCGTCAAACCATTTTCCAATACGGAACTGCTGATCCGGATAAAATCTCTTCTGCGGAGATCCCGGGAATACGCCCTTGCAGGTCAGGACCAGACCAAACCCGCTGTCCCTGAAAATGAGATCCGCTACAAAGATCTTATCCTGGATCTGGACAGCCAGAGCGTACGGAAAGAAGGAGAGGTTATCGTTCTTACCTATACAGAGTATAAGATCCTGGAACTCTTTCTCTCCCACCCGAAGAAGATCTATTCCCTGGACAATATCTATCAGAGTATCTGGGAAGAGGACGCCGTGGGGGACAGCACGATCATGGTGCATATTAAAAACCTGAGGAAAAAGCTCGGGGACAGTTCAAGGAACCCGAAATATATCAGGACCGCATGGGGGAAGGGATATTATGTCGAATAAAAATAAAACCGTCAAAAAGCCGGAGAACAAAAAACTTTCTACCGTAATACTGGAGTATCTCTTTCTCTCCGCCGCGATCTCCCTGTTCACTTTTTTCTTTCTGTACTCGACTTCCGTCTCCATAGGGGACAACTATCTTGCTAAGAAAGGCTTTATCCTGACAGATATGCAGCAGGTCACATTTCACGTATGGGCACGGAGCATCTGCGTCCTTGCATCAATCCTTCTGTTTATCGTCGTCTTCCTCTCCGTCCTCGGACAGCGCCTCTCCTACCTTGTCACGATCACAAAAGGGGTGGAACAGCTCCATGAAAAGGGGATGGACTACGATATCCCGCTGGAAGGGAACGATGATCTGACCCGGCTGGCAGAGAGCATCAATTATCTTGCCGCAGCACGGCGGGATCTGTGGCGGCAGGAAAAAGATTTCCAGGAAGAGCGCGAAGCCTGGATCCGATCCCTGTCCCACGATATCCGCACTCCGCTCACCTCCATGCTTTCCTACTCGGAGATGCTTCAGTCCAGGGAGCATCTGAGCAGGGATGAGATGGAAACCTACATCGATCTTGTATATTCAAAAGCGACTCAGATCCGGCAGCTCACAGAACAGCTTATGGACCGGGGCCGGGGAACCTGGGAGCGGATTGACGATATCCGTTTTCTTGCCGGGCAGTTTGCCGATGAATGGGAGGAACTTCTTGAGGGGCGGTTTGACTGTGCGACAGATCTCTCCGGGATGACTTCCTTTTCCGGTATGGCTGACGTTCACGCGCTCCGGCGGATCCTGGACAACCTGGTCTCCAACGTGGAAAAATACGCAGATTCTTCGCACGAGGTGGAACTTACGTTAAAAAATGAAGACCGCCGTCTCATCCTTATACAAGAGAACCATATCCTCGCCGAAAGTTTCGGCAGCGTGGAAAGCTCCCGCATCGGTCTTGAAAACGTGCAAAAGATCGCAGCCCTCTACAAAGGCCAGGCTGACGTGTCCGACGACGGCAGTGTTTTTGCGATCCGGATCACTTTAAACATTCCTGAATGTCTTTAGAATTCTTCAGATTTATATCCGAATGTTCTTCACAGACTGCTGATAGACTACAGCCATACCAAAGAACAAAAGCAAATCTAAGGAGGAAGAAAAAAATGGCATTAGGTATACTGGTAATTTCATATGTAGCGATAAGCGTGATCACCATCATCGGGCTGGCGCTTATGTATCTTCTCAAAAACGACAGGGCAAAGGCGGGCGTCTTCTACTTCCTTTCCATATGGGGAATGGGGATCTCGGTCTTCACCGCGATGAGCCTTCCCACGAACTGGATAGCACAGCAGCTCATTGCATGGGCTTTCGGCATCCTCGGCGCGGCAGGGCTGATCGTACATCTGAAGAGCTCGTCCGCCTCCGGCAGGATGGCAGCATACCTTCTGGTGACGGTCTCTGTCATCGGCGGAGTCCTGAAAATGTTTATATTATAATTATGAAATGAATGAAATCCTCCTTCCGGATCGTATTCATAGTGAAAAGGAAAATTCACAGTACGAAACGGAAGGAGGATTTTATCATGAAGAAAAAAGTAACAGCAATCATCATGACAGCGCTTCTGCTGGTCACTCTGGGTGGGACGACCGTTTTCGCAGCAGGAAACGGGCGGCAGGGCCATGCAGGAACTGTCACAGGAAACTGCACAGGTGTTCTCAGCGGAACTCTTGACCACTGCTTATACAATTATTACAATGAATGTGATAACTACAACGGAACCAGGAACAGCAGCACGTGCATCTGTGGTGGTTCCCATACATTCACAGATCAGGACGGGGACGGGATCTGCGACTATCGTGACAGCACAGGGGGGCGTGTAAGCGGTTCCGGCCAGAACAGCACAGGCGGGAGCGTAAGCGGCTCCGGCCAGAACAGCGCAGGCGGGAGCGTAAGCGGCTCCGGCCAGAACAGCGCAGGCGGGAGCGCAAGCGGTTCCGACCAGAACAACGCAGGCGGGTATATGAGCGGTTCTGGACACAACAGTGCAGCCGGACATCACGGAAAATCTAACTGCAGATAGCACTGGGGAATCTTTAAGCATCACAAAACAGGAAAAGGGGCGGAGACATGCGGAGCGAGGAAGAAGCAAACAGAGCGATCCGGCTGTACGCTGATACAGTCCGCAGGATCTGTATCGTCCATCTGAAAAACTATTCTGACACAGAGGACATATTTCAGACCGTATTTCTGAAATATGTCCTTCACTCCGGGCCCTTTGAGAGCGAAGAACACGAAAAGGCATGGATCATCCGCGTCACTGTCAATGCATGTAAGGATCTCCTGAAAAATGTGTTCCGCAGCCGGACTGTTCCTCTGGACACTCTGATCGAAACGCCCCAGGCGCAGGAGCTCCGGCACACGGATCTTTTGGAAGCGGTCCTTTCCCTTCCCTCCAAATATAAAGAGGTGGTGTATCTCTACTATTACGAAGGCTATTCCTCACAGGAGATCAGCCATATCCTGAAAAAGAACGTGAATACAGTGTACACTCTTCTGACCCGTGCCAGAAAGATCCTGAAAAAAGAACTGGAGGGGGTGACGGACATTGAATAATCAGTGGAAAGAAGCATTTGACCAGATCCATGCTGAAGAAGAACTGAAAGAACATACGATGGAATACCTCTCCCGGAAGGTTTACCGGCACAGGCATCCGCACTTCTCAGCCTTTCGCGGTTTTGCCGCGACCGCAGCCTGCCTTGCCGTCCTTTTTCTTGCCGGCGGCTCCTGGCTGTACTTCACCCCTGAGGCATTTATCAGCATCGATATCAATCCCTCCCTGGAACTGGGCATCAACCGGTTTGACACAGTTGTCTCAGTGGAGGGCTGGAACGAAGATGGCAATGATCTGGCAGATTCGCTGGACCTCAAATATATGGACTATTATGACGCCATAGAGACACTGCTCTCGGATCAGATCATCGAAGACTATCTTTCTCAGGACGGCCTGATGGATCTCACTGTCGCCTGCGAAAATACCTCCCGGCATGACGAGATCCTTGAAAATGTAGAATCCTGCACTTCCGGGCACTCCAATGTGCACTGCCACTCAGGTGACGCACAGGATATGCACGACGCCCACGAGGAGGGGCTCTCCTTCGGCAAGTACCGGGCTTACCTGAGGCTGAAGGAGCTGGATCCTTCCGTCACCGTCGACGACATCCGGAATCTCTCCATGCGGGAGATCCAGGATCTGATCGAAGAAGGGTATGAAAACGGGTATCAAAATGGAAATAAAAATAGCAGTAACCATGAACGCGGACATGAAAATGACAATGATCATGAAGGCGGACATGGAAACGGCTATGGACACGGACGTCATAAATAGGGTAGAGGGAGAATAAAATCTCGCCCCTCCCGTTGAACCGTACGTACGGGTCTCGTATACGGCTCTACAACT
>CALWFV010000064.1 GCA_944377745.1 uncultured Mediterraneibacter sp. | reverse complement strand
CGCTTCGAAGAGAAGCTCCGAAAATGAGAAGCCTTGCGGCTGTGATGACCAGGCGGCAAGAACGCCGCCGATATCGTATTCACAGAATAGCACAAATAAGAGAAACTTACAATAATAAATCCCTGAGATTGCAGGGTTGTTTCATGAATACATTTATATCGCCTTTTGGATACATGCTCGCATTCCTTCCCGACTGTTACGCGTATTTACTATCCGTTTTCTCTAAAAATGCGCAAAATATCCCCTTTGAACATTTACATATTTTTTAAAAAGCTTTATACTCAAATCAGTAAAAGCTTTTTATTCCGCGAAAGACATATTTTTCAATGAGGGCATGGTCATCACAGAATTCGTCCATCATTTCGGTCATGAGGTCTGACCGTTTTTCGCGTATCATGGCGATCCGCAGAAGGTTGTAGCTGATCTTCCGCAGCAGGGCCAGATTATTTTTCGATTTCTTTGCTGGTGACCTGTCTTCGCGGAATGTATCGTCCAGCACATGATGGACCTTATTCTCGATTGACCAGTGTGCCCTCTTATAGTTCCCCATTTTTCTGCTGTTAATTCCAGGTCTGATATCATTCCTGTGATCTGGATATCACTGTCCTCCCCATCGCCCTTTTTCGGCTTTGGTTTCCTTCTTGATCCCTGTTTCCGGAATGTTTCTTCATCTGGTGTAATGTCATTCCCATTTTCATCCCTTTCGATCGGGATCCTGATCTGCTCTGCCTCCCCTACCGTACGGATAAACGGCCATTCTTCCTGTGTTTTTGTCAGCAATGCCGGATACCTGCACACCCGGTACCGCCGGATCTCATACCGGTCCCTGTTTTTTTCTTTGAGACAGACCTCTTCATACATTTTCATCATTTCCGGATATCTTGGCTGAAAACAGGAATTCTCCGACATCTGGCCGTAGTCCTCGGACAGTTCCCGGAAATATTTCTCGATTTCTGCATAACTCTGCGGCTGATTCCTTTTTACTGTAAGAACAAAATGTCCTCCCTGCCGGATGATCTGTCCCATAATCTCCGTCTGGGTGCCTATTGCATCGATTGTCACCGTGCTTCCCCTGATATCCAGCACTTTCAGGAGTTCCGGGATTGCGGTGATCTCGCATTCTTTGTTTTGAAGTGGAAACTGGGCCAGAACCAGGCCTGTTGCAGCATCAATCGCATTCATGACCATCGGAGCACGGAAATCTTTCACTTTTTCCATTGCTGCCCGCAGGGCTTTCCCATCGATGATAAGATGGATTCCTCTTGTATTCACAATCTCTCCAATCCACGCGGTAAACTGGAGAGCAAACAGCTCCTCGTCAATCCCTGCAAGAATCCGGCATGCAGTTGAAGGGGATGCCACTCCGTTTTTCAACGGAAGATACTGCCGCAGCCATTCCAGGTGTTTCCTGCACCATTTCAGACTCCTGCGGATGGTAAGACGGCCGACCAGAAACCCGATCACAAGGCATACCAGCACTTCTGCATGGTCATGTTTTGACGTTCTCCCGCATCTTGGATCTGGAATTGCTTTCATATATGCAAGAAGCTGTTTTGTGTGGTAACTGCTGTTGTCAGCACATGCTCACGTCAACCCCGATTTTTCTGAGCAGTTCTTCCTGATCCTCACGGATTCGCGACACTGCCCGCCCTTTTTTCATATACAGAATATAAATGTTTTTCAGGCTTTCCAGTTCTTCCAGTTTGATACCGTGTTCCCTGCTGAGTTTCTTCTTCAGCATGCCTGCCTGTGCGGCTGTCTGGCATCGCAGTTCCTCTTCACTTTTTATCTCCCTGTCTTTCAGCAGATAGGATTCCGGGGACCACACCTTTACGACTAATAAAAACACTTCTTCCCATAGTTCTCCCACCGATTCCTTCCAGCTCTTGGGGCACAGAGTCTGCAGCGCCCTGGAAAAGCCGTATTCTTTTACTTCAATTCCCGTCAGGTCTATTTTCTTCCGAGTGCTTTTTATGACACCCTCCGGGGTAATCACCCCAATGTAAGTATCGACTGGCTGGGGATATTTCTTACCAGGAACACGGCGGGAAGTCCGTTTGTAAAGGTAGTAAGAGTTACCGATTTTCTTTACTGTAGTTCCCTTCGTACGATAGTTTTGTACCCATTCCGGATATACGGTTTTGTTTTCCATGAGGTTCCTCCTTTCAAGTAGAGGTATATTATACTGATACTATAATTCTATTATACTCCTACCAGAGAAAAAAAGCCAGAAATATAAAGCAAATGTATAGCTCTATATTTTCCAGCTTTTTCAAGGAATTCTCCATATTTAATTTTTATTCATGAAACAACCCTGCCTGAGATTGCCGGTGTAAAATCCCGGAAATTTATGATGACAACTCCAACTTTTTCGTGTAGAATGGGAACGAATTTCACACAGAGACAACGCTTTTTCATCAAGGAGATTTTTATGAGTATTCTGACTGTAGAGCATCTGACCCACGGCTTCGGGGACAGAGCCATTTTTTCTGATGTGTCCTTCCGGCTGCTGCGCGGCGAGCACATCGGACTTGTCGGAGCCAATGGGGAAGGTAAATCCACTTTCTTCAATATTGTAACGGGAAACCTGACGCCGGATGAAGGAAAGATCGAGTGGGCGAAGAATGTGCGCATCGGCTATCTGGATCAGCACACAGTCCTGAAAAAAGGGATGACGATCCGAGACGTGCTGAAATCCGCGTTTGCCTGGCTCTTTGATCTGGAGCAGAAAATGAATGAGATCTGCGACGCCCTGGGGGGCGCCTCACCGGACGAGATGGACCGGATGATGGAAGAACTTGGAACAATCCAGGACACACTGACGCTACATGACTTTTATGTCATCGACGCAAAAGTGGAGGAAGTTGCCCGCGCCCTCGGCCTTCTCGACATCGGACTGGAAAAGGATGTGACAGATCTGAGCGGAGGCCAGAGAACAAAGATCCTGTTGGGAAAACTGCTGCTCGAAAAGCCGGACATCCTCCTGCTTGATGAGCCCACCAACTATCTGGATGAGGAGCATATCGCATGGCTCAAGCGCTATCTTCAGGAATATGAGAGCGCCTTTATCCTGATCTCCCACGATATTCCCTTCTTAAATAATGTGGTAAACATCATTTACCACATGGAAAATCAGGCTCTGGACCGGTATGTTGGCGACTATACTCATTTCGAGGAAGTCTATGCCGTCAAAAAGGCACAGCTTGAGGCAGCCTACCGGCGTCAGCAGCAGGAGATCAGCGAACTGAAGGACTTCGTCGCCAGAAATAAAGCGCGTGTTGCCACCAGGAACATGGCAATGTCCCGTCAGAAAAAGCTGGACAAGATGGAAGTGATCGAACTTGCAGCCGAACGGCCCAAACCGGAGTTTCATTTTAAATATGGAAAAACTCCGGGCCGTTTCCTCTTCGAGACAGAAAATCTGGTCATCGGCTATGATGAGCCGCTGTCAAGACCGATCACCATTTCTATGGAGCGTGGACAGAAGATCGCGCTCGTGGGGGCAAACGGGATCGGCAAGACCACCCTTCTGAAGAGCATCCTTGGCCTGATCCCTGCACTGGACGGAAAATGTGAACTGGGAGAAAACCTGCAGATCGGCTATTTTGAGCAGGAAGTAAAGGGTGAGAACACCAACACCTGCATTGACGAACTTTGGGCAGAGTTTCCGTCCTATACGCAGTACGAAGTGCGCTCCGCCCTTGCGAAATGCGGGCTTACCACCAAACATATCGAAAGTCAGGTCCGCGTCTTGAGCGGCGGCGAGCAGGCAAAAGTCCGTCTCTGCAAGCTGCTCAACCGGGAGACCAACATCCTTCTGCTGGACGAGCCCACCAATCATCTCGACGTCGATGCAAAAGATGCTCTAAAGCAGGCTCTGCTGGAATATCGGGGAAGCGTGCTCCTTATCTGCCACGAACCGGAATTCTATCAGGATATTGTCTCCGAAATATGGGACTGCACCAAATGGACAACAAAGATCATATGATCAAAAGGAGGCTGATAACCATGAATTTCACACACAACGAAAACCAGATCGCACTTTACAATGAAGCTGGAGAGCTTCTCGCCGAGATCACATTTCCCTATATCGATAAGGATACTGTGGATATAAACCACACTTTTGTAGATCCTTCTCTCCGGGGCCAGGGCATCGCCGGGAAACTGATGAGCGAACTTACAGATGAACTGGGCAGGAGAGATCTGAAAGCAGTTCCGACCTGCTCCTACGCTGTGGGATGGTTTGAAAAACACCCGGAGTATTCACATCTTTTAAAATGAAAACAGGGCCTTGCCCTGACAAGGAAAAGATCCCGGACCAGATTGATGTTTCTGGTCCGGGATTTCACTATCATCAAAACTCCTTTTTCTCCAAAATGTGCCTGCTGCATATCCAGGAAATCACTGCCGCAGCCGTCGGAATGATCACAAGCATCGCCATGATCCCTGCCGCACCCATCTGGTTCAGGATTTTTATCGAACTTCCTGTCACATCGATGCCTGCCAGATCCGCCAGTCTCACCCCGCCGTAGATCAGAATCCCCATTGCCGCGATCGCGAGCGGGAGCACCACCCTTCCCTTTTCTCCCTCAAACTTCAGACGGAGAGGCAGCATCAGCGAAAGGAACACCGCCGCCACAGTAATGTAGGAAAAACACCCTGCCAACCATTCTGCCGAAAGAACCGGCTCGCCCCGTATGATCCGAAACACGCTCCCGACTGTCAGACCGATAAGCCATGCTGAAAAGATCAAAATGCCGCTGAACACGTATTTCTCATTCACATACTCTTTTCTGCTAACGGGCAGCACCATCAGAAACGAAAAACAGTTCTCATATTCATCATAAGAAATGGATGTTGCCGCAAAGACGGACATAATGATCGTAATATATCCTGTCACAAACCCTTCTGACATCCCCGCGATCTCCATAAACACCCCCAAGGCCAGCGCCACTATGAGCAGCGTCTTTCCCTGTGTCTTTACAAGCTGAAAATCTTTGATCAGTAAGCCTTTCATAATTTTTCCCCTCCAATCATCATCGCGATCACTTCATCCAGCATACTGTTTTCCACAACCACGTCCGGATAGTTTTCTCTGTAATACTGTTTCTGGTCTGTAAGGCAGGCGTAGCCGTAACTCTCCCGGCGCACCTTTAGAATATACGATTTGTCCAGTCTGGCAAACTGGTCTTCATCCGCCTTGATCAGTCCATATTCTTCCCGGAGCACATCCGTGTCCTCGTGAAGGATGATCTTCCCATCGTGGATCATGTAGATATCATCGCACAGATTCTCAAGATCCGTGGAAATGTGCGAACTGATGAGGATGCTCCTCGTGTCATCCTCCTCCATATATTCCCGGAGGATATCCAGCACATCTCTTCGCGCCATAACGTCCAGCCCGGAGGTAGGCTCGTCAAGTATCAGGATCTCTGCCCCATGGGTTACCGCAGTGATCACCTTCAGCTTCGCCTTCATGCCGGTGGAAAACTCCCTGATCTTTTTATCCATGGGAATATCAAATCTCCTGCAGAGTTCCCCGAATCTTTTCCGGTCGAATTTCGGGTACATTGCATTTAAGACAGGAAGAACTTCTCTCACATTCAGATATCCGCTGAAACCGGAATCTGCCAGTACCACACCCATTTTCCGGCGGTCCTCTTTCGTAAACTGCTCCGGTGTTTTTCCAAACAGGGCGATCTTCCCGCCATCAGAACGGATCAGGCCAAGCACGGCCTTAAAAGTGGTGCTTTTCCCCGCGCCGTTTTCTCCTACCAGCCCGGTAATGCTCCCCGGCTCTACCCGCATCGTACAGTCCAGAGTAAAGTCACCGTATTCTTTCTTAAGATGTTCTATCTTCAACATTTCCTAATCCTCCATTATCAAGTCAAATAACTCCCTGATCTCCTCGTCCTCCAGACCGCAGCTTCGTCCCTTCTGTACAGCCTTCTCCAGATCTATTTCCACTTCTCTGCGCTGTTCCTCCTTCATCCGCTCCGTATTCGCAGCGGCAACATAGGTTCCTTTGCCGTGGACGGTGACGGTAAATCCCTCCTGTTCAAGGTTATCGTACGCTTTCTTGACCGTGAGGGCGCTGATCTTCTGTTCCTTCGCCAGGGTCCTCACAGAGGGAAGGACATCATTTTCCTTTAATTTTCCGGAGACGATCTGCGCTTTGATCTGCTCCATGATCTGTTCATAGATCGGTACCATTGATGAACTGTTGATTATAATCTTCATGCGTATCCTCCTCTTGTTAAACAGTATATAACAGTATCAAGCTGTTGTCAACTGTTATATACTGTTTATTTTAACTTTAACAACAAAAAAAGACGGACAGGAAGCGGGACTCTGTAAATAATCTGAATCCCGCTTCCTGTCCGTCCCTTCTCAAGACTGTTTTCCATATTTATATTCTATATCAGTTTCTTTTTCGAAAGGGTCATATAAGTATATGTTCCTGTGGTGAGCAGTGTATTGTTTTCATCTCTCATATTAACCCGGTAAACAAGCAGCGTCTTGCCCCTTTTGATCTCTTCCGCTTCGCAGACGACTTTTTTGATATTCAGTCCCGGACGAAGATAGCGGATGTCCGCATCCACTGTTGTCACCTGTTCTCCATGGGAAACAGCAGCCGATCCCCCTGTAATATCTCCCATCGTAAACAGCACTCCCCCATGGAGGGAACCGATCGGGTTCAGAAGTTCTTGCCTGACTTCAAGCTCCGTCCTCGCATATCCTTCCCGAATCTCCACAATCTTTATCCCAACCAGATTGCCAAATGCATTTCTTTCATTTCTCACCCTGCAAAGCATTTCATAATCCATCCCAGAATTCCTCCCCGTCTCTTATCATTGTCTTCAGTCGTTCATGCTCTGCTCTGAGCATCTGTTTCCCCGTATTTGTTATAATGTAGGATTTCCGTCTTCCTTCTTCCGCCGTTTTCCGTATCATGTCATTCTCCTCAAATCGGGACAGCATGGCATACAGGGTTCCCGGACCTACCCGGACTCTGCCTCTGGAAATATCCCGGACTTTTTCCATAATATCCACCCCGCAGCACTCCTCCGTCAGAGCCAGGAGGATATAATACATCGGTTCTGTCAAAGTCTGAAACTGTTCTCTTGCCATGTCATCCTCCTTTCCCGTTTATAAAGCAAGCTTTTCCTTTATAATGCGGCTCTGCGCCTCATCCGGCATCACATCAGCCTGCAGGATCAGCACAGCGTCACTCCAGCGCGCATAAAGTATTCCCGCTCCCTGTCCGCTGCCGATTCTTTTCGCTTCCTGAGCATCCCATATCTCCGCTTCTTCGGATATGACATCAGCTCCGTCTGTTTCCCTCTGCCACACTTCCCGGATCAGCCAGGGGTATTCTGACCGGTATACATCATAAGTAAGAGAATCCGACTGTTCTTCTCCTTCGGACAGATCTTCCCCATAGCTCACACGTCCCCGCAGCCGGGTTCCGAGAACGCTCTCCATATACTGGTAATCTGCCCACTCCGGCTGTCCTTCCATCTCTCTGTAATCAGACTGTGTCAGCGGAAGCTCCGCCAGAGCCGTTTCCATACTCTCCTCCTCGGGAACGGATACCGCCCAGATGACAGCAACCATCACCATAAGGAACACTGCTGCAACTCCGACAGAGATCTGGAGTGCCCAGTTACCTGAACGGGTGGGACGAAAATATGCAATTCCCCAGGAAAGCCCGAGGATCAGCAGGACAAACACTGCCAGCATGATCCCTTCCACCACTCTATCTTCCATCACAAGCAGGAAGATGAGCATCATCAGGAACAGTGCGTATGCGACATTCCAGACCACCCTCCAGTACTGTTTTCCATAGGCGATCTTCCTCCCAGAGTTCAGTTTCCGCTTTGCAGATGCAGTCCACACAACAGTCCTGATGCACTGTATTCCTCTCACAGCGATCAGCATCGTCACTGTCAGGAGCAGAGTCAGATAAAGATTTGAAAACATCCAGTCCTCAAACTCTCCTCCCATTGCCCTGAGCCAGAACGATACGGCAACGATCAGCGGGGCGATCATCTCACTTCCGAGCCGCCTGAACTCCGCTTTCGTCACATTGGCAAACCGTTCTTCCTCCGTGACGATCGGCACAGCGTCGGCCTTTTTCTTCCGGAAAATGCAGAATTTCCTGCTCCCGTCGATAAATTCCCAGCCCGCTCCCCCGCAGTACTCGGCATATTCCTCGGCAGGCTCCTCCGGCTTTGTATCCATCTCACTCCCTTTCGGGAACACTTCCACACAGTACGTGATATCCGCCGGTTCCCCTTCTTCGAAGAGCATTCCTGCGCGCCACTCCCGGAAATGCCATCCTTTCAGCGACATTTCATGAAGATAGTCTGCAAATACTCCGCACTCAAGATAACCGAAGTTTCTGAAGACCCGCCTGGCCCTTCTTTTCTGTTTCTTCACAGGATCACCTCCCATCTAATTATCGAGTATCGATATTTCTACTTTTATTATATTATCGACACTCGATATTGTCAAGAAGATGCGCGTTCCTGCTGCTTCTACTCCTCTTTTTCCGCCTTCAGGGCGTTCAGCGCATCGGCAAACTCTTTCATTTCCCTGTCAATCAGCACCGGACGTCCGTTCTTCTTCAGGAAACAGTGGGTCGTCGTACCGAAAGCACTCAGCTCGCCGCCTTCGCTCATATTGTAGATCTCATACCCCAGCGTAAATTTTACCCTTCCCAGATCCTTGAGCGTGACCACGATCTTCACTTCATCGTCAAATTTCACACTCTTCTTATATTCACACTCCGCATGGAGCACCGGACTCATATAGCCCATCTCCTCAAACCGTCTGTACGGATATCCCATCTGACTCATCACGTCGATCCGGGCTTCCTCCATCCAGCGGATGTAGTTTGAATGGTGGATGATCCCCATCTGGTCCGTTTCATAATACTTTGCTGTTCTTGTGTATGGTTTCATGGTGGTTTTCTCTCCTTTTTTGTTTATTTTTTAACAGGTGCCGTGTACCTTTGACAAGGTACACGGCACCTGTTAAATCTTTCACGATATCACATTGACCGCATCCCCGATATTCTTTACTCCGACCAGCCGGATCCCTTTGACATTCTGTACAGTCTTAAGGGAGACCTCCGGCAGGATACAGGTCTCGAAGCCCAGCTTTTTGGCTTCGTTAACGCGCTGTTCGGGCATATTGACCGCGCGGACTTCGCCGCTTAATCCCACCTCGCCGAAGACGATGGTCTTCTCGTCGATAGACCGGTTCCGGTAGCTGGACACCAGAGCGAGGACGATCCCCAGGTCGATGGCGGGTTCGTTCATCCGGATCCCGCCGGCGATATTGACATAGGCGTCGCAGCTCGACAGAGACAGGCCCAGCCGCTTTTCCAGAACCGCCATGAGTACGTTGACACGGTTGTAGTCCGTCCCGGTGGCGGTCCGGCGGGGCATACCGAAGTTGCTCCGGCAGACCAGCGCCTGGATCTCAATCAGGATCGGCCTGGTTCCTTCAATCGAACATGCCACCACAGAACCGGAGGCATTCTCCGGCCTTCCACTGAGCATATATTCCGACGGATTCTCCACTTCTGCCAGTCCGTCCTGGCGCATCTCAAACACTCCGATCTCATTTGTGGAACCAAAACGGTTCTTCACCGCGCGCAGGATCCGGTAGGAGGCATGCCGGTCCCCCTCAAAATACAGCACCGTATCCACCATATGCTCCAGCACACGCGGACCGGCAACCGTTCCTTCTTTCGTCACATGTCCCACGATAAATATGGGGATCATCAGCCCTTTTGCGAGCTGCATGAAAACATTCGTCGACTCCCGCACCTGGGATACACTGCCCGGTGCGGATCCTACATTCTCACTGTACATGGTCTGGATGGAATCAATGATCACCAGTTCCGAACGTTCCTTCTCGATCACGCCGCGGATAATCTCCAGATTCGTCTCGCAGAGCAAAAGAAGATTGGAAGTGAACTCTCCCATCCTGTTTGCCCGGAGCCGGATCTGAGTCTGAGATTCCTCTCCCGAAATGTAGAGGATCTTCTTCATCTGCGCCATCCTCTGGCACACCTGCAGAAGCAGGGTGGACTTCCCGATCCCTGGATCACCGCCCACCAGCACCAGAGAACCCGGCACGATTCCGCCGCCAAGTACCCGGTCCAGTTCCCGGATCCCGGTCTCGCAGCGGACGTCATCGTCCGCCGTGACCTGAGTCAGCGAGACAACCTTTGCCTCCCGTACCGAGCGCGCCGCCACCGTCGTCCCCTTTGTCACACCGGTGACCGCAGTCTCCTCCACAAATGTATTCCATTCCTTACACATGGGGCACTGGCCCAGCCATTTTGACTCCTCGTGCCCGCAGTTCTGACAGAAAAAAACTGTCTTCTTTCCTTTTGCCATTTCCTGTCCTTTCTCCACTCGGATGTCCGCATGTCTGTTCAAGCAGGCTTGCACATCCATGCGGCCGCCCTCCGGACTTATCGCAATCGGTCAGGGGAAGATTCCTTCCCCTGACCGCTCACCGCGATACCACGCTCATCTCGCGGCATTGCCGCTCAATGACCGTTGCCCGTCGGATGCCCGCTCGTGCGAGCACGGCGGCCGCCCTCCGGACTTATCGCGCAAAAACGGGGCAGAATTTTATCCGCCCCATAACGCTCTTTCTATCAGCATCCACTCATCCCGCAGTGTCTCATCAGCATTTGACAACCTTTACCTCTGCGCTCTGATCTGCGGAAAGTTCCACGCTGACGCTGAGTTTCCCGCTCAGGTTCGTAGACATGCGTCCCGCTGACGCCCCGTCAAGAAACACCTCGTACTCACTCTCCGGCTCAAGTTCAAGAGTAAACTGGACATCTGACGGTGCCGAAACGGTAAACTCCACTTCTTTGTCTGTCTCTCTGAAATTCTCCACCGCGCTTCCCGGAACTGATTCATAAACGAACATTCCGTTCTTCTCCAGTTTTGTGATCTCGGAAAATGTCTTGACTTTGTAGAGATCTCCCTCAAACTCGTAGTTGTCTTTCTTTGTCTTGGATGCGAGAGTATAATCTCCGAAACTCAGTGTGCCGTCACTCTCTGCGCGCAATAATTCTTTCACTGCTGCCATCTTGATTTTCCTCCTAAGTATTCCACAAATTTCTTTGCTATCGTTATTATACGATGTTGGGGTCAAAAACCCCCAACTACGATGCCTACGGATTGTTCCGTGCTGCGCACTTCCACAATCCTCCCCAATATTCGCATATCGTGGGATATACATCCCACTTTTATGCTCATATCGGGGCGGGTCCCAAGGTCTTTCACCCACTTATGAACAAGCTCATGTGGGTTCTGACCTTTTGACCCTGGCATCATTATATACTAAAAAAACCGCATTTTCTATAGAATTATTTTTTCTCTTCCTCTGCTGCAGTTCACACCGCAGTCGTTCCCTTTGCTTCTGCGTCCGGGCTCTCACGGCGCTCCTCCGTGAAGAACCGGATCTCCTTGTGGGATACCCCTGCTTCCACATGGTCCCCGCGTCTGACCTCCCCGTTCAGGATCGCCTCTGCAAGCTTATCCTCCAGTTCGGTCTGGAGCGCCCTCCTGAGAGGTCTTGCCCCGTATTTGGCGTCGGTTCCCTTCTCCGCGATCAGGTTCTTCGCCGACTCACGCAGCGTCAGATGGATGTCCATCTGATCTGCCAGACGTTTCGTAAAGCTGCGGCACAGCAGCGTAACGATTTTCTTCAGGTCCTTCTTCTCCAGTGAATGGAACACGATGATCTCGTCAATCCGGTTCAGGAACTCCGGTCGGAAGATCATCTTCACTTCGTCCATCACGTTCTGTTTCATCCGCTTGTAGTCTCCCGCAGGATCCTCCTTTGTGGCAAATCCCAGCTTCTTCGGTTCCACGATAGCCTTCGCCCCCGCATTGGAAGTCATAATGATCACCGTGTTGGAGAAATCCACCTTTCTTCCCTGGGAATCCGTGATATGGCCGTCATCCAGCACCTGCAGGAGGATATTGAACACATCCGGGTGAGCTTTCTCGATCTCGTCGAACAGGACTACGGAATACGGATGAGTCCTGACCTGGTCGCTGAGCTGACCGCCCTCGTCATGTCCCACGTATCCCGGAGGGGATCCGATCATCTTCGCAACAGAATGTTTCTCCATATACTCCGACATATCCACCCGGATCATGGACTCTTCATTGCCGAACAGAGCTTCTGCCAGCGCCTTGGAGAGTTCCGTCTTTCCGACGCCGGTGGGACCCAGGAACAGGAAGGAGCCGATGGGTCTCTTCGGATCCTTCAGACCGACGCGTCCTCTCTTCACCGCGCGGGCGACAGCGCTGACCGCCTCCTCCTGACCGACCACTCTCTTATGCAGCACGGATTCCAGCTTTTTCAGCCGCTCCGCATCGCTCTCCGCCAGCTTCTGCACCGGCACTTTCGTCCAGACAGACACTACCTCCGCGATATCCTCCGCTGTCACTTCCGGATGAATCGACGCATTCTTCTTCTCAAACCGTTTCCGGAGCGCCGTCAGCTTTTTCTTCACCTCATCCTGCTCCTTCTGGATCAGGGATGCCTCGGTAAAGTCCCCGTTCCGGATACTTTCTTCCTTCTGTTTCCCCAGTTCCTTAAAGGAATTCTCCAGAGCCGTCAGGTTCTCCGGCACCTTGTACCCTCTGAGGCTTACTTTCGAACACGCCTCGTCCAGCACATCAATAGCCTTATCCGGCAGGTTCCGGTCCGTGATATACCGTTCTGACATCTGGACCGCCGCCTCCATCGCTTCTTCCCCGATCACTACCCTGTGGTGCTTCTCATAGCGTTCTTTCAGTCCCAGCAGGATCTCCCGGCACTGCTCCTTTGTGGGCTCCTCCACAGAGACCGGCTGGAACCGGCGCTCCAGCGCCGCGTCCTTCTCGATATATTTCCGGTATTCCGCGATGGTGGTGGCTCCGATGAGCTGCAGCTCTCCCCGGGCAAGGGAAGGTTTCAGGATGCTGGACGCATCGATGGCACCCTCGGCGCCGCCGGCTCCGATCATGGTGTGGATCTCATCCAGGAACAGGATGATGTTCCCCGCCGACTCCACCTCGGAGATCAGCCCTTTCATCCTCTCCTCAAACTCTCCGCGGTACTTAGAACCCGCGATCAGCCCCGGAAGATCCAGGGTATAGATCCGTTTCCCCTTCATCTTCTCCGGCACAACGCCCGCCGCGATCCTCTGGGCCAACCCTTCGATGATGGCGGTCTTTCCCACGCCGGGTTCTCCTACAAGACAGGGATTATTCTTCGTCCGGCGGCTTAACACCTGCATGAGACGGTACATCTCTTCCTCTCTTCCGACAACGGGGTCCAGTTTCCCTTCCTCCGCCTGCGCCGTCATATCCCTGCAGTACTGCTCCGTCATAGAGCGGCCGCCCCTCAGTTCCTCCTGAAGTTCCTCCTGATATTCCTTGGGATCGATCCCCGCCGCGGACATAATATCCTGGAAAATCTTCTGGAGGTTGATGTTCAGCGTGATCAGGATCCGCGCTGCAACACAGTCCACGTCCCGGATCATGGACAGAAGGAGATGCTCCGTCCCCACCGCAGAAGTATGCAGCCTGTGTGCCTCCTTTCCGCTGTTCTCAAGGATATCCTCAAGTCTCGGACTCTCCTTCGGTTTCTTTCCGTCCAGCGTATCGCTCCCCGGGGCGATGAGTTCATCCATCAGATGAAGGATTTTCTCCTCCTCCACGCCGTTCTGCGCCAGCACCTGTCCGGCAACCCCGGTATACTCCTGTCTCAGTCCGAGAAGAAGATGTTCCGTCCCGATATACGGATGCTTCATTTCTCTTGCCATGCGGCCGGCATAGCGGATGGCTTCCTCCGCCTGTTTCGTGTATGGTATCTGCATAATAAATAATATCCTCCTGTCAGGTCATTCATAATCGTCAAAAATCTCGTCCACCAGGTCATGTACCTCCTGCCGGGACACGTTTTTACAACACCCTCTCGCAAGCACGATCCTGAGCTGGCGTCTCATCTCTTCGAGCTGCTCCATCTTGTCCATGTCCAGCGCGATCACGGCGCCTCTCCTCTTGTCCAGACTGATATATCCCTCCCGCTTGAGCACACTGTAGGCTTTGTTCACCGTGTGCATGTTCACCCCGATGGTGTCCGCGAGCTGGCGCACCGAGGGGAGAGAGTCCCCTTCCTGTATCACCGAGGTCGCGATCCCCAGGATGATCTGGTTGCAGAGCTGGATATAAATGGCTTCATCACTGTTAAAATCAACTTCTATCAGCATAGATTTCTCCTTTCCGCACCGTGTTATACACATATTAGCACAGGAGAAAGGTTCTGACAAGCACAGAAAAAGGGGCTGTCGGTTAATACCGATTTTTAGTCCCTGACATACAAGGAAGAGGCAATCCCAGAGTATTCGGGCTT
>CALWFV010000063.1 GCA_944377745.1 uncultured Mediterraneibacter sp. | reverse complement strand
TTAACTGGCACCGATGCATAAAAGCATAGTGCCAGTTAATTTTATTCAAGGTTCTGGCGTGGGTGTGAAAAGTAACTCGCCGGTCACTGTTGCTGTAACGGCGGCTCCGATCCGGGATACTCAATCTTCACGAGCACAAGTCCCTGGGGCGGCGCCGTCACTCCGGCTGCGGTCCGTTCCTTCGCGTCAAGGATCTCTTTTACTTTCTCCGGCGTATAAAACCCACGCCCGACACGGAGCAGGGTTCCCACGATAATGCGGACCATATTATACAGGAATCCGTTCCCCCTGATACGCACCGTGACCAGATCCCCTTCCTGCATGATATCCAGATCATAGATCGTCCGCACTGTGTCTTCCACATCCGTCCGGATATTGCAGAAACTTTTGAAATCATGCTCCCCTTTCAGGTACTCCGCCGCACTGCGCATCTTCTCAAGATCCAACGGATAGGAGACAAAATACGTGTCCTTCCTCCGCACCGGGTCCGGCATTTCCCGGTTCAGGATATGATACTCATAGGTCTTCACCGTATCCTGATATCGGGGGTGCCAGTCCGGAGGGACCTCCTCCGACCGGATCACCACAATGTCCTCGGGCAGCTTCCGGTTCAGCGCATAGGCGATCCGTTCCGGAGGGATCGATGTATCCGAGTCGAACACCGCCACATTCCCCTGAGCGTGGACTCCCGAATCCGTCCTGCTGGCGCCGATCACTTTGATCTTCTCCCCGGTAAGCTCCGAGAGTTTCCGGTTCAGCACTTCTTCCACTGTGATCCCGTTTGGCTGGATCTGCCATCCGCAGTAATCCGTTCCGTCATATGCCACGGTAAGCTTTATCCGTTTCATCTGTTTCCTCCTGATTATGGCGATGGTCAGAAGATCCACAGCCTGAACGGCACAAATCTCCCCACCGCGAACATCATCACTACATAAAGCACCGTAAAGATATAGGCACGGATATCACCCGCCTTATATTTCAGCGGCTTCATCTTTGTCCTGCCCTCTCCCCCATGATAGCACCTCGACTCCATCGCCATGGCAAGGTCGTTGGCGCGGCGGAAAGCAGACACAAAAAGCGGAACAAGGATGGGTATCATCGCCTTGGCTCTCTGTATGATATTTCCCGACTCAAAGTCCGCCCCTCTTGCCATCTGGGCTTTCATGATCTTGTCCGTCTCCTCAAGAAGGATCGGGATAAACCGAAGCGCGATTGACATCATCATCGCCACCTCATGGACCGGCACATTCAGCCGGTTCAGCGGATGGAGCAGACTTTCCATCCCGTCGGTCAGTCCGTTTGGCGATGTGGTAAACGTCATGATGGACGAACCCATCACAAGATAGATCAGCCTTACCGCCATCAGCACCGATGTGCGCAGGCCGCTCTCCGTGATCGTAAAGATCCAGAAATGTACGAGTGTGTTTCCGCCCCGGGTCAGGAAAAGATTCATGACCACAGTAAAAAGGAGAAGGATCACAACCGGTTTCAGCCCTTTTACGATAAACTTAAGCGGCACTTTTGAAAGCCGGATCACACATCCGAGAAACACTGTCGCCACAACATATCCCAGGAGACTGTTCTGGATAAAAAGAGACACAAGAAACAGAAGGGTGCAGACGATCTTCACCCTGGGGTCCAGCCTGTGGATCCGGCTCTGCGCCGGATAATATTGTCCGATCGTTATATCTCTGATCATTTGGAACTCCTTGTCTTCTCAAAACTTTTCATGATCTCATCCGCCGCCTCTTCTATCGTGGTCGCGTCCGGCAACACGTCAAATCCGCGTCTTTTAAGATCATGCATCACATATGTCACCTGGGGCGCAGCAAGCCCCACCTTTTCCAGCTCTTTATAATGAGAAAAGACTTCCCTGGGGCTTCCGTCCAGCATCTTCTCCCCGTGGTTCATCACGATGATGCGCTCCACGTACCTTGCGATATCCTCCATACTGTGGGACACAAGGATGACTGTCATCCCGGTTTCCTTATGAAGATACTCGACCTGATCCAGGATCTCATCTCTTCCTTTCGGGTCCAGTCCCGCCGTAGGTTCATCCAGGACAAGTACTTTCGGGCGCATCGCCAGGATGCCCGCGATCGCCGCCCGCCTTTTCTGACCTCCGGAGAGTTCAAAAGGCGACTGCCGGTAATATTTCTCAGGAAATCCGACCATCTCCAGCGCCTCTTTTGCACGCGCCTCGCACTCCTCCGGGGAAAGTCCCTGGTTCTTCGGACCGAAGCAGACGTCGCTCAGCACATCCGCCTCAAAGAGCTGATACTCCGGATACTGAAAGACAAGTCCCACCTGGCTTCTCAGCTTTCTCATATCATATCCTTCGTCGTAAATGTTCTGCCCTTCATACAGGATCCTGCCGGACGTCGCTTTCACCAGACCGTTGAGGTGCTGGATCAGGGTGGATTTCCCCGAACCGGTATGGCCGATGATCCCGACAAACTGCCCCTGTTCTATCTCAAAGCTGACGTCTTTGAGCGCCTGCTTCTCATATGCGGTCCCCGGACTGTATACATAATTCACATGTTCTAACGCAATCGACATAAGGCTTCTACCAACTCTTCCCTTCTCAGTATTCCTTTCGGCAGATCAAGCCCCCTCTTACGGAGCTCCTCCGCCAGCATCGTCACCTGGGGCACGTCCATCCGGTACGTCTTCAGTTCATCCACCCTGCTGAAGATCTCCCTGGGAGTCCCGTGCATGACGATATGTCCGTCATCCATCACAAACACCTGATCCGCATCAATGACTTCTTCCATATAATGTGTGATCAGGATCACTGTCACGTTCTTTTCCTTCCGCAGCTTCTCCACCGCCCGGATCACTTCTTTTCGTCCGTTCGGGTCAAGCATTGCCGTCGGTTCGTCCAGGACAATGCACTTTGGTTCCATGGCGATAACCCCCGCGATCGCCACACGCTGCTTCTGTCCTCCTGAAAGCTTGTTTGGAGAGGATTTTCTGTATTCGATCATCCCGACCGCCCGGAGGCTGTCCTCCACCCTCTTCCAGATCTCGTCCGTGGGGACGCCCAGATTTTCGGGACCGAATCCCACATCTTCCTCCACCACGGTGCCTATGATCTGATTGTCCGGATTCTGGAACACCATTCCGGCTGTCTGCCGCACGTTCCAGAGTTCATCCGGGTCTCTGGTGTCCCTGCCGTCCACCCACATGGTCCCGCCCGTAGGAACAAGGATCGCGTTCATATGTTTTGCCAGTGTGGACTTTCCGGATCCGTTGTGCCCGAGCACCGCGACGAACGATCCCTGGGGAACATCAATGTCCACACCGTCTATGGCGCGGTTCGTGCCGATGACATTTCCCTCTTCATCTCTCTTATCATATTCATATACAAGCTCTTTGGCATGTATCATTTCCATGGGCTCCTGCCTCCGTTGTTCTTCCCTTTTCCGGTGATCTCGCGTCATTGTCGCTCGATGACCTTTGCCCGTCGAATGCCCGCTTGTGAAAGCACGGCGGGCGCCCCCCAGGCGTATTGCAAAAAGTTCACAGGGATCCGCTCTTCCAGTTCCCTGTGAACGCTGTGTCACGCTATATTGTACGATATAAAACCCGTTTTTGCAAGCAGCGCCTGACCTGTCGCGCGCGGCATCCGCTGTGCCGGAGGATCACTCGCCGGATTCAGGCGCTCTGCGCATCCCTGCCTACTCCTGCAGCATCTCCCTGAGCATCTGGCTGACAATGCCCGGGTTCGCCTTTCCTTTCATGGCGCGCATGGTCTGGCCCATGAGGGCTCCCAGCGCTTTCTCTTTTCCGCCCTTATAGTCTGCAACCGCCTGCGGATTCGCCTCGATCACCTTTTCGATGGTCTCCCTGAGGGCGCCCTCGTCGTTGACCATCTTCAGACCGTTCTCCTCCACATATTTCTCCGGATCCACATCCTCTGCAAAGACTTTCTCAAACACTTTCTTCGCCACGGAACTGTTGATCGTCCCCGCGTCTACAAGGTCGATCAGCTTCGCAAGGTTTGCCGGCGAGAATGTCAGGTCTTCCGCCTCCATGCCGTGGTCCTTCATGAGACGGAACGTCTCTACCATGAGCCAGTTCGCCACCTTTTTCGGCTTTCCGCAGATCTCTGTCGTCGCCTCGAAGAGATCCGCCATCTTCTTTGACTCTGTGATGATCTCCGCGTCGTACTGAGGGATATCAAACTCTTTCTTGTATCTCTCCAGTTTCTCGGTCCGCAGTTCCGGCTGTCTTGCTTTCACCTGAGCGATCCACTCGTCGCTGATCACAATCGGCACAAGATCCGGTTCCGGGAAATACCGGTAGTCCTGGGCGTCCTCCTTGGAACGCATGGCGTAGGAATGTTCCTTGTTGTCATCCCAGCGCCTGGTCTCCTGGACCACTTCTTTGCCTGCTTCCAGAAGTTCGATCTGGCGTTCTCTCTCTCCCTCGATGGCATGGGCAATGGCCTTGAAGGAGTTCAGGTTCTTCATCTCTGTCCTTGTCCCGAACTCTTCTGTTCCGGCCTCTCTCACCGACAGGTTCACGTCCGCACGCATGGATCCTTCCTGCAGTTTGCAGTCCGACACTCCCAGATACTGAGCGATCATGCGAAGCTTTTCCAGATAGGCGATCACCTCGTCCGCAGAGCGCATATCCGGCTCGGAAACGATCTCCACCAGCGGCACGCCGCTTCGGTTGTAGTCCACCATAGAAGTATCGTCCCATTCGTCATGGATCAGTTTTCCCGCGTCTTCCTCCATATGCATCTCGTGGATACGGACTTTCTTCTTTCCGGTTCCTGTCTCGATCTCCACGTATCCGTCCCGTGCAATGGGCAGGTAGAGCTGAGAGATCTGATAGTTCTGCGGATTATCCGGGTAGAAGTAGTTCTTCCGGTCGAATTTGCAGACCTGGGTGATCTTACAGTTTGCCGCAAGCCCCAGCGCCATGGCATATTCCACCACCTGTTTGTTCAGGACCGGGAGAGAACCCGGCATTCCGGTACACACCGGACAGGTATGTGTGTTCGGCGCGCCGCCGAACTCGGTGCTGCACCCGCAGAATATCTTTGTCTTTGTCGCAAGTTCGATATGGACCTCCAGTCCGATCACTGTCTCATACTGTTTTGTCATGCCTGGTGCGCCTCCTTTGCTGTTTCTGACTGTCCTGCCCCGTCTGTTCCCTGTCCGTCTTCTCCGCTCAGATGTGCGGGACGCTCGAACTGTTTTTCCGTAGCGCACTCATATGTGTACGCCGCGCGCAGGAGCTTTTTCTCCTGGAACACATTTCCAATGAGCTGCATGCCGATGGGAAGACCTTTGCTGTCTTTTCCCACAGGTACGCTCATCCCCGGAAGTCCGGCAAGGTTTACAGAGATCGTGTAGATATCTCCCAGATACATCTTCAGCGGATCGCTCAGACTGCTGCCCAGTTCAGGCGCTGTCGTAGGCGCCGCCGGCCCCAGGATCATGTCGTATTTCTCAAAGGCACTGTCAAAGGCTTTCTTGATCAGAGCCTTCACACGGAGCGCTTTCAGATAATACGCGTCATAATATCCGGAACTGAGGACAAAGGAGCCCAGCATGATCCTTCTTTTTACTTCCGCGCCGAATCCTTCGGAACGGGTCTTTTTATACATATTGTGCAGATCTTCGTACTCTGCTGTGCGGTAGCCGTATTTCACTCCATCGAACCGCTCCAGGTTGGAACTTGCCTCGGCGGATGCGATGGTATAGTAAGCCGGAATCGCGTATTTCACAAGCCCCAGGTCAAACTCCTCCACGACAGCGCCCTTCTCTTCCAGCACCTTCGCGGCGTCCATGACCGCTTTCTTCACTTCTCCATCAAGACCTTCTCCCATATAATCCCTCGGGATACCGATCTTCATTCCTTTTACGTCATCTGCCAGGGCTTCCATAAACCGGCAGTCCTCTCTGCGGATGGATGTGCTGTCCTTCGGGTCATGAGACGCCAGCACCTCAAGGAATGCCGCGCAGTCAGACACATCTTTCGTGATCGGTCCGATCTGGTCAAGAGAGGATCCGTAGGCGACAAGCCCGTAACGGGAAACAGTCCCGTAGGTCGGCTTCATCCCGACCACGCCGCAGAAGGAACTGGGCTGACGGATGGATCCTCCTGTATCTGACCCCAGCGCCCCGAAACACTCCTGCGCCGCCACCGCAGCACAGGATCCGCCTGAGGAACCGCCCGGAACATGAGCCGTGTTATGCGGATTCTTTGTCGGTCCGTAATAGGAAGTCTCCGTCGTGCTTCCCATGGCAAATTCATCCATGTTGGTCTTGCCCAGGATGACTGCTCCCGCATTCTTCATATTGATGACCGCCTGTGCCGTGTAGACCGGCTTGAAGTTCGAGAGGATCTTTGAACTGCACGTGGTCAGTTGTCCCCTGATGCACATGTTGTCCTTTACCGCCACCGGCACTCCTGCCAGCGGTCCGGTAAGTTCTCCCGCGTCGATCTTCCTCTGGATCTCGTCCGCCTGGCTGAGCGCCCCCTCCGGATCCAGCGTTACATAGCTGTTGATCACCGGTTCCGCAGCCTGCGCCCTTTCCAGAGCCGCTTCCGCAGCCTCGCGCACGGAGATCTCCTTTTTCTGTATCTTCTGTCCAAGTTCTAATGCCGTTAAATCTAAAATTCCCATTGTCTTCACCGCCTTTTCTCTCAGCCGATCGTCCGCGGCACCTTGAAACTGTCTTCCGTGTGCTGCGGAGCGTTCGCCAGCATTTCTTCTCTGTCATCTCCGTTTGTAACTATATCCTCGCGGAATACATTGCTGACGTCAAACACATGGGACATAGGTTCGATCCCGGTCGTGTCCAGCTCGTTGAGAGTATCTATATAGTCAAGCATTTTTTCCATGTCGGCCTTCGCCGCTTCTTTCTCCGAATCTGACAGCTCAAGCTTTGCCAGAATGCCGACATATTCTATTGTCTCATCTGATATCCTGTTCGCCATGTCTGTTCTTTCCTTTCTGCTGATAGCTGATCTGTTTTCATTTCCTGTTTATCTGTATCTGTCATAATAAGAATCGTAATCCGTACTGCCGATGACCGGACTTGGCACGAGCGTCGCAGCCGCGTCGGCGCTGGATATCTCAGCTCCCGCCGGGAGCACAACATTGTGATATACATCCTCCGCATCGTCCCCGGAAAACCACAGGCTGTTCTGCCAGTAGTTCATTCTCTCTTCATCATGGATACTGTATTCCACCGTTGTCCACTCTGATGCCGTAATATCATATACTCCTTCCGGGAAATCCTGTCCTGCCACATATGTCCATCCTGCGACAAGCTGAACAGACTCTGTGAGCGGATTTTCTTCCCAGCTCATATTCTCTGTCTGCGCCGTGTCCGTATGGAGGCTGAGGATGCCGTCGCCCGAAAATTCTACGATCGCTCCGTCAAACAGACGGATATCATCCATCTCTGTCACTTCATCGTATTCTTCCTCATATCCGAAAGACTGATAAAGGTAAATCCCGTTCTCATCATCCGTAACGTTCATATATCCGGTTCCCTGTGTCAGGCTCGCCGAATAATTTCCTTCCGGCAGATGGACGCCCACCACGTATTCGCCGCTGGTGAGATCGATATCATAAGTCTCCCCTGTATCAGACAACTGCGCGTCCACATATTCATAGGGATCGTATTCATAATCATAGCTGTCGTCTCCCCAGTCCAGACTCTCCCAGGTCCAACCTTCATCCGATGACATATTTGAGATCATGCCGCTGATCCCTCCTGCCACAGCCACTACAGCCACGATGATTGCGACAAACGCGATCACTCTTCCTCCGCCTGCTCTGGCAGTTCCGGCTGTCCGCCCGCTTCGGAACGCCGCGCTTCCTGCCGTTCTCCGGCCGTTCGCCGCCCCTGTGCTCCATGCCGTCTTTACCGGAGCTGATATCTGACGCGCTGCCCGGTCATCCTGTTCCCGGATACGCTGAAGAGAGATTTCTGTATTAGCTCCGCTGCTTTTTCCCGATGCAGACTGCCCTGCTGTTTGCTTCGCTCCCCCGGTCGTCCCCGTTCTTTCTGCCCGCGCAGTTTCGTTACGCGCTCGTTCCCGGCGCAGATTATCATCTCCGGTGTTCCTAGTCCGGCTTTCTTCGTACCGGATACGCGCTTTTCTGTCCCGGCTGCTCTCATTCAGCCGGTATTTCTTCTGGGCATTTCTCTCATTATCCAGTCCGCACTCCACGCAGCGCCCGTTTACAAGTTTCCCACCACACAGGTAACAGCTTTTCTTTTCGAACATAGGCTTCCCCTCTCAGTCTCACCCGGACCGCCCCCTGGCGTCCGGCAGAATATGAACTACGGTTCCAGTCTGCTCAGATCTCTCGGGAAGAGTGTAGTCTCACGGACGTTATCCTCTCCCACAAGTTTCATGGTCAGACGTTCCAGACCGATCCCCAGTCCTCCGTGAGGCGGCATCCCGTGTTTGAATGCGCTGAGATACTGCTCCATGCCTTCCTCTGTCATGCCGCGTTTCTCCATCTTCGCCATAAGCTGGCCGTAATCATGGATACGCTGTCCTCCGGTGGTGATCTCCATTCCGCGGAACAGAAGATCAAAACTCAGCGTGTATGTGGAATCCTCCGGATCTTCCATCGCGTAGAACGGACGTTTCTTTGTCGGATAATGTGTCACAAATACGAAATCCGCATCCCACTCTTCCTTCGCGTAACGGCTGATCAGTGTTTCTTCCTCCGGTTCCAGATCAAAAGGATTCCTGATCTTCCGCCCGTATTTTTCCGAGACCAGACGTTTGATCTCATCGAAACGCACTGCCGGGATCTGATCCGCTTTCGGAAGTTCGACTCCAAGGATCTTCAGTTCTCTGGAGTAATCTCTTTCAAGAAGGTCCATCGTATACTGGAGGAATCCGGTCTCCATCGCCATAAGATCCTCAAATCCGTCGATATATCCCATCTCGAAATCCAGGCTCGTATATTCGTTCAGATGACGTTTTGTGTTGTGCTTCTCAGCCCGGAACACCGGTCCGGTCTCAAACACTCTGTCAAACACGCCGACCATCATCTGTTTGTAGAACTGAGGGCTCTGCTGGAGGACTGCCGGTCTGTGGAAATAATCCAGCCGGAACATGTTCGCCCCTCCTTCGGCGCTCCTCGCTCCGATCTTCGGCGTATGGATCTCAGTAAACCCTTCCTGATAGAGGAAATCCCTGAATCCTCTGACGATTCCCTCCTGGATCTTGAATTTTGCTCGTTCTCTTATATTTCTCAGGGAAATCGGTCTGTAATTTAATTTTGCTTCCAGTGAAGTATTGAGCTTCCATTTGTTTATGGCAAGCGGCATCGGTTCCTCCGGTTCGCTCAGGATCTCCAGCTCACTGAGGTGTATCTCTATACCATTGGGAGCTTTCTCTGACTCCGTCAATACTCCTGTCACCTCTACTGTATCTGCTTCTCTGAGATCTTTCAAGTCAAATTTTGATACGCCTTCCTCAAAAACGCACTGTAAAAGTCCTTCGCGTTTTCTGAGGATGACAAAAGCAATATTTCCCATGTCACGGATGGCGTGTACAGCCCCCGATACTCTTACATCCTGCCCAACCATTTCCGGCTGTATCAGGCTGCTCAGTTCCAGTGTCCTTGATTCCTTTTTTCCTGTTACAAATTCCATTTTTCTTTCTCCTTTCAGATCCTGTGCCCCGGGGCTTTTCGTGTCAGCCACGCCCTGTTCCTGCCGTTCAGCCGTGCGGCGAACCTCGATTCCGCTTCGCTCCATCTCGGTCGCGGGCTCGCGCCCTATGTTTTTTCAGAAAGCCGTATTGGAAAATAAATTTTCCATACGTCTTTTTGAAAAAACGCACGGCTTAGTGCCAACGCGAAAAGTCCCGGGATACATAAGTATCCCGGGACGGAAATTATCGTGATAATATCCGCGGTACCACCCGCATTGAACCTGCTCTGACGGGATTCTTTCTCTGACAGCACTGATCTCTGCTGTCCGAAATCTTCTTTCCTGTTCAGACGCTTTTGGCTCCACTCTTTGCATGTAACGTATGCTACGCGTACCGCCCTACTTTGTTTCGAACGGTCAGCTCCCAAGTGTTCCCTTATTCTCCTCCGCTGTCCGGCGCTCTCAGTCGGTGACGCCAACTTCCTGTCAGTTTCTGAAGAACAGAGTCTTGTTCACAGCCTTTGCAGTTTAATACTTTAGTTTATTAAACTTATGTTCCATATTAGCACATGATTTTTTGAATTGCAAGCACTTTTTATTCCGCTTTTATTCCATTTCGCTTCGGACCACTTCCATCGCGCGGTCAAGCTGGTTGTCTGCTTCCGGATCATTTTCGTCATATTCATACTCCACTTCCACATCCGGTTCCACGCCAACGCCGTTGATGCTCCGCCCGCTGGGAGTATAATATTCTGCTATGGTCAGCTTCAGATATGTGCCGTCGCCAAGATCCGTAAGCTGCTGTACAACGCCTTTTCCATACGTGGTCACACCTACGATCTGCCCGATTCCGTAATCCTGAACAGCGCCGCTGAAAATCTCCGATGCGCTTGCGCTGTACTGATTGACGAGCACAGCCAGGGGTTTTGTAAACTCATGTTCCCCGTCACAGGTGAGTTCCTCCGTATTTCCGTTTTTATCCCGAATCGATACGATCGTCCCTTCCGGGAGTAGGAGCCTCAGCATACCGACCACGATATCAAGGTTTCCGCCCGGATTGTTTCTCAGATCGATGACGAGACCTTCCATCCCCTGTTCTTCAAGACTGTAAAGCGCTTCACTGAACTGGTCATACGTCACCTTGTCAAACTCACTGACAGAGAGATATCCGATATTGTCTTCCTTCATCTCGTATTCCACAGTCTGTACTTCGATGGTATCCCGAACCGCTGTCATGGCAAGCTCCTCGCCGCCCCGTCTCACATGGAGCGTCACCTCAGTGCCTGCTTCTCCCTTCACCCAGGATACGACTGTTTCCAGATCTTCCCCTGCCACTTCATGATCATCCACCTGATAGAGGATATCCCCTGTCTTGAGTCCCGCCTTATCAGCAGGTGAATCCTTATATACGTTTGCGATAGTCACTCCCGTATCGCCGGACATCTGCGTGAGCGTAGCTCCAATCCCCGAAAACTCACCGTTCGTATTTTCCAGTAACGCCTGTGCCTCTTCCTGGTCATAATACTCCGTGTAGGGATCTCCCACCGCGGATGTATACCCGGAGTAGATACCCTCAACCAACGCATCTGCATCGATCTCATCTTCATACAGATAGTATCGGTCGATCAGCGCATTGATTACATCCAGCTTTTCATTTACATCACTTTCCGAGACGCTGCCGGATGCATAACTTCCTCCCGTGATAAGATGTCTGATCAGTGTTCCTCCACCGCACACGCATAGAACAGCGATCAGCACCACTGCGGCTCCGATCACGGCTCCTTTCAAAAATCTTCTGTCGCTTTTTCGTTTTTCCGGCAGACTTGTCTCCTCTTTCGGTCTGTTGTACTCATTCTGTTCCATGTTCTGTCTCCAATCTCTTCATTGGGGTCAGGCCCCTTTGCAAAGGGGCCTGACCCCAATGAGTTCTATTTTCAGAATATTCAAAAACAAAGCGGAATATTCTTCCGCTTTGTCCCCTCTTTATTCCCGCGAGCAACGGGCCAGGCGGACATGCTCGCATGTCCATTTGGCAACTGCCGCGAGGGTCAAATACCTCAATGCTTGCATCGGGGTATTTGACTTATTCGGTTTAAAAAGTGTCATCCGTTACATATAACTGTCGGGACTCACTGCAGTTCCGTTCAGTTCCACCTGGAAATGAAGGTGAGGCCCGGTCGACTGACCCGTACTTCCGACATAGCCGATCTGCTGGCCTTTTTCAACATACTGGCCTGCCGATACGCAGAGACTTGAATGGTGCATATATTTTGTCACCAGTCCGTTGCCGTGGTTGATCACGACCCAGTTGCCGGCGCTGTTGCTCCATCCCGCGATCACAACGGTTCCCGCTGCAGCCGCATATGTAGGTGTTCCGGTTGGCGCCGCATAATCATTTCCTTTATGTCCGCCGACCTCAAACTCACGAATCTCTCCGAAATAACTCGACTGATATGTCATTCCCGGACATGGATGTGTAAAATACCCACTGCCGCTCACTACGTTCTCACTGGAAGCCGATGTATACGAACTCCCCCCACCGGACGACGAAGCTTCCGCTTCGGCAGCAGCAGCGGCCGCTGCTGCTGCGGCGGCTGCCGCCTGCTCCTCCCGAAGACGTTTCGCCTCTTCCGCTTCCTTTTTGAGTCTTTCAAGAGTCTCTGCATTGGCATTGATCTCATCCTGAATATCAGAAATCTGAGCCTCTTTGCTGTTGATCAGCTCCTGGACTTCCGCCTGCTGTTCTGACAGTTGGTCCTGAAGCGCATTCAGCTCTTCATATTCCGCCTTCAGCGCAGCTTCCTTCTCTTCAACTTCTTTCACCGTATTCTGGAATTCCGTCAGCATATCCCTGTCGTAGAGCGAAAGCTGCGAGACATACTCCGCTTTGTTCAGAAGGTCTCCTATGTTCTCGCTCTTTACCAGCACTTCCAGAAGCTGCGTATTTCCGCCCTCATACATGAACTTGATGCGCTTCTTCATACTCTCGTACTGGTTATTTTCATCTATCTTTGCCTGTACGAGTTCCTGTTCAGCGGCATCGATCTCCTGCTCTTTTGCCTCGAGTTTCTCCTGCGTTTCATTCATGTCGTCAATGATGCCGTTGAGACGGTTTGTCAGTTCATTTTTTTCAGCCTCGGCAGATTCTCTTTGCTGCTCCAGTTCGTCAGCTTTCTTCTCAGCCTCATCTATCGTAACCGCGCCCGCGTTCAGCGACATTCCCGCACACATCACAAACACAAGAAGGCCTCCCACGATTCTCCGCTTTTGTTTTTTCATAGGCTTCCTCCTATACTTTCAGGTGTTTGCGTACTGTAAAGTAACTTCCGAGGAAACCGATTCCTATACCGAGCAACAGTCCTACCGGAAGCAGGATCTGATAAACTGTTTCCACCGGAAGGAAATTTATAATATTCTGGAGAATACTGAACTTCTCCATGATATACTTCACCGCTTTATCATACAGGAAGTAAAGAAGAGTGAGCGGGATCACCGCGCCGAACACTCCTATGATCAGACCTTCGATCACAAACGGAGAGCGGACCACAAAATCTTTCGCGCCGATATATTTCATAATGGCAATTTCTTCCCGCCGTACCGTGATACCCGTTGTGACTGTGTTGCTGATCAGGAATATGGAAACACCCAGCAAGATCGCGATAATCGCGATCGACACATACGCCACAAGCATGTTCACGCTTGTCAGTGTATTCGCTACCACGTCTGATTTGTTTACCTGACGAACACCGTCAAGGCTCTGGGCGAATTTTACAAGATCGTTCTGGGTCGCCGACAGAGAACGGCTCTCCGCAAGAATATCCTCATTGTCATCCATGGTCTCCATATAAACTTCATAGTTATCGGAAGTTGCCAGCGGGTTGTCCTCCGCGAAGCCCTCTGCCAGTTCAGGATTATCTCCGAAGTATTCTTTCTGGAACTCTTCCCATGCCTCCTCAGCCGACACATAAACCACATCAGCGACACCCTCGCGATTCCTGAGCTGATCGCCAATTTCCTCTTTCTGCGCGTCCGTAGCGTCATCATCAAAGAAAACTGTGATAGCTACGCCTTCTTCCGCAGTCCTTATGATATACTGAAAGTTTACAAGTATAGAAAAAAACAGTCCAAACAGGAAGATACACGCTGACATTGTCGCAATGGACGCGAGCGAAAACATCTTGTTTCTCCAGATATTTTTTATCCCCTGTTTCCCTACGTATCCTAATGTACTAATCCTCATCTATATACCTACCTTTTTGTTCATCACTAACGATCACGCCCTGTCTCATCGTGATTACCCGTTCGTTCATCTCGTTTACGATTTCCTGGTTATGGGTAACGACAAGTACCGTCGTCCCACGTTCATTTGCCTCCTTTAAGATACTCATAATTTCCCATGAATTTGTCGGATCCAGGTTTCCGGTCGGCTCGTCGGCCAGCAAAATGGCAGGTTCATTTACCAATGCTCTCGCGATAGCGACACGCTGCTGTTCTCCTCCGGATAATTCCTTCGGGAAAGACTTGTATTTCTGCGCCAGACCTACCAGAGAAAGCGCAGCAGGCACTTTCTTCTTGATGATCCTTGTCGGCGTCTCTGTCACTCTCAGAGCAAAGGCAATATTTTCATAAATATTCCTGTCTTTCAGAAGACGGAAGTCCTGAAAGACAACGCCTATCCCCCTTCTGTATTTCGCAATGCTGCGATGTCTCATACGATTCAGATTCTGTCCGTTTACGATAATAGTTCCTTCGGTCGGGTTCAGTTCCTTCATGATCAGCTTGATCAAGGTCGATTTTCCCGATCCACTGTCGCCAACGACGAAAACGAACTCTCCCTGTTCGATCTTCACGGATACACCGTTGAGGGCAGCATTCCCCTTGGTGTACTCCTTCGTTACGTTCCTTAATTCAATCATATGTTCCTCCTAATTATCCATACTCCTTTTGTACACGGAAGTCCTCCGCTATGCAAGCTCGATTCCGGGCTCGCGCCCTCCTTCTCGCTTGGGCTGAACGCCCTATGCATTTCCCGTTCCTGCATCGTGCGGACAAGTCCGCCCATGCAT
>CALWFV010000062.1 GCA_944377745.1 uncultured Mediterraneibacter sp. | reverse complement strand
AAAAAGTGTGTATAAAGAGATCTGTAATATATACAGCAGGAAGCGACCAATAAAATCTCAGAAAGAATTAACTGGCATCGATGCATAAAAGCATAGTGCCAGTTAATTTTATTCAAGGTTCTGGCGTGGGTGTGAAAAGTAACACAGGATAAAGAAAATAAAATATTTTAAAAATGTAACGATACTATTATAATAAAAACTAACTTGTGATATACTAACTTATAAGATAGTTCAAGGAGGCGCCGGGATGTTTTATTGCCGTGAAAATGAATTGAGCAGATTAAATAAACGTTATACGGATGGACAGTTTGAGTGTGTGATCATATATGGCAGAAGGCGGGTTGGAAAGACAGCACTGATCAACGAATTCTGCAAGGATAAGCCAACGGTATTTTTTTCCGCGCTGGATTCCACAGATCAGGAGAATCTTGAGACTTTGTCGCGTGCTATCGCTGCATATGAGAGACCGGAAGCATTATCTTTTCCGCGGTTTGGCAGCTATGAAGATGCGTTAGATGAACTCAGTCGGCTTTCGGAGGAAAAACGTCTGGTTTTTGTGATCGATGAATACCCTTATCTGGCAAAAGCAAAGTCTTCAATTTCTTCCATACTTCAGCATTTGATAGACCACAGGTGGAGCAGATCAAAACTTTTTGTGATCTTATGCGGTTCATCTATGAGTTTCATGGAAAATCAGGTTCTTGGGCATGAAAGTCCGCTATATGGAAGAAGGACAGGGCAGTTTAAGATAGAGCCGTTGAATTACAGGGAAACGGCTGTTTTCCACCCTGAACTGCCGAATGAAGATAATGCATTGATCTATGGGATTACAGGAGGAGTTCCACATTATATCAATAAGCTGGGAGTACGCGGAAGTGTGGATGACGCTCTTTTGGAAAACCTTTTTGACCGGTCAGGATATCTTTTCGAAGAGCCTGAGAATCTCCTGAAGCAGGAGTTGAGGGAGCCGGCGATATATAATTCTGTTATCAAGGCAATCGCTGAAGGAGCTTCGCGGCTGAATGAAATTGCCACCAGGACAGGACTGGAGACAGGTCCCTGTGCAAAATATATCAAAGTTCTGACAGAACTTGGTATTGTAAAAAAAGAAACTCCGATCACGGAGAAACCGGGTAAAAAAACAATCTATCTGTTAGCCGATAATTTTTTCCGGTTCTGGTACAGGTTTGTCCCGCAGAATATTATCGCTGTGACGTCCGGGAGGATCAGAAAAGTATATGATCAGGCGGTAAAGGCACAACTGCCGGACTACATGGGGCTTACTTTTGAAACAATGTGCCGGGAATATCTTCTGTACTATGCAGAGAACCTGCCAGTCCCTTTAAACAGCCTGGGGCAGTGGTGGGGAAATGACACTCAAAACAGACGTCAGGTGCAGATCGACATCGTGGGATGTCCTGCAGAAGGCAATGAGTATATTATAGGATCATGTAAGTATAAAAAGGAAAAGGTTGGAACGGATGAACTGGAGCGGCTGAAAGAGTATTCACGGGCATTTGGTAAAGGCAGCGGATATCACTATTATATTTTTTCAAAGAGCGGTTTTACAGAGGGGTTGTCTGAAGCTGAAAAAAATAAAGAGGTGACCCTGGTCTCCTTGGAAGACATGTACAGACAGTGACAGTTCAACGGTCGAAAACCTCTTGACTAATCTGCCCGCCATCTATATAATTGTCTATGTATGAATTTCAAAATCAAAGGCTATGACGGAGACAGTAAGATCCATCCGAACGTTCCAGCGAACCGGGGAGGGTGAAAGCCCGGTATCAGTAGGAAGTTTCCGAATATCACTCCAGAGCTGCAGCCCCCAAATCAGCTTCATCAGGGAGTAAGGGTTGACGCAGATCCCGCGTTAGAGGATACCATATACGAACTGACAGTTTCTGAATGCAGAAAGACAGAGTGTATAAGGAAAAAGAAGTTCAAGTATGATGTAACAGGTGGTTGAAACGAGAGTATGGCTTTCGTCCTATTGCAGGACGGGAGCCTTTTTTTATCGACTGACAGGGAGAGCCTTTATTCGGCAGTGTGGAGCCTGCATGAGCGATATGTCCGTTGTGGACACGCTTTCGCTTGGAGAAAAACGCAGCGGACACGTAAGACCACAGAAGACGCGGTCTAAGTGCCGGCGTTTTTCTACAGTCCGTAACGGACACACCGCTCATGCAGGCCCCCGAAGCCGGAAGGCTTTCCTGACAGCAGATGAAAAAAAGACCGCCGGAAGGAGAGGGCGAAGCAGCCCCAAACTGCGAAACCGCACAGTAGCTCTGAACCACCTCCCGGCACAACCCAGAAACTATGATTAAAGCCCCGTTCTGGAAGGTCCGATGCCGTAGGTGTCTGGCGAGGACCGTAATGAAACGCCGGCACTTAGAGCGCGTCCTTTGCGCTCTTACGTGTCCGCTGCGTTTCATTCCGAGCGAGAGCGGGTCCGAGCTGGACATCTATGGCATCGGACCCTACAGAAAGGAAAATCAGACATGTACAAGAAAGTATCCACGGACATGAATTTCGTCGGCCGTGAAAAAGAGGTCGAGAAATTCTGGGAAGAAAACCACATCTTCGAGAAGAGCATCGAAGAGAGAGAGGGATGTCCCGAGTACATTTTCTACGACGGACCTCCGACAGCAAACGGAAAGCCCCACATCGGCCATGTGCTGACACGTGTTATCAAGGACATGATCCCGAGATACCGCACGATGAAGGGCTACATGGTGCCGAGAAAAGCCGGATGGGACACACACGGTCTCCCGGTAGAGCTTGAGGTAGAAAAATCACTCGGCCTGGATGGAAAAGAACAGATTGAAGAATATGGTCTGGAGCCGTTTATCGACAAATGTAAGGAGAGTGTGTGGAAATACAAGGGAATGTGGGAGGACTTCTCCGCGACCGTCGGCTTCTGGGCTGACATGGAGCATCCCTATGTAACATACCACAACACATTCATCGAGTCCGAGTGGTGGGCGCTGAAGCAGATCTGGGAGAAGGGACTTCTCTACAAAGGCTTCAAGATCGTTCCCTACTGCCCGCGCTGCGGAACACCTCTGTCCGCACAGGAAGTGGCTCAGGGCTACAAGGATGTAAAAGAGCGCTCTGCAGTCGTGAGATTTAAAGTCAAAGATGAGGACGCGTACATCCTGGCATGGACCACCACGCCCTGGACGCTGCCATCTAACCTTGCTCTCTGTGTGAATCCGAACGAGGATTACGCAAAGGTAAAAGCGGCGGACGGATATACCTACTATATGGCATGCGCTCTTCTCGACACGGTTTTAGGAAAGCTGGGTGAGGAAGGAAAGCCGGCATACGAAGTTCTGGAGACATACAAAGGAACCGACCTGGAAGGCAAGGAATACGAGCCTCTTTACCAGTGCGCCGCAGACGTAGCCGCAAAGCAGAAAAAGAAAGCATTCTACGTGACCTGCGACACTTATGTCACACTGACAGATGGTACCGGAGTCGTTCACATCGCGCCGGCATTTGGTGAAGACGATGCCAACGTGGGAAGAAAATATGATCTTCCGTTTGTACAGCTGGTGGACGAGAAAGGAAATATGGCGGAATCCACTCCGTTCGCAGGATTATTTGTAAAGAAGGCGGATCCGGAAGTACTGAAGGATCTGGATGCGAGAGGACTGCTCTTTGACGCGCCGAAGTTTGAACACAGCTACCCCCACTGCTGGAGATGCGACACACCGCTGATCTACTATGCGCGCGAGTCCTGGTTCATCAAGATGACCGCTGTCAGAGACGACCTGATCGCAAACAACAATACCATCAACTGGATTCCGGAGAGCATCGGAAAAGGACGTTTCGGCGACTGGATCGAGAACGTGCAGGACTGGGGCATCAGCCGGAACCGTTACTGGGGAACACCCCTCAATATCTGGGAGTGTGAGTGCGGACACATGCACTCCATCGGAAGCATCGAGGAACTGAAAAGCATGTCCGACAACTGCCCGGATGACATCGAGCTGCACCGCCCGTACATCGATGCAGTGACCATCAAGTGTCCGAAGTGCGGAAAAGAGATGCACAGAGTGCCGGAAGTCATCGACTGCTGGTTCGACAGCGGGTCCATGCCTTTCGCGCAGCATCACTATCCATTCGAGAACAAAGAACTGTTTGAAGAACAGTTCCCGGCGGACTTCATCTCCGAGGCGGTGGACCAGACAAGAGGATGGTTCTACTCCCTGCTGGCGATCTCCACGCTGATCTTCAACAAGGCTCCGTACAAGAATGTTATCGTCCTGGGACATGTGCAGGATGAGAACGGACAGAAGATGAGCAAGTCCAAGGGAAATGCAGTCGATCCGTTCGAAGCGCTGGAGACATACGGCGCCGACGCGATCCGCTGGTACTTCTACATCAACAGCGCTCCCTGGCTGCCAAACCGTTTCCACGGCAAGGCTGTGACAGAGGGACAGCGCAAGTTCATGGGAACACTGTGGAATACCTATGCATTTTTCGTACTCTATGCGAATATTGATGAGTTTGACGCCACAAAATATGAACTGGAGTATGACAAACTCTCTGTTATGGATAAATGGCTCCTGTCCAAGATGAACACCATGGTAAAAGACGTGGACAGCAATCTGGCGAACTACCGGATCCCGGAAGCGGCGCGCGCGCTCCAGGAGTTTGTTGACGACATGAGCAACTGGTATGTCAGAAGAAGCCGTGAGCGTTTCTGGGCAAAAGGAATGGAGCAGGATAAGATCAACGCATACATGACACTGTATACAGCGCTTGTGACTGTCTCCAGGGCAGCGGCTCCGATGATCCCGTTCATGACAGAGGAGATCTATCAGAACCTTGTCCGCAGCATCGACAAGGACGCTCCGGAGAGTATCCATCTGTGCCTGTTCCCGGAAGTGCACGAGGAACAGATCGACGCCGGACTCGAGGAGAACATGGATCATGTCCTGAAACTGGTCGTTATGGGACGTGCCTGCAGAAATGCATCCAACATCAAGAACCGTCAGCCCATCGGCCAGATGTTCGTAAAAGCGGGCTTCGAGCTTCCTGAATTCTATCAGGAGATCGTCGCTGACGAGCTGAATGTTAAAAATGTTAAATTTACGGAAGATGTAAGAGACTTCACTTCATACACATTTAAACCGCAGTTAAAGACTGTCGGACCGAAATATGGTAAAATGTTAGGTGGCATCAAGGCTGCACTTGACAGTATCGACGGAAACGCAGCGATGGACGAAGTCAATGAGACCGGAGCCCTGAAACTGGATGTGAACGGACAGGAGATCACACTCTTTAAAGAGGATCTGCTGATCGACACAGCGCAGGTGGAAGGATTCGTCTCTGAGAATGACAACGGCATCACGGTAGTACTCGATACGAATCTGACTCCGGAACTTCTCGAGGAAGGATTTGTCCGCGAGATCATCAGCAAGATCCAGACCATGAGAAAAGAAGCAGATTTTGAGGTCATGGACCGGATCCGGGTTACTTACGACGGAACAGAGAAAGCGGAAGCGGTCTTTGGAAAATACGGCACACAGATCGGCGGAGAGGTTCTTGCCGATGAAGTTGTAAAAGCGCAGCCGGCCGGCTATGTAAAGGAGTGGAAGATCAACGGTGAAGCGGTTACAATGGGTGTGGAAAAGGAAGGAAAATAAAACTATGTTTAGCAAAAGATTTGAGAAAGAAACATTCAAGCAGACAGTAAAGGACAATATCAGGACTTTATACAGAAAAACGATCGATGAAGCGACTCCGCAGCAGCTTTTCCAGGCGGTTTCCTATGCGGTAAAGGACGTCATCTTTGACGACTGGTTCGCTACACAGAAAGCCTATGACGAGGCGGACGCAAAGACTGTTTACTACATGTCAATGGAATTCCTTATGGGTCGCGCCCTCGGAAATAACCTGATCAACATGACAGTTTACAAAGATGTAAAAGAAGCACTCGACGAGATGGGGATAGACCTGAACGTGATCGAGGACCAGGAGCCGGACGCGGCTCTCGGAAACGGAGGTCTGGGAAGACTTGCCGCATGCTTCCTGGATTCTCTTGCAACCCTGAACTATCCGGCATACGGCTGCGGTATCCGCTACCGCTACGGTATGTTCAAACAGAAGATCGAAAACGGCTATCAGGTGGAAGTGCCGGACAACTGGCTGAAAGAGGGTAATCCGTTCGAGCTCCGCAGAGAAGAGTATGCGAAGGAAGTCCGTTTCGGAGGAAACATCCGTTTCGAGAAAGATCCGGAGACAGGAAAAGACATCTTTATCCAGGAGAACTATGAGTCAGTTCTTGCGATCCCGTACGATATGCCGATCGTGGGATACGGAAACCACGTAGTCAACACACTGCGTGTATGGGACGCGAAAGCGATCACAGACTTCAAGCTGGATGAGTTCGACAGAGGAAACTATCACAAAGCAGTGGAGCAGGAAAACCTTGCGAAACTGATCGTCGACGTACTCTACCCGAACGACAACCATTACTCAGGAAAAGAGCTCCGTCTGAAACAGCAGTATTTCTTCATCTCAGCCAGCCTTCAGGCGCTGATCGCGAAATACAAGAAGAAACATAGCGATGTCAGAAAACTTTATGAGAAAGTAGTCATCCAGATGAACGATACGCACCCGACAGTCGCTGTTCCGGAACTGATGAGACTTCTCATCGATCAGGAAGGCTTAAGCTGGGAAGAGGCGTGGGATGTGACGACAAAGACCTGTGCATATACGAACCATACGATCATGGCGGAGGCTCTTGAGAAATGGCCCATCGACCTGTTTTCACGTCTCCTGCCTCGTATCTACCAGATCGTGCAGGAGATCGACCGCCGGTTCCTCATCAAGGTACGTGAGATGTATCCGGGCAACGAGCACAAAGTGAAGAAGATGGCGATCCTCATGGACGGCCAGGTCCGCATGGCGAACATGGCGATCATCGCAGGATTCTCCGTAAACGGTGTTGCAAGACTCCACACAGATATCCTGAAGACACAGCAGCTCAGAGATTTCTACGAGATGATGCCGGAGAAATTCAACAACAAGACGAACGGTATCACGCAGAGACGTTTCCTTGCACACGGAAACCCGCTGCTCGCCGACTGGCTCACAAACAAGATCGGCGACGGATGGATCACGGATCTGTCCCAGATCTCAAAGCTGAAGCCGTATGTGGATGATGAAAATGCAAGACGCGAGTTCATGGATATCAAATACAAGAATAAAGTCCGCCTTGCAAAATATATCAAAGAGCACAACGGAATCGACGTGGATCCGCGTTCGATCTTCGACGTACAGGTAAAACGTCTGCATGAATATAAGCGTCAGCTCCTGAATATCCTGCATATCATGTATCTGTACAACCAGATCAAGGAGCACCCGGAGATGTCCTTCTATCCGAGAACATTTATCTTCGGCGCAAAGGCAGCGGCAGGATACTTAAGAGCAAAGGAGACGATCAAACTGATCAACTCCGTGGCGGATGTTGTAAATAATGACAGGAGTATCAACGGCAAGCTGAAGGTTGTCTTCATCGAGGATTACCGCGTGTCCAACGGCGAGATCATCTTCGCGGCGGCAGATGTCAGCGAGCAGATCTCCACAGCTTCCAAGGAGGCTTCAGGAACAGGCAACATGAAGTTCATGCTCAACGGTGCGCCTACACTCGGAACAATGGACGGAGCAAATGTAGAGATCGTCCAGGAAGTGGGAGCGGAGAATGCATTTATCTTCGGTCTGAGCTCAGAGGAAGTCATCAACTATGAGAACAACGGAGGATACAATCCGCAGGATATCTACTTCAACGACTGGGAACTCAAGAGAGTTGTGGACCAGCTCATGGACGGAACCTATTCCCACGGAGACCACAATATGTACAAGAATCTGTATAACTCTCTGCTCAATACGCAGAGCACAGACAGGGCGGATATGTATTTCATTCTGAAGGATTTCCGCTCCTATGCAGACGCACACAAAAGAGTGGAGGAAGCCTACAGAGACCAGAACAGATGGTCCCGGATGGCTATGATGCAGACCGCATGCAGCGGTAAGTTCTCTTCTGACAGGACGATCGAAGAATATGTAAGAGATATCTGGCATCTGAAAAAAGTTGAAGTTACCTCAGACGAGGAAGAATAGGAGGGTTTTATGGGTTATTCTTATGAGTACAGTTATGATTATCCGGTGAATTCTGGAATGTCCGATTCTGCTTTTGCCGCTGTGCTGTCAATCTATATGATTATCATTATGGTGGCGCTGCTTTTCTTTATAGTGGAATACATTTTCCGCGGAATCGGGCTTTATACGATCGGGAAAAGGATGGGGAAAAGCGCTCCATGGCTTGCGTTTATACCGTTTGCGAGAACGTATTTTCATGGTGATCTTGCAGGAACAATACCGCTGAAGAAAAGGTCAGTGAAATCTCCTGGAGTGTGGAATCTTGTACTTCCGATAATTTCGGGAATTGTAGTATCGATACTTTATTTTATCTTTTTCTTTATCCTGGGATTTGGAGTATTTTCCAGTGCTTCCTACTCCTATGGATACGGATATAATCCGGGATTGGGAGGGGGTTCTGTTCTCGCGATGGTGCTCGTGCTCATCCTGATGGTGGTGTTTCTTGTGGCATACCAGGCAGTTTATGGTGTTCTTACGGCACTGATCAACTTCCAGATCTACGGAAGGTTTACGACACGAAATATGGCGATCGCACACGCAGTGCTTTCGTCGATCGTGCCTCTGTATGAGTCCTTCTGCCTGTTTGTGCTCCGGAACCGTGCTTTTAATCCGGGAATGGAGCCGAGGCTGACTCCTCCGCCGGTACATCCGATCTACCCGGGAAACCCGGTCCCGCCGGTACATCCTACCGCGCCGGGAGCGGAGCCGCCGGTCCCGCCAGTATATCCTACCGCGCCGGGAGCGGAGCCGCCGGTCCCGCCGGTACATCCCACCGCGCCGGGAGCGGAGCCGCCGGTCTCACCGGTGCATCCCACCGCGCCGGGAGCGGAGCCGCCGGTCCCGCCGACTGCGCCGGAAACACAGAGCGCTGGTGAGATGGAGCAGGAAAATAGAAGAGATTAAAGAGATACGGACAAGGTATTCTAAATAACAGCAGTCCTTCATATAATAAAATATGGAGGGCTGTTTCTATGAACAGGAATATCATAAAGCAGAAGCTGAAATCATTTTTTGCGTTTCTGATCATCCTCATTCTTTTTCCATATATTGTGTCTGTATTTGCCAACGGAGCAGATATCAGGATCGGAAGCGGAGAAAATGCCTCCTATGTGACTGTAAGGACAGAGGATGCTGACGGCGGAGAACAGATCAGTAAAGTAAAATGGACAGATTACCTTGCGGGAATACTTGCAAGAGAGATACCCGAAGACTATGAGAGGGAAGCCTTGAAAGCACAGACCGTCCTGATCCGCACCGCCCTTTACCGGGAACTTGAGAATTCGGAAGACAAGGTGCTTTCAGAAGACTATATGAGCACAGCGGAGATGGAAGCGAGATGGTCAAAGGAGGAGTTTGAAGAGTATTATAGAACATATACGGAAGTGGTAAAAGCTACAGATGATATGGTTCTGTTTTATAATGACGGCTATGCGTGGACACCGTTCCATCAGTCCAGCTGCGGGATGACGAGAAGTGCGGAGGAAGTCACGGGAAGCAAAGAGTATCCCTACCTGAAAGTGAAAGAATGCCCGCTGGATAAAGAGGCAAACGACGAGATCCATATCTATACATTTGATTATAACGAAGTCTTGAGAAGGTGCCGTGATTTCCTTGTGGCGGAGGAAGGAGAGGAAAAGGCGGAACAAGGTTACTCTTTTTCTGATTTCGAGATCCTGGAGACCGACTCGGCAGGATATGTGAGCAGCCTCAGGATAGGACAGACTACATGCACGGGAGATCAGTTCAGAGATGCGCTGGGACTTTCCTCCAGTGCATTTTCTTTCAGTGAGAAGGGCGATGCCCTTCAGATCACAACTACGGGAAACGGCCACGGGCTGGGAATGAGCCAGTGGACAGCCAACGAGATGGCGAAAGAGGGGAGTACATCCGAGGAGATCCTGAATTTCTTTTTTGAAGGGACTACGATAAATACAGAGATTCAGGAGACAGAACTGCTCTGAAAAAAGCTGTCAGAAATAACTGACATATTATCCAAAATAAGAATAACATGATCCATTTCTGGCAAAGATATAGCCAGAGGTGATGATTATGAATAAAGATGAAAGACCTTCCTTTTTAAGAGGGAAAGGCGCTGCAGTCGGTATCGTGATCTGCTTTGTCGCAGTCATAGCAATGGTTGGGGCATATACATTTAACAATTATCAGGACCGGATGGATGAGCAGGTGGCGAAAGCCGAAGAACAGGCAGAAAAACTGACAGAAGATAACAGTGAAGAGACAACAGCAAATGATATCGTTCTTCCCGAAGCGGACAGCAGTACGGAGGACACGTCAGAAACAGAAGATGAATCGGAGGTACAGGCCGAGGAGACACCGGCGGAGACCGAAGAGTCAATAGATGACACAGAGGCAGCAGGCACTGCTTCAGAGGCGGAAGTCTGGTTCAGCGAAGACAGCACACTTGCATGGCCGGCAAGCGGCGCGGTACTTATCGGGTACAGTATGGACCATACAGTATTCTTCTCCACGCTGGAACAGTATAAGTACAATCCGGCGCTGATTATCGGAGGAGAAGTGGGCGAGACCATCGCCGCATCCGCAGCCGGGATCGTAACTAATATTGAAGACACCGCCCAGACAGGTACCACAGTGACCCTGGACATGGGCAACGGCTACAGCGCAGTCTACGGACAGCTCACAGACATCCCCATCGCCATAGGCGATTATATCGCATCAGGAGAAACCATAGGAACACTAAATGAACCTACAAAATACTATAGCGTAGAAGGTCCAAACCTCTACTTTGAAATCCTCAAAGACGGCGAACCAGTAGACCCGATGAATTTTATGGAATAGCATGAACAAGCATTGAGCCGTGCGGAAAAAGAGAGAGGGGTGACCGGGGGAAAGCTCGCTTTCCCCCGGTCACCCTTCTCTCTTTTTACATAGGGCGATAGCCCGCAGCGAGATGGAGTGAAGCGGAATCGAGCTGGCATGGGTCAATGCGGACGGAGACGCAGGGCGATAGCCACAGCGAGATGAAGCGAAGCGGAATCGAGCTGTCGCGGCGCAATGCGTCCTGTCGCACTTTCGAAAACCCCCGCAATATGTTATCATAACTTCTACGAGGTGTTGCAAATGAACTATACATATATCCTTTCCTGCAGGGACGGGAGCCTGTACACCGGATGGACCAACGATCTTGAAAAGCGGCTTCAGGCGCACAATTCCGGGAAAGGAGCCAAGTACACAAAATCCAGAAGACCGGTCTCGCTTGCCTATTACGAAGAGTTTGAGACGCGGGAGATGGCAATGAAACGGGAATATGAGATCAAGCATATGACCCGGGAGATGAAATTAAAACTGATTCATTCAACGGGAATCACCGAAAGTGCCAAAAGGCACATTACGGGATAGTAAGCGGCCGCCAGGGTCTCGGGCAAGCCCAGACTTTGTCTCATCGCCGTTCACTGACCGTTGCCCGGCAAATGGCGCTGCGTGCCAGTGGCACGCGTCCAGCCCGGACCGCAGCGGAGCGAAGACCTGCTCATGCAAGCACGGTGTCCGCTTACCGGGCTAATCGCGCAAAAAACAGAGATCGCCATGACCTGACAGCCGTGGCGATCTCTGCTGATGTGGAAATATAAAAAATTCTCCAACAGAACATCAAAATTAATAATTCTCAGCTTTTCTCTCGAAGTAAGCCTTAGGATGAGCGCATACCGGGCAGATTTCCGGAGCTTCGTCACCTTCATAGATGTAGCCGCAGTTTCCACATTTCCATCCGAGAGGAGCGTCATCTTTAAAAGTTTTTCCTTCTCGGTAGTGGTCAAGCAGTCTCTGATATCGTTTCTCGTGAGCCGCCTCTACTTTGGCAACACCGCGGAATTTTGCGGCCAGCTCCGGAAAACCTTCTTCCTCCGCCTCTTCAGCCATTCTCTTGTACATATCTGTCCACTCATAGTTTTCGCCGGCAGCAGCGTCCGCAAGGTTTTCCTCTACGTTTCCGATACCGTGGAACTCTTTAAACCACATTTTTGCGTGTTCTTTTTCCTGATTTGCTGTTTCCTCAAAGATGTTTGCCATCTGAACAAAGCCGGCTTTTCTTGCAGCGGATGCATAATAAGTATATTTATTTCTTGCCTGTGATTCTCCGGAAAATGCTTCCATAAGATTTTTTTCCGTTTTTGTTCCTGTATATTTGGACATGATCACTACCTCCATAAAATTTAAAAATATAAAAAGACTGTCTTCGGGAACAGCTATTTAATTCTCAAAGACAGTCCGTTTGTTGCGATTGTGAAATACTTATGTGATTCTGTTTTCAGTGATTAGCCGAAGTATCTCTTCAGAAGACCCTCGAATGCTTTTCCATGACGAGCCTCGTCTCTTGCCATCTCATGAACTGTGTCATGGATTGCGTCGAGATTAGCAGCTTTTGCGCGTTTAGCGAGATCAAACTTACCAGCTGTAGCACCGTTTTCAGCCTCCACACGCATCTCCAGGTTCTTCTTTGTGCTGTCTGTTACGACTTCACCGAGCAGTTCTGCAAATTTAGCAGCGTGCTCAGCTTCTTCATAAGCTGCTTTCTCCCAGTACAGACCAATTTCCGGATACCCTTCTCTGTGAGCGACTCTTGCCATTGCAAGATACATACCAACCTCAGAGCACTCACCTTCAAAGTTAGCTCTCAGATCTGCAAGAATGTCTTCACTTACTCCCTTAGCAACACCTACTACATGTTCAGCAGCCCATTCTCTCTCTCCTGTCTGCTCTTTGAATTTTTCAGCCGGTGCATGACATACCGGACATTCAGCCGGAGCAGCTTCTCCCTCATAAACATAACCACATACTGTACATACAAATTTTTTCATTGTCCTTGTTCTCCTTTTCTTTTTTGAATTTTATTGCTATGACTTTTTAATACAGTCACCGCATTCACCATAAAATAACAGAGAGCTTGATCGTATGATTCCGTCAAAATTGTCCGCGGCAAGGCGGTTGACTTCTTCTATACTCTTCATATCCAGCTCCAGATCCAGTAACCGTCCGCACTTTGTACACAGGAAGTGATTGTGCGGTTCGAGCCGTCCATCAAATCTGTCTCCTCCATTTGGTGTAGAGATCTTGATTGCTTCACCGATGTCCGTGAGAAGATTAAGGTTTCTGTAAACCGTTCCCAGACTTATATTAGGAAATTCTTCCTTCACATGCATATAAACAGTATCAGCAGTCGGATGTTCTTTGGTTGTCATCAGGTAATGTTTGATGGATTCTCGTTGTCTACTGTATTTCATAGCTGCCAATGGGAATCCCCCTTTCATTTCTAAATGAGAACCGTTATTAATAATAATGATAACGATTACTGTGATTAAAAATATAATACATAATAGGCAATATGTCAATACGATTTTCGAAAAAAAAGATAAATTATCCTGAAAGAAAAATGAAATATATTATATGCAGGAATAGTATAGACGAAATGTTACAAAATAATTAAAAATAGAGGTGATAAATGACGGGATTTGTAAAAAAAGATTGCAGAGAGTCGCTAAGAGTCGGTTGGAAATCAGTAAAATAAGTTGACATACTTGTATCATATTGATATAATGTCACCGTAACAAAATTAATAATTGTGTAACATTTAGAACTTCCTACAAAAGATAAAAACATGAATCGAAGGAGGTTTTATATGAAAAATACACATGTGAGAAGTAAACTGATCATATCTGCATTCGCAGGCATGATCATTATTCCGGGGAGTGCGGTTACGGTAAACGCAGAAGAGGAGATGGGTGATGGACAATCTGTTGTACCTGCCGCAGGAATTGAATCGGTACTGGAAGAATGTTATGAGACAGAAGTAAAAGAAAACATCAATCTTTATATGGTACCAACAGGCGAGGGAGAGTATTTGAATATAGCGTTTTCTGATACGGGAGATTTTACCTATATCAGAAGTGCTCCGGATGAGAACAGCGACTGGGTGGGAAAGCTATACAGTGATTCCACAGCGGAAGTGCTGGAGTATCTGGACGGCTGGACAAAGATCCGGTCGGGGACGGCGGAAGGATACGTTCCCGCAGATGCGCTCATTACCGGCGAGGACGCGCGGGGATGCGCGCAGGAATATGAGAACAGCACGGCCACGGTGACAGCGTATGCTTTGAATGTCCGGGATGGACAGGGGACAGACGCTGAGATCCTGACACAGATAGGTCAGGGCGAGGAGTATAATATAACAGGGGATGCCGTGGACGGCTGGTATCCGGTGAAAGTCGGTGCAATCGATGGCTGGGTGAGTGGAGATTATATAGAGACAGAGACATCCTATTCATATGGAGAGACAAGGGAGGAGGAAGAACAGAGGATCGCGGAAGAGAAGGCGCTTGAAGAACAGCGGGCTCTCGAGGAGGCTGCACGGGAAGCAGCAGAGCAGCAGGCGGCAGCAGCGCAGGAAACAGCGGTTCAGGCAGTATCTTCCGGTCAGGCAGTGATTGATTATGCCTGTCAGTTTATCGGCAATCCATATGTCTGGGGCGGGACAAGCCTCACCGAAGGAGCGGACTGTTCCGGTTTTGTCCAGTCCGTATATGCACATTTTGGTGTGAGCCTGCCGAGAACTTCGTATGATATGAGGTCGGCGGGATATGAAGTTAGTTATGAGGAGGCACTGCCGGGAGACCTGATCTTGTATGACGGTCATGTAGGCCTTTACATGGGAGACGGAAATATCGTTAACGCGATGAATGAGGAGCAGGGCATAGGCATCTGCAGCGCTACTTATACAAATATCGTTGCGGTGAGAAGAGTGTTATAAAAAGAAAATAGAACGCTGTACTTCAGATAAAGGGAGTACAGCGTTTCTTTGGTATGACGGGCATGCCGTCAGTCTGTGGTGAAAGTCCACAAGGGGCGTAGTTGCCGACGAACCCCATAGCGAT
>CALWFV010000061.1 GCA_944377745.1 uncultured Mediterraneibacter sp. | reverse complement strand
GCTATGTGCTTCGTCGTTGCCTACGCGCACTAGGGACTTTCACCCATTAGAAAACGCCCATGCTGGGCAAACAAAACTGCCGGCTTCAGCACTTTGCTGAAACCGGCAGTTTTTTCTCTTTTCTCTGACATACCATCACTGTTCTTCCGTACCGGTATCACCATCAGATTTCCCGACGCCGTTCAGAGACAGGACTGTATTGCTCTGCTCGCCCTCTTTATATTCGATCGTCACTTCATCCCCCGCATCAAACCGGATAATGTCAATAAAGTCCACGACCGGGATGTCAAAGATCTCATCCGATCCCTCCAGCATGATATAATAATGCGAATTTCCATCAATGACGCCCTGGGCGATCTTTGTGATGGGCGCCGTGATGGTGCGGACCTCTCTCGTATCCTCCGCGGTCTCCTTGATGCCGTTCTCATACATCAGATCCGTGTAGGCTTCCTCGCACACGCTGACCGTATCTCCTGTGGCAACGATCTGATATTTCTGGACATTGACCATGGCGTACATCTTCACAAGTCCCGCATCGTCTTTCAGGGCGATAAAATATGTGGGCTCCCCGGAAATATTCAAAAGAAGCGGAAACGTTGCCGTATAATGCAGATTCTGCACCTGGCCTTCCGCCGAGGACATGGCGGACGCTTCTGTCGCGCCTTCCACCTCGTAGAACCTGGTCTCCATAGTCCTCTGGTTCATGAGGACGAATCCCACATTGGACTGGTCCCCGCTGACCGAGGTCACACCGGTATAGACCCAGACATCGTCGTCGATCGCCAGATAATTATACCCTTCCGTCGTCTCCAGGCAGTCCTTCTGACCAAGGACACTGTTGAGGAATCCATGTTTCAGCGTCCCGTAGTAGTCATAAAGTTCGACAAGAAGATCCGCGGAATAGGCCCTGTCGATCCACTGAGGCGCATCCTCTATGGCATAGTCCTGCGTCTCTCCCGTGATCGCATTGCACAGAACAACCCTTCCGATGGTAACTCCGCCAAACAGCCCGATATTATACTGTTTTACCGGGCAGATCCAGTATGGCACACCTTCCTCATCCACCTCAAAGCTCAGATCATTGAAAATATAGGTCGGATACCGGAATCTCAGATGCCGGTAGATATTCCGGTTGAAATGGTCGCTGGTGGTATATTTCATTCCCTCGTCCAGCTTCACCAGTTCCGTATCCTGGGTCGCCATATCGATCGTGATATAGGCAGGGATCCCCTCGCTCTGGTTCGTGAACCATTTGATCAGGCTGGCATACCTCAGAGGGGATACGCGGACTGGCCGGTCATTGTAGTTGATCTGCGAGTATAGTCCATCCACCTCAAACTGGGACACCATATCGACCATGCTTCCCATCTTCCTGTTTCCCAGGAGGGTCGCCGAGTCCCGGTCCAGCAGAGGTATCTGGTCAAAGGACAGCTCCTCGATATCTGTTGTAAACTCTCCGTTTTCTACGGTCATAAGCTGCTGATATTTTTTTGCGTTGATGACCGGAGACGAAAGCAGGGTCCCCGCGAGATATACGATGACCACTGCTGCCAGAAGTCCCAGGATCACTCTCAGTCCTTTTGACTCCTTCAGCTCGTACCTATCCAGATTCTTTTTGCGGACAAAGAGCAGTGCGGCCAGAATGATCAGGATGATGAGAAACACCCAGAACTCCGTAGCATGGATATTGATTGCCGGCAGTGCCGTATAGTAATAGATCCCCAGCACAAGGATCACTGCTGCTGTTATGAGCAGTTTTGTCTTTACCTTTTTCATTCATTTTCCCTTTCTCAAAATCTTCTGCGCCACAGATCCGGTGAAAACATCAGAAGATATGGGATGATCTCAAGACGTCCCACCAGCATGTCAAAACAGAAGACGATCTTTGACAGGGGAGAGAACATATGGAAGTTCTCCACCGGTCCCACCTTTGAGATTCCCGGTCCCACATTATTTATTGTTGTCAGAACTCCGCTGAATGATGTGGCAAAATCAAAATTATCTACAGATACGATCAGAACGGATGCGATCAGTATAAAGATATATGCCGCAAAATACACATTGATGCCTCTGAGCGTATCCGCTCCCACTCTCTTCCCGTTCAGCTTGATCACCGTCACCGCATTGGGATGGAGGATCTTCCGAACCTCCTGACGGATCGATTTCCACAGCACCACAAACCTGCACACTTTGATACCGCCTCCGGTGGACCCGGCACAGGCGCCGATGAACATAATCGCCAGCAGGACCGTTTTCGACAATTCCGGCCAGAGTTCATAATCTGCCGTATAGAAACCCGTCGTTGTGATCACCGACGCGACCTGAAACGATGCGTAGCGAAATGCGTGGAGCACGTTTCCGTATATGTTCAGGATATTTATGGTGATCACCACGACAGAAGCCGCGATGACTCCCAGATATGCCCTCAGTTCTTCATTTTTCAGAACACTCTTCCAGTCCTTCATCAGGAGCAGGAAATACAGGTTGAAGTTGACTCCGAACAGGATCATAAACACGGTGATCACACCGTCTATATACGCACTGTCATAGAAACTTACGCTGGCGTTTCTGTTTGAAAATCCTCCTGTCCCGGCAGTACTGAAGGAATGTACCAGCGCGTCATACAAGTTCATCCCGCCAAACATGAGCAGGACCACCTCTACTGCCGTCAGAGCAAAATACATGCCGTAAAGGATCTTTGCCGTCTCCCTCGCCTTGGGCACCAGTTTATCCGCCTCCGGCCCCGGCATCTCCGCTCTCATCAGAGGCATGGAGTTTTCATCGTCAAGGGAAGTGATCATCATGACAAAGACGAGCACTCCCATTCCACCGATCCAGTGGGTGAGACATCTCCAGAAGTTGATCCCCATCGGAAGGCTCTCGATATCCTGAAGGATCGTAGATCCCGTCGTAGTGAACCCGGATACCGTCTCAAAAAACGCATCAATATAGTTCGGGATACTCCCGGTGATATAAAAGGGCAGCGCCCCGAAAAGAGACCAGAGGATCCATGCAAGCCCGACGATCACAAAGCCCTCCTTGCCGTAGATCTTCGTGTTCTTCGGCCTCTTTCTTCCCAAGACCAGAAAAATGATCCCCAGCACCACCCCCACGATCAGAAAGGAAACTCCGCTCTTCTCACCATATATAAGTGATACCAGGGCGGGGATCAGAAGGACTGCTCCCTCCACCCCAAGCATTTTCCCCAGAATGTAAACTATCATTTTCTTATTCATTTTTTCGCACCTATATCAGTATGTCTTCCAAATCTTCTATTCCCTTCTCCATGGTGACGACAATCACACTGTCGCCCACCTGCATATAATCATCTCCACCCGGGATGATGATCTGGTGTTTTCTCGCGATGCATGCGATCAGGTTATTGGACTTCAGGGACAGATCCTTCAGCGGGATCCCCGTGTACCGTGTCTCTGACTTGATGATGAACTCAAGTGCCTCCACCTGCTCATCCACAAGCTGATACATGGTCTCTATGTTGGCACTCGCCTGGGAGTTCTTTCTCGCTCTCACATAACTGAGGATCGCATCTGCCGTTGCCGTCTTTGCGGAAACAATACTGTCGATCCCGAATTCTTCCACCATGCGCGCCCGCCTGTCCTCATTGACTTTTGCTATGATCTTATCAATCCCCTGGCTCTTCGCAAAAAGCGCCGTGATGATATTTTCCTCGTCCATGCCGGTCAGCGCAACAAATGCGTCAGCCTCGTCCACCCCTTCTTCAATCAGGAGATCATGATCGGTCGCGTCTCCGTTGATGATCGTGGCCTTGGGAAGGAGTTCGCACAGTTCCTCACACCTTGCCTCATCCCTCTCGATGATCTTCACCTGCATCCCCAGGGAACAAAGCTGAACGGAAAGATAATAGGCTACTCTTCCTCCGCCGCAGATAATGACCTTTCTGATCTTTTCACGGTGTTTCCCGAGCACTTTAAAGAACAGCTCCACCTCTCTGTGCGAAGCGGCGATATGTAACCGGTCTCCCTCCCGGATCACATAATCTCCATCCGGGATGATGACGTTGTCACAGTCTTCCACCGCACAGACAAGGATTTTGATCTGGAATTTATTGTACATATCGGCGAGAGACATCCCCACAAGACGGCTCCCCTTTAAGATCGGGAATTCAATCAGTTCCACTCTTCCCTTGACAAACGTCTCGATCTTGCTCGCATCCGGGAACAGGAGCAGCCTGCTGATCTCATCTGCCACGATCAGCTCTGGATTTACCGCCATACTCAAATGCAGATCCTCTTTGAGAAGTCCGATCTGTTTAAAATACACAGGATTTCTCACACGGGCGATCGTATGCTTTGCCCCAAGTTTTTTCGCAATGAGACAGCTGAGCATATTGCACTCATCAGCCGACGTACATGCAATCACAAGATCCGCATGAGGCACATCCGCCTCCTTCTGCACATCCGCGCTCGCCCCGTCACCTGTCACACATGCGATATCCAGCCTGTCCACGGCAAACCGCATCTTCTTCTCATTGTTATCGATCATCACTACGTCATAGTTCTCGACGGAAAGCTGTTTTGCAAGTTTGTACCCCACTTTTCCGTCCCCAATAATAACAATTTTCATTTTCTTTTCCCTCTGTAAAATTATTATTGAAAATCCACCTGCTTACACAGTAGAGCAATTATAGCACCTTTAATTCTAAAGTACAATAATCTTAGCGCTTTCTTTACACTGGGGAAATCTGGCGGGGTGAGAGAGAACTTCTGCCGGCGGTTCTGCCGTTAGGAGGGGAGCTCTTGCGCCGGAGGAATGGGGGCCGCCGGAGGTGTGTGTCACCTGCGGACTCGCTCCCGCTCGTAAAACAACGCAGCGGTACGTAGGCGCGCAAAGAACGCGCGCCAAGTGCCGGCGTTGTTTTACGGTCCTTAGTCGACACACACCTTCGGCTGCTGTATTCCCTGCGCTGACAGATCCGAAGACGGCAGGGACGCACGGGGAGGTTTTCTCTCACTCCGGCAGATTTGGGGGCGTTCGGGAGGACGCGCCCGGGCGGGCGCTGCTCCCTGGGGAGCGAGAAGGCAGGATAAGGAGAGCCAACAAAAGCGGAAAGGGACTTTCGTTGACACCTTCCGGGGATCGCCAAGGCTCCCCCTGGGTTTAACAAATGAGTGCGTCAAAAAGTGCGTGCATTAAAAAAGAAAGCGCGTCAAAAGAGGGAGCGTTTCTTACTGCATCAGTTATTTTTCTGTGCAGCCGGAATCGCTCCCGCTTCTCTTCACTTCATAATTCTGGAAATTGCCGGGAAGGGGGCTGCCCAGCCGGGTGTATGTACTGATCGAAGGCTGTAGAACAGCGCCGGCACTTAGAGCGCGTCCTTTGCGCTCTTACGTGTCCGCTGCGCTGTTCTCCAAGCGCAAGCGTGCACTGAGATCAGTATATACACCCGGCGGACGCATCCCCCTCTCCCCCCGCCGGTTTTCTTAATTCTCTTCCGCTCTCGCCGCGATCTCTTTCTCCTGTACATCAGACGGAGCCTGCTCATAACGTGCAAATGTATACTCATAGGTGCCACGTCCACCTGTCATAGATCGCAGTGTGGTGCAGTATCCGAACAGTCCTGTCATCGGGATATCCGCCTCGATCACCTGTTTTCCCCCCGCGACCGGGTTCATGCCGAGCACACGCCCGCGTCTCTTATTGAGATCTCCCATCACATCGCCGGTATAATCATCCGGAACTATAACTTTAAGGGAGGCGATAGGCTCAAGAAGTACCGGAGAAGCCTCCATAAATCCTTTCTTGAACGCCTGGATCGTAGCCGTCTTGAACGCCATCTCGGAAGAATCTACCGGATGATAGGATCCATCGTACAGGGTCGCCTTTACGCCGACTACCGGGTATCCTGCGAGAGGTCCCTTCACAACAGATTCCTGAAGTCCTTTCTCCACAGCCGGGAAGTAGTTCTTCGGAACCGCGCCGCCGACTACGCACTCTTCGAATACATACGGCGTCTCCAGATCGCCGGACGGCTCGAATTTCATCTTGACATGGCCGTACTGCCCATGCCCGCCGGTCTGTTTCTTATACTTCATATCCACGTCGGAATTCTTGCGGATGGTCTCACGGAACGCCACCTTCGGTGTGGACAGCGTAATCTCCACTTTATATCTTGCCGCCAGCTTGCTGGCTGTAATCTCAAGATGCTGATCTCCCATGCCGTACAAAAGTGTCTGCCTGTTCTCGCTGTCGTTTACCACCTTCAGCGTAACGTCCTCCGCTGTCATCCTTGCGAGCGCCTGAGATACTTTATCCTCGTCACCTTTCTTGTTCACTGTATATTTCATATATGTATACGGAACAGAGTAATCTGTCTTCGCATAAGTCACCTGAGTCGCTTTGGTTGACAGAGTGTCGCCTGTGCGTGTGTTCGCAAGCTTGGCGATCGCGCCGATATCTCCCGCAAACAGTTCGGAAACTTCTGACGGCTTGTTTCCGCACATAGTGTACAGCTTGCCAGGTTTCTCCTCGGATTCCGTATCCGCATTATAGAGAACGTCGTCGCCTTTGAGCACACCAGAGCATACTTTTATAAAGGAATACTTTCCGATGAACGGATCTACCATAGTCTTGAACACATAAGCTGTCTTTGCCTTTGAAAAATCATAGTCAGCCTCAAAGATATCGTTTGTCGTGCGGTTGATCCCTGCGCAGTTCCTCTTATCCGGGCTGGGGAAGAATCTGACGATATCAGAGAGAAGGTTTGCAACGCCCTGTGCCTGGATATTGGATCCCATCGCCACCGGAACGATATCTCCATCCATTACCTCTGTACGCATTGCGGCGCGGATCTCTTCGATCGAGAATTCTTCGCCGTTAAAATAGCGTTCCATAAACTCTTCACTGGTCTCTGCGACGGCTTCCATCAGAGAATCTCTCAGTATCTCCAGGTTTGGTTTACAATAATCCGGGATCTCGCACTCTTCTCTCTGTCCGATCCCTGTGTATCTCCGTCCCGCGTTCTTGATGACATTGATGTATCCTACAAGTTTTTCATTCTCACGGATCGGCTGGAAATGAGGTGCGATCTTTTTCCCGTATCTTGCAGTCAGATCCTCTACCACCTGGCGGAAACTTGCATCATCTACATCCATCTCTGTGACATATACCATCCTCGGAAGATTGTACTTGTCGCAAAGTTCCCACGCTTTCTCCGTTCCCACCTGCACGCCAGCCTTACCGGAAACCACGATAACTGCGGCGTCCGCAGCGCTCACCGCCTCCTCTACTTCACCGACAAAATCAAAGTATCCCGGCGTATCCAGTATATTGATCTTCGCTTTCTCCCACTCGATCGGGATCAGACTTGTGCTGATCGAAAATCCACGTTTCTGCTCCTCTTTATCAAAATCGCTCACCGTATTGGATTCTGAGATCTTACCCATGCGGTTTGCAGCCCCCGATACATACAGCATCGCCTCAACAAGACTTGTCTTGCCGCTTCCGCCATGTCCGAGCAGGACCACGTTCCTAATTTCGTCTGTTCTGTAAACCTTCATGCTGCTGCCTCCTTGTATAGTTATTGTGCATGTTCTCTGTCTTTCACAAGCATGCACGCTATGGATATATTGTACTAAAACTTCTGCGTAAATACAACTATTTTATTCATTTTTCACATATCTAGAAGGAGTTTACTTTTACAGGTCAAAGTGTTAAAATATTTCTGTATGTGCAAACTCTGCTTATCTGTCCTCAGGCATGCTTCCTGAACGGCAGATCATGCGGATACATACTTGCCGAATACGGATTTATTACACTATATAATGAAAGGATATTCAGCTATGGCTTCAGTAAAAATAGGCTTTATCGGTCTCGGACTGATCGGCGGCTCCATCGCAAAAGCAGTCCGCCGCTACTACCCGGACTATGAGATACTTGCCTTTGACAAAAACCGGGAGACGCTGGCTCTCGCAGTACAGGAAGGGACGATCCATATATCCTGTTCCTCGATCGACGATAATTTCAGGGGATGCTCCTACATTTTTCTGTGCGCTCCGGTCTCCTATAATACCGCATATCTGGCGCAGCTCAGAGAGCTTGTGGATAAAGACTGTATCCTCACCGACGTGGGGAGTGTCAAGACCTCGATCCATGAGGAAGTCACCGCACTGGGAATGGAAGAAAACTTTATAGGAGGACACCCCATGGCGGGATCGGAAAAAAGCGGATTTGCAAATTCTAAGGCTCATTTGATCGAGAACGCCTACTATATCCTCACTCCCACTTCAAAAGTGGCAGAGGAGAAGGTAGCTGCCTATCGGGATTTTGTGTCATCACTGAAGGCTCTTCCGGTCATCCTTGATTACCGGGAGCACGACCGGATCACCGGAACCATCAGCCATCTGCCCCATATCATTGCTTCTACCCTGGTCAACTTCGTACATGATACGGATTCAAAGGATGAACTGATGAAAGCACTGGCCGCCGGAGGATTCAAGGATATCACAAGGATCGCTTCTTCCTCCCCTGTCATGTGGCAGCAGATCTGTCTGAAAAACAGGAAAAATATTTCCGCAATCCTCGGAAAGTATATCGAGGCACTGAACCATGCAAAACTTCTTGTTGACTCCGCGGATGAGGAGGAACTCTACAGCATGTTCGAGTCCTCAAAGGATTACCGGGATTCCATGCCAAACAGCTCCGCCGGCCCCATCAAGAAACAGTTCGCCCTGTACTGCGACATTATCGACGAGGCAGGAGGAATCGCCACTATCGCCACTATACTCGCAAGCAACAATATCAACATCAAAAACATCGGCATCGTACACAACAGAGAATTTGAGGAAGGTGTGCTCCGCATTGAATTCTACGATGAAGAATCCTCTTCCAAGGCTACAGCACTGCTCCAGAAATATCACTATATCGTATACGAAGTATAAAAAGCTTTGCCGGATCGTTTAAATCTGAAGGAAAGAAGGATATTTACAATGGAATTATGCACTATCACCGGATTAAAGGGGAAGGTCACTGTCCCGGGAGACAAATCTATCTCCCACCGGAGCGTTATGTTTGGCTCCATCGCACAGGGCACCACTGAGATCCATCATTTTCTAAATGGTGCGGACTGTCTCGCCACGATCCGCTGTTTTCGGGCAATGGGCATCGATATAGAAGAAAAAGACTCCACAGTCACCGTACATGGAAAAGGGCTTCATGGTCTCTCTGCTCCGGATCACATCCTCGATGTGGGAAACAGTGGGACAACGACCCGTCTCATTTCGGGCATCCTGACAGGACAGCCTTTTGACTCCAAGCTGTCCGGAGACGAATCTCTCAATTCAAGACCCATGAAGCGGATCATGGCCCCGCTCACTCAGATGGGCGCGAATATCTCAAGCATCCTGCGGAACGACTGTGCACCGCTCTATATCGCCCCCGGAAAGCTTCACGGGATCCACTATGATTCTCCTGTAGCCTCAGCTCAGGTCAAATCCTGTGTTCTGCTTGCAGGACTTTATGCAGAAGGGGAGACCTCTGTCACAGAGCCGTCTCTTTCCAGAAACCATACAGAACTCATGCTCAAAGAGTTCGGCGCGGACATCCGCTCCACCTTTGAGATCGGAAGCACACGGGCGACGGCTTCCATCCGCCCCGGGAGCGAATTGTACGGACAGAAACTCACTGTTCCCGGCGACATCTCCTCCGCCGCCTACTTCATCGCTGCCGGGCTGATCGTTCCGGATTCTGAGATCCTGATCGAGGGAGTAGGGATCAACCCTACCCGCGCAGGCATCCTCAAAGTGTGCGAGGACATGGGCGGGGACATCACCCTGCTGAATGAACGGGCGGAAGGCGGAGAAAAAATCGCCGACATCCTTGTCCGCACCAGCCAGCTCCACGGTATCCGGATCGCAGGGGATATCATCCCCACCCTGATCGACGAGATCCCGATCATCGCCGTTATGGCGGCTGCCGCAGAAGGCACCACTGTCATCAAAGACGCGGCGGAACTCAAAGTGAAAGAGACCGACCGGATCGAGACCGTGACCGACAACCTGAAGGCAATGGGCTGCAAGGTAACTCCCACCGACGACGGCATGATCATCACCGGCGGAACCCCTCTGAAAGGAGCGAACATCCACACGCTCCTGGATCACCGCATCGCCATGGCGTTCAGCATCGCCGCTCTGATCGCAGAAGGACATACAAAGATCCTGGACAGCAAATGCATCGAGGTGTCCTACCCGGATTTTTACGACACCTTTGAACAGCTGCTGTAAAAAAACATTTCAAAATGTATTCGTGTAGAGAGTCTGCGGGACGGCTCAGGTTCCGTTCCGCAGACTGCCGGAGTGAGGACGGACCAGCCGGAGGGGATGTGTTGCCGGAAGGCTGTAGAACGGCGCCGGCACTTGGAGCGCGTATTTTGCGCTCCTATGTACCGCTGCGCCGTTCTCCAAGCGAGAGCGGGCCTGAGGGCAATACATCCCCTCCGGCGGCCCCCCCTCACTCCGCCAGCTCTGCCAGCATCTCTTTTACCGTCTTCCCATACACCGGATGCCTCTTATACGGCGCGATCTCCGCAAGCGGCTCCAGCACAAACTTCCTCTTATGCATTTCCACATGGGGGATGCACAGATCATCCTCCTCGCAAACCAGGTCATCGTAAAAGATAATATCCAGATCCAGCGTCCTGGGCCCCCAGTGCATGACCCTCTCACGTCCCGCCTCCTGCTCGATACGGTGAAGTTCCTCCAGCAGTTCCCGCGGATACAGAAGGGTTTCCATTTTCAGGCATCCGTTCAGGAAATCCGCCTGGTCGGTCACCCCGTAAGGCGGCGTCTCGATAAATCCCGAGACCTTTTCAATCCTGCATCCACCCAGGGAACTCAGAGATTCCACAGCATGATTCAGATACGCCTCCCGGTCCCCCATATTGGAACCCAGAGCGATGTATGCCGTATGCCATCCCCTCTCCACCGACACACTCACTGTCTTGAGGGGAAGCCGTACCGGCGCCCAGGGTTTCTTGATCGTCAGTCCTACTTTCCGAAGCAGCGGAATGGACAGGAGCATCTCTTCCGCCAGGCTCTCCGCCGCACGCTCCAGCAGATGGAACGTATGCTCTCTTAAATATTTTTCTATAAAAGCGCTTACCTCTCCGTAGTGGATGGAGGCAGTAAGATCATCCGTCTTCCCCGCTCTTCTTGTATCTGTATAAAGGACTGCCGTCACGAGAAATTTCTGTCCCAGCACATTTTCTTCCGGGAAAACCCCGTGGTTGGCAAACACCTCAAGATCTTCGATCCTGATCTCATCCAGTCTCATCTTTTTCCCTCACCTTTCTGTGAATCCAAGACTCACTCACAAGTCTTACCCCATCTGATAAGTCGAATAAGCAGTGCAATCACAGGCTGTGTTTCCTCATCAGCGCCCTTGTCATCCGGATCGCTCTCTTATTCTTCTCCACATCGTGAACACGCACGAAGGCGCATCCCTTCTGCACTCCGTAAACCGTCGTCACAAGCGTCCCTTCTTCCCGCTGATCCGCCGGAAGATCCAGGGTCAGTCCGATCACGGATTTCCTGGATGTGCCGAGAAGAACAGGGTATCCGAGTTCACGCATGATCTCCAGGCAGCTGATGATCTCCAGGTTCATCTCATATGTTTTCCCGAATCCCACACCCGGATCAAGAAGGATCCCGTCTTTCCGGATACCCGCCTTCTCCGCGAGGCGGACGCACTCCCGCATATCCTCCATAAAATCCGGAAGGAACGCTCCATACTCAGCCGAATCTCTGTTGTGCATCAGGCAGCACGCCGCGCCGTATTCTGCAATGACTGAAGCCATCCGGTCGTCGTACTTCAGTCCCCAGATGTCATTTACCAGGTCGGCTCCCGCATCCAGCGCAGCCTCCGCCACGTAACTCTTGTATGTGTCAACCGATACCGGAACATCGAATTCTTTTTTGAGCGCCCGGATCACCGGCACCACTCTCTGTGCTTCCTCCTCATCCGGAATCTGTACATGTCCCGGACGAGTGGATTCCCCGCCCACATCCAGGATATCCGCTCCCTCTCTTACCATCTGTTCTCCGTGGCGCAGCGCTGCGTCCATCGTATTGTACTTTCCCCCATCAGAAAAGGAATCCGGTGTGACATTGAGGATTCCCATAATATAGGTATTATTTTCTGTGTCAAATTCTTTTCCGCCTATGATCATACCTTTATCTCCATATTCTTTTTCTCTTTGCTCCAGTCGCACTGTGCCTTCGCCGGGCAGGCAAAACACATCCTGGACGCCTTGTCGCTCTCGTAGAGGAGCTGTTCCAGGGGCTCAGCGTCCTCCCGAAGCCTTCGGTGCCCTTTTATGGCTGTCAGGATCTGCTTTTTTTCTGTTTCTGTAAAGGAAAACTCACCGGGAAGTCCCTCCAGGATCTTCTCCGCAATCTCTGCTCCCGCGATCTCATGAGGGATCTTCTTTTCATATTGAAGGGATTTTCCGATATCGTGAAGGATCGCCGCCGTATAGATCACGTGTCTTGGAAAACCCAGCCCTTCCTCCAGGTTCCGTATATAGGCGATCCTCGCCACATCCAGAAGATGGGGCATCTGATGCCGGCAGAAAATCCTTCCCTCTTCCAGTTTTTCCAGCCGTTCATAATACTCCCGATAGAGCGGCTGCTCCCGCACTGCATTGACTCTGTCCATCTTTTTCCTTCCCCGTCTGTCCTGTGCCTTTTGTTTCCTGCTCTTCCTTTCTGCCTGTCCTTCCTTGTTCCTGTCTGATTATCCGATCCTTATTTTCCCAGCAGACGGAAGAACCGATCCTCCAACGCCGGATCCTCTTCAAACATCCCCCGCCTTGCCAGCGTGACTGTCTGACTTCCCGGCTTTTTGATCCCACGCATGGTCATGCACATATGTTCCGCCTCCAGCATGACAATGGCTCCTTTCGGCTGCATATATTCCATCAGCGCATCCGCGATCTGCCCGGTGAGCTGTTCCTGGATCTGAAGCCTTCTGGCAAACACCTCCACCGTCCTTGCCAGTTTGCTCAAGCCCACTACTTTCCCGTCCGGGATGTAGGCGATATGCGCCTTTCCGTAAAAAGGCAGAGCGTGGTGCTCGCACATAGAATAAAATGTAATATCCTTCTCCAGAACCATTTCACTCTGATCCGCGGAGAATGTCCTCGACAGATGCACCCCCGCATCCTCATCCATTCCTCCGAACAGTTCACCGCACATTCTGGCGATCCGGTCCGGCGTATCCTTTAACCCCTCCCGTTCCGGATCCTCTCCGATCCCTTCCAGGAAAAGGCGGACCGCCTGTCTGATTTTCTCCTGATCTGTCATCTTCCCACTCCTCTTTCCTGATCCAGCGCTTCCTTCACCTGTTCCAGATAGGACAGGGAACCAAAAGCCAGGATCACGTCTTCTCTTCCGGCTTCGTCAAGCGCCTCCCGCACCGCCTGATCCACGCTCTCATCTGCTTTCACATTGATATCAGGGCATCTCCCCCGCACAGCCCCTGCCAGCTTGGCTGCCGGCAGTGTCCTTTTTGCATCCGGCAGACTTACCGTATGCACAGAGGCTGCCAGCGGACACATGATGTCTGTGATCTTTTCATATTCCTTGTCCTTAAAAACACCCATGATGCAGATCAGCTTCTTTTCCGGGAAATAACTTTCCACCGATTCCCTGAGACGCAGCGCCGCATCCTCATTGTGGGCTCCATCCAGAAGGAACACCGGGTGTTCCATGACACAGGAAAACCTGCCCTGCCATACAGTCCGGGCGACGCCGTTTTTCACTGCATCCGAATCGATCCTATCCCCTTGCTTCCGCAGAGTCCGGATCACTTCCAGCGCCGCCGCCACATTCACGATCTGGCTCTTACCTGACAGAGGGCTGTAGAGCTCCCTGAATTCTTTATAGGAGAACCGGATCCCCCGGTAATCTTCCCGGATAATGTCGGCACGCCCCGCTTGTACAAAATCCAGTCCCAGTTCCTCCGTTCTCCTTTTCAAGATGGCGCCCACTTCCGGTTTCTGCACTGCGGAGACCACAGCGCAGCCCGGTTTGATGATGCCCGCCTTGTTCTCCGCGATCTCCTTCAGCGTATCGCCAAGTACACCGATATGGTCCATACTGATGCTCGTAAACACCGCGCAGACTGTATTTTTCACGATATTGGTGGCGTCCAGTTCTCCGCCCAGACCGGCCTCCAGTACAACGAGATCACACTGCATTCCCTTAAAATATAAAAATGCTATCGCCGTCTCTGCTTCAAACACGGTTGGGGAATGCTCCCCAGCCGCTTCCATTCGGGCGATAGCATCTCTTACTTTCTCTGTCAGATCCGCAAATTTCTCTTCCGGTATCCATCTTCCGTCTACCTGGATCCGCTCCAGATAGGAAACCACTGTCGGTGAAACATACCGCCCGATCCTGTATCCTGCCTCACTTAATATCGTTGAAGTGTATGCAAGCACAGATCCCTTGCCATTCGTTCCTGCAATATGTATGAACTTCAAGTCATCCTGGGGATTCCCAAGTTCACGCAACAGACCTCGAATCGTATCCAAGCCAAGTACACTTCCGTATTTCGACATTTCGTCCAAATATACCCTTGCTTCTTTATAGGTCACGTTCTTCGTTTCCTTTCGATATTCCATTTTCTGCGCAAAATCATCCTTTTGCACCGATGTTCATCATACCACTAATCTGTGTTGTCTACAAGCCTTTTTCCCTCTCAAAAAAACAATCCGCCTCTGATAAACTCTTACTCATATCAGTGCTCCGTAATTCTTACAATGTGGATCTGTCATTACAAGTACGTTTTTTATAGATGCATTTATTCCAACAGAGTCTTCCAGTTTCCGGAATGGTATGCCTCAAAGCACATTCTTATCTGCTCCTCACTATTTTTTTCTGTGGCAAGCTGAGGAAGTTCATCCATGCCGAAATACCGGCTCTCCACAGTTTCTATGTTCTTCTCAAAAGACCCTCCCGTGACAGAGCACAGCACAAATACCTTACATACTTTATAAGCATAGATTGGAAGATTATGTTTCTCCCTGTCCTGAATGGCAATGACCAGATCCGCCGTAACATCCAGTCCTGTCTCCTCCTTCACTTCTTTGACCACATTCTCTCCCACCGAGACGTCAACGTCGACCCATCCGCCGGGCATGGACCAGCTGCCATTGTTCTCCTGCACGAGCAGGATCTTATCATCCTGAAAAATCGCGGCGCGGGTGTCCAGCTTCGGCGTCTGGTATCCCGTCTCATTACAGAACAGATCCTTTACTTTTTCTACCGGGATATCCGTCTTATAACTGATCATCTCCGCCGCAATAGCGCGTATCCGCTTATACCGCTCCAGATCAAACCGGTCTTTCCCGTAATGCAGCCCCGCCTGAGCAAGGCTCTGTAGTTCTACCGCCCATTCCAGTCATTTTTCGTTTTTGTCCATCTCATTTCCTCTCATCCAAATGGATATTAATTGTCTCAAAACGAATGCACTCGGAAAACTCCGAGTGCATTCTCACATTCTGTATATAATTGTCTATGTACCTTCAAAACTGCAAACAAAGAATCAACTCTTTCATCCATTCACCTATTCCGCTTTGGTTATGCCCTCGACCTATTAGTAACAGTCAGCTCCATGCGTTACCGCACTT
>CALWFV010000060.1 GCA_944377745.1 uncultured Mediterraneibacter sp. | reverse complement strand
ACTGTGGATAAAATTTTTTTCATTTTCAGCAGATTGAATAAAGAATCTTATAGCTGGCGTGGGTGTGAAAAGTAACGTGCGGATAACAGGATAACGGAAAACCAGAAAAAGTTGTTGACTTTTTTGTTGATTTATAGTAATATTTTTTTTGGTCAGTTGTTGGAAAGACAGCTGAGACCGACAAATAGAGAGATGCGGAAGTGTCGGAACTGGCAGACGAGCAAGACTAAGGATCTTGTAGCTTTCGAGCTGTGTGGGTTCAAGTCCCATCTTCCGCATTGAGTAAAAGCTCTGAAAAATCAGAGCTTTTTTGTTTGGAAAAATTGAGGATAAATATTGTCGGAATTTTCGGGAATTTCAGAAGAATCAAAACAACTTTCGAACTTTATCTTTTTTCGGAAATTCCGTTGACATTTTCAGGTGAAAATAGTATGATATCACCTGTGGTCAACAGGCAGAAATGCCGGTGACTGCAAGAGAATATGGAATGCGGAAGTGTCGGAACTGGCAGACGAGCAAGACTAAGGATCTTGTGACATCCGTGTCGTGTGGGTTCAAGTCCCATCTTCCGCACGCTAAGCTCCTGTTTTACTGTTTTTCAGTAAGACAGGGGTTTTTCATGTCTAAAATATCTTCGTTTTATGAGCAAGATTCCGGAAGATGCAAAGAAACCGGTGGATGGTCGATACAGGTCGGCGGAAAGTCTGTTAGAGATGATTGACTGAAAGAAAGCAGAATTGGACACCAGACGCCCGTTGACAGAAGGAGAGACAGAGCGTCTTACAGAAGAATTTGTGGTGGAGTATACCTATAATTCCAATGCGATTGAAGGCAATACGCTGACCTTGCGGGAAACAGATATGGTGCTGCGTGGTCTCACGATTGATCAAAAGCCGCTCAAAGACCATATGGAGGCGGTCAATCATAAAGAAGCTTTTTACTTTGTACGGGATCTGGTAAAGGAGCAGTTGCTGGAAGCTTATAGAAACAGCACCGGGCATATCATTCCCAGGCTCGCCCGGTTCCATATTGAATTTGAAGGCATTCATCCGTTTATAGACGGTAATGGCCGTACGGGGCGGCTGCTTGTAAATGTAAAATTTAATTCGCAGTTTTATAGATTTATGCTAAAATAGGACGGTAGTAACATCCCACCATTCTTACTACATTTTTACTACTTTTGACGGCCCGGGTATGCCGCATTTTGCCCCGTTTTGCTTATTCTGTGATTGTTTTAACAATCTCAGCGGCAACTACATACTTGGTAAATTGCGGCAAAACAGGGCAAACTAACGCAAATTAGGAGGACTTTAAAATATGATACGAGTGCTTTTTGTATGCCACGGCAATATCTGCCGTTCCACCATGGCTCAATACGTTTTTCAGGACATGATCAATGAGAGGGATCTCGCCGACTCTTTCTACGTTGACTCTGCTGCCACCAGCCGTGAGGAGATCGGAAACCCTGTCCACCACGGTACGCGCCGGAAGTTAAAGGAAGTCGGCATTCCCTGCGGGGATCACCGAGCCCGTCAGATGTGCCGGGAGGAGTACGATCAGTTCGATTACATCATCGGGATGGATTCCTGGAATATGCGGAATATCAGCCGAATTATCGGAAACGGAGATCCGGACGGGAAGGTTTCGAAACTGCTGGATTTTACAGACCGGAAAGGGCAGGACATTGCGGATCCGTGGTATACGGGGAATTTTGATGAAACTTACAGAGACGTAAAAGAGGGCTGCGAAGCCCTCCTGGAAGAATGCCTCCTACGCATCTAAGGAGTAGGAGAGCAGCTTTTTTAAGTTGTTGTGGAACTGACGATTGTATGATCGGAGTTTCAGTTTCTCGGAACTGGATTTGTTTTTCTCCACATACGCAGCGTACCGGGAAAACAGGATATGGTAATCTGTGTCCTGTTTCTGTCCCCATCGGATGAGGACCCAGTTCATTGCGTCGGAATGCCAGTACTGCATGGGGATTCCGGCCATTTTCAGTGTAGTCATATACTGAACTGCATCCATGGAAAGCTTCGCGATCTGGCGGCTGCGGTATTCGTCAGGACTTTCCTCGCTGCTTTTTCTGAGCATTCGAAAAACTCGCTGAGACAGCGTTTTTTTCTGGGATTCTTTCTCCATCAGACGCATGCTCTGACGAAGCGTCTCGTTGAGGCGGCTTGCCGCATTCCAGTAGGTGACAAATGAGGAGGACTCGTCTTTGCTGTCATCATCCGGTCCTACTTTAAAAGTGCGGAAGACTCTTGGCGCTGCTTCGCCGAACATTTCATGGTTGTACGCTTTTCTTTTTTCGGGATCCGAGAGAACCCGATACGCCTCCAGAATCTCCTGCATGGAAGCTGTGGTATCTATATCTTTGTGTACATTCGCATCAGGATGGTATACCTTTGCCAATGAATTTTTTGCATTCGTGATCTCTTCTATAGTCGCATCTCTGGGAACACCTAAAATATCATAATAAGTGTGAGATTTCATGAATGGCCTCCTTATTAAACTTTTCCTTTATTCTCCCATCGTTTAATATACGCCAGGTATTTCCAAAAGTCAATCAGAGACATATTTTTATTTTGGGCTGACTATATTGTTAACAGACGATATAATTCGGAGGAGAACGTGATAATGAAAAGGGTTCTTGCGGTTGTTCTTGGACTGGTGCTTCTCATGCAGATACAGAGCCCGGCTGTGCCGATGCTCTGCGTGTATGCGGAGGAGGAAGAGGAAGGGACAGTGACAGAAGAAACGGCGGACGGACAGGAGGAATCAACGGAAGAAGCAGCAGAGGATGCGCAGGGCGGTCTCCAGGTGAGTGTCCCGTCAGCGATCCTGATGGAAGCTTCTACAGGAACTGTACTCTATGAGAAGGATGCGGATACGGCAAGACCGCCGGCGAGTGTGACAAAAGTCATGACCATGCTCCTTATCTTTGAAGCTATTGAGCGGGGCGATATCAGTCTGGACGACGAGGTGACTACTTCAGAGTATGCGGCTTCCATGGGAGGATCTCAGGTGTTCCTTGAGGCGGGGGAAGTGCAGACGGTGGATACGCTGCTGAAATGTATTTCCGTTGCCAGCGCCAACGACGCCTGTGTAGCGATGGCTGAGTACATATGTGGAAATGAGGAGGAGTTTGTGAACCGGATGAATCAGCGGGCTGCGGAACTGGGAATGGAAAATACACATTTTGTCAACTGCAACGGGCTTGACGCGGATGGACATCTGACCAGTGCGAGAGACATTGCCCTGATGTCCAGGGAGCTGATCACGAAACATCCTCAGATTCGTGATTACTGTATGATCTGGATGGAGAATATCACCCATACTACCTCGAAAGGAACAACAGAGTTCGGACTTACAAATACCAACAAACTGGTCCGTCAGTATGAGTACGCGACAGGGCTGAAAACCGGTTCTACAGGAGAGGCAAAGTTCTGCGTGTCGGCCACAGCGGAAAAAAACGGTGTGGAACTGATTGCGGTCATCATGGCGGCGGAAAATTCAAAAGACAGATTTCAGGATGCAGTGACTCTTCTGAACTATGGATTCGGCAAGTGCCAGATCTACACCGATGGGGAACAGGGAACTCCGGCCCCGATAAAAGTGGAGGGCGGAGTGGAAGACCAGGTGGACGCGGAATATTCTGACAGTTTTACCTATCTGGACACTTCCGGTGCGAATCTGAATCAGATCGAAAAAGAGGAGACGGCCGAGCAGCCGGTCAGGGCACCTGTGAAAAAAGGGGATGTGCTGGGACGTCTTACCTATTTCCTGGACGGGAAAGAGATCGGTTCTGTGGATATCCTTGCCGCAGAGGATGTGGAGAAAGCGGGATTTCAGGATTATCTTCTGGAAGCTCTGGGGGAATTCAGACTTTAAAGGTGATGTAATAAAGAAGCTCGTTGACGGGGAAAGAAAAAAACCTACTTGTGCCTGATGTATAAGATGTTTTATAATGAAGGTCAGCCGGGGGACGGGGAGGTCCGTTCCCGTACAATACAGAAGGAGGATAACATTATGGATTATGCAAAAATGATTGACCATACATTATTAAAAGCGGATGCGACAAAGGAACAGGTAAAAAAGCTCTGCGAGGAGGCGATGGAGTACGGCTTTCACTCGGTCTGCGTCAACTCCGGCTTTGTGTACTACTGTGCTCAGATCCTGAAAAATTCCGAAGTGAAGGTGTGTACTGTCATCGGATTTCCTCTGGGAGCCATGTCCACTGCGGGCAAGGTCTCTGAGGCGAAAGCAGCGGTAAAAGACGGAGCGGAAGAGCTGGACATGGTGATCCATGTGGGGATGATCAAGAGCGGAGACTGGGATTACGTGAAGCAGGATATTGCTTCTGTAGTGGAGGCGGCGCAGGACAAGGCGATTGTTAAGGTGATTCTGGAAACCTGCCTTCTTACGGAAGAAGAAAAGAAAAAAGCCTGCAGGATCGCGAAGGAAGCCGGCGCTGCGTATGTGAAGACATCCACAGGATTTTCCACAGGCGGCGCGACTGAAGAAGATGTAGCTCTCATGCGTGCTGTAGTCGGCCCGGAGATGGGAGTGAAAGCGTCCGGAGGGATCCGTACACTCCAGGACGCGGAGAGGATGGTCCGGGCAGGGGCTGACCGGATCGGGGCAAGCGCTGGGATCACGATCGTAAAAGAACAGAGAGGACAGTAAGGGAGAAACTATGTCATTTATATGGATTCTGATCATTGCTGCGGCCGCTGCTGCCGCAGCAGTCTGCATTGAGAGTTACAGGGAGACTCATAATTTCTGCGTGACGCGTTTCCGGGTCTCTTCGAAGAAAATGGCTGATCTTGAGGGAGAGAAGATAAAGATTATTTTTCTCAGCGATCTTCATAATAAAGAATACGAGGAGAAAAACGAGCGGCTTCTCCGCGCCATACGGCAGACATTTCCGGATCTGATCCTGATCGGGGGTGACATGCTGGTGGGAAAAGAAAACGCATCCTATGAACCGGCCCTGTCGTTTGTGGAGAGACTGACAGCGTTCTGTCCGGTCATCTATGCAAACGGAAATCATGAACAGCGGATGAAGGAGGAACCGGAAAAATACAAGGCCTCTTATAAAGAATACAGAAGAATGCTCAGGTCAAAGGGAGTCCTGTTTCTGGAAAACGGAAGCACGGAAGTGAAGGTGCACGGAGAGAGGATCCGTATCAGCGGGTTGGAACTGCCGCTGGAGACATATAAGAAATTTCACAAGGGGCAGGTTGATGGCAGTACAGTGGAAGAATGCCTTGGATTCATTCCGCGGGAGAGAGCAGATCAGGATTATCAGATACTGCTCGCTCATAATCCTGCTTATATGGAAGTGTATAAAGAATGGGGGGCGGATCTGATTCTGTCGGGGCATCTCCACGGAGGGATTGCCAGAATCCCGGGAATCGGCGGCGTTATCACTCCCCAGGCATTTCTTTTCCCAAAATATTCCGGAGAGATGAGCACAGAGGGAGAACAGACGATCATTGTGAGCCGGGGGCTGGGGAGCCATACGATCAATATCCGGCTTTTTAACATGCCGGAGCTGATTCTGATTGAACTGAAAAAAATATTGTAAAAGAGACGGGAATCCCGTATAATAGAAATATTGACGTGCAATGAATTAATTCTTTGAAGGAGAGTTTTATGGGAATACCGGTGAAACTGGAGGTATTTGAGGGGCCTCTGGACCTGCTTCTTCATCTGATCGATAAGAATAAGATCGACATCTATGATATACCGATCGTTGAGATTACAAGCCAGTATATGGACTATATCAGACAGATGCAGAAGGAAGATCTGAATGTCATGAGCGAATTTCTTGTCATGGCGGCAACCCTTCTTGATATCAAGTGCCGGATGCTGCTTCCGAAGGAAGTGACGGAAGAGGGTGAGGAAGTGGACCCGAGACAGGAACTGGTAGAACAGCTCCTTCAGTACAAGATGTACAAGTACATGGCTTATGAACTGAAGGAACGGCAGGTGGATTCAGATCAGATCCTTTATAAGTCTCCGTCCATACCGGAGGAAGTGGCGGAGTATGTGGAGCCGGTGGATCTTGATGTGCTGCTGGACGGATTGACGCTCCGTAAACTGAATCAGGTTTTTCACGAGGTAATGAAACGCCAGACGGACAAGATCGATCCTATCAGAAGCAGATTCGGAAAGATTGAAAAGGAAGAGGTCTCGCTTTCTGACAAATTCCACCACATCCATGAGTATATGAAAGGACACCGGCGGTTCAGCTTCCGACAGCTTCTGGAGGAACAGCGCAGCAAGATGCATATCGTGGTGACATTTCTTGCAATCCTGGAGATGATGAAGCTGGGGGAGATCCGTGTGGAGCAGGAGGAAAACTGCGGTGAGATTATGATTGAAAGGACTGGATATATCAATGGAGATAGAGAAGCTTCAGGGGGCGATTGAGGCGATCCTTTTTACAATGGGCGATTCCGTTGAAGTTGAGAAGATCGCCGCGGCGATCGGTCACGATGAGGAGACGACGAGGAAGCTGATCCACAATATGATGGACCGGTATGAGGAGGAAAGCCGGGGGATCCGCATCATTGAACTGGACGACTCGTTTCAGATGTGTACAAAAAAAGAAATGTACGAGTATCTGATCCGTGTCGCAAAGCAGCCCCGGCGGTATGTGCTCACCGATGTCCTCCTGGAGACCCTTTCGATCATTGCGTACAAGCAGCCGGTGACAAAACTGGAGATCGAGAAGATTCGCGGGGTTAAATCGGATCATGCGGTGAACAAGCTGGTGGAATACGGACTGGTGGAGGAGAGCGGAAGGCTGGAGGCGCCGGGACGTCCCCTGCTTTTTGGGACGACAGAAGAGTTTCTTCGCCGGTTCAGTGTTCATTCGCTTGATGAACTCCCCACGCTCAATGAGGAGCAGATCGAACATTTCAAGGAAGAGGCGGAGGATGAGGCACAGCTTAAGCTGGATATCTAGGAATGTCCGGGGATGACGAACAGTTCTATGATACGGCAGACATGCATAGATTAGCAGTAAGACATATGCGGCGGGAGAGCACCTGCAATGAAGGAAAACGGAAAAATTAGGCGAAGGATGAAGGCGCTTGTCCTGACATTTTTCTTCTTTTTACTGTCAGTCTGCCCCGGGTTTCTGACAGAGGCGGCGGAAAATGCGGACGAGATCACAGCTTCAGAACTGTACGCCCGGTCGGCGGTCCTGATGGACGCGGACAGCGGGCGTATTTTATTTGCCAAAAACGGGCAGGAGGAGCTTGCCATGGCGAGCACGACGAAAATCATGACATGTATCCTTGCCCTTGAACATGGAAACATGTCAGATCAAGTCAATGTGAGTGCTGATGCGGCCTCTCAGCCAGCCGTCAGGCTGGGGATGAGTGAGGGGCAGAAGTTCTGTCTGGAGGATCTGCTGTACTCTCTGATGCTGGAGTCTCACAATGATTCTGCTGTCGCCATTGCGGAGTATATCGGCGGAAGCGTGGAAGGGTTCGCCTCTTTGATGAACCAGAAAGCGATGGAACTGGAGTGCACAGATACATATTTTATCACGCCCAACGGACTTGACGCCGAGGATGAGACTGGGAACCATCACACTACCGCGGAAAATCTGGCCCGGATTATGAGATACTGCATCATGGAGTCAGAAAAGAAAGGAGATTTTCTGAAAATTACTCAGACACAGGAGCATGATTTTTCTGACTGCGATGGAAACGGTTCCTATCAGTGCCGCAATCATAATCTCTTCCTTCAGATGATGGAGGGAGCTCTTTCCGGAAAGACCGGGTTTACTGCCGATGCGGGATACTGCTATGTAGGAGCCCTGCGCAGGGATGAAAGGACGTTTATCGTGGCTCTCCTTGCCTGCGGCTGGCCGAATAATAAGGGATATAAGTGGTCTGACACAAGAAAACTGATGGAATATGCTCTGGAAAATTATGAGTATCGCCAGATTGACGTAAGTATGGATGCGGGCAGCGTTCTGGTGGAAAACGGCGCTGCGGAAGGATTTCCTGGAACAGAGGACGTGAAACTGAAAGTGGATGTCAATGCAGAACCTTTCCGCGTCCTGCTGAGACGGGATGAAGATGTGACCGTCTCCTGTGATCTCCCTGAAAAATTTCGGGCTCCTGTCGAAAAAGGCCAGAAGCTTGGCACTCTGACCTGCAGCCTGGATGGAATCACGCTGAAGACGTATCCGCTGACTGCCTCAGAGAATGTTAAAGAAAGGTCGTTTCAGTTATGCATGTGCTATATCCGTGACGCTTTTTTCCTGAGTTTCTGAGATTATCTGCATGTCTGTCTTCGTACAGCAGTGCTGTGAAAACGTAAAAAAGTCATATATATTAAAAAAGATCAACATAAATGATTAATTTTGCCACTGGAATCATAGTAGAAGCTATGTTAGTATAAGTGAGGATAAAATAAAACAACCAAATTGATTAAATATAAGGAGACAGACTATGATGGAAAATTGGAAGAAATATGAAAAGTCCTATTTTATGCCGCCTGAGCCATGCTATGACTGGGTGAAGAAAGATGCGATCGAGAAACACCCGATCTGGTGCAGTGTGGATCTGCGCGATGGAAATCAGGCTCTGATCGAACCGATGAGCCTGGATGAAAAACTGGAGTTCTTCCAGCTTCTTCTGGATGTGGGCTTTAAAGTGATCGAAGTGGGGTTCCCGGCCGCGTCCGAGACAGAGTATCAGTTTGTAAGAACACTGATCGAACAGAATATGATCCCGGATGACGTCACCATTCAGGTGCTGACTCAGGCGAGAGAGCATATTATCAAACGTACTTTTGAAGCGGTCAAGGGAGCTCCTCATGCTATCATTCATGTATACAATTCTACGTCGGTGGCACAGAGAGAGCAGGTCTTTAAGAAAGATAAAGAGCAGATCAAGAAGATCGCTACGGACGGAGCGGAACTTCTGAAGAAACTGGCAGATGAGACAAAAGGGAACTTTACTTTTGAATACAGCCCGGAGAGCTTCCAGGGAACAGAAGTGGACTATGCTCTTGAGGTCTGCAACGCGGTTCTGGATATCTGGCATCCGACGCCGGAGAACAAGGCGGTCATCAACCTTCCGACAACGGTGGAAAACGCGATGCCCCATGTGTTTGCGAGCCAGGTAGAGTATTTCAACAAACATCTGGTCCACAGAGACAGCGTGATCCTTTCCCTTCATCCACACAACGACAGAGGATCCGGAGTCAGCGACGCGGAAATGGGTATCCTCGCCGGAGCGGACAGGATCGAAGGAACGCTGTTCGGAAACGGGGAGCGTACAGGAAATGTGGATATCGTGACACTGGCGATGAACATGTTCTCTCAGGGCGTTGATCCGGGACTTGATTTCTCGAACATGAGCGACATCTGCGAAGTTTATGAGCGTGTCACGAGAATGAAGGTATCACCGAGACAGCCCTATGCAGGCGAACTTGTATTTACCGCATTTTCAGGATCACATCAGGATGCCATCGCAAAGGGGATGGCGTGGAGAGAGGAGAAACATCTGGACAAATGGAGCGTTCCCTATCTGCCCATTGATCCCCAGGATGTGGGAAGAAGATACGATTCCGACGTCATCCGAATCAACAGCCAGTCCGGGAAGGGCGGTGTGAACTACATCCTGAAGCAGGGCTTTGGAATCAGTCTTCCGGAGAAGATGAGAGAGGAAGTCGGCTATCTCGTAAAAGATGTGTCCGACAAAGCGCATAAGGAGCTTACGCCGGATCTGGTCTATCATATTTTTGAGGACAATTACATCAATGCAAAACCTGTGTTTACCGTTGATGAGTGTCACTTCAAGCAGGAGGACGGCATTGTTGCGGAGGCCACCATCCATCACAACGGAAATAATCTCAAGATCACAGGGGTTGGTAACGGACGTCTTGACGCGGTAAGCAATGCGATCAAACACTATTTTGATGCAAGCTATGAGCTTGCTGTTTATGAGGAGCATTCTCTGACGAAAGGTTCTTCCTCCAGAGCGGTTGCGTACGTGGGTGTGATCTGCAACAAGAAGCGTTACTGGGGTGTCGGGATCGATCCCGATATCATCAAGGCTTCCATTGAAGCGCTGGTCGTTGCCGTCAATAAGATCAAAGAGATCGCAGAGTCTGATGTGAACAAAGACGAGAGACTCCTTGAGATCACCAATTATATCTACGCAAATTATAAAGATGTCACACTGGATGACCTTGCGGAGAAGTTTTTCCTCTCCAAACCTTATCTCTCAAAATATATCAGGGAGAAGTCAGGGATGACGTTCGGAGATATTCTTAAAAAGGTTCGGATGAAAAAAGCACGGGCAATGTTAAAGAGCAGCAATGCCACTGTCGAGAGTATTGCAGAGTCCGTGGGATATCAGAACGTAGAACATTTTAACAGGGTGTTTAAGAAGATGTATAATATCACACCGGTGCAGTACAGGAACCGTCACTAAAACGGGACTGTCGGGGGGGAGTCCGCCAGAATGGCTGTATTGCTCTCAGACACACTTCCGTTCGGAAAACCGCGCAGCGGTACATAAGATCGCAAAAGACGCGATCTAAGTGCCGGCGCGGTTTTAACGGTCTTCGAGCAATACAGCTATTCTGGCTGGGCTTTCCCGAATGGCAGTTCCGTTTCAGGAACGGCTGGGAAGACGCGCTTGCGCGCTGCTCCCGGGGAACTGGTGCCGGAAATGTAAAATTGATGGATCAGAAAGGGGCTTTTTTGGCTGAACGGTAAAACTGCCGCAGTCAAAAACGTCCCTTTTCTTCTGCAAATGCTCCTGCCGTCCGATCTGCCGGAGAGGGGAGCAGCCCAGCCGGAGGGAGAAGTTGTCTAAGGACCGTTAAACCAATGCCGGCACTTAGAGCGCGTCCTTTGCGCTCTTACGTGTCCGCTGCATTGGTTTCCGAGCGGGAGCGTGTCCGCAGACAACATCTTCCTCCGGCGGACGCACTCTCCCTCCAAATCGCACAAATTTTGTTGTTTTGGGGATATTTTAGTGTTATCATGGGAATGGATTTTACTGACAGGAGGCTTTTGTTATGAAAGTTCATGAGAGGATCGATGCTCTCCGCCGCGAGATGGAGAGAGAAGGCATTGATGTCTATATAGTACCGACAGCGGATTATCACCACAGTGAATATGTTGGGGAATATTTTAAAGTGCGGCAGTTTCTCACCGGGTTTACCGGATCTGCCGGAACTGCGGTGATCACGAAGGACAAAGCCGGACTCTGGACAGACGGCAGGTATTTTATTCAGGCGGACAGACAGCTTTCCGGAAGCGGGATACGGCTGTACCGGATGGGAGAGCCGGATGTGGACAGCGTCGGGGAGTTTGTGGAAAAGGAACTTCCCCGGGGAGGCGTGATCGGATTTGACGGAAGGACAGTAGGGATAAAGGACGGAAGGCTGTACGAAGAGCTCGCCGGGAAGAAAGAAGGGAGACTGGATCACAGCCATGATCTCGGCGGACGCGTGTGGGAGGACCGCCCCGAAATGCCGAAAGCGAAGGCTTTCCGGCTTGATGTGAGATACGCCGGTGAAACGGTTTCCGCAAAACTTGCGCGGATCCGGGAAAAGATGAAGGAGAAGGGCGCGGAAGCGCACATAATTTCCAGTCTGGATGATATCGCGTGGATTCTTAACATCCGGGGCGGAGATATCGCGTACTGCCCCCTGGTTCTTTCTTATGCAGTGATCTGGCCGGATCATGTGGATCTTTACGCAGACAAGAAGAAATTCTCTGAAGACATCCTGCAGGAGTTTGCGGAAAATGATATCCGCGTCCTTCCCTATGGGCAGATCTACGAGGATGTGATGGGAATGAAAAAGGACTCTGTCATCCTTCTGGACCCGGAACGAACCAGTTATACTCTGTATAAAAATCTTCCGGAAAATGTGAAGATCGTGGAGGAGCAGAATCCGTCTGTCCTGATGAAATCGGAGAAGAATGATGTTGAAGCGGAAAATATCAGAAAGGCGCACCTGAAAGACGGGATCGCACATACCCGTTTCATGTACTGGCTTAAGAAAAATATCGGAAAGATCCCGATGACAGAGATCTCAGCATCTGATAAACTGGAGGAGTTCCGGACGGAACAGGAAGGATATCTGGGGGCAAGCTTTGCGCCGATCAGCGCATTTGCCGAGCACGGAGCGGTGATCCACTACAGCGCGACGGAAGAGACAAATGTGGAGCTGAAGAAAGGGAAATTGCTCCTCACAGATACAGGCGGACACTACTGGGAAGGCACGACGGATATTACAAGGACGATCGCCCTTGGCGAAGTCTCAGGAGAAGAAAAGGAGCATTTCACCCTGGTCGCCAGAGCTATGCTGAGACTGGCGAATACTGTGTTCCTCCACGGGTGTACGGGAGCGAACCTGGACTGTATCGCCCGGGAGATCTTCTGGAAGGAAAAGCTGAATTTCAACCACGGCACCGGACACGGCGTGGGGTATCTGACAAATGTGCACGAGGCTCCCATTAATTTCCGCTGGAAAGAAGGGGATTTTCCGGCACAGCCACTGGAGAAAAATATGGTGATCTCGGATGAACCGGGAATCTATATTGAGGATTCCCACGGGATCCGTCTGGAAAATCTTCTCCTGGTGCAGGAAGATGAAAAGAATGAGTACGGACAGTTTATGAAATTCCAGATCATGACCTATGTGCCGATCGACCTGGACGCCCTGATCCCGGAGATGATGACGGCGGAAGAGAGGGAGATGCTCAACGATTATCACAGGAAAGTATATGAGCTGATCGGCCCTCATCTGAATGAGGAGGAACGGGCCTGGCTGAGAGAGTATACGCGGCCGGTCTGAAAGAGATTAGAACAAGGAAAATAAGAAATGGAACAGACAGAAAATACAACCAATGAACTGATCGCCAGACTTGAGTCAAAATATTCAAAGCTGAGTAAGGGACAGAAGCGTCTTGCAGATTATGTGCGTCAGAACTATGACAAAGCTGTCTTTCTGACAGCGGCCAAACTGGGCGAAATTGTCGGGGTAAGCGAGTCCACGGTAGTCCGTTTTGCCACCCAGCTCGGATACAAAGGGTATCCGGGGTTTCAGAAAGCGCTGGAGGAACTGGTGAGGAACAAGCTGAATTCGATTCAGAGGATGGAAGTGACATATGGGAGGATCAGCCAGAGCGAGATCCTGGAGACCGTGCTCCATTCGGATATCGAGAAGATCAAGCAGACTCTTTCAGTGATTGACCACAAGGCGTTCAATCTTGCGATCGATACGATCCTGGGTGCAGAGAAGATCTACGTCATCGGAATCAGGAGCTGCGCACCGCTCGCGTCTTTTTTCAGTTTTTACCTGAATCTTGTCTGCGACGAAGTGACGGCGGTGACGACGAACAGTTCAAGCGAGATATTTGAGCAGCTGATACGGATCAACGAGAAGGACGTTATCATCGGGATCAGTTTCCCGCGCTATTCCATGCGTACGCTGAAAGCACTTGAGTTTGCGAGCAACCGGAAAGCCAAGGTGATCACGCTGACAGACAGTGTGCATTCTCCGATGAACCTTTATTCGTCCTGCAATCTGATCGCCCGCAGCGACATGGCTTCGATTGTGGATTCGCTGGTGGCTCCCCTGAGTGTGATCAACGCGCTGATCGTCGCGCTCTGCATGAAGAAACAGGATGAGGTGGTGAGTACCCTTGAGACGCTGGAAAAGATCTGGGGAGAATACCAGGTGTACAGCGGGGACGAGCTGAATCCGGTAAGCGGGACAGTTTCTGTGGAGAATGACGGCAGAGATACGGAGGGGAGATAGAAGATGAGCAGTGTGATCGTGATCGGCGGAGGCGCCGCCGGAATGATGGCAGCTATTTCTGTGGCTGGATGCGGCGGCAGGGTAAACCTTCTGGAAAAAAATGAAAAGCTGGGAAAGAAACTTTTTATCACCGGAAAAGGGCGGTGCAATCTGACAAATGCGGCGGATATTGAGGATTTTTTTCAGGCAGTGGTCAGTAACCCGAAATTTTTATACAGCAGTTTTTACTCCTTTACCAATGATCAGACGATCGCTTTTTTTGAGGGACTTAGCCTTAAGACAAAAGTGGAGAGGGGAGGAAGAGTATTCCCTCAGTCAGATCATTCTTCCGATGTGATCAGCGCCCTGAGCAGGGAACTGTCACGGAGAAAAGTGGATGTCTCTCTTCATGCGGAAGTAAAGGAACTCATTATAGAAGAAGGAAGCGCGGCGGGCGTAACTCTGTCCTCCGGGAAAAAGCTGTACGCAGACGCGGTGATCGTGGCCACAGGAGGAATTTCTTATCCGTCCACCGGTTCTACAGGAGACGGATACCGGTTTGCGGAATCATGCGGACACCGGATCACGGAATTGTCGCCCTCTCTTGTGCCGATGGAAGTAAAAGAGTGGTATGCAAAAGAACTGATGGGACTGTCTCTGAGAAATATACAGATCCGGATCACGGACGGGAAAAAGAAGCTGTATGAAGAATTCGGGGAAATGCTTTTTACTCATTACGGCGTAACAGGGCCGGTCATCTTAAGCGCCAGCAGCGTTGTCGGAAAGCGACTGAAACAGAAAGAACTGACGCTCCACATCGATCTGAAACCGGCACTTTCGGAAGAGCAGCTTGATAAGAGGGTGCTGAGGGAATTTGAGGCAAATCATAACAGGCAGTTCAAAAACGCGGTGGACAGCCTTTTCCCTGCAAAATTAAAACCGGTCATGGTGGAACTTTCAGGCATCCCTGAGGAGAAAAAGGTACATGAGATCACGAAGGAAGAGCGGAGCCGGTTTGTCCATCTGATCAAGGACTTTACAATGACACTCACGAACCTGAGAGGGTATAATGAAGCGATCATCACAAAGGGCGGAGTTTCAGTCAGAGAGATCGATCCCGGCACAATGGAGTCCAGGAAGATTCCCGGTCTGTACTTTGCGGGAGAGGTCCTTGATCTGGATGCCGTGACCGGAGGATATAATCTCCAGATCGCCTGGTCCACAGGATATCTGGCGGGGATGAGCGCAGCAGAAAAGAAACAGAGTTAAAACATTTATATATGGAGGGAAAATATGGGGTATAATGTGGCGATAGACGGACCGGCAGGCGCGGGAAAGAGCACGATCGCGAAGCTGGTGGCAAAGGAAAAAGGATATATCTATGTGGATACCGGGGCGATGTACAGGGGGCTTGCGATCCATTTCCTGAAAAAAGGAGTCGACCCGGAAGATAAGAACGCCGTCGCGGAGGCTTGCAAAGATGCTGAAGTGACCATCGGATACGAAAACGGTGTTCAGCAGATCTATCTGAACGGAGAAAACGTAACCGGGATGCTCCGCACGGAAGAGGTCGGAAACATGGCTTCTAAAACGTCGGCGATTCCTGAAGTACGGGAGAAACTTCTGGATCTGCAGCGCTCGCTTGCGGAGGAAAAGGATGTGATCATGGACGGGAGAGACATCGGGACCAATATCCTGCCGGACGCGGATGTGAAGATCTATCTTACAGCCAGTGTGGAGACCAGGGCAAAGCGCAGATATGATGAACTGAAAGAGAAGGGTGTGGACTGCAGCATGGAGGAAATCTCGAAAGATATCCGGGAGAGGGATGAAAGAGATATGACAAGAGAGATCGCACCTCTCAGGAAAGCGGAGGACGCTGTCCTTGTGGACAGTTCGGATATGACTATCCCGGAAGTGGTGGATGAGATCTGCAGTCACTGCAGATAAGAATCCAGTGAAAAGAGCAGACAGGAGAGACGGATCAATGAAAGTGATAAAGGCGAAAACGGCGGGGTTCTGTTTTGGTGTCAAGCGGGCGGTCGACACGGTTTACGAACAGCTGAGAAAAAAGAAGGACGGGGAACGGATCTACACGTACGGACCGATCATCCACAACGAAGAAGTGATCAAGGATATGGAGGCAAAAGGGGTTGAGGTCCTCCGGTCGGAAGAGGAACTTGAAAGCCTCCGGGGAGGAACTGTCATTATACGTTCTCACGGCGTGGAGAAAAGGATTTATGATATCCTGAATGAGAAACATGTCAGGATCGTTGACGCTACCTGCCCGTTTGTCAGGAAGATCCATAATATCGTGCAGGAGCAGGGCAGAGACGGAAGATACATTGTGATCATCGGAAATCCGGAACATCCGGAGGTTCAGGGGATAAAAGGATGGGCAGGAGAACAGGTATGCGTCATCCAGGATCGTGCTGATGCGGAAAAGTTTTCCACGGATGGAAATGAAAAAATCTGTATAGTTTCTCAGACGACATTTAATTACAATAAATTTAAAGATTTAGTTGAAATTATTTCTGAAAAGAGTTATGATGTAAGTGTTTTAAATACAATCTGCAATGCTACAAAAGAACGTCAGACAGAGGCTCAGAGCATCGCAGAGACGGTGGATGCTATGATAGTGATTGGTGACAAGCATAGTTCCAATACCCAGAAGTTATTTGAAATATGCCACGGGGCATGTAACAATACGTACTATATACAGACACTTGACGATTTGGATTTGAATCAATTAGGGTCAGTGGAAACAGTAG
>CALWFV010000059.1 GCA_944377745.1 uncultured Mediterraneibacter sp. | reverse complement strand
TACGCCGAAAGGCGGGGTACTTGTTAAGTTGATTGAACCGCCGTGTACCGAACGGTACGCACGGTGGTGTGAGAGGTAGGTAGGCGAAATAATCGCCTACCTCCTACTCGATTTATTTAATAGGAAATGTTGTTCCCTATTAAATAAAACGCTCCGCGGATGCGCACTCGCGCGAAGTGGAAATTTGTCGCTAAAGCGACCGCACTCGGCGCGAGAGTTCCGCAAGCGGAACTCTTTGTTCTTTAGCTGATCACATTATAGTCGGAAGAATCTATATCCGGTATATCTTTCTTCTCAGCACCGATGCTGAGGTAGAAGTCAATATTGTTTTCATTGGAAATCTTGCTCAGTTTCTGGAGAAATGCCGGAAGGCTTTCCAGTGTGATGTTAGCCTGTTTTAATACGCTGTCGATAAAGATTGTGTCGATATCATGGTTGCCTGCCACCATGCCGTAAAGAAACCCGACGAATTCTTCGAGTGTAAGGATATCTGGATAATCAGCCATCCGGATCGCACGGATATTGAAGTCCACCGTGTACGTATCTTTGTGGCTCTTCTTGATAAATACTACGTTACCGTTGGAAGTTTTCACCTTCTCATTTGCAAGTTCGATCATTTGCTGTGTCTTTCCGCTGCCTCTTGGGCCTGTAATTAAATTTACCATGGCGAATCTCTCCTTTATGTATGTATTGTTTGAGAATTCTCACCTCTCAAATATCTTAAATCTATTATACACTAAAGCAATGTAGGGAACAACTAAAAAAGGATAAAAAGAAAAAATAAATTTTGAGAAATATTATCAAAAACAATATTGAAAAATCCAATCAGGCATGATAATATTTTATCAGTTGAAAATCATTCTCAAAATTCAAGGAGGGAACAATGCCGGCAGAAATATTGTCTTATTTCTTAAAAAACAGTGACAGGAGGATACGCCTGGGATTTCAGGTTGTGCTCCAGTGCGCTCCGTTTCTGAAAGGGCTGAAAGTATCCTGTGTCATAACCGTGGATTCACAGCTTTACACAGCGCTGGGGGAACTCCTTGATGGTCTTGGGATCAAGTATCACAGGCTTTCAGAATCCGGGGGCAGATGCCTTGTCCTTTTTTACCGCCCGAAGGAACTGAAAAGCTACCTGAACAGGCCGGAGGTGCACTCCCTGATCCGTGAATACGGATACGGCTCCATGGATCTGACAGAGATGTTGGAGAGACTGTCGCACAGAGCGGAGGTGTGCGCAGAGAAAGGACTCGGCTTTCCTCATGAGATCGGCGCGTTCCTTGGATATCCGGCGGGGGACGTCAGAGGGTTTATCCAGAATAAAGGAAAGGATTCCCTTATGACAGGATACTGGAAGGTGTACGGCAATGTTCCTGCTGCGAAAATGATCTTCAATAAATATGACCGTGCGAAGGATTGTGCGGTGAATGAATTTCTGACCGGAAAGAGCATCCGGGAGATCGCTCTGTGAATGCAGAGCAGAGGAGCGGAGCCAAAGGGTCCGCAGAGAGAAGCGTCGGCAGATGCCGGAAAAGAAAATGGAGGAAAAACAAATGAGTGTATCAGTAGTTTACTGGAGCGGAACAGGAAACACGCAGGCAATGGCGGAGGCAGTCGCGGAGGGGATCCGGGAAGCTGGAGCCGAGGCTGCGGTAATGGAAGTGGCGGCGGCTGACGCCGGAACACTTGGAGGAGAGAACGCGTTTGCCCTGGGCTGCCCGTCCATGGGCGCGGAGCAGCTGGAAGAGTCGGAGATGGAACCTTTTGTTGCGGAACTGGAGCCTCTTGTATCGGGAAAGACAATCCTTCTTTTCGGATCCTACGGATGGGGAGACGGCGAGTGGATGAGAGACTGGGCGCAGCGCATGAAGGAAGCAGGAGCAGTACTCGTCAGGGAAGAGGGGATCATCGCCAATGAGGCGCCTGACGAAGAGGCGCTGGAAGAGTGCCGTGCCGCAGGAAAAGAACTGGCAGAGAAACGTTGACAAAAGCTCCCTCTGATGCATATCATAAGAGCAGCGGTAAAAAATGTTTAGTAGAAAGCCCTTCTTCAGCAAAAAGCGGTCTGCACAGGCGCACACTGCTCCAGGAGGGCATCAGAGGGAGAAGAAAGATGAATCAGAACACATTATTTGGAATTTTGATACCATTTGCAGGGACCGCGCTGGGATCGGCAATGGTATTTTTTATGAAAAAGGAGATGAACCAGAAGCTTCAGAAGCTTCTTCTGGGATTTGCGTCGGGAGTGATGATCGCGGCGTCCGTATGGTCCCTGCTCATTCCGGCTATCGATATGTCGGAGGAGTCGGGAGTGATTGCCTGGATCCCGGCGGCGGCAGGATTCCTGCTGGGGATGGGCTTCCTGCTCATTCTTGACACAGTGACGCCTCATCTCCATTTTACAGAGGAGAAGCCGGAGGGAGTGCCCTCCCATTTAAAAAAAACAACCATGCTTGTCCTTGCGGTGACACTTCACAATATCCCGGAGGGAATGGCAGTTGGAGTCACCTTTGCGGGAGCCATGACCGGGAATACTACCCTGACACTTGCCGGGGCATTTGCCCTTTCCGTGGGGATCGCAATCCAGAATTTCCCAGAGGGCGCTATCATTTCCATGCCGCTGAAGGGACAGGGAATCTCGAGAAAACGGGCGTTTGCATATGGCGCATTGTCCGGAGTCGTGGAACCCATCGCCGCGTTCCTTACGATCCTGCTGACCGGGCTGGTGGTCCCGCTTCTTCCCTACCTTCTTGCTTTCGCAGCGGGGGCCATGATCTATGTGGTGGTGGAAGAACTGATCCCGGAGGCACAGACCGGAGCACATTCCAATATCGGCACAGTGGGAGTCGCCCTTGGGTTTACGCTCATGATGATCCTGGATGTGGCTCTGGGATAGAAGGGGACGGCCGTTGTCAGAATATTTCTGAAATAAAAAGTCGAAGAACATCTGAATAAGGGAAAAAGTCGTCCAGACAGGAAGTGACAGAAAATTCAACTTCCTGTCTGTTTTTATATAACAGAATCCGAGAAATATTTTCGGAAAAAGAAATTCTCTGAAAATACAGTGTTTGTTCTGGAAATACATGATAGTGTGCTTTAGGGATTGCCAAATACTATATTTTGTATTAGAATAATGCCTGTACCAAATTGATGCAATAGGAGAAGGCAGAATGAAGATTATCAAGAGAAATGGATCGGAAGAAGTATTTGATATTAAAAAGATCATCACCGCGATCACAAAGGCAGATACAAACGCTGAGAACAGGAGCCTCAATGACGGACAGATCGAGGATATCGCGGAGTATGTGGAATTTAAATGTAATAAACTGAACCGAGCCGTATCTGTGGAGGAGATCCAGGATATGGTGGAGAATCAGATCATGGCAACGGGAGCTTTCGATCTGGCGAGGAGTTATGTGAGATACCGTTATAAACGTTCTCTTGTACGCCGGGCAAACACCACGGACAACCGTATCCTTTCACTGATCGAATGCAACAACGAGGATGTGAAGCAGGAGAACTCCAACAAGAACCCTGCGGTCAACAGTGTCCAGAGAGATTATATGGCGGGAGAGGTCAGCCGCGACCTGACGCAGAGGATGCTCCTGCCGGAGGACATCGTCGAGGCGGACAAAGCGGGCATCATCCATTTCCATGATTCCGATTACTATGCACAGCACATGCACAACTGTGATCTGGTCAACCTGGAGGACATGCTCCAGAACGGGACAGTCATCAGCGGAACCATGATCGAGAAGCCTCACAGCTTTTCAACAGCCTGCAATATCGCGACCCAGATCATCGCTCAGGTGGCCAGCAACCAGTACGGCGGACAGAGCATCTCCCTGGCACATCTTGCTCCTTTCGTCCAGGTGTCCAGAGAGAAGATCCGCACGGAAGTACTCCAGGAGATGGAGCTGGTAGGGATGGAATATCCGAAGGAAGTGCTCCATGAGATCGTGGAGCGCAGACTGAAAAAAGAGATTACAAAGGGCGTCCAGACCATCGAATATCAGGTGATCACTCTGATGACGACCAACGGACAGGCTCCTTTCCTGACCGTGTTCATGTATCTGAATGAGGCGAAGAGCGAGGCGGAGAAGAAGGACCTTGCCATGATCATCGAGGAGACGCTGAAGCAGCGCTACCAGGGTGTGAAGAACGAGGCGGGAGTCTGGGTTACACCGGCGTTTCCGAAACTGATCTATGTACTTGAGGAGGACAATATCGAGGAGGGACAGCCCTACTACTACCTGACAGAGCTGGCCGCAAAGTGTACGGCAAAGCGGCTTGTTCCGGACTATATCTCCGAGAAGAAGATGAAAGAATTAAAAGAAGGAAACTGCTTCCCTGTGATGGGCTGCAGGAGCGCTCTGAATCCCTGGAAGGACGAGAACGGGAACTATAAGTTCTACGGAAGGTTCAACCAGGGTGTGGTCACCATCAATCTGGTGGATGTGGCGCTTTCATCCGGCGGAGATAAAGAAAAATTCTGGAAGATCTTTGATGAGAGACTGGATCTGTGCTATCGCGCCCTGATGTGCAGGCACAACAGGCTGAAGGGGACCCTTTCGGATGCGGCGCCGATCCTGTGGCAGTACGGAGCGCTGGCTCGTCTGAAGAAGGGAGAACCTATCGACAAGCTGCTTTATGGCGGATATTCTTCTATTTCTCTGGGATATGCGGGACTGTATGAGTGTGTGAAATACATGACAGGAAAGTCACATACGGATCCGGAGGCAACGCCTTTTGCACTGGAAGTGATGCAGTATATGAACGACGCCTGCGACAGGTGGAAAGAGGAGACCAACATTGCGTTCAGCATTTACGGTTCGCCCATCGAGAGCACCACATATAAATTTGCAAAATGCCTTCAGAAGCGGTTCGGCATTGTTCCGGGCGTGACGGACAAGAGCTATATCACAAACAGCTACCACGTCAACGTGGCGGAGGAGATCGACGCGTTCTCCAAACTGAAATTCGAGTCCCAGTTCCAGGCGCTCTCCACCGGCGGAGCGATCAGCTATGTGGAGGTGCCGGACATGCAGGACAACATCCCGGCAGTGCTTCAGGTCATCCGGTTTATCTATGACAATATCATGTACGCGGAGCTGAACACGAAGAGTGACTACTGCCAGTTGTGCGGATACGACGGAGAGATCAAGATCGTAACGGGAGAGGACGGAAAACTGGAGTGGGAATGCCCCCACTGCGGAAACCGTGACCAGAACACCCTGAATGTGGCAAGACGTACCTGCGGATACATCGGAACGCAGTTCTGGAATCAGGGAAGGACACAGGAAATCAAGGAAAGAGTGCTGCATCTGTAAGAAACAGCAGAAAGAATACAGGAAACGAGAGAGATGTATTACGGAGAAATAAAAAAATGCGACATCGCGAACGGGGAGGGAGTGAGAGTCTCCCTCTTCGTTTCCGGATGTACTCATCATTGTCCCGGGTGCTTTAACAGAGAGACCTGGGACTTCTGTTATGGAAAAGAGTTTACAAAGGAGACGGAGGACGAACTGTTAAAAGCGCTGGAGCCAGGCTATATTAACGGGCTGTCCCTGCTCGGAGGGGAGCCCTTCGAGCCTCAGAACCAGGCCGTGCTCGTCCCCTTTCTCAGAAAAGTAAGGGAAAGATATCCGGAGAAGACCATCTGGTGCTACAGCGGATATCTTTTTGACAAAGAATTACTTGGGGAGAGCCGCGCAAGATGTGAGTGGACAGATGAGATGCTGTCCATGCTCGATATCCTGGTAGACGGACGGTTCATTGAAGAACTCAAGGACATCACCCTGGTGTTCCGTGGGTCTTCCAATCAGCGGGTGATCGATGTGAAGAAGAGCATGGACAGCGGAGAGGTCGTGCTGTGGGAGCAGAAGATCAAACGCGGGATGTTCTGATGTCCAGCATCCTGCACACTGTTTTCAGCGTCCGCCGGTAGAAGAGGAAGATGATCGCCCCCAGGATCAGCATGATCACCATGCAGACTCCCATGCCGACGCCCTCGGACAGTGAGATCCTTCCATCGTTGGCGAACAGGATCATCAGGAAGAACAGGGTGATCGCTGTCATGCCAAGGATCGTGGGCAGGGAGTAGATCTTTGAGAGCTGCTGACGCACGGAGCGGAAGCGGAACTCGTTCCCCGCGCCCAGGTGGATCAGATCCTCGTATACCTGCCGGTTGGAGAGCGCTACGGTGATGCTCCGGGTGTAGCTGATGATAAGCGCGGCGGTATAGCAGATGACGGCCATGAACAGAAAGGTCAGAAACAGGATCGCCATGTTCATGAAGAAATTATTCTGCTCCATGACACGGAAATAAGGTTTGTATTTCCAAAGACTCCAGAACTGAAAACTATCTGCATCTTCCCGGGAAAAGTGGACGGAGGAGGCGGGTTCGTTGTCTGCCCAGTAGATTTCGCCGTGCACGTCACAGTATGTCTTTGCTGCCCGGGAGTAGTAGGAAGAATCCATTCCCGCCCCGCTGCTGGCGGCTACGAGCCGTTCCCGGAGTGCCTGGGAAAAGCGGTACTCATCTTCGGGACCATAAGGGGAGTCGGCGTCATCGGCGTCAAACTGGACGAAGGTCTCCTTCCAGGAATCGTCAAGCCCCTCGGAGATCCGGGCGAAATCCTCATCGTTCAGGACCGTGAAGCCGGAGAGTGTATGGGAGTAATGGAATGTGCCATAGGTGACGTCAAGAGCAGCTCCTGTAACCATATTGGTGATCAGAGTTGTCCCGGTGTCCGGTCCGTAGGCACTGTCCTGGCTTATACATTCGTCGTAGGTCCCCGGGGAGAGATCAAGGTGTTCCCCGGTCAGAGCCTCGTAACCTGAAGCGGAGATGGCGATACAGTCGGAAATGACCTCATGGTATTGATAAACGTATTTTCCGTTTTCATCGATATCCTCTCCGGTTCCGTCCTCCCCGAGGACGATCATGGGAGCCTCCGCCCAGTTTTCCACTGTCAGACGGTATTCTTCTGCAAGCTGTTCGATCTCTTCGCGGTCCGGCATATCCTGGTCCGCCCGGAGACGCATGGAAAAGTCTTTCTCCCAGGCATTGGTGGCGAAAAAGTTACCGCTGGCGAGCAGCGGGATGTAGAACATGGCAAAGCACGCCCTGGCTGTCAGGAGGGTCATGATGAGCATGTTGTTGACTGTCTGACGGCCCTGGAATTTCATCATGCTGCGCGGGATGATCTTTCTGTATGGATGCTTTCTGCTTCTCTTTCCCAGTATAACAAGAAAGAGGATGATCAGATAGATGCCGGGAAGGATCGAAAGATAAAGCAGATTTGCCCATACCGGGGAAAATATACCGAAGACAGCCTTGAAAAACCAGGGATGTCCGTAGCCCGCTGCTGCACCGAACACGATAAGGAAAATGCCCGCTGGGAGATACCACGATCTCACATCCCGGATCGGCTCACTCTTTCGCTGCTCATTTACCACATCCAGAATGTTGGTGCGGGAAATAAAACGTATGGCAAAGAGAAAACAGAGAAGCAGAGAGGCGCCGAGAAAACCCGCGCAGATGATCAGACTGAACGGGGTGAAAGAAAGTACGGTGCCTTCCTTATCCGGGAGGAAGAGGCGGAAGATCTGCCAGATCCCCAGGGTGAACAGCGGCCCCAGCACTATGCCGGACAAAGCGGGAACCGCCATGGCGGTGAACAGTTCGCGGAAGAGCTGTCCCGCAAGAGAACGCTTTCCGGCGCCCAGTGCCATGAAGACTCCGATCTCCCGGGACTTGTACCGGAAGAAGAGCATGCCTGCGGAGTTTGGAAAAGACCTGTTTCATTGTGCGGATTGTTGTTGTTTTCATATGTCATCACCACTCATTTCTTTGATCATATTGAGGAGCTGACCCTGAAATTCAGGACGGCTCCCTTTGTTTTCCAGAGTACGGAACACGGTACCGTCTTTTAATATGATCACCCGGTCGCAGAAAGAGGCTGCAAAACTGTCATAGGTCACCATAAAAATGGTTGCGTCCAGGGAGTGCCTTGCCTCCATGAAAGAATCGATGACTGCCCGGCTGGACCTGGAATCCAGATTCCCGGTGGGCTCGTCGGCAAGGATCAGCAGGGGATTGTTGATAAGCGCCCGGGCCACGGCGGTGCGCTGTTTCTCCCCGCCTGAGATTTCTGCCGGATATTTATCGCGGATGGCGTCGATCCCGAAGAGCTTCAGGAGCCGGTCCGCATTTTTTTCTCCGTCGGCTGTGACTTCCCCGTGGATGATCCTGGGAAGAAGGATATTCTCCCGTACAGTGAGGCCGTCAAGAAGCATGAAATCCTGAAAGACAAAGCCCAGCTTTTCGTTGCGGACTTTTGCCAGAGCCTCCTCGGAGAGTCCGGACAGCTTCTCGCCGGATAGGGTGATCAGACCGCTTTCGTAAGGAATAAAACAGGAAATACAGTTGAGAAGGGTGCTTTTTCCAGAACCGGAGGGACCCATGACGGCCACGAATTCTCCTTTCTCTACGTTCAGGCTGACGCCTTTTAAGACTTCGTAAGTCCGGGAGCCGGTCCGGTAGGACTTGTGAAGTTCGCTTACATACAGCATATGCATACCGCCTTTCTTTTCCGTCAGCGCCAAAACGTCGGCGTTTTTATTTTCATAAGACTTGAGATTTACAAAGTCTGTGTTCAGCATCAGTGTACTGCCCGGAAGGAGGCTGCGGGAAACGGCTGTCATGTTTGGCACCTGCCAGGGCATGTTTGGAAGGATCATGCAGATTTTGTAAAGATCGGAGGCCCTGATGTAAAGTTTTGCGATGCGGGCGCAGCGGAGTCCTGTTGGAGATCTGAAGGATGTGGTATACTGTGGACAGTGAACGGACAAAACACTCGACAGGAAGAAAAAACATGCTCAGGATCGGAATCTGTGATGATGAGAGAGCTTCAGCGGAACAGTTGTATCTGGCTCTGGAGCCTCTGCTCAGGGAAGGCGAAGAGATCATCTATGAATTCTCAAGCGGGGTGATTGCTGCAAACTGGCTTGAGAAGCATCCGGGGGAGATGGAACTGCTTTTCCTTGATGTGGAGATGAAACCGGTGGACGGGATACGGACTGCAGAGCGGATCCGTACCTTTGACCGGGATATCTTCCTTGTCTTTGTGATCGGACATGAGGAGTTTGCCCTGAGCGGTTACCGGGTGAACGCGTCGGACTATGTGATCAAGCCGGCAAAAAGAGAACGTCTGGCAGGTCTGCTGGATCGGGTGAGGAGAGAAATGGAGAACAGGAGCGGAGCTGTGTTCGCATTCAAAAGTCCGGACGGGATCTGTCAGATCCCATACAGAAAGATCCGGTATTTTTACAGTGAGAGAAGGCTGGTCCATGTGGTCTGCGGGGAAGAGGATATTCCTTTTTATGGAAAGCTGAACGACCTGGAGAAAGAACTTCCTCACGGGTTCGTTCGGATCCATAACCGGTATATCGTGAATGCAGACTGGGTAGGACGTGTAAATGGAAATAAAGTCATCACAGAGGGAAAAAGAACTGCCGGTCAGCCGTTCCATGAAACAGGAAGCGGTATCTGCGCTGGCGCGGATGATCCTGGAAAAGAGAAAAGGGGGATGAGAGCGGTGGATTTCAGTCTGCTCCCGAGAAACCTGGAATGGGGAATCAGGTCAGGGACTCTGTTTGTGATCAAGATTATTATGGGAAGTCTGCCATTTCTGTTTCTGAAAAAACTGATCCAGATCCGGAAAAGTAAAGTGAGAATGGTGACGTTATTTCTCATGTGCGAGATATTGATGTGGCTCCCCTGTTACGTGGGAGATATCACGAATCTTCCGCTGATGTTTCTGGCATTTGCGGCTGCGGTCTTTTTCTGCTGCGAGGGGACGCCCAGGCAGAAACTGGCGGCAGCGGTGCTGACTGCCGGACCGGCTTTTTCTGTCAATGTTCTGCCCGACAATTATTTTCTTGAATTTAATCTGACGACTAACGGAATGGGGAGCGTACCTCTGCCCGGATACTGGGAGATCAGGCTGGGATACTGGGGAGTGATGTGCCTGCTGGCGCGAAAGCTTCTTGCGGGACAAAGGCAGGAACTTCCCGGGAAATTCTGGAACCTGCTCATCCTGCTCTCGGTGCCGGTGTTCGGAATGCTGGGAGCTCTCGTGATATTTTCTGATCAGGAAATCGTGAATGCATGGCGGGATATCAGTATTTCTGTTCTGTGCATGCTGTACTGGATCGGTATGGTCCTGACCGTACATGTGTTAGGAGGGCAGCAGGAACTGGAATGTAAGGAGCATTTTTATCAGATGAGGCAGCAGTATTATAATGCCATGGAGCGGCAGCAGAAGGAAGTCCGGCGCCTGCGCCATGATATGAAAAATCATCTGACTGCTCTGTCTGGTCTTTCCGGGGAGGCAGAAAAGGCATACCTGGTGGAACTTCTGAACGCTCCGGCACTTTTCCCGGGAAGGACATACTGTGAGAACAGGACAGCCAGCGTGGTGCTCAGCGCGAAGGCGGATCAGGCTCTTGAGCAGGAGACGGAGTTTGAAGTACATGCGGTGATCCCGGAATCTATTCCGGTGAATCCCATGGATCTGTGTTCCCTTCTGGGAAATGTGCTGGATAACGCACTGGAAGCGGCGGCCAGGATGCCAAGAGAGCAGAGACGAGTATCTTTTTCCGCGGGAGTGGAGAAAGGACTCTTTGCTGCAGAGGTGCGGAATACTTATCTTTTTCTGGAACGGGGAATCGACGGCAGACCGGTTACAGTGAAAAAGGACCGCAGAAATCATGGATTCGGTCTGGCAAGCGTGGAAGAGATCGTGGAACGATATGGCGGAAATCTGGAATATAAGGCGGAGGAGAAAGAGTTCGTGCTGTTCTTCTATCTGCCGGTGTGAGGGGGAAGGAAGCGTCCGCCGGAGGGCATATGCTGCCTTCGGACCCGCTCTCGCTCGGAAAACAACGCAACGGTACATAGGCGCCCAAAGGACGGGCGCCAAGTGCCGGCGTTGTTTTACGGTCCTCAGGCAGTATACGCCCCCCGGCTGGGCTTTCTCCTGTGCGGCGGATGGAAGAAGAGGGGACGGGAGGGGCGCGCCCGTTGGGCGCTGCTCCCTGGGAGATGAAAGGGGGAGGTGGAAAAGTGTTGGGTCGCTGCTCCCTGGGCGAAAGCGGGAAGGTTATTCTTGAGTTTGCGGGGAAAGAGTGATATGATAATTTCACATCAAAATCCCGGATGAAACATTTCTTTAAAATTCAATGATCCGGAAAATGCTGTCCATGAGGCGGCATATCTTAATGTTCACGGCATTTCGGCCGGAGATACCATATTTTGATGAAAAACATACATGTAAGGAGGAAACCTATGGGAAAAGCAGACATAGCTGTGAAAAACTGGCTTGGAAACAATGAAAGATTTGCGGATCTGTTCAATGGTATTGTTTTCGGCGGAAGGCAGGTGATCAGTCCGGAAGAACTGGAGAACATTTATCTGAACTGAAAGAAGCGGAGCTGTTGAAGAGATATATCCCGAATTACCGGATCAATCTGATCGATGCGGGTAATATGAAGCATCTGGAACGGTTTCAGACGGATTTACAACAGGTTTTCGGAATGTTACAATGTAGAGGTGAGAAACAGAAACTTCAGAAATATATACAGGAGAACAGACGATTTTTCGAACATGTGGATGTGGAAACCTATCAGGCGATGCTGGAATTTCTTCAGTCAAGAAAAATGATGAAGAATATTACACTGACAGAGAAGGAGGACAAGATAGATATGTGCAAGGCAATGGATGAATGGTATGCGGATGCAGTAAGAGAAGGGAAAAAGGCAGGAGAAGAACTGGGGCGTGAAAAAGGCCGGACAGAGGGCAGAAAAGCAATCATCATTTCCATGCTCTCCAAAGGATTGTCCGCGGAAGAGATCAAAAGCTATACCAACGGAACAGATGAGGAGATTGAATGCGCGAGAAAGGAAATGGGAGATTAGCAGATCATGGGATTGGATTTCGGGAAAGCAAAGCAGGTTTTTGAAGCATATTTGGACGGTTATGACCGGGAAAATGACAAGGTGAAGCTCAAGATCATCCATACATACGGAGTGGTAGAGCAGAGCAGGAGCCTTGCGGAAAGGCTGATGCTTTCAGAGGAAGATGCATCGCTTGCTATGATCATCGCCCTTCTTCACGACATCGGGAGGTTTGAGCAGTTAAAGAGATTTGACAGCTTTGAGCCTGCGACGATGGATCATGCGGCATATGGGGTGGAGGTTCTTTTCGGGGAAGGAATGATACGCCGGTTTATAGATGCCAATACGTGGGATGATATCATCCGGACCGCCATCGCGAAGCACAGTGACTTTATCCTGGAAGGGATCAGTGACGAGCGGACGCTGCTCCACGCGAAATTGATCCGCGATGCGGATAAGCTGGACAACTGCCGTGTAAAGCTTGTGGATGACCTGGAGACATTTATGGGAGCGCCGGCAGCGGAGATCGGAGCACAGAAGATCAGCCCGAAGGTGAGAGAAGATGCTCTTGCGGGAAGGAGTATTTTTTCGCCGGACCGGGTGACGCTGATGGACTACTGGGTGTCCTATCTGGCATATTTCTACGATCTGAACTTCCGGGAGAGTCTGGATATCGTAGAAGAGAATGATTTCGTACGCCGGATATTTGACAGGGTGCCCTATACGGATCCGGAGACGAGAGAAACGATGGAAAATCTTCGGGAAAAGCTTGTAAGGTATGTGCGGGAAGGGTTAAAATAATTCCAGATGTGCGGATCGCAACCGCACAGTTGGAAATAGTATTTATAACAGAAAATCAAGACAGAAAAGGAGAGATGTGATATGGGAAATTATCTTGGCGAAGAAATACCAAAACTGGGATTCGGTTTGATGAGGCTTCCGATGAAGGACGATGCCATCGATATAGAACAGACAAAAGAGATGGTAGACAAGTTTATGGAGGCTGGCTTCTGCTATTTTGACACGGCTTACGGATATAATGACGGTGAGTCGGAAAAGGCTGCGAAGGCCGCGCTTGTGGACCGCTATCCGAGAGACAAATTCTTTCTTGCCACAAAACTTCCGGCATGGGCCGGTGCGAAGAGCAAAGAGGAGGCGGAGCAGATGTTCTACACTTCTCTTGAAAGAACAGGAGCGGGGTATTTTGATTTTTATCTGTTACATAACCTGGGAGAAGAGAGAAGTCATTTCTTCGATGATTACGGGATCTGGGATTTCCTTCAGGAGAGGAAGAAAGAGGGACTGATCCGTCATCTCGGGTTCTCCATGCATGACAAAGCGGAGGTCCTGGATGAGATCCTGACGGCGCATCCGGAGATGGAGTTTGTCCAGCTCCAGATCAACTATGCAGACTGGGAGGATCCGTCCATCGAATCAAGAAAATGCTATGAAGTGGCCCGAAAGCACGGAAAACCGGTGATCATCATGGAACCGATCAAGGGAGGCACGCTGGCGAATCCCCCGAAGGAAGTGTCAGAGGTGTTTGCGGAGGCAGACCCGGAGGCTTCCCCGTCATCCTGGGCAATCCGTTTTGCGGCATCGCTGGATGGTGTGATCACAGTACTGTCGGGAATGTCCAATGTGGAGCAGATGGAGGACAATATCTCTTATATGAAGGAGTTTAAGCCTCTGACATCAGAGGAGCAGAGCGTTGTGGAGAAGGCGAGAGATATCTTTAATTCCTTCCCCAAGGTTCCGTGTACCGCATGCGCATACTGTATGAAGGGATGCCCGAAAAATATCGCGATTTACGGAACTTTCCAGGCGGTCAACATTTACAATATGTATAATGATCTTGCCGGCGCAAAGGGCAAATACGAATGGAATACCAGCGGTCACGGCTGGGGCAAAGCTTCCGAATGCATCAAGTGCGGAAAATGTGAACAGGTCTGTCCGCAGCACATCCATATCCGGGACGAGCTGGAAAAAGCGGCGGAAGTGCTGGAAAAGTAATTTCAGGAGGTAATTATATGCTGGAGTTTCGTTATGACACACAGCTTCTGATCGAGGGCGAGGATCTTGATGAGGACGAGATCAGTGAGTATTTTACGGAACATTTTAAGGGTGACTGTCTGCTTGCAGTGGGAGATGAGGAACTGATCAAGATTCACTTTCACACGAATGAACCGTGGAAAGTGCTGGAATACTGTGCCTCCCTCGGGGAAATCTATGACATCGTTGTGGAGGATATGGACCGGCAGTCGAGAGGCCTGAAGGGATAGCGAAGAGCAGAGAAGGGAGGAAAGCCATGTCAGTAAAAGGCGCGGTCATGGTGCCCCATCCGCCCATTATCATACCGGAGATCGGGCACGGTGAAGAACAGAAGATCCGGGAGACATCTGACTCCTATCGAAAAGCGGCGGCGAAGATCGCAGAGTGGAAGCCAGACACAGTAATCGTCATATCTCCGCATTCTGTAATGTATGCGGACTATTTTCATATTTCCCCGGGAACAGGCGCAAAGGGTGATTTCGGGCAGTTTCGGGCGCCCCGGGTGAAGTTCTGTGTGGACTATGACACAGAGTTTGTAAGTGTGCTTGCCCGGGAAGCAGAGGCAAGGGACATTCCGGCGGGAACTCTGGGCGAAAGAGGGAAGAGGCTGGATCACGGGACGATGGTGCCCTTGTATTTTCTGGATCAGTATATGCGGGATTACCGGCTGGTGCGCATCGGCCTGTCGGGACTGCCGCTTACCGTGCATTATGAGCTGGGTGAGTGCATCAAGAAAACGGCGGAACTGCTGGGACGGGACGTGGCGATCATCGGGAGCGGGGATCTGTCCCATAAGCTGAAGGAGGACGGGCCTTACGGATTTCAGAAGGAAGGTCCGGAGTATGATGAACGGATCATGGATGTGATGGGACGCGGTGCATTTGGAGAACTCTTTGATTTCTCCGAGGACTTCTGCGATAAGGCGGCAGAGTGCGGACACCGTTCCTTTACTATCATGGCGGGCGCGCTGGACGGTCTGGAGGTGAAGACAGAGAGACTGTCCCATCAGGGAGTCTTCGGAGTGGGATACGGGATCTGCATTTATGAGGCGACAGGGCGCGATCCTCATAGATATTTTCTGGAACAGTACCGCAGGGCACAGAGGGAAGCAGCAGAACGCAGGAAAGCTTCGGAAGATCCGTATGTACAGCTTGCAAGAAAAACGGTGGAGACCTATGTCAGGACAGGAAAGAAGATCCGGGTTCCCGAAGGACTGCCGGAGGAGATGTATTCCCGCAGAGCCGGTGTGTTTGTTTCTCTGAAAGAGGAGGGGCGTCTTCGGGGCTGTATCGGGACGATTGCACCTTTGCGGGGAAGCATTGCAGAGGAGATCATTGAGAACGGGATCAGCGCGGCGGCGAAAGATCCCCGTTTCCACGCGGTGGAACCGGAGGAACTGGACCGGCTGGAATACAGTGTGGATGTGCTGGGAGAGACGGAAGAGATCGATTCGCCGGAAAAACTGGACGTGAAACACTATGGTGTTGTAGTGAGCCGGGGATACAGGCGCGGTCTTCTTCTTCCTGATCTGGAAGGTGTTGATACGGTGGAGGAGCAGATCGAGATCGCGAGAAGAAAAGCGGGAATCCCTGAGGATGCAGAGGATATCCGTCTGGAGCGCTTTGAGGTGGTGAGACATTTTTGAGAGAAGAAAAAAGGGTGGTCTGTCCGGTCTGTTTCCACCACTGCACTCTGGCAGAGGGTCAGTACGGCAGATGCAGAGCGAGAAAAAATGAAAACGGGACGGTCATCTGTGACAATTATGGAAAGGTGACGGCGCTGGCGCTGGATCCCATCGAGAAGAAGCCTCTGAGACATTTTATGCCGGGAAGCCTGATCCTTTCTGTGGGAAGTTACGGATGCAATCTGTCCTGTCCCTTTTGCCAGAACCATGATATTTCCATGGGAGACGGAAAGATGACGGATCACAGAGAAATCACCCCGGAAGAACTGACCGAGCTGGCAGCGGCATACAGAGTGCAGGGAGACGCATACGGCAGAAGGAATATCGGTGTGGCGTTCACCTATAATGAGCCTCTTGCAGGGTATGAATTCGTGCGGGATACGGCGAGGCTGGTCCGGGAGCGGGGGATGAAGAATGTACTTGTCACAAACGGCACGGCGGAACTCTCGGTGCTGGAGGAGATGCTGCTCTTTATCGATGCCATGAACATAGACCTGAAAGGGTTTACGGAGGAATATTACCGGAAACTGGGAGGCAGTCTTGAAGCGGTGAAAGCGTTTATCCGACGGGCGGCGGAGGAATGTCATGTAGAACTGACCACGCTGATCGTGCCGGGAGAGAATGATTCAGAGGAGGAGATGGAGCGGGAGGCAGAGTGGATCGCATCGGTGGATCCTGAGATCGTGCTCCATGTGACCCGCTTCTTTCCGCGATATAAGATGGCGGACAGGAAGGCAACGGATGTGGAAACAGTATACCGGCTCCGGGATACGGCTGCAAAACATCTGAAAAACGTATATACAGGGAACTGCTGAACTGCAAAGCGCTTCAGATGCGCATAAAAGACCGGCGGGTACCATCTGGTATCCGCCGGTTTTGTTTGCCCAGCATGGGCGTTTTCTAATGGGTGAAAGTCCCTAGTGCGCGTAGGCAACGACGAAGCACATAGC
>CALWFV010000058.1 GCA_944377745.1 uncultured Mediterraneibacter sp. | reverse complement strand
AAAGCCCGAATACTCTGGGATTGCCTCTTCCTTGTATGTCAGGGACTAAAAATCGGTATTAACCGACAGCCCCTTTTAAACGGGGCTATGCCACAGAACACGACCTCAGCATCCCCCACGCTTCCTTCGACGATCTCCCCTTTGAATACCCCTTGAGAGGACACGGAGACTATCGCATCCCGGCGTTTGAGATAAAACAGGAGAACGGCATGTCTTACGCAGATCTGACCTTTACCGGGCTGAAGATAGCCGACGGGAAACCGGAAATCCCCGGGCTTCCTTCGATCACAGCCTCCGGCTCCGAGGCAAAGACCCTGGAGCTCACCTGCGGGGACGCCTGCGCCGGGCTGCGGGTCACACTGTACTACACCATACTCGAAAAAGAAGGCGTTATCCTGCGGCATCAGAAAATAGAAAATACCGGTTCACAGACGCTGAAACTGGAAAACGCGCAGAGCCTTTCCCTAGAACTGCCCGCACAGGAGTATGACTTTCTCTCCCTGTACGGCACCCATGCAAAAGAGGCAAACCGTTTCCGCTTCCGGGCCCATCACGGAGTCCAGAAAACGGAGAGCGTGCGGGGAAGCAGCAGCCCCCAGTATCAGCCCTTCTTTGCGCTGGTCTCTCCCGGCGCCTCGGAGGAAAAAGGAGAGGTCCGCGCATTTCATCTGATCTACAGCGGGAACTTTCTCGCCCAGGCGGAGTGCGACCAGTTCGGAAATGTCCGCGCCCAGATCGGGATTCATCCGGACGCCTTCTGCTGGGAACTCTCTCCCGGGGAGACTTTCCATACGCCGGAAGCCGTCCTGAACTATAGCGATGACGGTCTCAACGGCATGAGCCACAATTTCCATACCCTGTACCGCCGGCATCTGTTCCCCCGGACCTTTGCCGGGAAGGAATGCCCGATCCTTCTCAATTCCTGGGAAGGCATGTGCTACGACGTGAGCCTGGACAAGATCGAGGAACAGTCCTCTCTTGCGAAAGAACTGGGAATGGAACTCTTCGTACTGGACGACGGCTGGTTCCGGGCAGGCAATGACAGCCGCAGTTCCATGGGCGACTGGACATGCAATGAGAAGAAGCTGCCCGGCGGTATCCGCGCCGCAGCGGAGATCGTCCGGAAAAACGGTCTGAAATTCGGACTCTGGTTCGAACCCGAAGCGATCAGCAGGAAAAGCCGTCTTTACGAAAACCATCCGGACTGGGCGCTCCATGTGCCCGGATATCCTATGACAGAGGGAAGGCACGAATACCTTCTGGACCTGACCCGCGAAGACGTACGGACCTATCTGAAAGAGATGCTGGACTCCTACCTTAAGGACGGAATGATCGACTACATCAAATGGGACATGAACCGTCCACTCACAGACGTCAGCTCCACCCTTCTGCCGGCAGAAAAGAAAGGGGAAACTTTCCACAGATATATTCTCGGTCTGTACGACATCCTCGGATGGCTGAAAGATACTTATCCCCATGTCCTTGTAGAAGGCTGTTCCAGCGGCGGAGCCAGGTTCGATCCCGGGATGCTGTACTATATTTCCCAGAACTGGGCGAGCGACAACACGGACGCATTCGACCGCACTGTGATCCAGTCCGGCTTCAGCCTGCTCTATCCCCCGGAAGTGATCGGCGCTCATGTGAGCATCACCCCCAATCACCAGACCGGAAGGACAACGCCCCTGGACACGCGGTATCAGGCAGCAAGGCTTTTCAACCTGGGATACGAAATGGATCTGACAAAATGCACGGAGGAGGAAAAGAACGAGATCCGGCGGCAGACTGCCGAACACATCGAAGAGCGCTCCCGTTTCCTTGACGGAACGTTCTACCGGCACGACGTTCCCAATGACAATTATGTCATGTGGTCCGTGGTGACGGAAGACGAGTGCCTTGCCGTGGTCTTCCAGAAATTCTTCGATCCGCTCTGCTCTCACGGAAGGTTCCGCCTGCTGGGTCTGGATCCGGATGCGGACTATATGGATGCAGAGAGCCGGAAGGTATACGGAGGGGATGAACTCATGCAGATCGGCGTGACCGTTCCGCTGGTGAAGGAAGATTTCCACACGTTTGTGATCCGTCTGAAACGTGCTTTCTGCTGCACAGGCTTATGATTTCCTGTCGATATTTTCTTACTCCCGCTCTTTGAGCCGGATCGCCTTTCTCTCCGCCGCCGCGTCGATCAGCTCCTTCGCCTCCTCAAACGCCGCAGGCAGGTATGCGTCCGTCCACTCCTTCCCCGCCTTCTCCTGCTTCTTGATCTCGTCCCATTTTGTCAGAACCTCACCGGAATCGGAGACCACTGCGTTTCCGAACACATGGGGATGGCGGCGGATCATCTTGTCAATGATGGTCTGGATCACGTCATCCATAGTGAAATAACCTTCCTCCTCCGCGATCCGGGCGTTCAGGACAACCTGCATGAGCAGATCTCCCAGTTCCTCCTTCAGGTTGTCCGGGTCTCCGGTCTGCTCCAGTATATTGATCCCGCAGATCACCTCCGCCGCCTCCTCGATACACGGCTTTTTCAGGCTCGTATGAGTCTGCTCCCGGTCCCAGGGGCATCCGTCCGGAGCGCGGAGTTTTGCGATGATATTTTCAAATTCTTCAAATTTTGTCATTTTAAAGCAGTCTCCCTTCCATATTTCTTTTCAGATTACTGTTACACTTTTTCCTGTATAACTTCCATTGACATTCACATAATAGAGACATATAATGAAAGTACAGAAAATCGTACGTTTTTTCAGTGCGCTTGGAGGTGTTTCTATGATAGCAGCAAAAAGTATGGATGTCAGACAGAACTTCAAAAAATTCTGTGATAAAGTTTTCCACGGTGAAACAGTGATCATTTCCCGGAAGAAAAACGAAAATGTCGTAATGGTTTCCGAACGGGAATACAACGATCTGATCAAAGCCAGAAGAAATGCGGAGTATCTGACTATGCTGGATCAATCCATGTCCGAAATTTCTTCCGGTGGTATCGTCTCCAAATCTCTCGATGAACTAAAGGAGTTCGAAGCATGAATATTATCTTTTCTTCCACGGCATGGCGCCAATATACAGACTGGCAGGTGCAGGACAAGCGGCTTGTCAGACGGATCAACGAACTCATAAAAGATATTGACCGTAACGGTGCTCTAAAAGGAATAGGCAAGCCGGAACTTTTAAAATATCGAAAAGCATGCAGTCGCAGGATAACTGACGAACATCGTCTCGTCTATAACATCGATACCAATGGCAATCTGATCATCTACGCCTGTCGTGGTCACTATGAAGAATAAAGATATTTTCTTCAGTTGTCAGCCGGGAACCGGATTCCCTGCTGAGCGCGCACCTCGTCCATGATCTTCATCTCTGTTTCAGTATTTTCAAGCCACCTATGATCTGTTGTTCCGGCATGGATCAGCCGGATGAATTCTTCCGTCTCATATACCATATTATTTGAAATTTTCGGGATATCCGGCTTCTTTTCTCTTCCGTCGCGGAAGCAGATCGTGACCTCCTGGGGCTCATGTATCCTGTCTATGAGCATTACTCCGTTTTCCCCCTGGATCTGACTGGGAACGCGGGAATCCGCGATCTTAGAATAGATCAGTTCTCCCTGCATCCCCTCATACTCCACCAGAATGGTCCCGGCTCCCTCAAATCCATTGGACAGCTTCAGGCTGCTGCTCTGTATCCGCTCCGGCATGCCGAACAGATCTGCAAGGGGATGCACACAGTACACCCCGATATCCATCAGCGCGCTGTTTGACAGCTCCGGTCTGAACGCATTTTCTATGATCCCGTTCTTGAACTTATCGTATCGGCTGGAATATTGACAGAACTGAAAGGAGACTCTCCGGATCGTCCCCAGCTCATGCAGGTTCTCCCTTACCGCCGCAAATCCCGGAGAGAATACAGAACGCATCGCTTCCAACAGGATCACGCCGTTCTCCATCGCCGCCTCTTTCATCCGGCAGAACTCCCGAAGGTTGGACGCCGCCGGTTTCTCAACAAGGACATGTTTCCCCGCCTTCATCATCTGTATGCTCTGCGCCGCATGACAGCAGTTCGGGCTTGCCACGTAGACCGCGTCCACCTCCGGGCAGGCAGCCAGATCGTCCAGGCTGTCAAAGGTCAGCTCAGCTCCGTGTCTGGCAGCATAGTCCCGCGCCCGTTCCACCGTCCGGGAGTACACTGCCTTCAGACAGAGTTCCGGCACGGACGCCGCCGCTTCAAGAAAACGGTCGGTTATAAAATTTGTTCCGATCACTGCAAAATTTATCATAGAACCTCCTCCTGTTCACAGGTATTTATTTGTTCTCTTCTGGGTTCTCTCACAAGTCCTGGGGCGGGAATCGAATCGTCATAAGCCGACATGATGCTCCGCCGAGTCCATTTTACTACGGATAAAAAAGCGGTTCAAGATTCACCGTTGTCATTTCCCTCTGTTTATGTTATCCTTTTCTCACCGGGACGGCATTCTGTCCGCCCCCCTGTATCACTTTAACTATGCCGTTTCTATTCAGACAAAACGGTACATTTCTCATTTTCGGAGCCTGCTTTCCAGGCACAGACCCGGCAATGAAAACAATCCAATACAGGAAATGCGTGTTATGCCTTTGACTCATCTGCGGGATGTGTTAAGATAATCACTATAAGGCTGCCGTATCTTTTCCTGTATCGGACCATCTACAGGAAAGGAGAAGATTTATGAACACTTCGATCAGCAGCCAGACAGAAAACAGTTACACCGACAACAAATTTATCATGCTTCCCACCGTGGACATATGCTTTAAGAGCCTGATGAACAATCCCAAAGTCAGGAAAGGATTCATCGCAGCGCTCCTGAACGTTGAACCAGATACCATCGCGGAAACCACTCTGCTTCCCACTGCTCTCCGCCAGGATTATCCGGACGACAAGCTTGGCATCCTCGATGTCCGGGCATCACTGAAAGATGGGCGACAGCTAGATATGGAAATCCAGATTCTGGATCTCAAAAAGCTGCCCGAAGAACTCAAAGGCGATGAAGATATCATCAACTGGATGCGTTTCCTCGGTGGGAAGACCCGAAGGGAGTTTGAAGCCATGGCGAAAAAAGGCGAGTATATTGACGAAGCCTACAAGGAGCTGGAAAGACTCAGCGCGGATGAACAGGCGAAACTCGAGTATGAAGCCCGTGAGAAGGCGATCAGAGATTACAATTCACAGATTAGCAGTGCGGTAAAACAGGGAAAGGCCGAGCTTATCCGGACAATGCACCAGAACGGCGCAGAGCCGGAATTGATCGCACGGCTGACGGGTCTCAGCCTCAGCGAGATCCAGCAGATCCTGTGAGAAAAAGGCATCAGCCGCGCAAAGGAGGAAACGCGGCTGATGCCTTTTTCATATAGCAGATTTGTTTTAGAACAAAACTATTTTTCCGTTTCTTCTGTTGTATAAATCCTGACCTCTCTGCCCTCATGGCTGCAGGCGATCTCATCCGTGATCCCGTAGACTACGCTGCTGACCACGTATTCTCCATCGTTGGCATAGACTTCGATCAGGTTCTTGTCCACCAGCACTTCCAGGTGAAACCCTTCCTTCAGCTCCGGCGTCTCAGAGAGAAGATGCGCCCCCTCAAACCCGGGGTACACACGGCTGCGGTCTGTACAGATATGATCTCCCTTTCTGGAAATCACATATCCGCCGATATCCACGCTTTCACCATCCTCCAGGTCAAATACAGCCATATAGCCATCGCCGGAAGAAAGCTGCCCCCGGGATATTTCTTTTGAATAAGCTCCCCGGATATTCGGGTGCATACGGAAGTAGATATGGCTGCCTCTGCGCTCCACGACACGGGGCGAACAGAACATCCCGATCCAGCCTTCCTCCGTGACTTCCGGCATCCGGAGCCATGCTTCCATCACTCTTCTGCCCTCCGCGTCCACCGTTGTCTGCGGAGCGTAAAGATCCAGCCCGTAGTCGATAAAGGTATACTCATCCGGGATTTCCATCCGACAGGTTTCTTCGTCGAATTCCACCGGGAAACAGATGGACTGATTCTTTTCTTTCTCGTCATTCTTGAGCAGTTTCATAGGGGATACGAGAAGGACTTTTCCGCCCTCCGTCTCAAAGTAGTCAGGGCATTCCCACATCCATCCGTAATCCGGTCCTTTCCACGCCTTATCCATGTAGGTCCAGGTATGAAGATCCTCACTCCGGTAGAAGAGAAGTTCCCCGTACTGTTCATTCACTGTACTTCCGAGTACCAGATACCAGGCATCTTTGCCTCTCCATATCTTCGGATCTCTGGTATGAGTCCGGCCGCCCAGTTCCGCATCCATGATAGGCGGAATGATGACTTCTTTCCCGTTCTCATTATCAAAATCAAACCCGTCTTCGGATGAGATCATAAGCTGTGCCGATTCAAACTGTTCGTTCAGGCATGTGTGAGGATCCTCCGGGTTTACCACCTCATATCTGACTCCTGTATACGCCAGATACATTCTGCCGTCCACTTCGATGGCACTGCCGGAGAAGCATCCGTTCTGGTCCTCCCTCCTGGATGGATAGAGGGCCAGCCCTTTGTGCTCCCAGTTGACCAGGTCCCTGCTCACCGCATGTCCCCAGTGCATGGTGCCCCAGCGGGGTCCATAGGGAAAATACTGATAAAACAGATGGTAGTATCCTTTGTAGTATATAAAGCCGTTGGGATCGTTTACCCAGTTATCCGGCGCTTTCAGGTGTAGTTTCTGCTGTTTCATACTGCCTCCGTATAATTAACTCCTGTCTCTTTATCAAAGAAATGCATTTTTGACGGCATGAACACGAAGTTCACTCTGTCACCGATCTGGCTGATCTCATATTTTGAGACTCTGGCCACTGCCTGAGAACCGCCGAAATTGAAATACAGGTTGTTCTCATTTCCCATGACCTCTGTGTCGGTGATCACGGCGTGCTGCATATTTTCATTGTTCAGCTCCATGTTCTGAGCATCCATCTTGATATCCTCGCCGCGGATTCCCAGTACCATCTCTCCCTGGCGTCCATTCAGTTTCTTGAGCATTCCCTCGGAGAGAGTCATGGTGCTGCCGTCGCTGAACCGCACGGTACCGTTATCCACTGTCACGTCAAAGAAGTTCATCTGCGGGGAGCCGATAAATCCTGCCACAAACTGGTTCACCGGATGGTCATAGAGTTCCATGGGCCTTCCCACCTGCTGTATCACGCCGTCTTTCATGATGACGATGCGGTCCGCCATGGTCATCGCCTCCACCTGGTCATGTGTGACATAGATCGTCGTCGCCCCGATCTGCCTGTGGAGCTTGCTGATTTCCGTCCTCATGCTGACACGGAGTTTCGCGTCGAGGTTTGAGAGAGGCTCATCCATAAGGAACACCTTTGAATTTTTTACGATGGCACGTCCGAGAGCAACTCTCTGGCGCTGTCCCCCGGAAAGGTTCTTCGGTTTGCGGTATCGGTATTCTTCCAGCCCCAGGACCTTGATCGCCCAGTCCACTTTCTGTTTGATCTGGTCCGATGGCATCTTCATGTTTTTCAGACCGTAGCCGATGTTCTTCTCAACGGTCATGTGCGGATAGAGGGCATAGTTCTGGAACACCATAGAGATTCCTCTGTCTCTTGGCGCTACTTCGTTCATCTTCTTTCCGTCTATGTAGAGCTCTCCTCCAGTGATCTCCTCAAAGCCTGCGATCATGCGCAGCGTCGTTGATTTTCCGCATCCGGAAGGACCGACGAAAGCGATGAACTCTTTTTCCTCGATATCGAGAGTGAAATTGTCTACTGTGTTTTTATCAGAACCGGGATATCTTTTACATACATTTTTAAACTCTATAAAACTCATCTTTCATTATCCTTCCTTTGAACCTGTTGATGTCACACCTTCCACGATCTGTTTTGAGAACAGTGAGTAGATGATGATGACCGGTATTGTTATCAGAGTGATGACTGCAAGGGTCTGCCCCATCGTCGTATTTTCATTGGATGTGATGGAGTTCAGGCCGATCTGCGCCGTCAGCAGGTCGCTTGATGTGAACACCAGCGACGGCCAGAGATAATCGTTCCACACATTCAGGAATGTGAATACACTTACCGTTGCAACGACTGTCTTTGACATCGGAAGCACCATAGTGAAGAAATATTTCACCGGGCCGCAGAAGTCGAGCTGCGCCGCCTCGTACACGTCGTCCGGGAGGCTTACGAACACCTGCCGGAACAGGAAGATATTAAACGGGTTGACGATCAGCGGCAGGATATATCCCACGATCGTATTGAGCAGCCCTGCCTTCGCGATGATCAGGAAATGGATCGTGATGACCGTCTCTGTCGGGACGATCAGAAGCATGATGATGATCATAAGCCACTGGTCGCGGAACGGGAACCTGATCTTCGCCAGGGCATACCCTGCCAGGCCGTTCACCACAATGCTCAGGACGATCAGGATCGCCGCGTAGAGCAGGGTGTTTACCATATATCTCAGAAAGCTGGTGTTTGTGATGATCTGGACATAGTTGTCAAAAAAGCTTCCGTCCGGCGCCGGCGGGATGAACGCCGCGATAGAGTTCATATCCGCTGTGATCGCCGCATCCGGCTTAAATGAGTTTGCCAGCATCCAGATGACCGGGAACAGGAAGAAGATCGACAGCACCAGCAGCACAGCTACCAGGATCCAGTTAATTCGCTTTTGCTTTTTTGTTACCATGCTTTCTCTCCTCCTTATCCTTAGTCAGTACGTTCTGGATGATCGTCAGGATGACCACGAACACCGTAAATACGATCGCCATCGTGGACGCAAGACCCATCTCCCAGTTGACCGTACCGGTCTCATAAATATCATACACGATCGTATAGGTCGAGTGGTCCGGGCCGCCTCCGGTCATGACCATCGGCTGTACCAGCATTCGGAAGGCGCCGATCGTGACTGTGATGAAAACGAAAACACACAGCGGTTTCAGTTCCGGCAGGGTGATGTCCTTAAACTTCTGCCATCCGCTGGCATGGTCCATCTCTGCCGCCTCATAGAGTGCGGGATTGATGTTCTGCAGCCCGCCCAGGAAGATGATCATCTGGTAACCCACGCCCTGCCATACGCTCATGATGGCGATAGACGGCAGCGCCTGGCCTGCGCTGTAGATAAAGGGCTGTGCGTCGATGCCGAAATTCGCAAGGAGAGTGTTCAGTATCCCCTCCGGGCTGTATATCTGCATCCACAGTGTTGAGACGACCGCCAGCGACATGACCACCGGCACGAAAAATGCGACTTTAAAATACTTCTTGCAGTGGGCCGCCTTATTGATCGCCAGCGCAAGGAGCAGCGCCCCGCCGCACTGGAGCGGCACGATGATGACTACGAATTTTACCGTGTTAAAAAATGACTGCACAAAAAGATCGTCTTTAAAAATATTCAGGTAGTTTTCCAGTCCTACAAAATGTGTCAGCTCAGGGTTCAGCGCGAAATAATCGGTAAAGCTGAATCCGAACGTGAGCAGCATCGGCAGGAATAAGAACAGGGTAAGCAGCACCAGTGCAGGTCCGAAAAACGCCATTCCCATGATTGAATTCTTTTTCTTCATACTTTATTCCCTCGTATAACGTTCCAGTTTCTGATCGATACGTTCCACAGCTTTGTCAAGTTCTCCGTCAACATCCTTCCCGTTCAGCGCCACGCTTTCCAGGACCTCCTGGAAGCAGGTGCTCACCTGCGGGTAGACCGGGGTCTTCGGACGGGGATGGCCGTAATTGCTCAGTTGTTCATACAGTGCGCTATAGTTTTCATCTGTCTGGAACACATCGATGTTCTCAAAAGCTTCATATGTAGACGGGAAGTTCTTCGTCATCTCCCAGATGCGGATCCCGCTGTCCACGCCGCTCATCCATTTGACCAGCTCCGTCGCTCCCTCAATGTTCTCCGTCTCAGAGGAAGCGGCAAACGCCCAGGATCCCGTAGGCGTGTATGCCTCCCCGTCCCAGTCGTCGCTGACGACATAAGGCGCTACGCCAAGGTTCAGATCCGGATAGCTTGTATACACCGTATTGACTTCCCAGGCCCCGTCAAACTTAAAGGCGGCTCTGCCGCTCTCAAACAGATGATCAATGGGGGCTTCCGACATATATTCATTCTCAACTACCGTGCGGAAAAATTCCATAGCGGCTTTCGTCTGATCTGAATTAAAATAGCCGTCCACGGTCAGTCCGTCATCGCTGACCAGTTCCCCGCCTCCGGACCATACGAACGGGGCGAAATAATAGATACTTGTCTCGCCTACCGGGAAGGTCATATCCAGAGGATATCCGTCCTTTTCGTCCATCAGTGGCTTGAGTTCTTCCAGAATGTCAAGGAATTCTGACCACGTCCAGGAATCGTCCGCATCCGGGATCTCGATCCCCGCCTCCTCGATGATATCTTTGTTATAATAAAATCCTACGCTGGACTCCATCACTCCCAGGGCGTACAGTTCGTCGTTCACTGTTCCCTGTTCGATGATGGAAGGAAGGTACTCGCTTTCCTCTTCCTCTGTCAGATCCGCCAGCGGCTGGATGATCCCGTTCGCCGCATAAGCTGAGATATTCGGACCGTCCACGGTAAGCACATCCGGCAGGCCGCCCGCCATGACCGAAGCGTTTACCTTATCGGAATAACCGCCTCCGCTGTCATTTCTCGGAACAAACTCAATGTCCGCAAAATACTGTCCGTCATAAGCCTCGTTAAAACTCTCCACTGATTCCTTGTACGCCTGTCCTTCCTCCGTATCCTCTATGGAGTGGACCCAGATGGAAAGATACTCTTCCCCCTCGTCGTAACCAGCCACGTCCCCGGGTTCCGGGTCTTTCTGCTGGCAGCCCGTGATACAGGCAGCGGCGAAGACGATTCCCATCAGGCATAACAGCCGTTTCTTCATTCCTTCTCCTCCTTCGCTGAAAGTGTTTATATGAAACCGTTTATGTTACCGGTTAAGTAACCGGTTTCTTTAATGCAATGATAGCCTTTAACAAGCTTCCTGTCAACAAAAAATCAGAGTTTCGGCATATGTTCCATTTTTCGTCCTCGATTTCTGTACACATTTCACAAAACCGGTTTTGTAACCGGTTACTTTATTGAATATCCCTTCTTCCATCTGCTATACTAAAGCTATCGAAATATCATATTTTACGCAGCCTGCCGCAGGAATGCAGACTGTGCCGGGACCCGCAGGCAGGTCCTGGAAAAAGGAGCATACATTTATGAAATCAAAAAAGAAAGTGACCTTCGCTGATATCGCAGCGTACACCGGGTTTTCCAAAACGACGGTCTCCCGGTATTTTAACGATCCTGACTCTCTTACCCTGGGGAACCAGCAGAAGATCGCAGACGCACTGACCGCATTAGATTATAAGGAAAACAAAGTAGGGCGTATCCTTGCCAGCGGCAGGACCGAGTTTGTCGGCGTCATCATCCCCAACCTGTATATGCACTACTATTCCGAGATGCTCAATCAGATACTTTCGACCTATGAGACATACGGATACAAGTTCCTCGTCTTTGCAGGGAATGAAAAAGCAGATATAGAGCGGAAGTATATCGAAGAACTGCTCGCCTATAATATCGAAGGAATGATCGTCTTAAGCCCGACCATCCCCTCATCCGAGCTTGCTTCTTACAACGTTCCTGTCGTCGGGATCGAACGGGAGGACAAATATATCTCCAGCGTCAACACAGACAACTATATGGGCGGCGTCCAGGCCGCAAGCCTTCTGAAGAAGAGCGGCTGCGATGTCCTTATCCACATAAACGGAAATATCCCGGACACCATCCCGGCTTCCGGGCGTATCCGCGGCTTTGTGGATATCTGTGAAGAACAGCATCTCCCCTATGAACTGATACTGGCTGACCTGGGAAATACATTTGAAGAAAACAGGGAACGGATCTCCAATCTGGTGGATCTTCTGGAAGAAAAATATCCCGATAAAAAGAAAGGGATCTTTATAGCAAACGATACCCACGCCAATGTCCTCTTAAACCTGCTCTTCCAGAAATACGGAAGGTTTCCCGATTCTTATCAGCTCATCGGGTTCGATAACTCTCCCATCTCCCGGGAAGCGGTCATCCCCACGAGCACGGTGGGCCAGCAGATTCCCGTCATCGCGAACGAAGCCATGAAGATCCTGTCCGGGCAGATGGAGGAGCGCAAAAAAAGAAGGCCGGCCCCGCCGAAAGAGCCGGTACATAAGATCATCCCTCCGATCCTGATCCGCAGGGAGACGACGGCGTAAAAATCCGGCGCTCCCACAGGGCAAAACGATAGATATGAAGAATTTATGGTTATTTTAACCGTAGTGTCGCTTATTATCACAATTCTGAATTATAGAAAATAAGCAAGCCGCCTTGTCTCTTGGCCGGAGTAGGCAGCTTGCTTTTTAGTAACTGTTGACTTTGCACCGGAGCGGATAGGATTCATCTATCTTCCGGCTTTCCTGTTAAATATATTATAGTCACTCTTCGTAACTGTGTCAAATAATTCTGGCTTTTTCCGGAGTCCCCTGGCTATGCCATTACTGTAGTAATTCCCCGCAGTACTGCAGCAACAGCCCTGGCTGTTGTACTTCTTTTCTTTGTCATTTCTGCGCCGCCTCACTTAATCTTTTTATTAACATTATGACCCTTCCTGCACATTCACGGATCTCTTTCGCTGACAATTCGCCACGTGCATATGCCTGCCGGATATTAATATCGTCATCACTGTTTCCTGGCATGATGATATCATTTCCGGCAGCCGCACATTTCCATGGGATACTTCCCTCTTCCGGCACTGTCGTATTCCAGTCTGACATAATCACTCCCTGAAATCCCCACTCTTCCCGCACAACGGTCGTGCACAGGTCACGGCTGTTTGCCGCGTGTACTCCGTTGATCAGGTTGTAGGAAGACATGATTGCCGCCGGCGCACTTTCTTTTACCGCAATCTCAAAACCGCGCAGATAAATCTCACGGAGCGCCCGCTCAGAAACACAGGCATCCACTCCCATACGGTTATCTTCCTGATTGTTGCAGGCAAAATGCTTGATCGTCACACCGCATCCCGCTTTATCCTGCACTCCCCGGGTGACTGCGGAGGCGAGTACTCCTGAGAGAAGCGGATCTTCCGAGAAATATTCAAAGTTACGTCCACATAAAGGATTTCGCTGGATATTCATACCGGGTGCCAGCCAGAGGTCTACATGAAATTCTCTCATTTCTTCTGCAACCGCACATCCGAACTCAATGAGCAGTTCAGGATCCCATGTCTGTGCCAGGGCAGTGCCTACCGGGAATGCCGTACAGTACTGATAATATGTATCCGCGTTTTCATGAATTATCATCGACTCCAAAAATCCATTTTCAAGGGAGCCGAGAACTCCGGTTCCGTAGACGAAATCTGTCTCCTTATCAACCTGATAACTCTGTCTGAGCCGAAGGCCGGCCGGTCCATCCGCCATGATCAGAGAACGGATCCGGTACTTCTCTTCCAATGACTCTGTTGTCTCCCCGGCAGAACCGGGTACGCGGATTCCGGCTGATCCCAGCGTGCTTGCGCTCTCTGTAATATTTCCATAAAGAAGAGGAATCAGGTCTTCCACAGGATACTGTTCTTCTGACGGTGATACATACTGCCTTTCCGGTTCGCTGCATGGCATGAATTCATAGACCGGTATCTCTTTTTCCTTTTCATCCTCCGCCCTCCTTTCGCTGTTTCCGGAGCTGTTCTGGCACAGTTCTTCAAACAGCTCCTTCCGGGGACAGATCCGGTGCGTTTTCTCCAGAACCACTTCCCGGGGAACTGTAAGATAAGCCGAGAGCACTGCTGAATCCAGGCTGTTTCCCACCCATATACCGTATGTTCCTGCTTCCACGATCCACGCCTGCCGCTCTTCAGAAAATACGGCCAGCTGCTTCTGCCGGATCTCCACAACTACTTCCCGGCTCTCTCCCGGCATCAGACGGTCTGTCTTTGCAAATCCCGCAAGTCTTCGGCTCTCTTTTTCAATTCCGCTCTGAGGAAAAGATACATATACCTGCACCACTTCCCTGCCGGCATAGCTTTTTCCTGTATTTTTGACCGCGACCCGTGCCTGAACCGAAGATTTCTCCGTCTGCAGGTCACGTAATTCCAATCCGAACGATGTATAAGAAAGTCCATATCCGAAAGAGAACAGCGGCTTTACGCCAAAACTGTCAAAGTAACGGTATCCCACATAGATTCCTTCCCTGTACTCTTCTTTTTCCAGATCTCTATTGAGATAGCTGTATGTATCTGCGAAGGGGTAATCCTCATACCGACGTCCCCATGTTGCCGTCAGTTTTCCTTCCGGCACCGCCCTGCCGAAAAGAATATCCGCGACAGCGTATCCACCTTCCTGCCCCGGCTGGGAGATATTCAGAACTGCACGGATATTCTCCGTTTCCTGAAGGATATCCGTAAGCTCAACCGGCCCGCCGGAGTTCAATATCAGAATCAGAGGAATATGAAACCCGTCAAGGTACAATATATCCTCCCTCTCTCTGCTGCTCAGATAATAATCCCCCTTTTCTAGTCGGCGGTCTTTTCCCTCTCCGGAGATTCGACTGATCATATAAACTGCCGCAGCGGCTCCTTTCAGATCTGCTTCTGTAATCCTGCGTCCGTCCGGAAGGACAAAAGGATTTGCCGCATATGCATCAAACGGATTCTGTACATGGCGCGCGTCCTCCAGTATCTTTTCTTTCCACTCTTCTCTGGCTTCTTTATAACGTTTATCATAATCTCGGATCCAGTCTTCATTTGTAACGGATGCCCCGGCTTCTTTTATTCCTTTGTAAACAGAAATATTTTCCCTGTTATTGACATCGCCTGATCCGATGCCGCCTTTTACTGTCTTCTCTGCTCCGCTGCCGAACAGGGCAACAGGAGCCGAAGTCTTCAGCGGGAGCACTCCCTCGTTTTTAAGGAGTACGATTCCTTCTGCCGCCGCTCTTCTCGCCAGCTTTCTGTGTTTTTCTTCGCGTGCGGACAACTCCTGCTTCAGGCTTCCGCTGTGTGTCCATTTTTTCATTATTCATACCTCTTTATCTGTCATCATTTTTCAGTCATGGTATAAAGAAACCGCCATAGCGTTCTCCTGCATATTCTGATAGGATTGCCCTATGGCGGTTTCTCAGTTTACTTCTGTTCCTCTATTCCTTTACACCGCCGAGTGTCACACCCGCAATAATGTATTTAGATAGAAGCAGATATACGATAATGATCGGTACGATCGCTACCGTGATCATCATGTAGATTTTACCCATATCAAAGTTCATGTAGTCAGCGCCCCGGAGCGTTGCGATCAGGATCGGCACTGTCATCTTGTCCTTGGACTGGATCACCAATGCCGGAACGAAGTAATTATTCCATGAACTTACAAATGTAAATATTGCCTGTACCGCGATCGCGGGCTTCATGATCGGAAGCACGATCCGGTTGAACGTCCGGAATTCTCCCGACCCGTCGATCCTTGCAGCCTCCACAAGCGACAGCGGAAGAGACGACTGAAGATAACTGTACATAAAATAGAATACAGCCGGAGACGCGATAGACGGTATGATCAGCGGAAGGAGCGAATCATACATCCCCATATTTGTGATCAATCTCAGGAATCCCATCGCCGTCACCTGAGTCGGCATGACGAGGATTGCCATGATAAATGTAAACGCAGCCTTCTTTGCCTTAAAATCATAGGCGTACAGACCGTAAGCCGTCAGCGATGAAAAATATGTACATAACGCCGCGGAGCAGGTCGATACGATCAGGCTGTTCAGGATTCCCTTAAACATCGGGAAGCTTCCGTCATTCGCCACATTCTTCAGATTTTCCAGAAAATAGGTTCCCGGGATTGCCGAAAATCCTTTCTGCAGATCCGCATGGGAGCGCGTCGCATTTACGATCAGGATATAAAAGAAGAACAGGCATAAAAACGACAACAGTATCAGCACCACATAAGCCAGTATTGTCTGGCCGTGTCTCGTCTTTTTCGACTTCATAACCTATCTCCTCCCCTTCTGCGCTTCTTTAAGTTTACGTTTCGCCGCTTTCGATCCATAGCCGTCGTCGTTATTTCCATTCGTCATCCTGTATACAAAGAAGCACAGGATACCGCTTACGATAAACAGATATACAGACAAGGCGCCTGCCATACCGTAGTTTCTGCTCTCCAGATGGCTGTTCAGGAACATGATAAGCGTCATGGACGTACGGTCCGGATTACCCTGTCCGTTTGTCAGGATCTGCGGCACGTCGAACATCTGCAGGCCGCCGATGATCGAAGTGATCAGTGTGTAGGCAAGGATCGGCCGGATCAGCGGGAGCGTGATATAGAAGAATCTCTTGACGCTCGTACATCCGTCCAGCTCGCACGCCTCGAAGATATCCTGGCTGATCCCCATGATCGCCGCCATGAGCATGATCGTCGTATTTCCAAACCACATCAGGAAGTTCATAAGTCCCACAAGTGATCTTGTACCGATCACGGAGCCGAGGAAATCGATCGGCTCACTGATCCATCCCAGGGACATCAGTATCGAATTGATCGGTCCGTTCGTCGAAAACATTGCGAAGAACAGCATGGCAAACGCAGACGCCATGATCAGGTTCGGAAGATAGATAACGACCTTAAAGAACTGTTTGCCTTTGATCTTCAGGCGGATATCTGTAAACCAGTTTGCAAGGAGCAGCGCGATCACGATCTGCGGAACAAAACCGATCACCCACAGGATAAGGGTGTTCCCCGCATATTTGAGCATATCAGATCCGAGCAGGCTTATATAATTCTGCATCCCGACAAAATTCGGGCCGATTTCTTTGATGCCCGACCGGTAATATTCAAAAAAACTGTATCTGACCGTATCGATCAGCGGGATCAGAGAAAATATCAAAAAGCATATAAAAAACGGAAGGATAAAAATATATCCCCACTTAGCATAGCTGACACTTTTACGTTTCTTTTTCATAAAGTATCATTCCTTTCTGTTTCCGGCAGCCGCACAGACTGTCTGTCTGCGGAGCTGCCGGCTTGCTGCATTATTCGGGCCACTCAACCGCTGTGATATCCGGATAGCGTTCTTTGATCGCTGTCTCGAAGTTTTCTTTTGCCTTGTCAAAGTCTACATTACCCTGGAAATAATCGCTGAATGAGTTCTGGAACAGCTCGACACATCCAAGATCATATGCGGAAAGCGGAGCGATCTCTATGTTTTCCGCTACCGGTGCATAGTACTCATAAGCATTCTGTCCGCCAAGGAAATCGGATGCATATGTGTCGTCTGCTGCTGCTTCTTCCATACCGCTTACCGTATTTGTAAAGTCGAGATAATCCTGTGAGATCTTCAGCAGTGTATCTTTTTCCGCTGTCATTGCCAGGATGATATC
>CALWFV010000057.1 GCA_944377745.1 uncultured Mediterraneibacter sp. | reverse complement strand
AACCGCCGTGTACCGAACGGTACGCACGGTGGTGTGAGAGGTCGGTAGGCGAAATAATCGCCTACCTCCTACTCGATCTGCGCAATAAGCCCTGCAAGTGGCCTTTATTTCCGGGCGGGTGATCCGGAAGAATTTCTGACGATGAGCTGCGCATGGAGCAGGATCGTTCCGATCGAAACCCCGTTCAGAAGGCTGATGGCCGCGTAGTAGCCGCATTTCCCGATGTTGATCCGGTCCTGCCGTATGGTGGTGAGCGGCGGGTAAGTATAGGGGCAGATGGGAAGATCATCAAATCCTACGATACTTAAATTCTGTGGAATCTTATAGCCTAGCTGCTGGCACTGGACCAGAGCCGCGCTGGCAATCGTGTCCTGACCGCAGACGATGGCGGTCACACCCATATCCAGAAGGCGCGGGAGGTGCTGCTCCATACACTCGGAAAGGAAGAAGGAGCATCCTGCAAGAGCGGGATCGGAGTCCAGACCGTGCTGCTTCAGCGCCTGGAAAAAGGCGTTGTAACGGACCTGCATGATATGAGACTCAAGAGCACTGCTCAGATAGCCGATCTTTTCGTGGCCGAGAGATCTCAGGTGCGCGACGGCAAGATCCATGCCTTCATCGTTATCAATTCCGATGTATGCGGTGAACGGGTTTCCACGGATCTGATTGTCGTAGAGTACCGCCGGGGTCCTGCTTGTCTCGAAGTCTTTCATCCAGGGATCGTTCAGAGAAAAACCGAGTACAAACGATCCTGCATAATCGTTCTGCAGCATGAAGACCTCGTAGGAAACGGAGTTCTGGGTCGTCTCATTTACCGGAATGATCTCTACCTCAAAGCCTGCAGGCTCTGCCATCTGTCGAAAACCCATGACAATATCATAGGCAAAATGATGAGGCTCTGTGTATTGTATATTTCCCTCTTCAACCAGAATACAAAGTTTCCGGGCGGAGTTCTTGTAACGCCGGAGTCGTGTATATCCGAGTTCCACGGCGGTTTCAAGAATCTGTTTTTGTAATGTTTCGCTGATATCTGGTGCATCGTTCAGTGCCTTGGAAACTGTTCCCTTGGAAATGCCCAGTTTATCGGCAATGTCTTGGATTGTCGTCATTTTCTCACGTTCCTCTCTGTAAAACTGTCAGGAAAAAGCAACTGAAAATATTATATTAGAAATAAGTTGGAAAATCAATGACCGGGCAATTCTGTTTTGAAAAGTTTCGTAATGAATAATAAAGAAGATAAGAAAAAGTGCACAAAAAACAGGGGAGAAAACTATGCAAAAGCGATAAATCGTAATATTTTACGGGAAAACAGGATTGACGAATCCGGAAAGAAGGTCTATGATATGAACTACCGAAACAATTCGAAACTTTCGAGAATGGAGGATGAAGGAAATGAGAAAAAGAGCAGTTGTGGTGCTGCTGGCAGGAGTGATGACATTCGGACTTGCAGCGACTTCTCTGACCGGATGCGGAAGCGATTCCTCAGAAGGCGGAACAGAAAATGTCCGCCTGATGGTATGGTCCCCGCAGAACGATCAGTCTAAGGACAGCGGAGAATGGCTCCAGACGATGTGCAATAATTTTGCAGAGGACCATCCGGAGTGGGACATCACGTTTGTCTATGGCGTTGCGGACGAGGCGAGCGCGGCGGGACAGGTATCCCAGGACCCGGAGGCGAGCGCGGACGTCTTTATGTATGCGAATGACACGCTGACAACGATGACGGACGCCAACGCCCTGGCGAAATTCGGAGGAAAGTATCGGGAGGAGATCAAATCGACCAACTCTCAGGAGGTGCTGGATTCTCTGATCATGGACGGCGATCTCTACGGCGTGCCGTTCACCACGAATACCTGGTTCATGTATTATGACAAGAGCGTATTTTCAGAGGAAGATGTGAAAAATCTGGATACCATGCTGGAAAAAGGCGTAGTATCCTTCCCGTTTGTCAACTCCTGGTACCTTCCGGCGTTTTACATCGGAAACGGCTGTACCCTGTTCGGAGACGGAACGGATGAATCCGCGGGCGTTGATTTTGGCGGCGAGAAAGCGGTGGAGGTCACCGACTATCTGATTGACCTGGAGTCCAATCCGAATTTCAGGATCGACGATCTGGGATCCGGTATCGCGGGACTCCGTGACGGAAGCATCAACGCCATGTTCACCGGTTCCTGGGACGCCAATGCGATCGAGGAGATCCTGGGAGACAATATGGGGGTTGCGGCTCTGCCGACATTCACTCTCAACGGAGAAGAAAAGCAGATGATGGCATACGCCGGTTCCAAAGCCATTGGAGTCAATCCGAACAGTAAGAACATGGTGGCAGCCATTGAACTGGCGGTATACCTTGGATCAGCGGAGGCACAGAGAGCGCATTATGAACTGTGCGGAACGATCCCCTGTAATACAGAGCTGCTGTCAGATGAGTCGATCAGCTCCGATGCGGTGGTGAGCGCGCAGAACGATACATTCAACAGGACATCCATCCTGCAGCCGTTTGTCTCAAAGATGAGCAACTGCTGGACTCCTGTGGAGAACATGGGCAAGGGAATCCGAAACGGAAGCATTACCCATGACAACGCAGAAGAACAGACAGAGAATATGAACGACGCGATGAACAGCGATGGAATCTAAGATGAGGTGACGAGGATGGGAATATTAAAAAAGAGAGTAAATGAATTTCCGACTCCGTATACATGCACAAGAGCGATCAGGGAAGGCGGTCTTGAGACAAAACTTTCCATGGTGCTCATGGGATTCGGAAACATGGTGCATGGGCAGAGGATCAAAGGTCTTCTGTACCTTGCGATAGAAGTGGCTTACGTGGTGTTTATGATCGTGAACGGCATCGGCTTCCTTGGAATGCTGCCGTCACTGGGATCTGTCCCCCAGGAGGAGTACTGGGATGAAGCGGCTCAGGTCTATATGTACACAAAGGGAGATCAGTCGATCCTGATCCTTCTCTACGGTGTGGCGACTGTGCTGCTGACGGTCCTGATGTTCCTTGCGTGGAGAGGAGCGCTCCGCAGCGCATACAAGGCAGAATGCCTGGCAAAAGAAGGAAGACACGTAAATAACTTTGCGGAGGATCTTAAGACGCTTCTCCATGAGAACCTTCACAGACTTCTCATGACGCCGCCGGTATTTTTCATCTTTGCGTTTACCGTACTGCCGCTGGTATTTATGATCTGTATGGCATTCACGAACTACAGTAAGATCGACAACCATCTGATGCTTTTTGACTGGGTGGGACTGGAGAACTTCAAGGCGCTGTTTGATTTCAGCAGTATCCTTGGGAGCACCTTCTGGTCTGTACTTGGATGGACGCTGATTTGGGCGTTCTTTGCAACATTTTCCAACTATATATTCGGTATGATCATCTCTCTTCTGATCAACAGGAAAGGGACAAGGGCGAAAGGATTCTGGAGATTCTGCTTCGTGCTCTCCTGTGCGGTGCCCATGTTCGTATCTCTGCTGATCATGAGGACCATGCTCCAGCCGGAAGGAGCCATCAACGTGCTCCTGAGAAATCTGGGACTGATCGCCTCGGACGCGAGCCTTCCGTTTTTCACGGATCCGACCTGGGCAAGAGTGACCGTTATCATTGTAAACGTCTGGGTGGGCGTACCCTATACACTGCTCCAGCTCACCGGAGTGCTCCAGAATATTCCGGAGGAACTCTATGAGGCGGCAAGAGTGGACGGGGCCAATGCGATCCAGATCTTCTTCAAGATCACACTGCCGTATATGCTCTATGTCACAACCCCGTATCTGATCACTACCTTTACGGGAAATGTGAACAACTTCAATGTCATCTACCTTCTGTCGGGAGGCGACCCGGTTACGGATCTTGCATCCACGGCAGGAAAGACGGACCTGCTTGTTACCTGGCTGTACAAGCTGACCATCGACAAACAGTACTACAACATCGGTGCCGTCATCGGTATCCTGACATTCGTGATCCTCGCCATCGGCGCGCTGTTTACATACCATAACAGCAAGTCTTATAAAGAAGAAGGAGGGTTCTAAGCATGGCTGGAAAGAAAATGCATTCTGCGAAGAGAAAACGGTTTATCAACAATACGATCGTCCATGTGATCCTCGCGATCCTGGCGGTGATCTGGGTGTTCCCCATCGTGTGGGTCGTCCTGACCAGCTTCCGTGCAGAGAAAGGTTCCTATGTATCGACCTTCCTTCCGCAGTCCTTTACCATAGACAATTATGTGAAGCTTTTTACGGACACAACGATCCTGAACTTCCCGCAGATGTTCATGAACACACTGTTCATCGCCGTCTGCTCCTGTATCCTGTCAACGTTCTATGTGCTGGCAGTGTCCTACTGTCTGTCAAGGCTTCGGTTTAAGATGAGAAAGCCGTATATGAACATGGCGATGATCCTCGGACTGTTCCCTGGATTCATGTCCATGATCGCGGTGTACTTCATCCTGAAGGCACTGGGAATGACAGAGGGAAATCTGATCAAGCTGGCTCTGATCCTTGTCTATTCAGGAGGCGCGGCGCTGAGTTTCCAGATCGCGAAGGGATTCTTCGACACGATCCCCATCGCGGTGGACGAGGCGGCTCTGCTGGACGGATGTACGAGATGGCAGATCTTCACAAGGATCACACTGCCTCTGAGCAAACCGATCGTCATCTATACCACGCTGACGTCCTTCATGTCTCCGTGGCTGGATTTCATCTTTGCGAAGGTGATCTGCCGTGCCAATTCCGACCAGTATACCATTGCCATCGGGCTGTGGAAGATGCTGGAGAAGGAGTACATCGACAGCTGGTACACGAGCTTTGCCGCGGGGGCGGTCCTGATCTCGATCCCGATCGCGGCACTGTTCCTCTACATGCAGAGGTATTATGTAGACGGACTTTCAGGAGCCGTCAAAGGGTAAAGAATGAAAAGCTGCAAATATGAACTGTAATTTGCAGCTTTTCTGGTATACTATGAACACTTGGCGAGGTGTTTTCGAGCCTGGTGAGAGTAATACCTGGACACTTAGCGAGGTATTTCACGAGCTTAGTGTCCACGGTATACTATGAACACTGAGGAAAGGCAGATAAATATGAAGACAGCATTGGAATGGAAAAAATATTACTCGACATCGGATTTTAAGGACAACTATATTTATGAAGGAGACGACCTTGGCGTACAGTGCACGCCGGAAGGCACGGCCTTCCGCCTGTGGAGCCCTTCCGCCCGGAGCGTCACCCTCAATCTGTACAGAGACGGGGAGGGCGGAGAAGCATTCCGGTTTATTCCCATGGAAAAAAGGGAGAAGGGCGTCTGGGGATGGGAGACGGAGCAGGAACTCCACGGAGTCTACTATGACTATACCCTTGAGATCGAGGGGGAGAAGATCCGATCGGCGGATCCTTATGCGAAAGCCTGCGGAGTCAACGGAGTGCGGAGCATGGCAGTGAACCTAAGGCGTACGGATCCGGAGGGATGGAAGGAAGACAGGACTCCGGAAGAAAGGCCGGAACGGATCATCTATGAACTACATGTCAAGGAATTCTCCTGGGATCCTTCCGGAGGTTTTCCGGAAGAATACCGGGGAAAATACAAGGCGTTCACCTGCACGGACACCACTCTGGACGGAGACGGCGTGCATCCCACCGGGATCCCCTATCTCAGGGATCTTGGAGTGACCCACATCCAGATTATGCCCGCATATGATTACGGTTCCGTCAATGAGGCGGGGGAAGACACTGAGTTCAACTGGGGATATGACCCGGTGAACTATAACGTGCCCGAGGGATCTTATTCAACTGACCCGGCCCACGGAGAAGTGCGGATCCGGGAGATGAAGGAGATGATACAGTCCCTTCATTCCCAGGGGTTCGGCGTCATCATGGATGTGGTGTACAACCATACCTACTCTCTGGATTCCTGGTTCCAGAGGACAGCGCCCTGGTATTTTTACCGGGTGTTCGACGACGGGAGGATCTCCAACGGTTCCGCCTGCGGCAATGATGTGGCAAGCGAGCGGGAGATGTGCGCGAAGTTCATCCTGGAGTCTGTGCTCTACTGGACAGAGGAATATCATATCGACGGGTTCCGCTTTGACCTGATGGGGCTTCTGGACGTTGATCTCATGAACCGGATCCGCAGAGAGCTTGACCGGCGCTACGGGAAAGGCGTAAAGCTCATCTTCGGAGAACCCTGGTCCGCGGACGTGACGGCAATGGAGGGGGACGCAGTCCCTGCATTGAAGAAAAATGTCCGTCTTCTGGATGAGAATGTGGGTATGTTCTGCGACAACACGCGGGATGCGGTCAAGGGATCCGCATTGAAGACAAAACTTCCGGGATTCATCAACGGCGGAGAGAACAAGGAGGAGGAGATCCTTTACAGCGTCGGGGCATGGTGTCTGGATGGCGGAGAGCATGTGGGAAAGAAAGGGGAAGGGATCTGTGCAAAAGCCCCGTCTCAGATCATCACCTATGTCTCTGCCCATGACAATCAGACGCTCTGGGACAAGCTGGCTGAGACTGCGCCAGGGGAGAATCTGATGCGGCTGAACCGGATGGCGGCGGCTCTTTACATGACCTGCCAGGGAACCCTGTTCCTCCTCTCCGGGGAAGAGTTTGCACGCACAAAGGAGGGACATGATAATTCCTTCAATGCGCCCATCTCGCTGAACCGTCTGGACTGGAGAAAGGCATGGGAGGAGCGCACCCTTGTGGAGTATTATAAAGGACTTATCGCTCTGAGAAGGCAGCTCCCGGGAATGTGCGATAAATCAGAAAAAGCGGCTCAGAGGATCTTTGGGAAAAAGAGAGAGGGCGGCATTGTCACCTATCTGATGGACAACAGAGGGCAGGACAGTGACACGAGATGGCAGACTCTGATGGTCGTTTACAACAGTACGGAAAAACCGGAAGAAGTCTCTCTGCCGGGAGAGGGCTGGGAAGTTCTGTGCGACGCACATAACAGCATGCTCTGGAAGGCGTCTGTCCCGGTGGAGGGGACTATTTCTGTGGAAGCTCAGAGCGTGGCGGTGCTTGGTTGTGTCCGGGACGCTCTGGGAGAAAGTGAACTTGGAAGGAGAAAGGCAGTATGAAGTGGATCTATGGAAAGCAGGACTGGAAGACATTTGAGAGAGGACAGGAGAACTGTTATCTGATGACCAACGGGCTGGGCGGGTTCTCCTCCATGACCATGACCGGATCGGCGGCGCGCAATGACCACGCCTTTCTCATGGCGTGCACGAAAGCGCCAAACAGCCGATACAATGTGATCCACCGGCTGGCAGAGAGGATTGAGATAAATGGAAAAGGATATCCTCTCTCCAGCCAGGAATTTGCCGACGGCACCAGAGAAGAAGGATACCGGAATCTCAGTGCATTTTCCTATGAGGATACGCCGGTGTGGAGATTTCTTGTAAACGGCATTGAGATCGAAAAGGAAGCCGCTATGCAGCAGGGGGAGAACAGGATTGCAGTGTTATACAGGGTGCGCAACCGCTCACGGCAAGACGCAAGGATCACAGTCATTCCTTTTGTACAGTTCGTGCCCAAGGGAAATGACATCAGGGCGGAACAGGAGTTCCGCTTTGAGGCGGACCGGATCGAGAGCGAAGGACTGACACTCCATATCCGGACTGACGCACAGACGGAGAAAATCCCGGAGCGGGAAGAGACGTATTACTACAGCTATGACGCCTGCGATGGGAGAAGGAGCACGGGCAGCGCAAAGGCAGGCTGCCGGATCTGTGCAGTGATAAAAGCCGGAGAGTACAGAGAGATTTCTGTGGTGTTCTCTGTGTCCGGAGCGGCGGAAAGACTGCCGGCTCCCGGAACCGCCGGAGAGATCATACGCGGACAGAAGGAATACTGTCGAGAGCTGGGAGACCGGGCCGGTTTTTCATCAGATATGGCAGAATGTCTGGCAAAAAGCGCTTCTCAGTTCATCGCAGAACGGGAATCCACGGGGGGAGATACCATACTGGCAGGTTTCCCTTTCTTTGAGGACTGGGGAAGAGACACCATGATCGCGCTTCCGGGAATCTGTCTGTCTACCAGGAGATACGATGAGGCAAAATCTATTCTTCGTACCTTTGCCCGGTACGAGAAGGAAGGGCTGATGCCCAATCTGTTCCCCGAGGGTGGGAAAGAACCCATGTACAATACGGTTGACGCGGCGCTTCTGTTCATCAACTGTGTATGGCTGTATTATGAAGCGACGAAGGATCTGGCGTTTGTGGAAGAGATGTATCCGGTCATGGAACGGATCCTGGACGGCTACAGAAAGGGAACACGGTTCGGGATCCATATGGCTCAGGACGGACTGATCACGGCAGGAGACGGACTGGATCAGGTCACCTGGATGGACGTCCGGGTGGGAGAGATCCTGCCCACGCCCCGTCACGGAAAACCGGTGGAGGTGAATGCATACTGGTACAATGCCCTGCGCATCATGGCTGAGTTTTCCCGGAAGCGAGACGGGGACGGAACCGGGTATGGGACGCTGGCGGAAAAGGTAAAAAAATCTTTCACGGAAGCATTCTGGATGGAGGAGAAGCACTGCCTGAAAGATGTGATCTCCGGGACGGATGCGGATATGCAGATCCGGTGCAATCAGATCTGGGCTGTTTCCATGCCGTTTACCATGCTGGATCCGGAGCGGGAACAGCAGGTGGTGGACACGGTATTTGAGAAACTCTATACCCCTTACGGACTGCGTACCCTTTCTCAGGATGATCCCCAGTTCCGGCCTTCCTACGGCGGAGAGGTGCTGGAGCGGGATCTGGCATATCACCAGGGGACGGTCTGGGTTTATCCTCTGGGAGCCTACTACCTTGCCCGTCTGAAAGTGAACGGAGACAGTGAAGAGACAAAAGAGGAAGTGAAGGCGCATCTTGAGGTGATGGAGAGCGCTCTCCGGGAGGGATGCATAGGACAGCTTCCGGAGATATACGACGGGGAGAATCCGGTCTCCTCAAAGGGATGCTTTGCACAGGCGTGGAGCGTGGGAGAAATCCTCAGAGTATATGAACGTCTGGAGAAAGTATCGGAATAAGTATCAGAATAGGAGGAAATCTGTCTATGGAATTTGCAGGAGTATATCACAAGACATCAGAGCAGATGAGTTATCCACTGGATGAGGAACGGCTGGTCATCAACCTGAAGACCGGTTATGATGTAAAAAGGGTGTTTATCCATCACGGGGATCCCTTCGAGGCGGGGATCCTGGGAGGAAATGAAAAATGGACGGGGAAGAGGGAGGAGATCGTCTATAAAAAACGTCTTCCTCATCAGCTCTGGTGGACCACAACGCTGATCCCGCCCTATAAAAGATGTAAGTACTATTTCGAACTTCAGACGGAAAAAGAAGTCTGGTATTATTTTGAGGACGGCTTCCTGACAGAGGAACAGATCAATATGGACGGGAGGATGCTCCAGTGCTTTACAGTTCCCTGGATGAACCCGGCGGACGTGAACCGGACGCCGGAATGGGTCAACAGTACGGTCTGGTATCAGATCTTTCCGGACCGTTTCTGCAACGGCACGCCGGAGAAGAAGGATGCGGATATCGTTCCCTGGCAGACAGGGAAAGTGACAAATAAAGAAAAGTACGGCGGCGATCTGGAAGGAATCCGCAGGAAACTTCCCTATCTTCAGGATCTGGGGATCACCGGAATCTATCTGAACCCTATCATGGAGGCAGAGACGAACCATAAATATGACACTACGGACTACACGAAGATCGATCCTTCCTTCGGGGACGACGGAACCATGAGACACCTTGTCTCTGAGGCACACGACAGAGGAATACGGATCATGGTGGACGCTGTGTTCAATCACTGCGGCAGAAAGTTTGCTCCCTGGCTGGATGTACAGGAAAAGGGCAGAGAGTCCACATATGCGGACTGGTTTATGGTGCAGGACTGGTCCGGGATCCGGAAGATGGGGGATACAAGAGATGGAAGGTTCTATTCTTTTGCCTTTGCGGACTGGATGCCAAAACTCAATACAAACAATGAGGAAGTGATCAGGTACTTCTGCCAGGTGTGCGAGGGCTGGATCCGCAAATACGATATCGACGGGATCCGTTTTGACGTGGGAAACGAGGTCTCCCACCGGTTTCTGAAACGGATGCGGGAACATCTGAAAAAGATCAAGCCGGATATCTATCTGCTGGGTGAGATCTGGCATGACGCCAGCCAGTGGCTGACCGGAGATGAGTACGACTCGGTGATGAACTATCCGCTGATGAGCGGCATCCATGATTTCTTTCTGGATCAGACGATGGGAAAAGAAGAGTTTGAAAACATGGTGAACCGCTGTTATACTATGTATATGCAGCAGAACAACAATGTCCTTTTCAATCTCCTGGACTCCCATGACACGGAACGGCTGATGAACCGTTTCCATGATCTTGACAAGTTCTACCAGCAGCTTGTCGTACTCTTTACCCTGCCTGGAAGCCCCTGTATCTATTACGGGACAGAGATCGCCATGGAGGGAGGATTCGACCCGGACTGCAGAAGGTGTATGCCCTGGGATGAGATCGGATCGGAAGAGAACCGTGAGCGCATCGGACAGATGAAAAAACTGATCCGGCTGAGAAAGGAAGAAGAGACGTTCCGCAGCCTTCATTTTCATTTTCCGGGGAACTATGAAAATCCCAGATGCGTCGAATATATCAAGCTGGATGAGGGAGGGCAGAAAACAGAGATACTGCTGAACTGCTCGGAGGTACCGGTGAAGGTTAAAGGAACAGGAGAAGTTCTGTTTGCACGTAATTATCAGAATGATATACTTGAGAAAAACGGCACACTGATAAGGAGGATATGATACATGACAGAAAAGAAGAGACAGCCCTGGTGGAAAAACGCGGTGGTCTATCAGATATACCCGAAAAGTTTTCAGGATTCCAATGGCGACGGCATCGGGGATATCCGGGGGATCATAGGCAGGCTGGATTACCTCAAGGATCTGGGGATCGACGCGGTGTGGCTTTCGCCCGTATACCGCTCGCCCCAGGATGATAATGGATACGATATCTCCGACTATCAGGATATCGACCCCATGTTCGGGACGCTCTCTGATATGGAAGAGCTGATCGCGGAGGCGAAGAAGCGGGGGATCCGTATCATCATGGACCTGGTCCTGAACCACACTTCGGACGAGCACAGATGGTTCCTTGAGGCAAAGAAGGGGAAGGACAACCCATATCACGATTACTACGTCTGGAGAGACGGTGCGGAGGGAGAACTTCCCAATGATATGAAGGCTGCTTTCGGCGGTCCTGCCTGGGAGTGGGTGCCGGAACTGGGGCAGTACTATTTCCACCAGTTTTCTGTGAAACAGCCGGATCTTAACTGGGAGAACCCGAAAGTCCGCAGGAAGATCTATGATATGATCCTCTGGTGGATGGACAAAGGCGTGGGCGGCTTCCGGTTGGACGTGATAGATCAGATCGCCAAGGAACCGGACAAAAAGATCACGAACAACGGCCCCAGGCTGCATGAGTTCCTGCAGGAGATGAGCAGGGAGACATTCCAGAAGGGAGACCTGATCACCGTAGGTGAAGCCTGGGGAGCCAACACGGAGAATGCGAAGCTGTACAGCAACCCCGACGGGAGCGAATTTTCCATGGTGTTCCAGTTTGAACATATGGTTATGGATCAGCAGCCGGGGAAGGAGAAGTGGGATCTGGCGCCGCTGCCCTTTGTAAAGATGAAACAGTGCATGTCGAAATGGCAGAAGGCTCTGTACGGGACGGGATGGAACAGCCTGTTCCTGGACAATCATGACCTCCCAAGGATCGTGTCCCGCTGGGGTGATGACAAGGAGTACAGAAAAGAGTCGGCGAAGATGCTGGCGACCATGCTCCACGGAATGCAGGGAACACCCTACATCTATCAGGGTGAGGAACTGGGGATGACCAATGTAAGGTTCGACGACATCAGCCATTATGAGGACATCGAGACGCTCAACCTTTACCGGGAACGTGTGGAAGAGGGATACAGTCCGGAAGACGTGATGGAGTCCATCTATGCGAAGAGCAGGGACAATGCCCGCACGCCCATGCAGTGGAGCGCGGAGAAGAATGCCGGCTTCACGGAAGGGACGCCGTGGATCGAAGTGAACCCGAATTACACAGAGATCAATGCAGAGGAAGAGCGCCGGGATCCGGAGTCCGTATACAGCTATTACCGCACACTGACCCATCTGAGGAAAGAATACCCTGTTTTCATTGACGGGAAGTTTGACCTTCTTATGGAGGATGATGAGCAGATCTTTGCATACACCAGGACAACAGAAGAGAGTGAGATGCTGGTGTGCGTCAACTTCACCGGGACGCCGGCAGCGTGTCTGCTGCTCGGAGAGTGGAAAGATGCGCAGGTGCTGATCCATAATTATGACGGGGATGTGCCAGAAGAAATGAAACCTTATGAGGCTGTGATGCTGCTGAGAACAAGACAGGCGGAAAAACCGGCCTGAGCCTGAACCTGCGGGGCAGAAATGGAAAAGAACAGACAGAGCGAGGAGAAGCAATGTACAGAGGAAGAGTGAAAACAGCGGATTCATCAAATATTGTAAAAGAAGCTGTTGTGGTCGGAGATGTGTCAGTGGGAGAGAACTCCACCGTTCTTTTCCATGCTGTTCTCCGGGGAGATGCGGAGAAGATCGTGATCGGAAACTTCAGCAATATCCAGGATAACTGTACGGTTCATGCGGACAGGGGATTCCCGACGACAGTGGGGGACTATGTTACGGTCGGTCATAACGCGGTGATCCACGGGTGCACTATCGGTGACGGCAGCCTGATCGGGATGGGCGCGGTGGTGCTCAACGGGGCGAAGATCGGGAAGGAGTGCCTGATCGGCGCGGGCAGTGTGGTGCTTGAACGTCAGGAAATTCCGGACGGGAGCCTTGCGGTCGGAAATCCGGCGAGAGTAGTGAGAACCCTTTCAGAAACAGAGAGGGAAAAGCTGTATAAGAACAGCCGGGAGTATGTGAAAGTCGGGAAGGATCTGAGAGCGGAAGGCTACTGCGGGCAGAAGTGAAAAGGGAGTGCTCAGGTATGAGCACTCCTGTATTCTTCAGGTGTCATTTTTTCACGTTTTTTGAAAATGCGGAAAAAATACTTTACATTATCATAACCAACAGCTTTGGCAATCTGGTACATTTTTCGGTCTGTGCTTATCAGAAGTTCCTTTGATCGTTCAATACGCACATCATTCAGATAATCCACGAATTTTTCTCCGGTTCGTTCCCGGAACAGTGTGCTCAGATAACTGCGGTTTATATAGAACAGAGAGGAGAGAAACTCCTGGGACAGATTTTTCTGATAATTTCTTTCGATATAGATCTGTACCTTTTTGATCACATCATCAATCGCGTACACACTGTTCGGGCGGATCATCTTGGCAATGTTCACAAAAAACTGTTTATAGTAGTCCATCAGATCCCGGAGAGAGAAGATATGGTTTACTACATCCTGCATACTGGCGGAGGATTTCAGGGAATCCGGGGTATGCATATATTCATCCAGGATCTGTCTGCACTGGTCAGAGAAAAGATAACACTGGTATTTTACATCAGCCAGCGTGCATCCCGGCAGAGTGCGGCAGTACCGGAAAAATTCGCGGGTCAGTTCTGACACTTCCTCCTCCATTCCGGCTTCGATCCGGAAGAGAAGTTCATCCTCTTTTTCCCATGAAATCGCAAGCGATTCATAATCGTACTGACAGGAGTAACAAAATGGCGCATCAGCAGAGATCAGCTGATGGTTCAAAGCTGCTGCGGCTTCCTTGTAAGTCTGCCCGAGCTCGGAGACAGAGCTGTGAACAGAGCTGATCCCGACCACGGGGGAAAGTCCCAGATCATTCAGCTGCGGAATCAGTGTGTCAAGGATCTGATCTACGAATTTTTTGCTGTGAACGGGATTCTGCTGAGGAATGAAGAGAAGCAGAAGCCCCAGGTGTTCGCTTGCAGGACTGGAAAAATACAGGATCAGATCTTCCACTCCCAGTTCGGCAAGAAGAGCGTTCATCGAATCCTCTGATACCGGGCTGGAGAAATTGAAAGCGAGCAGGCACAGATCGTGATTTTCGGATATAAAACTTAATTTTCCTGATGTGAGATGGGTTTCAGAAGTCTGATATCCGAGGATAAGATTTTTTATGATCTGAAGGTCGTACTCATACTGTACCTGTTCTTTTTCATTTTCTGTCGTCTTGATCTGGTCATAGATCTGGGAACGGTCTTCAATCCGTTCAATGGCTTTCAGCGTGACCTCCCTGATCGCCTCTTTGCTGAAGGGTTTCAGAAGATATTCAAGTGCGTTGGAGGAAATGGCCTGTTTGATGTAATCAAAATTGCGGTATCCGCTGATTACGATCAGAGGCATATCAGGATAATGCTCCGCAAGATAGGGCAGCAGTTCCATTCCGTTGATCCCGGGCATCTGCATGTCCAGGATGACGAAGTCAGGGTGAAGACGGGAGATCAGTTCGATTCCTTCGCTGCCTTCCTGCGCCTCTCCGATGCATGTCACCCGGTCCTGAAGCCCTTTCAGTTTTTTGATCGTTCCTTTTCGTATCAGTTCTTCATCGTCGATGATAATATATGTATACATTTTGACCTCCTTGCCTTAGCGGATCCTGCCCGGTTTTACAGGACAGGAACTTTTATCGTGATGGCTGTCCCTTGTCCGGGCGTGCTCTTTATCGTCAGCCCATATCCCTTTCCGTAATAAAGCTCTATGCGTGAATGAATATTTTTTAAGCCGATTCCCTGTTTGTTCCGGTGCCCGAGTTCAGTGAAAGAGGCTTCTTCACTCAGTTTCTGATGAATGGAACGGAGTGTTTCTTCCGAAATTCCCTGCCCATTGTCAGATACCGTGATATAAAGAATATCTCCCGAACGTTCTGCATGGACCGTGATATTGTCCCCGGCAGTGCAGTAGTCCAGACCGTGATAAAATGCGTTTTCCACCAGAGGCTGAAGGATCAGCTTTAACACCTTCTGACTGTACAGCTCTTCCGGGATATCCAGCGTCAGCGAAAAGCGGTTGCTGAACCGGATCGCCTGGATGGAGACATAATCTTTTACATGGTCGATCTCGTCTTTTAAGGTGACGATCTCGCTGGGCGTTTTGATCGCATAGCGGAACATGTTGCCGAGAGCAAGGGACATGGTCGCGATGTTTTCGTTGTCATCGATTTCCGCCATGCTGTTGATCGATTCCAGTGTGTTGAAGAGAAAGTGGGAGTTGATCCTTGCTTCCAGTGATTTCATCTGGGCGTCAAGGATATTCAGTTTGTCCTGATAGTCCCTTTTGATAGAAGCATTCAGTTCATCCAGCATATTTGCGTATTCGTTGTAAAGCGTCCCGATCTCATCCGTGCGGTTCATATACGGACTGGAGAAGGTAAGCTGCTGTTTTCCCTGATGGGACATGGCACTGCTGAGATTCTCAAGCGGGCGGATCATATTTTTGGTCACAACGTAAGCGAGAACAAGGCAGATCACGATACAGGTAAAGGCGATGACAAGGAGAAGAATGCTGGTCAGGCTGAATTCTCCGTAAAGACTGTCGTAATTAAAAGCCGCGGTAAGTTCCAGAGAATCAATTCCAAGGGAAGCGCGGTGGATCTTAAGGTCAGCGTTGGAAAAATCCCGGGGCAGTTCATCAATGTTGGAATAAAGGGTGAAATCTGTATCTTTATTTCTTATATACAAGAGTGCGGAATCATCCATTGTATTGACTGTGCTCAAGTCAAAGATTGACGGGGCGCAGGATACAAGGATCACTCCGAGAAATTTGTGGGTGTAGACGTCATTGATGCTGACGGAAAAATATACCGCGCTGTCGGGAGCATTGATAAACATATCCGGATCTACAAAAGAACTCACGTAAAACTGTCCGTCCAGAGAGAGTGTATCTCTGTACCACAGAGAGTTCTGAGGAGAATAATTCCCGGATACGGAACTGGAAGACTGGGAGCAGCTGAACACAACATCCGTCGGAGTGAAGATATAGATGCCGGTTATATAATCATAAGAGGCCATGATATTCTGAAAGATGGAATTCAGATGCTGATTGGTTACAAAAATGTCATAGGATGAAAAACCTTCCGTGTCTTCTGCATATGGACGGAGATTCTCGATGATAGAATAATCGTTGTTATCGGAATAGAAGGTTAGAAAGCGGATACTGCGCGTGATCGTATCCAGTGTATTGTCCGTTGCCGTGACGGCGTTCCGGAATAAATTATCAGAGAGTTCGTCCATGCGCTGATAGGTCACTTCACGGTAATGCTCGTAGGAGTACAGTGTCAGGACTACAAGAGGGATGACTGCAAGTATGGAAAAAATAAGAAAGAATTTTGTGCGAAGCTTCATGGGGCACTCCTTCCTTTTATGATCGTTTCGAACCAAAAAAAGTATACCACATTTTCCGACAAAAGTATACCGCCGATATGGTAACATCATTTTATCAAGAAAATCTGAAGGGAGGAATAGAGAAATGAAAGCAAAAAAACTGATTTCTTTATTATGTGTCTCTGCGATGACAGCATCCATGCTGGCGGCATGCGGAGGCGGCGGAAGTTCGGAGGAGGACAGCGCACAGGCGGAATCGTCCGGCCCTTATGATTCCCAGGCGATCGAGAATGCGGGGGATATCACGATCACGATGATGGTTTCCGGTGTGGCGACAGAGAATGATTTTGAGACCGAAGTCCTGCCGGAACTGGTCAAGGAGAAGTGGCCGAATGTGACACTTGAGGTTACCAAACTTCCTGATGACAATTATTACACGACATTAAGGTCAAGGCTTGCTTCCGGTGAATGCCCTGACATCATCCTGACACAGCCGATGTACGCAGGATCAAATTCCTGCTACTCACTGGCGGAGGCGGGATATCTCGCATCGCTGAACGATCTGAACTGGGTAGACAATATGAGCGATCTGTCCGCGGTCACTTATGAAGATGATATCGTGACCTGTACTGCAGGAGTATCCATCCTTGGAACATACTACAATAAAGATATCTTTGAAGAGTGCGGAATTACAGAAGAGCCGCAGACATGGGATGAATTCCTTGATGCATGCCAGAAGATACAGGATGCCGGCTATCAGCCGATCGTTATGGGCGACAAGGACATGTATGTCATGCAGTTCGGACTGTATCAGATCGCATGCAATGAAATCTATTCCCAGAATCCGGACTATGACGAACAGCTCAGGACAGGCGATACTTCCTTTACTGACGAGGGAACCTGGGATGTAGTGCTTGAAATGTACAATGAGCTGTATGAGAACGGATACATTGATTCTTCACAGACGCTGGGGCTGGGAGCTTCCCAGGCGATTCAGGAGTTCATCGACGGAAATGCGGCGATGACCTTTGACGGATCTTTCAACGCACCGGCTCTGATGGCGGAAGGCGAGGCAGGAGCATTCGAGAGAGGATATTTCCCCATCCCGTCTCAGTCCGGCGATAACTATACGGCTACCTGCCTGTCAGCGGGGTATAGCATCTATTCAGGATCTAACTACATCGACGAGTGCAAAGAACTTCTGGATTACTGGTTCGACGGCGAGTCCGAGATCTGGGATGCATATCTTTCTACCGGAAAGATCATCGCCACATACGGCGAGGGAGCTGATCAGACAGCAAATTACGAACTGTTCAGACCATTCGTAGATATGATGAATGAAGGCAAAGCATTCCACTGGTGCAACCAGGCATGGCCGTCAGGAACAGAGACAACTATGGAAGAGAAGTTCGGCGAGATGATCGGCGGACAGGGAACGACTGTAGATGACATCACTCAGGAAATGCAGACCAGGTTCCAGGATCTGATGTGATGAGTAAAAAGGAATAAAGAGATAGAAGACAGGCTGCTTTGGCTGTGAAAATGAGAAGCCGGAGCAGCCTGCTTCAGAAAGGGGAAACAGAATGGATAAAAAGAAAAAGAGGAAAAAATCCGGCGGAAATAATTCTCTTGTTTTTACGAACAAGATGTACGTTTTTCTGATCCCGGCACTGTTGTTTTTCCTTATTTTGTGGATCTATCCTCTGCTGCAGTTATTTTACTACAGTATAACGGACTTTAACGGCATCAATTATAACTTTAACTTTGTGGGGCTGGAAAATTTCCAGAGGATCTTTGAAAACGGATCAATGGTCAATGCGATCGGGAGTTTGACAGTTGAATAAATAAAAAAGTACTTGCAGGCCGCATAAAACCTGCTTTTTTTATGTCAATTTTTC
>CALWFV010000056.1 GCA_944377745.1 uncultured Mediterraneibacter sp. | reverse complement strand
AATAGCTTCGCCATACTTATTCCTCCCACTTCAATCGTTGTCCGCAATGATAACAAAACGCCGCAATTCCTGTTCCTATGAAGTGCTTTCCGCAATTCGGGCAAATATAATCATCCGTATACCTTACACCTGAATCAGTGTCTTTTATTGGCGCTTTCGCCGTATCCCGCTCCTTCAGCTCCCGATATCTGGATGCCTCCTCGTTCGTCAGAAGAATAGCATCTTCTACTCTGGAATCATCACCCTGAGCAATATAGAAATCTACAAAGAAATCAACAATCTGTCCGGCAGTGATCACGCCATCGAAGTGTTCTTGTACTTTCTTTACTGATTCTGACAGTTCCACGATCTGCTCCGGGGTGAGTTCGGTGTCTTCGTAATCAGCCAGAGTTTCACATATCTTTTCATCATAATCACAATCATTGCATTTCTCAGATGATCCTTCTCCATAACAGCGTTCATAGCATTCTGGATAATATGCATCACCGCATTCATTTCTTTTTGTTAACCTCTCCATCTCCGCTCTCCTTTCACCCTTATACTCTTACTCCGTTTTTGTACCACTCAAGTTCAAAAGGACCGTCCGGAATCTCGATAACAAGCTCCGGGGAATACTCGACTTTCGCGCAATATCCCGCCACGATCTTCCAATCCGGGAAATCATCATACTCTTCCACCTTGCTTACGCCTATCATCCAGCATCCATTATCCAGCGATGCTTTGGTATACTGGCCAATCACCATCAGCCTTCCCTGCCCTCCGCAGTCTATAACACACTGAACGGGTCCCAGGCTTCCGTAGTTATCCACGTCCTGCCCTGTCTTTCCATACTCTCCGAATGTATCATCACTGTATCCATGAAATTTAAGTATTCTCATTGTGCTCTCCTTTCGTTTGTTCTGTTTTATGCGCCCGCCATCTTCCTTCTCGCATCAATCAGGCGTCTTGAAAACAAGGACTGGCTGATCCCCATCATCCTCCCGCATTCCGCCTGTGACTTTTCCGGGTGTTCGATCCGGATCATAACTGCGGTCCTTTCCCGCTCCGTAAGGGTGCCGCTCCTTTTCATCAGCTCGCACACTGCCTCGGAAAGCTCAAAGCAGTCCCTGGGATCAGCAAGCATGTCTTTCAGCTTCAACCCCTCTGTCCCTTCGATTGGATCTTCAAGATGCATTTCCCTGCTCCTTCTGCTGTGCTTCCTCAGCTCCATGCGGATCTCGTTCTCCATGATCCTTCCTGCATATGTGCTGAACCGTCCGCGGTCCGGGTCGAATCCTCTCGCGGCTTTCACAAGCCCGTATTCCGCAGCAGATACGGTGTCGTCCATATCCATTCCTGTTCTTTCTGTCCAGCGCTTTGCGATATGTAATGCAAGCGGTATATTCTCTTCCACTAACTTGATCTCTTTTTCTGTCATTGTTCATCCAGGAGAAACCGGTTATTATGCGCGCAACTCGTTCTCCTTTCTTCTTGATCACTCTTTTATCCTGTTGTTGTAATGCCGCTCACCATTCAGGTACTCTTCTTCCTTCCTCTGCTTTCCCAGGAGCTGACGCATCTTATTCAGTGTGTTCTTCGGGTTTGGCTCATCAAAGAACTTGACGATAAGCTCCAGGCGCTTTACCTCATCCTTCTTCTGTCGTCGCTCCCGCCTGCTCTGTTGGAGCTTCGTCCCGGCACGGCGTTTCTCGTTCTCATCTGCCGCGAACTCCAGCCCGTGCAGCAGATCCTGAAGGCGCTTATCCTCCATACCGACAGCATCGTGGGCTGCCTGATAGTCACGCCGGCACTGGTCTATGTAGTTCAGGAAGTCTGCCAGGACCTCTGATGGCTCTTTCTCTTTTTTACTCATCTTGTTTCTCCATTTACAGCCGTTTCCGTCTATATTTTTGATTTATGGATGGATTTATGAATAACTTAGAACAGCGACAACTGCTCTCTGTCATACCTGTTTTTCTTCGTTGTAATCCGCTCCGGATGTCCGATCATATCAACTCTGCGTTTCTGCTTCATGCTCGCCATATAGTAATCATCTACCTGAGGCGGAGTCGGCAGATACATCTCTTCTGGGATCGGTATTCCGTGACGCTCGCATATCTCTACAATCTGCCGTTTAGCATATATGATGTGATTCCGCGTCAGGTTCATGTTTGTCCCGTCTGCATAACCCGGATCGTTACATCCATTCTGGTTGATATGCTCCCAGTGATCTATTTCCTGACGGATGTTATTACACAATGCCTTTAATTCTTGCTCAGACGTTTTCTTTTTCATGGTAGCACCTCCGGGAAATCCTCCAGGCTCATCTGCCCATCGCTTTCAAACCTCAGCATTTCATCTTTCGCCCGGTTGTAAAACGTTCTGTCAATCTCAAATCCGAAAGCACTCCTTCCCAGTTCGTGTGCTGCTCTTAATGTCGAGCCACTGCCGGCGCATGGGTCTATCACAACATCACCGGGATCTGTAAAAATCTCTATTAACCGTTTCAGCACCTTAATCGGCTTCTGTGCCGGATGAATTTTCGGTATATCTTTCCCGTCTTTCTCCCAGGTGAACCAGTTGAAAACCATGTGACCCGTTCCTCTGATCGTCTTTCCGTTCTCGTCCAGCTTTGCACCATTCCGAAACTTCGGAAGCCTATCCCGATACAGCACAAGCGCATATTCCGTAGCTCCCACGATCCGCATATTTGCTTTTAATACCTGCGGACTGTAATTTTTACAGAATACAAGCGGTATGTAATGCACAAATCCATGTTTCGCCGCCGCATTGATAAGTGTCTGTATCTGTTCAAATGAGCAAAACACAATCATGCACGGCGAGTTGCTGCTTCTGCCTCTTGTGATCGGCTTCTTGTCCTCTTTTTTCAGCATCTTTGAACAGAAGTGGAAGTATTCATACAAGTTGAAATTGAAATCTGAATTAAACGCTGCTTTCCCTGCCAGCTTGCTTTCCCCATTCTTGTTATCTCCGCCGTTGTACCACATGGGATTGCTTCCGTAGAAGTTATTCCCGACATTGTACGGAACATCCGCTATAATCAACTGTGCCGGCGGTATGGCATACTTTTTATAGTTCTGCATTGAGTCTCTGTATAACTCACATTTGATCTTTTTATGTCTTTCCATTTTCCAAAGAAGCCCGGTATACCCTTGCCCCGGCCGGAGGCTGGCTCCTTTCTCTGCTATTTCAACTCAATCCCACATTCTTCTTTCAGCACATCCGTAAAGTCCTTCACACTTTCCACATATCCGCTGTTGTACGCGTCCAGCTGCTTCTGGTACTCATCAATGAACTTGTTCAGCCGCTTCTCTCCATAGCCGAACTTATCATGCAGCACCATAAGCGATATGATCATGTTGGCTTTCCCCGCCGCACTGATCAGCATATTGTCCTTCCGGATCTGCGTCATTCGCGCCAGTGCTGGATTCATTCCCTTTTTCTTTATCACTTTTCTTTCTCCATCCTCTCAATCTCATTTGTTACAGCCAGTAGCAGATCCTTGGCCAAAGGATCCTTCCCATACTTCCGGAAAAGATTTCCTGACTCCTGGATAAATCTATCCAGGTCATCCTCGTTTAATGCTTTCGTGATGTATTTCCGATACAGCTGCCAGCAGTCGCAGAAGAGATTGAAAACTGTCCTGACTGCCATCATAACGCTGTCACCCGGATATAGATTCCAGGAATATCTGCCCAAAACTTTTCCACAATCTCTCGGCAGACCAAGGCATCATCTTTCCAAAATCCCACCGCCGTCATACAGTCTTTCAAAAGCTTCTGAAGGTTGTCTGTATCCGGCTTTGTGATCCGGTATTCTCCATCCTTGTGCTTCCCCCGCGGAAAACACCAGGTAGAGACCAGCTCCACCGCCCCCTCGTACTTCTGATCTGGTTTATGCTGCGCCAGATATGTTTCCAGTTTTGCCCTGGCCGCTTTCAACTCCTGCGGCTCGTAAAACTTTGGCTTACCATTCACCACATGCACCTGCTTTTCTTGGTGCGTAATAGTCGGCGGGACCATTGCCATAAAAAACTCCATTCACTTCACCTCTTTAACGTGTGAAATCATCTTTCTTTTTTTCTGTGCGCCCTCGTTACGGGGAGGGGGAAGGGAGACGGGGCCGGGCAGCCTTAGGCCCGTCCCTCTCCTACCCCCGTAACCCAGTGCGGGGATTTTATTTTACCCCCTTTAGGGGGTAGTCTTCCCCGCCACCGCGGGGATGTCTTGTTTTCAGTCTTCCCCGCACTCTTCGGCTCATTGCGGGGATGCCTTGAATTTAGTCTTCCCCGTCATTCCATGCCAGTGCGGGGATGTCTATTTTTAAGGCTTTCCCGCAATTTATTCTCCGGCGGGGATGTCTGAACTTTCAGTCTTCCCCGCACTCTTCTTTTTTACTTTTTTATGTACCTCACCATCTTTGATCGTATATCCTCCATGCTCTTTGATGCGATCCCGTACTGTCCGCTCAGAGATTCCAAGGTATTCAGATACAGCTTTTACTGTCGGTACCTCACCGAAATTGCATCCCTCCACAGCCTCTTGAAGAGCCCTTTTCCGATCCTCTTTTCGGCTCTGTGCGCTCTTCTTATTGTTTACGCTGCCTTTCTGCCATGCCGGCCGTTCATCCTCCGGATGGATATCTTTCAGAGCTCCTGACTCATCCTCTTTGTGAACCGGATAATCAAACCACAGGTTCACAGGCTGGAACTTCGGAAACTCCCTGAGCGTCCCCTCAATGCGCCAAGCTGTTATTGTTTTGACCTTGTCCACTGCCTTCTGCACTTCTACATTTAGCGCCTTAAAATCAAGAGATTTCAGCTTTTCACGGCAGTAATCCAGCATCTGTACACTGCTGCACATATCATCCTGGGACACGCCGTCAATCAGCTCGTCATACTGCTTTAACCAGTCGATGCATACCTGACAGATTGCCTTGTTTTCTTCCTGCTTCATCAGGGCATCCGTGGTCTCCAGCTCGATCAGGTCCAGAAGAGCGTCGGGGTCCCGGGCAAATACGCCGGATCCGCTGGCGCGGTCCATGGACTTCTTCCCGCCCTGGCTGCCTTTACTGTGATGATGGCAGTAGATCACCGCGCATCCCAACTCTGTACACACCTTGTCAAACTGATTGCAGAAATTCGCCATCTGGTCCGCGCTGTTCTCATCCCCAGTGATCACCTTGTAAATCGGGTCGATGATGATCGCCACATAATCTTTCTTGGAAGCTCTCCTAATCAACTTCGGAGCCAGCTTATCCATGGGGACTGACTTTCCTCGCAGATTCCAGATATCAATGCTGTTCAAATGCTCCGGCTTCCATCCAAGGGCGTCATATACGTCCCGGAATCGATGTAGGCAGCTTGCCCGGTCTAGTTCCAGGTTCACATACATCACACGCCCTCTGGCGCATTTCCATCCCAACCATGGTTTCCCTTCTGCAATCGAGATACACAGTTCGATCTGAAGGAAGGATTTCCCGGCTTTTGATGGTCCTGCGATCAGCATCTTATGCCCTTTCCTGAGTACCCCATCAATCAGACACGGGGACAGCTCTGGCAGGTTCTCCCATACAGATTCCAGTGACTCTGGGTCTGGCAGGTCATCATTCACACTTTCGATCCATTCCACCCATTCATCCCAGGACTCTTTCCCGATATTGGTATCTACCAGGAACTGCTTCTTTCCATTCCGGGTCACGCCTGGCATCCGGGACAGCCTGGATGGGTTCTTGTTCTGGGTATCCAGTTTCAGCCCGTTCTTTTTACAGATACTGTATAGGTACTCTACACGTTTCTTATATTCTTTCATGTCGGCTGCCTCTATCCTGACGATTGCATGGAGGCTCTTTTTCCCGGAGAATACCAGCGCGGCGACCGGAAGTTCCAGCTCCCGTATCAGTGCATTCTGCTTCTCCAGTTCCATGTCATCAGATTCCACCAGCGCATACCGGAAGTCTGTCACATTTTCATTCGTGCAATCTTTCCCGTCCAGCGGATTGAAACGGATCCACGCCCCTGCATCCGGGTTATAGTCCCCTACTACCGCGCCGATATCCTCGTTACATTTGTTCAGTTCCTGAATCAGCTGGCCGGCTGTTCTGTCCCAGTTTCCCCGGGAAGGGAGCCACCGGGTACCCTTTTCGTCTGTCTTTTCCCAGCTCTGCGTTACATATCCGACATGCTCACCTGCCTCGAACAGGGTCTCAAGATACTTGATCAATTCCTTTGCCGGATCCCAATGAGCCGGTTCATGTATTTCTCGTCCTTCTACCCAGGCACTGTCTATCACAACGCCTTCCCGGCTGATTTCATCTTCCCAGTCTAGTTCATGTCCCGGATCCCGTTCTGGGATCCATCCATGATCCATTGCCAGTTGCACGATTGTTCCGGCTGTAACGGGTTCTGAAGATCCATGGAAGCTGCCCCATTTCCGGAAACATTCCCCGGAATGGTATCGGGCAGGATCCCTCTGGCTCCACCGGTCCCAATCTGCCGCTGTATATCCTTCATGTTTTAACGCCATCCCTACATTGACCCACTCCTGATAATTCAGGTCCGCGGGATGGATGCTGTCCAATATTTCTAAAAGATCTGCCCTCTGCTCCATTGTCATGCTCCTTTATATTCTGCCGGAATAATATCGTGGGGGACTCTCCATCCATTGCCCGCAATCCGGTCGATCAGCTTCTTTGCAGTATCAAATTGCCATGTACCAACATGCTGGAACCCTCTCCCTTCCAGGAAGCGGATCTGCTTTGGTGTTGTGAGCCCTTCCTGCCGGCGCTTATCCAGCCGTTCCAGCAACTTCGATGCCTTCCCGGTGTTATCGATCTCGTCAGGCATGATCCCCAGTTTTTCCAATGTCTTCTTCTGCTTATCTGAAGGCGGTGCCATTTCCCAGCCAAATGCCGGAACATATCCGGCAAGATCTTCTGCCTGGATGCTCATTTCAAACTGCAGCGGGTCTACCAGCTTGCGTTTTCTCCGCTTCATTTCTGCCAGCTTCTGTGCCAGTGCTTCTTCTCTTTGTGCTACTACATCTTCAGAAGCAGTCTTTTCAGCTTCTTCTATATCAACAGGGCATCCTGCATCTTTCTCCAGGTTCTCTGTCATTTTCTGCGCTACTTCCTCGCTCTCACAGATCAAATGAGCTGGATGGCAAAGCTCATGCCGCTCGGTATGCCATAGGAAGTCCAGTAGCAGAAGATGGTCTTTTCCCGGGGCAAGCCGGGTGCCACGCCCCACCATCTGGCAGTACAGGCTCCGCACCTTTGTCGGACGCAGCACTACAATGCAGTCCACATCCGGGCAGTCCCATCCTTCCGTCAGCAGCATAGAGTTGCACAAGACGTTATACTTCCCATCTGCATAGTCCGCCAGGATCTCTGCACGGTCCTGGCTTTCTCCGTTGACTTCCGCCGCACGGAACCCATGGGCATTCAGGATGTCCCGAAACTTCTGGCTGGTTTTTACAAGGGGCAGGAATACGACCGTCTTTTTCTCCCGGCAGTATTTCTCCATCTCTTGCGCAATCCCCTCCAGATACGGGTCCAAGGCTGTCCCCAGGTCTCCTGCCTTAAAGTCCCCGGACTGGACCCCTACACCTGTCAGGTCTACCTGGAGAGGGATCGTTACTGCTTTGATCGGCGACAGGTATCCCTCCTTGATTGCTTTCGGAAGCGTATATTCATAGGCTAAGGATTCAAAGACCTGTCCCAGGTTCTTCATATCTCCGCGGTCCGGTGTTGCCGTAACTCCCAGCACTTTTGCATCGGGGAAATGTTTCAGGACTCTCTGGTAACTGTCTGAGATACAATGATGCGCTTCATCAATGATGATGGTATTGAAATAATCTTCCGGGAACCGGCTCAGCCTGGTCGCCCTCATAAGGCTCTGCACGGATCCGACTGTGATCCGGTACCAGCTCCCCAGGCATGATTCTTCTGCTTTTTCTGTAGCGCATCTCAGCCCGGTTGCCTTTGCGATCTTATCTGCCGCCTGTTCAAGCAGTTCCCCGCGGTGTGCCAAGATCAATACGCGGTCCCCATGGCTTACACAATCCTCTGTGATCTTTGCGAATACGATCGTTTTCCCACAGCCGGTCGGGAGGACCACAAGGGTCTTCCTACTCCCATTCTCCCACTGCTCGAACACCGCTTCTTTTGCTTCTCTCTGATATGGTCTCAGTTCCATTAAAACTTCCCTGCCTCAAACTTCTTTTCCTCAAATGGATAAATCTTTTTGATATGGTTGTATTTCTTGTTCGGATCTTTTGGATCCGCGTCAAGGGAAATCTGAGCGCGTCCTTTCAGCCCCGGAAGTGCTGTCCAGTTCATTTTGAGTTTTTCGCCCTTCTTCTTGAGCCCCACGCCACAGAACAGCTCTGACAGCTTCCACTCAAGTTTTGTATGAAGGATATATCCCTCCTGGATCGTTATCTCCTGCCCATCTGGAGTCTTAATATTGAAGAACACAAGAGCTTTGTTGCAGGGCGGGATCTTCTCGCTCCCTGCATGCCTTGCCCGTTCAAAGTGGTCGATCACAAAATCATAATCTCCTTCCGGGAGGGTAACAAAACTATTATCCTTCTCAATCTCATCATCCCAGTTTAATTCTCTGTCCATTTCGCTCATAAATAAATGTCCTCCTATTTTTTATCTTCATCAAACGGGATTTCATAGCTCTCCCGTAGTTTTTCAATCATGCCATACACCTGCCCCCATGCCCCGACAAGCACGCCGGAGACAAAATCCGGGTCATAATTCAAGATCGGGGTTGACCTGGGGTAGTATCCGCGGTCTGCCACGACCGCCTGGATCTCTTCTTCTGATACCAGCTTCTCTTCCATCAGGTCCCGGAGAGCTTTTGGGATCCGCTCATCCACATGGAATGCGCTGTCTTTCGGGATAGGATTGTCCGGTGCTGTGTGCGGCGGCTTTTCTTCTGTCTTCCCCGCTGCTTGCATAGGGCTTGTATCAAACTCCATCTGTTCCGGAGTCCCTTCCGGGATATCCATAAAATCCGGTGTTTTTTTCTCCGGCAGAGGCTTCTGTTCCTGTCCCTCAGTACGTTCTTCAATAATTGCTGCTATAACGCTGTAATCAAACTCGCACTCGGACGGAAGCCCATCACGGTTCTTTGCATCCCAGCATGGGTGATGGGCGGTATACATAATACGCTTTCCCTCTCCCAGGGCCTTCTTTTTCTTTCCCTTATCATCCGCAGCGACTGTATGAGTTTTATAGTTGCAGAATAGCAGCATATCCGCCCATTCCTTTACCAGTGGAGAAGTCTGAGAAGATGTTTTCTTTCCCAGCTTCAACTCCCACCTGTCATAGGCTCCAAGCTCGTCCGGCTGCTCGAACTTCCTCATCTGAGCGTGAGCAGTCAGCACTACATTAACCCCGAGATCAATAAGATCAGAAAGCCGGTTCAGGAAACGTCCAAACTCTTCTTTCACATACACATATCCGTTTCCATATCCGAAATCTTCAATTCCGTTTTTCTGATGCTTGTCGCAGATATGCTCAATACACAGCTGTTCTGCCCAGTCGATCGTGTCGATCACAAGAGTCCGGCACACTCCCGGTGTCTTTTTTATGTAATCAATCTCTTCCAGAATCATTGTCCAGCTGGTCGGCCGTGGCAGCCGTGCTACGTCCATGCTGTTCGTGCTGCCCTCTGTGTCAATAAAAACGGGATCCGGAAACTTTGATGCAAAAGTAGATTTTCCAATCCCTTCAGGGCCATAAACAACAATCTTCTTTGCTTTTTTGATCTTACCTCTGGTTATCTCCATTTAGAAAGTACCCTCCTTCCATGTTTTGGGCTGTTGCACCGGAACAGTATCCTGTACGTAGCCGTCCTCTATAATGATGCTGCACTCATCACCGGTGCTGACCCGGGTCGCGATTGCCTGAAGTCCTTCCTGTTCCAGCCACTGTCCAAACTCGTTCAGAGTCTGCATATCCATCTGCTCCAGCTTGTCCAGAAGAACGAAACCGCATTTCGGGTTGAGCTTCCGTACAATAGCAGTAGATACTTTCAGCCGGTCTGATCCGGACATGTTGTCCCACTGTTGTCCCTTGTAGATCAGCTCCCCCTCTTTCACGGACAGCTCCGGAAGGGGCAGTTCCGCGGACTGAAGAAGATCTGTTTTCGCGTTCCGGGTTTTATTGATATCTGCGGTCAGTGCGTTATACTGGTCCCTGTACTCCCGGGCATCTTCTTCTGCCTTGTCCTTGTCCATGTTTGCCCGTACTTTCCGGTTGATCTCTTCGATATTAGAAATAGACGCTTCCAGCTCCGCTGTGGACTCATCCTGAAGGTCCTGTGCATTCATTTGCGCGATCTGAAGATTTTCTTCTGCTTCCTGAAGCTTTCTCTTCTCTTCTTCAAGCTGCTCATTCATGCTGTCAACAGACTGCCGAAGAAAGAAAACAGAATCTTCATATTTTTTTACCTGATCCCGCTTTCTCTGATTCTCTCCATTCCTTGCCAGGATCTCCTGCTGCTGTCTAATCAAATCCGATGGTGATATCAGTTCTTTCGGAGCATCTGAATAATAAGGCTGCTCTTTCGCAAATTTTTCTTTCTGGTCTGCAATCTGACCGATTGTACGACGCTGGTTATATAATTCGTTTTCCTCCTGATCCAATGCCGCCAGCTGATCCCCGACACCGATAATCTTAAGAAGAGTCTGAGCTTTTTCCCTTCCTGAAGCTTCCATAAACTTTGGAAGATCAAGGGCAAGCTGTTCCACGAATTCATTCAAGAGCTGCTGGCCGCCCTTGTTCCCGCTCGGGTCCGTCACTTTCAAGGAGCTGTTTTTTCCTTTTCTCTCTACAATCAGCCCATTATTCAGTACGATATGTAAGGTCGGGGGGATTGTAGATCCTTCCCGCTGCGGCTGTGAAGGGCGATATTTCTCTCCGCCTAAAGCCCATGCGATGGAATCCAGCACTGAAGTCTTTCCCTGGTTGTTGTTGCCGCCTACGATTGTCAGACCGCTTGCAGTTGGCTCAATCTTCACGGCTTTGATTCGTTTTACATTTTCGATTTCAAGCTTATTAATCTTAATACTTTCCATTTTCTGTCCTTTCTGCTACAATATAGTTGGTTAATTTTCTAAGCGCCTGTGGCTCCCCAGCTTATACAGGTGCTTTTTCCTTTTCCGGATACCTGAGCGCAAGGATCTGGCTGACCTGTCCAGCAGTAAGGGCTGTATCTGGATTCATACCCTTAAAATACCCTGTTATGTACGCAATACGCTCTCCCGGATCCATGTACGCAGTGATCCCTTTTCTTATCTCATCGTATAAGACCTCAAAAGCTTGTTCTGGCATCTTCTTCACCTCCTTGTATTGTTCTTGGATATCTCCTATAATTTATGTACAGGTTTCGGAACAGGTCTTGTGGTGTACCGAGTACATAAGAAAGGAGACTTGGTTATGCAAAGGTATCCTGTTTCATCCAGCCGTATCGCAAACATAGGATGGGAAAACGATACACTTGAAATTCAGTTCCACAATGGAGCTGTATATCAGTATTACAATGTATCTGAATCCGAATATCAGAGCTTTATGAACGCCCCTTCACTTGGCTCTGAACTGTCGCGACTGGACAAAGTGCATCGATATCGAAGAATCAGTTAGTATTCGGTGTTGACGCAATATCTTCGACAACTACTGTCCGTTCTTCGGTCACTATGATTGCAGCATGAGGATGGTAGTTGTTTTTTAAGAAATCTACCAACGGCTCTGCCAGTTCTTTCAGTGTTTTCATTTCTTCTGCCACCGTATTCACCTCCTCTCAGATCGGTCCTGCTTGCAATATGTAGATGATCACCCACTGGACCATGTTCATCGCCAACGATGCCGCCGCTACCCTGATCAGCCACCTCGCTGACTTGTCCCTCCGCTCCCTCTTATGCCGGATGCGCTTGTGCCTGCCCCGGGCGATGATCTGCCCCCGGGCGATGATCTGACGGGGTGTGTGATCGAGCGGGATCACATCGAGCTCCGGTCTGAGTTCTCTCACGTCTCTTGTCATGTTTCTTTCAGCCCCCTTCCCATCAATATCCCAGCCGCTGTATAACAAGCTCTGCGACCTCCTCGCTTCCTGGGGCGATCGGGTAGTTTTCTTTGAGCTCCGCTGGGTTATATGGATCTACATACTTTCTTGCATTCTTGTCTTTCAGCAGCTTTCGATTCGCCATGTAATCGATAAAAACAAGCGGCGATACTCTCACCGGCTTTTCATCGATCAAGTTGCATTTACTGTAACGCCCGGCTTCTATTTCGTTCCTGATCTCTGATACGATCGTGCAAAACGTTGCCCGGCACATGGGGAAATTCTCTGATAACTGTTCGTATGTCTGCGGCATGTACATCTAGCTCACCTCCTTCTCTGATTCCTGCTCCTGATCGGGAGCTTTCTCGTCCGCCTTTGCCTCTGCGTACCCGAGAAAGTACCCTTTGTCTCTCTCGCTCATATTCGGGAGAGCTCTCGCAATGGTTTCAATGATCTTCTTCTCTTTTTCACTCATTCTGGTTATCACCTCCTTGAAAAATCTGGTATAATCTTCCTATCTACGAAAAGAAAGGATGGTTATATGTCAAACTACTTAATAAAAAGAGCTTCTGCCTTCGGAAATCTTTCAGGTAATTACAAAAAGCCTTCTGTATGTCCACATTGCGGTTTTGGGACCGATGCGCCTGTTGCAAAAAAAGATACCTATTCTTTTAATGGGCACTATTTATTAATTGCCACTTGCACCTGCACTTCCTGTGGTAAAACCTTTTTCTTTGCATGCGAATACGATTCTGGAAAAACTGACTATGAACCTATCATTTACCCGAGCATAGCTTTTAAGCCGTATTCAAATGACGTATTGCGGAAAATTTCTCCCCGGTTTATTGATATGTATAATCAGGCTTTACAGTCAGAATTTCATAAAAACATAGAATTAGCAGCCGTAGGGTATCGCTCCGCCCTTGAAATTTTAGTCAAAGACTATGCAATAAATGAACTTGGTCAAAATCAAGAAGAAGTCAGTTCTAAAAAACTTTGCGCTGCCATCGGAACATATCTCAAACAAGAAGATCTTATGAAAACAGCTGATGTTGTCCGTATTCTAGGTAACGACTACACTCACTATGAACGTAAATATCCGCAACATGATTTTGAACTACTAAAAGGATATATGGATATTTTCCTTAAACAGATCGAAGTTCAATATATGGTTAATCATCCCCCTGTGTCACGGACTCCGTAATGCAGGGGTCATTTTCTGCAAGTAGATTCCCATCAAAGTCCCAGTATTGTGTAACTATCCGGCACAAATCTTCCTGCGTTCCTTCACCTCTCATAGATTCGGTCTTAATCACTTGTATAACCTGCGCCGAATCCGTCCCTCTCGGTCTTACCATTACGCCTCATCACCTCCCTGTTGAATCATGGTTTTCTTGTTCCTTATGCGACAATTATACGTCGCTTCCAGGTTGTTGTCAAGAACTTTTTGTTCTGTTTGCGACACTTTTCGCTTTACATTTAAAAGTATGTGTGGTATCATTCAATTACAAGGGAGGTGAGATCAATGATTCCCGACATTAACCAACGATTCAGGGAGCTGAGGAAAGCATGTAAGAAGAGTCAGGAGGAATGGGCTGATATAATGGGGCTCTCGAGATCCGGAATAGCAGATATAGAAGCTGGGAGGCGAAATGTAACAGAAAAGCATATAAGGCTACTGTCGATCGAATCCATCGACGGGAAATACATAAATGAAGAATGGATAAGAACCGGTGACGGAGAACCTTTTAAAAGATTGACTCGAAATCAAGTCATCACAGACTTTGCAGCGGATTTAATAAAGGAAGATGAGTCTTTCAAAGCTCGTCTGATCGAAGCTCTTGCGAAACTCAGTGATGATGAGTGGGAGGTTCTGGAAAAGCTGGCTGTGGATTTATCAAATAAAAAAGACCAGGGCGGCGAGCCCTAGCCTATAAGTTTTTTACAGAACCTATAAATAAGTTCAAGCATACTATCATCGGAGCATTTATCTATAAGTTCTATGATCTTTTGCTTGAAATTCATTATGTACCCTCCCAACTGCAAAAACACTTGTTCGAAATTCCTTGATGTTATAATAGCACATATGATGGGTAATAAAAAGGACTTTTCGAACATTTGTTTGTTTTATGTGGTAAGGATGGAATTTTTACACCACTTACCTGCTCCTATTAAGTAAACAAATGAGGAGCTGGAAACATACGGTAAATGGTGCTGGTAAGTTTTGGTAATTTTGGTATAGTCCCGGAAGGGATTGTATAAACGTGGTGTTTCTCGGGGAAAGTGAGGGAAAAGCTATGAAAAAGAAAATCGCTACCATTATGTTAGCAAGTATGCTGGTTGTGTCAGCTACAGCTTGCGGCGGATCTGAAGGTGTGTCGAATGGAGGAGAGGGAGCGATCAAAGAAGAGGTTGAACCGGTATATGAAGATCTTGTAGATTCTCAAAGTCTTGCAGAGCAGATTAAGGCGTCAAATTCAAATGTGGGGGAAATAGAAGCATTTGACGAATCTACGGATCCGAATGGGAATCTCGGTCGCCCGGGAGAATATATCAGCAAAGCGGATTTTGAAGATACCCGATTAGAACAATACGGTGAGTATCTTGTTGGTGGAACGATAGAGACTTTTGAAAATGAGTCCGATTGTAACGATCGGTATGAATATCTCAAGACATTGCAGGATTCGTCATTGGGGATGCTTGCTTTAGATCAATACATGTATAAATATGATAAAGCTATTTTTCGTATTGAATATGATCTGACCCCTGATCAAGCCGAGGAATACCACGAACAAATAGATACTATTATGGAACAGTATCAAGATATCAGCACTCAAGCATCAGACACCGGAGAGGATGCATCCTCTCAAACAGAAGAATAAAAACCGCCCCGGTGCGCCAACACCAGAGCGGTATCGAAACTCGGACTTCCTCGGATGGTGAGGTAACCTACTATTCGATAATAGTCTACATCCGAAGATGTACAACCGATTGCAAAGAATATTGTATCATCTTCGGAGCAGCCACGCAAGCGGAACACAAGTTCGCGCTGGCTGTTATTTTTGTACTCTCAAAAGAAAGGAAGATGATTATGTGGGTTGAAAAAGTAAAGACTGGCTACAAATTCGTAGAACGCTTCACAGACCCTCTGACGGGCAAATACCGGCGTGTATCTGTCATCATGGAGAAAGATACCGCACAGTCAAGAAAAACGGCTCAGAAGGCTCTCAACGCAAAGATAGACCGCGCTATGATGCCACAGGAAAAGAAGATCACCCTCTCTCAACTGGTAGAATACTACGGGGAGGAACAGATCAAAACTGTCAAGCTGCAGACTTACAGCCGAAACCAGTCAGCATGCAACGCATTAATCAAGTTACTGGGATCTGATACGCTGGTAAACAGGCTGACAGCCGGATATGTCCGGGAACGCCTGATCGCATCCGGCAGGGAGAACGGTACCTTGAATGAATGGCTGACGCGATTTAAGGGTCTCATCAAATGGGGATACAGAAATGACTACGTTTCAGACATCTCATATCTGGAGAAGCTGGAACGGTTCAAGGATATTCCCCACCGTGAAAAAATTCAGGACAAATTCCTGGAAACCGATGAACTGAAAGCGCTTCTTGACGAAATGACAGTCACAAAATGGAAGCTGCTAACAGAATTCCTGGCACTATCTGGACTGCGCTTTGGGGAAGCCGCTGCCTTATATCGATCTGACGTAGATCTGAAGGAGCGTGTGATCCATGTCACAAAGACCTACAACCAAAATCATGACATTGTCACCACTCCAAAGACCGGAACTTCTGTACGCGATGTATACATACAGGATGAACTGTTATCTGTATGTAAAATGATACTAGTTTCATTTGCCGGAAGCAAGGTTGTACCGATCAGCAGGATGCTGTTCCCTGGAACCAGGCGTGAGCACATGCAGTTCGACTGTTATGCCAAATACTTAAGAGAGAAATCTGAAAAGGTTCTTGGACGCCGGATCACGCCGCATACGCTACGGCACACGCACGCCAGCCTGCTGATGGAGCAGGGAGTAGACATTGACAGTATATCAAGGCGGCTCGGTCACACAGACAGCCGGATCACAAGAGACATCTACCTCCATGTCACCAAGAAGCTCGAAGATCAGCAGAATGAAAGACTGAAAGAAGTAAAAATTTTATAGTTGCCCCTTTTATGCCCCTTTTTGAAAAACAAAAATCCCGGGAAGCACGATAAACACTAAGTTTACAGCATTTTTCAGGAACAATCAGAAGCGTCTGAACGGAGTCGAACCGTCGCACATGCCTCCGGAGGGCATTGCTCTATCCACTGAGCTACAGACGCATTCCGGTCTGTTCAAGAAATAACAGCTTCTCCTTGAACAGCCTTAATTATCCTAGCATAAATCAAACCAAAAGTAAAGCATTTTACACGTTCTTTTTACTCCTCTTCTTTCGCCTGAAGCACACCGCCATGTACGCCGGCGGTATCAGTATAGCGGCAAATAATACGGCGGTTTCTGATCTTTTTCCCACGCCGTCTCCCGTAGCAACGGACGGCTCCGGCTTTTCAAGGATCGAGACTGTCTGTGCCTTATTGCCAGGATCCGCATGTGTAAAGATTAATGAGTCTCCGATATAAAGAGATTCGAATACAACGATTTGTCTTTCTCCGGTGCGCGCAGTATCCACAGGAAATTCCATCTGTATTTCCTGAGATAGATTTTCCGCAGTAAATGTATTCACTGCGGCCGCTGGCCTTCCGTTCTCTGTCAGTATTTCGCCAGTCCCGGGATCCGCCAGAACTCCTTTCAGCGTATACGTCTGCCCTGGTTCAAGATTTTGAAGACTGACAGAATCTGCGATCACATGCTCTTCCCCTCCATAGATTTCTTTTTCTCCACTCTCCTTCCAAAGTGCCTCTGTATCTTTGATTTTTGTCTTTTTATTTTCGATCACATATTCCATGTACTCCTTTCCTTCAATCCGGCCTGTACTGTCAACTGTAAATTCCCAGACTGTATCATCTTTTAGATATCCGGGAATGCTTTCTCTTTCCTGGACACAATATGTTCCCGGAGTCAGGTATTTTATCTCGATACCGCCCTCCTCATCCGTAACATAGAGCGTTTCTTCCTCCGGAGTCTCCTTTTTCCAGACGGCAAATTTTACGCCTTTCAGACTGTTTTCCGTGCCTTCTTCTTTCTTTTTCAGGGTTATTCTTGTGGGCTTATTTGTGATCTCTGCCGCCGCGCTCACGAGTTCTGTCTCCTGTCCGTTATATTCCAATTCTACCTCACAGCTCTCTTCCGGGAGCACATACCCTGAAGGCTGTTCTGTCTCCCGGATCTCATATCTTCCCAGATAAAGGCTGTCCGACTGTCCCTCGCCTTTCTCATCTGTAACTATGGTGCTTACTTTGCTTCCTGCGGGAATCCTCACGCTCCCTGCCGGAGTCCGGATATCCTCCTTTGCGATGATTTCAAATTTTGCCCCGGCAACAGGCGCTCCCGTATCCGCATCTGTCTTCTTTATATGGATCTTTCCCCTGGCTGGTCTGTCTGAGAATTCTACCACAAACGGTTCTTCCCATTCCTGGTCTTCACTGACCTCAAACTTGATAAGTTCCTCATTGAGCAGATACCCGGCAGGAGCATTCAGTTCACGGAAATAATAGACTCCTGCGGCCAGCCTTTCCGGCAGGACAAAGCTGCCGCTCTCGTCTGTTTGAAAAGTACTGTGCACCGTTTCCTGGGGATAATGCACCGTCATAACGACAGGTTCCTTATTTGCATCCAGCAGCTGAAATTCCGCTCCCGCAAGGGGGATCGTCTCTCCGCTGTCCGCGTCTGTTTTTACAAGACGGACCGGGGAAAGGATCCTCTTATCTTCCAGTATATAATAAAGCGTCCTCCCTTCTTCGCTGACTGTGATCTCGAAATCTTCCACTGGAAGAAGTCCCTCGGGCGCGTTCTCTTCACTCACAACATAGGTGTCATATACAAGTCCTCCCCTTCCCCCCTCCTCTGTCTGTGTGGAAGCATATCCGTTTTCGTCTGTTATGATCTGAATTTGCTCTCCCGTTGTCTTTGAGGTGACTGTAAAAATGATTCCTTCAAGAGCCGTTTTCTGATCCTGGTTTTCATCTTCATCTTCACGGAATTTCACAAGCTGAAGATCTCCGCGTATGATCTGTTCCGGCACTTCCGGCACATGATATACTGTATCTTCAGGGCCGCTTCCCTCCTCCCGGATCTCCTCCACATATATATTCTCATTGAGCAGATATCCTGCCGGCGCCTTCACCTCCCGTATCGTAACAGTGCCCAGAGGAAGCACATTTTCTCCAGCGTCATTTTTATAAAATTCATCTCCTCCTGTTTTACTCTCCTCAGTAAATCGGAGTTCCCCGTCCACATTCGTCCGCAAGTTCCAGGTACGTTCCGGAAGGACAGACAGCCCGCCCGGATCAGAATCATAATATCCGGAATAATATTTTACTTCAAATTCAGCTCCCTCAAGAGAGCCTGCTCCCTGAGGGCTCTTTGTTCCGGTTTCGGCATCGGTCTTTTCCAGAAGTATCTGCACCGGGTAATATTTTGCTTTGTTGACACACTCATAAGTATATACCGAGTTCTCCTCCACACGGATTTCACTTCTCCTGCTGTCAATTGAAAAACCGCTCGGGCTTTCTATCTCCGCGATCTCATAGACGCCGACAGGAATATTTCTCAGCTCTGCGTATCCGTTTTCGTCTGTTGTCGCCTTCCAGACAGGCTGTAACTCTCCTGGCCGGTATATTCCGAACACAGCCCCTTTCAGGGAATAGCACGGATTCTCTTCCGTCCACTCCGGCCGGTCTGATCTCTTCCTGATCTCTATTGCCCCGGTCCGGTCCCTGCCGCTGCCGCCCATGACCTGCCCGTCGCCGCCTGTGTTAAAGAGAAATGCATAAAACGCCTCCGGCGGCTCCGGAAGGTTTTCAATGCGTTCTGCCGCCATTTTAAGTTCTGCGGCTGTGCCGCTGTCCAGACCGGCAAACGCAGAATCACTTCCCGAATAAAGATAAGACAAGATACAATGGCTCATACAATACTGATTATCCTCTGTGTACCTGCCTCCTGTCCCGATACTGCCGAATTTTTCCTGATAAACGGCATAGCCCGGACCCCCATACACATAGTAAAGCCCCTTTCTCACCGCTCCGCGCTCCAGAGGCTGTACGGCATACTGTCCGGAATCCGGCGTATCCTTCAGCGGTTCAAGACAGTACGCAGTTTTTCCATCCACGAGAAAATAGTTGGTGCTGTGTGTCCCGTAATAGACCTCTCTCCCGACAGTAAGTCGGACTGTCTCCCCCGCAGCGGCTGTCTCTATCCCGCCGGCCGTCTCCATCCACATGACAAATGTAATAAAAAGCAGGATCGCGGCAGACAATTTCCACTTTATCATCCTTTTCATCCTGCCGCCCTCCCCTTTCTCCGTGCATTTCCTCCACAGAGCATGCCCGTACTCCTCCGGTACAGATAAGCATGATTGCTCAGCACTTCCTCTTCGGCAACCTGTGTCACATTGATCTCCCGGACCATTTCATCCAATTCTGCGATATCCAGCCCGGCAGAATAAGGTACAACGACAACTTCATGTACGCTGCTTGGAAGGATATAGTAATCCCCCTGGAGGATCTCCCCGATCATCTCCAGGATATTCGGATAGGCAATACATGCCGCGCCGTAACTCCGAAGGACGTTCGAGAGGATATACATACCGTCCCTTTCTGAATTATTTCCGGGCAGCAAATTCCCGTCTTCCTTTTCATGACCTGTATTTTCCCCCTTTTCCATCAGCATTTCCCTCAGCGCATGGTTCATTGTGACAAATTCCGCCGGAAGGAGTCTTCGCACATTCCGAACCGCATCTGCCCACAAAATGTCTGCGGTAACCTTCCACTGTTTCGCATGGCTGTCAGAAACTGTCATTGCTGCCGTGCCCTCTTCTGTCACCTCAAAAAGCACATAAAATACGATCGACAGATCAAAAAAGGAGCGATGCGGAACTGTGTCCAGAAACTTCCGGTTCTTCATCGTATTTACCAGCTTAAAGACGATCCTCTGTTTTACTCCGTCGTAGCTCCTCAGCCTTTCACAGTCCCAGGACGCCTCCTGCTTTATACTGTCATAAAATCCCAGTATCTCGCTCACGATTATTTCAAGATTTTTTCCTTTCAGATAATCTTCAAAATATTCTTCCAGGTAGATCGTGGGAGAAATATTGATACCTGGAGACTCGATCACAACCCCGGTGCGTTCTTTTGCATTGTTTTTTACCGCCGTATAAAGGCTTGCCCTTACACCTCCTTCTAACTTGTAGTTCATCTGTTTCTCAACTGCGCCTGCAAATTCCCTGTAATTCATTCTTCTCCTTCCTTAACGGGAACCATCACAGATTAAATAAGAGATTTGGTATGAAATAT
>CALWFV010000055.1 GCA_944377745.1 uncultured Mediterraneibacter sp. | reverse complement strand
AACGCCCTATCAAGCTCGAATTGCATAAATCGATATTTTTTAGCCACAAGTGTTACAAAAACGCTTGACCACAACACCTTACAACCCGGAAGGATTTCTGGAGAAAAGGCCTGTCAAACAGGAAAAAACTTTGACAGTATCACAGGCTCTTGAACTTCTCAGGCTTCGGGGATATACAATCACTAATCCGTAGTCATTGTTATCTCTCTTCTATTATATTTTGCAGTTGTTTCCACCCGCTAATTGCTAATTTTCGGATGGCTTGTTTGCTATACTCTTTTTTGGTGGTTTACCTCTACTTCTTTGTTTCAAACTTCTCTTCTCCAGAGACTTCTTATCCTCTCTGTAGAGAAGAAGATTTTCCTGTATGTTGTACCCCCGGTATCCCTTAAGATGCAGGCGCATAAACAACTCATAATCCTCGCACCTCCTGGTCACACCGGAGGGGATATATCCATAGTTCTTTTTCAACACTTCTGCGCGAAACATAACGGACGGGTGGATATACGGGGAGTATTTCAGGAAATCAGTCTCCTGCGGGATCTCCGCCGCCTTTTCTGTCCCCCATACGCCCTCTCCGTCAAACAGTTCGGCGTTTGAGCCTGTCCACTGATACTCCGGATGGGTTTCTAAAAACATATACTGTTTTTCAAATCTCTCCGGACGCGATTCATCATCGTCATCCATCCGTGCTATGTACTCGCCTCTGGCGCGCCGGATACACTGATTCAGAGCATATGCCAGTCCTCTGTTTTTTTCATTTCTCACACAGTAAATTCTTTTGTCCAGTCCTGCTGCTTCACGGATTGTTTCCCTGTACTCGGGGAAAGAACCGTCGTCACAGAGGATCATCTCCCAGTCCTGCATCGTCTGAGAGATAATCGATCTGACTGCCTTCATCAACATTTCCCTGTCCGGGTTATAAACTCCTGTGATCACACTGATCTTCACTGTTCTTCTCATTTTCTTTCACTTCTTCATAAACAGATCTCATAATCTCGCTGGTGCATTTCTTCTCGAAGGGTCTGACAGACTGCCGGCAGGCTTTCTTCATCTTCTCCCGTTTTGTACTGTCCATCGCCATCATATATTCAATGCCTTCCACAACCGTTTCCACCCGTCTGCTGTCGAAGACAAATCCGTTTTCCTTATGTACCATGTATTCTCTCGTTCCCCGGTTATCTGATGCGATCAGCGGAATTCCCATGGAGAGTGCCTCCAGTCCGGCCATTCCCATGCCCTCCCTGTGCGACGGGAAAATGGAAGCATCGGCACATCCGAGGAAGGGTCTGATATCCGTGCAGTAACCATACATAAACACATTGTCCTGCAGCTCCATCTCACGGATCCATTCTCTCATGCGGTCATGGAAAAATCCGTCTCCGCATATCCCGTAGAGAATCCCGGAGATATCTTTTCCTTCATCCCGCATCTTCTTCAGCGCCTCAAGTACGATATGCTGATTTTTATTTTCGTTAAGCTCCCCTGAACTGACCAGAAAAAAGCGATTCCCTATCCCCAGCTTATTCCGGGCTTTTTTTCGCTCTGCCGGAGTCAGCGGCAGAAAGTGCTCCATATCGAGTCCCACCCCGGGGATTCTGTATACTTTTCCACCTTTCTTAAGGCTGAGTTTCCGCCCATTTATATAGTCCTCCCTGTTGATCGTGATCAGGATATCTGTGTAATGAGCCAGAAACATTTCCGCCCAGCGGTAGGCTGTGTTGTTGATCAGAGGTGCGCCTTTATAAAAATGGAATCCATGGACGGTATAGATCACCTTTACAGGTATCCCGTGTCTGCAGCACCAGCGTCCTGCCAGACGCCCGATCACTCCTCCGACCGGCTCATGACAGTGGATCACCCTGATGTCATTCTGCTGAATGATCTTTATCACCTGAGGAAGCGCGTTCAGGTAATTCCCGGTCATATACGGCGAGCGTTCGATATCTATATGATGTGCCGCGACCCCCAGTTCATCAAACTCGGCCGGATCGAAAATATAATGCTGTTCCCCCATATTGGCGGCGTAATGCACATCAAACCCGATGTCCTTCAGTATCCTGACATCCTCTTTCTCAAATTTGTCAAGAAAACCGCCCACACACGCAAGGATCAATATGTTGTTGCTCATTCCCTCCGCTCCCATGTTTAAATATCTTGCAGGAGCTGCTCCTCCTCATGATATATGCGATTAAAAATCACATTATAATGTATTATATGCTTTATATTATCACATTGTCAAGAATTCATGCTTTTAAAAAGCATATAAATATAATATTACGCCTTATAATAACGTATAATGTAACATTTAAACCGACATATTACATGTATGACACACTACAGTAAGTTATTATCGCACGGCTATAATGAGGTGATCTATTGTACGAAAATGAATTTTCTTCCAGACTAACCGCTCTTCGCATGAAAAAAGGGGTTTCAGCCAGAGATATGAGTCTTTCCATCGGACAGAACTCAGGATACATTAATCATATAGAAAACAGGCAGACTCTGCCGTCTATGCCGGTCTTTTTTAATATATGCGAGTATCTGGGAATAACTCCAAAAGAATTCTTTACAACAGAGCAGGATGATCCTGCAGTGATCCGCGAAATCACAGACGATCTTAATAAACTCAGCCAGGAACAGCTTCACTGTCTTGCTGTGATCGTCCACGGTCTCTGCCAATAGAATAAAAAACCGTAAGGACTGTTTCTTTTACTGAACTTCAAGTCCTTACGGTTTTTTCTGAAAATCTTTATTTTCTCTTAAAAGTGTTAACATATTGCGTCTTATCTGCCGTGATCGGCCGTTCTCTACGGAAGCAGCTCCCTCACCCTCTCCCCGTCATAAGTCACAGAATCCACATGGTCAGCCTCGATCTTATACAGCGCGTGCGCGGCAAGATGTTCCGCCGCCTGTTCCAGGTCACGGATCCCGCTGGTTCCGCTGTAGAGGTCAACGACCGCGTCGAGCGCCTCATCGGTCAGGACGCACTCTTCTCTGCGCATCCCGATCCGTTTCATTACTTTGGGAAGGGAGTATCTGGTAAAAATGATCTTTTTCTCTTCCGGCGTATAATCCGGAATCTCGATCACAGCGAACCGCGACATCAGCGGCGCGCTGATCTGATCTCTGTCGTTTGCCGTCGCGATAGGATACACGCCTGTGGTCGGGATCATGCACTCCATATAGTTGTCTGTGAATCCCAGGTTGTCCAGCAGGGTCAGCAGGACGTCCGCCGGATTTCCGTTTCCTTTTCCTGACGCCGCCTTATCCAGCTCGTTGATGATGAACACCAGGCTGGATTCTCCTGCTGCCGAGAATGCCTCCATGATGATCCCCGGTTTCGCGTTGGCATAGATCCTGGAACTTCCGGTGAGCTGTTCCGGATCATTGATGGAACTCATGTCAAGTGTCGTCCAGGGCAGTTTCAGGATACGCGCCACGGCGTAAGCGATCTGAGATTTTCCGGTTCCCGCCGGTCCGATCAGAAGGAGACCGTATGCCGGCAGCGTATGGGTCCGGTTGATCTGAATGATCGTCTCAATGATCCTCTGTTTCACACGCTCCATTCCATAAAGTTCTTCATCCAGTATCTTTCGCGCCTCATCTACATCTATAGATTCAAAATAGTTGCTTTTCCACTGAATATTCATCATGATGGACAGTGCACGCTGCGCATGGCGCCGCTCCTCCGCCGACACCTCGTGGGACTTTGCCACTGCAAGGTTTCTCCTAGCCCAGAGACGGATATTATCAGGCAGTGTTCTCCCGGCGCAGTTCATGAAATCCGTGATACTCTGGATACTGGTCAGCTTCATGCTGTCGCCGTTCTCCTCCTCGTCTTCATCCTCTGCCTCTTCCGTCGGCGCGTCGCTGGCGAGGAGCCGCTCGATCATAAACTGAAGGAAACCGTCCTCCGCCGAAAGCTTATGTCCTCCGCCGAAAGCAATCTCACGTATCTTGTATACGGAATATCCTTCCTCCGTATCCGCTCCCGAGAGTCTCACGTTGATATGATTTTCTCCCAGCCATTTCAGGAGGCTCACAAAGCGTGCGTCAATCTTAAGGATATCCGCGCTCACAACGCCGTCTTCTCCCTCCGCTTCAAAGGCAGTCCTTTTTACCGGGTTGGTGAACACGCCCTGACAATGGTGTTTCAGCCCTTTTCCTCTGCCATCCAGGATCAGGATCGGATGTTCCGGAGACGGTTCTGACCCGTTGGTCCGAAATACAGAATAGGTGCATACCGGATCCTGTTTCTGATCCGCCGGATTATTAAAATCAAATACTGGCATAAAATACCCTCCCTAGCTTTTACTGATTTCTTATGGCGCCGTTATCGCACCGGTTTCCCCAGGAATCGATCAGTTTTCCCTCTCTGTATACACAGATGATCTCACAGTGGTTCGCGCACTTCCCGCAGGTCACTTCACGGGTTTTAAACTCCATGTCGGCCACATCAAAAGAGAACTCCCTCTCATCCTGGCTCTCCTTTGCCAGGACCGCAATCCCGAAGGCTCCCATCAGGTGTCCTTTTTCGTCTACCATCACGGGCATCCCCAGTTCTTCCTCGAACATCTTGACAACGCCTGCGTTCTTGCTGACTCCGCCCTGGAACACAACGGGAGGAACGATCTTCTTTCCCTTCGCCACATTGTTCAGGTAGTTTCCCGCCACCGCCTTGCACAGTCCGGCGATGATTTCTTCCTTCGGGCATCCCACCTGGAGTTTGTGGACCAGATCGGATTCCGCGAACACAGTGCACCGTGCCGCGATGGGAGCCGCTTTCTCCGCCTTCAGCGCGATCTCCCCGAATTCTTCCACTTCCACTCCCAGCCGGTGTGCCTGGCTGGAGAGAAATGCGCCGGTCCCGGCTGCGCAGAGTGTGTTCATCGCGTAATCTACGGCGACGCCGTTCTCCACACAGATGATCTTAGAATCCTGTCCTCCGATCTCCAGGATCGTCCTCACCTCCGGGTGAAGCGTAGTCGTTCCCACAGCATGGGCAGTGATCTCGTTTTTCACCACCTGGGCTCCGATCATGCTCCCCACCAGTTTTCTCGCGCTTCCCGTTGTCCCGGATGAGACGATCTCGTACTCCTGGCCGTCAAACTGTTCCTGCAGGGAATGAAGTACTTCCTTTGTCGCTTTCGTCGGATTTCCCTCGGTCCAGAGATAGCACTCCGCCAGGAAATCATTCCTGTCATTTATGATAACGCCTTTTGTGGAGATCGAGCCGATATCGATCCCCAGATAAGCTTTCTTCTTCATCGTATTACCTTCTTCTTTCTCTCAAGCATGTCGTAAAACGCCTCAAGTCTCGTATCCAGCCCCGTGTCGCTGTCCTGCATATCATAACTCAGATAGAGCACCGGAATGTGGTAGTCTTTGCTGATATTCTGGAGCACCGGGATCGCGTCCATCTCGGGCGTGCACCCGAAGGACTTGACGTGGATGATCCCGTCGAACCCCCGCTTTGCATAGTCCAGCGCCGAATTCACTGTCCAGGTCGTGGTCGGTCCCATATTGTACTGAACGTACTCCCGGATCTTCGGACGAAGCGCCGTCTCTTTTGCCCGGAAATGACAGTTGGTGACGTTCATGAATCGGTATACCGAAGCTCCCAGGTCCACCAGCTTTTCCTGGAGGAACTGATTGGAATGTTCATCCATGACCGTAAAGTACTCTCCAACAACACCGATCCGTACCGGATTTTCAGGTATTATCTGTTTCAGTTCATTCATTTCTTGCTTTGCAGTCTGATATGCATCTTTGATCTCATTTTTGTTTTCTGCAATCTGCATTTTCAGGAGGAATTGTCTGTAAACCTTTTTGTAACTTCCCTTTTCTGCTTCAAATCCGGCGTTCTTAAAATAGAGTGCCTCGATCTCGTCGATATACTCCGCCATTCGGACTCCCTCGTAGACGCCGGTGGCAAGTTTTGCCGGGTTGAGCTTTGGATTGACATGCTTTGCCAGCTTCAGCCACTCTTTCTTCTTGCCGCCCATATATTCTGCAAGATTTATAAATTCGCACTTGTATCCCAGTTCCCGGATGATCTCTTTCTGGAGTTCGCCGTAATAATCAAGTCTGCACAGTCCGCCGGTCTCCACCAGTATATCAGCGCCGGCTTCCACCGCCTCGATCAGGCTCCCCAGCGTGTGCTTGAAGGGCGCGCACGCATAATCCGGGCTGTATCTGCTCCCCAGATCTGTGGTCTCCTTCGTCGCCGGCGGGAGCTGGATAAACTGTGCCTCCAGCCCCTGTTCCACAATATAGCGGATCGGATAACCGTAGTGGTTAAACCTGGGAAATGCGATCTTCTTTTTATCATCTATCCTGATTTCCATAGCCGCCTGCCTTCTGATATCGGATGATATCGATAAAACTTTCTATCCTTGTCTCTGTTCCCGCTGTCCCGCTCTGGGCGTCCAGTGTCAGGTTCAGCACCGGGACATCCTTCAGCCTGCGTATGAGCATGTCATTGACCAACGCATCCGGTCCGCAGGGGTAGGCGCTGACGATCATGACGCCGTCCACCTTATTTTTCAGGAGCATCGCGGCTCCGGTCATCTCCCGGTTGATCAGCCAGGGCATGACCCTGGAGAACTCATAGCTCCGCTTCAGGGCGCTCTCCCTGTTCACATAATCTGTGTACAGCACATCCGCGCCCATATGTTCCAGGATCCGCGCCAGTTCCCCTCCCATATAGGCGTCGTGGAGCACATAGGGATGTCCTGCCATGAGCACTTTCGTCTTTTTGCTCTCCAGGAGCTGGCTCTGCGCCTTCTCTTTTCCCTTCAGCCATGCATCCTCTTTCTTCTTCGCATGGGCATAGGCCTTCTTGATCTCTTTCTTTGTCTTTCCAAGCTCTGTCCCCAGTTCCAGAAATACCTTTTCTTCTTTTGTCTTCTCATACCAGTCATAGCTGACGGTAAGTATCCTGATCTGTTCCTCCCGGAAAATATTCCGGATCAGATCGGGAAGCGCCTCATATCTGGTGCACATCTTCTCTGTGGTCCGGTATCCGCCGGTCCTGGGAACAAATACAGCGTCGCATTTTCCCATCAGCTCCATGACATGTCCCAGATACATCTTAAACGGCAGGCATGTCTCATCGATCGCCCTGCTCGTTCCGTTTTCCAGGATCCTGCGGTCGCTCCTCGGACTGAAAACGCATGTAAATCCCAGCCCTTCAAAGAACTCTTTCCAGAGCACGCCGTCCCGATAAGCCATGAGGCCGCGGGGAATGCCTATTGTTCGGATCATATTCTCAACTTCCTTTTCTCTGTAGCTCCGTTGCAAAAAGTGTGCGACTGTGCGCACACTTCACTGATCTCTTCTATATTAATAAATGTCACGCATTCGGCGAGGACTGTTTCTTCCGCTGCACCTGCAGCTGAACATTCACGCCGAACGGATTGACCGCCACTCCCTTTGCATCCGGGACAAGCACCTCCGGGATCTTCGCCGCCGGGATCGCCGCCATCTTCATCTTCTTTCCTCTGCTGAATTTCTGGAATTCGATCACATCGGTAAAGATGGGCTGATAGATACTTCCGTCCTTCTGCTTGAGTACGGGGATCTGGCCGTCCTCCTGGATCGCCACGATGAACGTTCCTTCCTGGTAGTGGGCCAGAAGTTCTTCCTGGAGTTCTTTTATCTGTTCCGTCGGCTCCGGCTTTTCCTGCCTGCGCAGCTCCTGCATGAAATACAGCGCAGTCAGATGCATGGCTGCATTTTCAATGACCCGTTTCCCCTCCGGCATCTCCTCAGGTTTCTTTCTCCTGACAAGTTCCGAGAGCTGGATCTTGATCTCCGTATCTGTCCCGTCATTGACCGCCAGACAGTTCACTCCCATTGTATACAGGTTGGAGTAAAATCCGAGAAGCTGTTTCTCCTCGATCTTCGCCACCGCCGTGCGGTACCTCTCCTTTGCAAGCTGCTCCGCCTTCTCTTTTGCGTCTTCCACCCGGTAGTACAGAAAAACTTCATCATCAAATGTCTCTTCGTCACACATGACAAAGGGCATCCTGGTAACCTGGGACATCACTGCGTAGATTTCTCCCGGTTTTCTCAAAGCCGCCAGTGTTTCCTGTTTTGTTACTGCTGTCTTCTTTTCTTCCATCCGTAATGCCCTTCCTTTCTTCGTGCCTTTTCCGACACATCTAGTATTGTATCAGCATGAGACCATTTAGTCAAACACTGAGACGGCAGGTTCACTATGTTTACCATGTTTGCCATAGCTCCCGGACTGTCAGTTTAGGAAAACAGCCTTCGCGGTTTCCAGTACATACGGGATGAAGATAATACATCCGATGATCGCCGCCATGATCGCGGTGAACAGGACCGCGCCCGCCGCCGTGTCCTTGGCGATCTTCGCCAGCGGCTTCCGCTCCTCCGTCACCAGATCCACCACAGCCTCCACCGCCGTATTCACAAGTTCCAGAGAGACGACCATCCCGAACAGCAGAAGACAGATGCACCATTCCGTCGCAGTGATCTGAAAGAGAGTCCCTGCTGCCGTCACGAGGATCAGCGCCACACAATGTATCTTCATGTTTCTTTCTTTTCTGATCCCCGTCCATATTCCCTCGAAGGCATAGCCAAAACTGCGGGCGATCGGTGCTTTCCGGTTCTTTTTCATAAGCGTCCTTTCAACTGATTTTTTCATATAATTTTTCCGAGATCATTTCCTTGTCAATTTCATGATGTTCAAGCATTTCCCGCAATTTTGTTTTAACTTCTTTTCCTTTGAAGCGTCTGTGATTATTCAATGATCTGAGTACTACCTTTGCAAATTTCCCCAGTCCTTCATAATTCTCTATAATTGCGTTGTAATGATTTTTTTTAATTCTTCTATTGGTGTATTTGCGTCTTCGGAGGACTGCTCCAGAGCTATCCCTTCTTCCCGTAATATTTCATCAGATATATAGATGATATCACAGGTGTCGGGTCTCTCGAACCCAATTATCAATGGAATAATATCATCAATCGAATCCCTTTTTTCTTCGACTCTCCACAATGATAATTTATTTCCAGTTGTTTTTGTACAGTTGGTTATCGCATCTGCTTTCACATTTCTTACCTGTTCACATGCCTCTGTTTCATCTGTACTTAATGGGCTGTCCTGCCATTTTGAGCGTGCTATTTTTCTCACATAATATGCCACATTTCATCCCTCGTTTAACTCGTAGATTACATCGTTTATATATTCTCTGAACCACTCAATCTTTGTATTGTCCCTCAAGCTGATCAGGGTAGGCAGATGTCTTTTGTCTTCCCATGCCTCAAAACATTTTACAGATAAATCCTGAATTTCTATATCCGGATTGGAAATTCCCGCCAAAGGAATAATCTCAAGATTCTGCCTCCTGTCGGTCGAAAGATTACTGACAATAAAAAGCAGATGTTTTACCAGATACTGATTATCGTACATATTTTGAAGATAAATATTTTGAAGCACAGTATCTGCAATAACACCATACTTAGATGATATCTGATCAAAATACTTTTCTGCAGCAGATTTATATCCTGTTTCAAAAACAGTTTCAGATAGGAGTTTTGTCAATATCGGGATTTCTTTATTCATTATACGATCCTGCATTTTTAAAACTTTTCCGCTATATCTTCATCATATATATTGCTGTATCGTTTTATTTCAGTCTTATGTATAATCTCGTTTGTATCAAGATATGCCGTATTTTCAAAACTTTTCCGATCCAACCACACCTTTTTATAACTGACAGGCTTAGTTGCCGTATCTTCATATTTCAACTTCTATTTCAACCCTTTCTCTATCTCAATAGCTGTTTCTGTGTATGCCTCATACATTTTTTTAATATTATTGATGTCAAATCGAAACAACTGGTTTTCGCCAAGCGAATTGATGTCATATGAATATTTAGTAAATCCGCCTTGTACAGCAACATACTTTTCGATAATCATGTTGCTGTCTTCCTTTTCTATTTTCTTTCTGGCAACATTCTTCACTGACATTTCTGTTTTATTTTCGTTCTCAAAGAAGCAAGACTGTATCGGCATATCCGTGGTTATCTCCGATTTCAAAACATCACAGTTTAAAGCCACTCTATTGGATACAATCTCCATTTCCTCAATAAACTCATCTAAGACTTTTGAAAACTCATTCGTAAACGCTTCTTTTAATTCTACAATTCCTGCATCATTATTGATATTCTTTTGAAAGTTAATTCGATTTGACATCATTTCTATTACTGCACCTGTGTCATTTAAAAAAACAGGCATAATAAGCATTTTGGGCTGACCGTTCGACTGCAGTTGTAGTTCATTAGCAGTAGCTGGCTTATACCCTTTTCTGCCAAAAAAATCAATTAACTTCATGTAAAAATCCAAATTATTTGTATTAAATTTCTCATAATTTCCAAATAAAGAAAATCTTATCATGCTTTGCATAAGGTCTGCGCCTCTCCTTTCATTTATCTTTTTATACCCTCTCTGGCAATTCTCTCTTGATTCCTCATGAATCTATTTTAGCAAAATCTCCGTCTGCTTTCCATATATTTTCCTCAAATTGAAAAATTGAAAAATATGCGAAAAAAGAGACAATTCTACAGAATCCGAACGTTTTAAGAACCGAATTCTATGGAATTGTCTCATCCCTGCATGTCAGAGGTTAAAAGCGGTATAATCCCACAGCCTCATTAACTGTCAGGCTCAGGAGATTGCGCTCACCATCTTCTTGACGTATTCCGCCACATACGGCACGCACTCTCTTCCATACTGCCCGCACAGCTTCACGATCGCGCTTCCCACGATCACACCGTCCGCTGTGGCTCCGATCTTCGACGCCTGTTCCGGGGTGGAGATGCCGAACCCCACCGCGCACGGAATTTCCTTTGTCTCTTTCACCAGACGCACCATAGCCCCGGTATCCGTGGTGATGCTGCTCCTCGTCCCGGTCACGCCAAGGGAAGACACGCAGTAGACGAACCCGGAAGCCTTCTCCGCGATCATCCGGATCCTCTCGTGAGAGGTGGGTGCGATCAGTGAAATGAAATCCAGCCCGTATTCTCTGCAGGGACCGTCGAATTCTTCTTTTTCTTCAAATGGCACATCCGGCAGGATCAGACCGTCGATCCCTGCCTCTGCCGCCTGCCTCGCGAAATGACCGATCCCCCGTGAAAAGACCACATTCGCATAGGTCATAAACACCAGCGGGATCTGGCTCTTCTGCCGGATCCGTTTTACCATGTCAAAGATCTTATCCGTGGTCACGCCGCCCGACAGAGCCCGCAGGCTCGCCTCCTGGATGACCGGTCCCTCCGCTGTGGGGTCTGAAAAGGGAATCCCCAGCTCGATCAGAGACGCACCCGCTTTTTCCATTGCATACACCAGTTTTTCCGTAGTCTCAAGATCCGGGTCCCCGCATGTGATGAACGGGATAAACGCTTTTTTATCCTGAAATGCCTTCTGTATCCTACTCATAAATATCCTCCCCTCTGTATCTTGCGATGGCGGCGCAGTCCTTGTCGCCCCTGCCGGAAATATTGATCACCATGATCTGATCTTTTCCCATCTCCGGCGCCAGTTTCCTTGCGTAAGCCACGGCGTGTGCGCTCTCGATTGCAGAGATGATCCCCTCTGTCCTGGACAGATATTCGAAGGCGTCCACCGCTTCGTCGTCGGTCACAGCTACATACTCTGCCCTTCCCTTATCATACAGGTATGCGTGTTCCGGTCCCACACCGGGATAGTCCAGTCCTGCGGAAATCGAATAAACCGGAGCGATCTGTCCGTATTCATCCTGGCAGAAATAGGATTTCATGCCGTGGAAGATTCCCAGCTTTCCGGTAGCGATGGTGGCCGCGGTCTCCGCCGTGTCCACTCCCCTTCCTGCCGCCTCGCATCCGATCAGGCGGACGCTTTCGTCCTCAATGAAATGATAGAATGCGCCGATGGCATTTGACCCGCCTCCCACGCAGGCAAGCACCGCGTCCGGAAGCCCTCCTTCCTTCTCCATGAGCTGCTCCTTGATCTCTCTGGAGATCACAGACTGGAAATCCCGCACGATCTCCGGGAACGGATGCGGTCCCATACAGGATCCCAGCACATAGTGGGTGTCGTCGATCCGTCTCGTCCATTCCCTCATAGTCTCGGACACTGCGTCCTTCAACGTCGCAGTCCCGGATGTGACTGCATGGACTTTTGCCCCCAGCAGTCGCATCCGGTAGACGTTGAGAGCCTGGCGCTTCGTATCTTCCTCGCCCATGAACACCTCGCATTCCATGCCCATCAGAGCTGCCGCCGTAGCAGTGGCAACTCCGTGCTGCCCGGCTCCGGTCTCGGCTATGACTCTTGTCTTCCCCATCTTTTTTGCAAGGAGGATCTGACCCAGAACGTTGTTGATCTTATGCGCTCCCGTATGGTTAAGGTCCTCCCTTTTCAGATAGACCTTTGCCCCGCCCAGGTCTTCTGTCATCCTCCGGGCAAAGTACAGGCGGGACGGTCTGCCCGCATATTCATTTAACAGTTCCGTCAGTTCTGCGTTGAACTGAGGGTCATTTTTATAAAATTCATAGGCTTCCTCCAGCTCCGTCACCGCATTCATCAGTGTCTCGGGGATATACTGCCCGCCGTGAATCCCATATCTTCCTTTCTTCATCTCTCCATACTCCTTATCATTGTATTCTTCTTTCCATATTCTTTACCGCTGCCACCGCTGCCAGTATTTTTTCTCTGTCTTTCCTGCCGTCCGTTTCCACGGCGCTGCTCAGATCCACGCCGTACGGTCTGCATCTTCTGACCGCATCCGGGATATTTTCCGGATTCAGCCCGCCTGCCAGGAAAAACGGTTTCTCTTCTTTTCCTTCATATCTTCTGCCTTCCAGCAGGCTCCAGTCAAAACTCTCTCCCGTACCGCCTTTTCCATGATCCAGGAGTACCATGTCCGCACTGCTCTCAAAAGCTCTCTCCACATCCTCCCGGCTCCTCACCGAAAAGGCTTTGATCACCTTCCCTGCGGATATCCCTGACAACGCTCTGAGCTTTCTGATATACGCCTCATCTTCCTGTCCGTGAAGCTGTGCCAGAGAGATTACTCCTTCCCTCAAAAGCCGGACCGGCAGTTCCGGCTCTGCATTGACAAAAACGCCGACTGCCGTAACCTGATCAGAAAGCCGGCTCCTCAGACGGTACAATGTTTCGATAGAAACATTTCTCCTGCTTGAAGGCACGCCGATGACAAACCCGCAGTAATCCGGGCGTGCCTCATTGACGTAATCAATATCCTCCGGGCGGCTCAGACCGCAGATCTTGATCTTTATTTCGCTCCTCTCCCCGTCTCCGGGGATTTTCCCCGTCATTGCCCTTTCTCCTCTGCAGCAGCTTTTTTCAGGCTCAGAAGCGCTTCCCGCCGGTCCGGGGCGCGCATCAGCATCTCTCCGATCAGGACCGCGTCTGTACCGTTCTCATAGAGAGTGTGCATATCCTCTGGTCCCCGGATGCCGCTCTCGGATACAAATACCGTATCCGGACCGACCATCCTGCGCAGTTCGATACTGTGTCCGATATCCACGGTAAAATCTTTCAGATTCCGGTTGTTCACGCCAATGATACGGGCTCCCGCTTTCTTTGCCCGCTCGATTTCCTCCGCGCTGTGCGCTTCCACCAGAGCAGACATTCCCAGCTCACTGGAGAGCTGATAATAAGCTCTCAGTTCCCGGTCATCCAGAACCGAACAGATCAAAAGAACTGCTGACGCTCCCAGTGCTTTTGCCTGATACACCATATACTCATCACAAGTGAAGTCCTTCCTCAGGACCGGGATGGAAACCCGCCCCGCGATCTCCTCCAGATACCGGTCGCTCCCCTGGAACCAGTAAGGTTCAGTCAGACAGGAAATTGCGGCAGCCCCCGCTTTTTCGTAATCCTCCGCGATCTCCAGATAAGGGAACTCTTTCGCGATCAGCCCTTTTGAAGGAGACGCCTTCTTCACCTCGCAGATAAAGGATAATCCTTTTGCCCTGAGCGCCTGTTCAAACGCCGGCATATTTTCTTCCGAAACACTCCTTGCCGATGCTTTTACTGTTTTCTCTGTGTTCGCTGCTGTCACTGCCTTCTCCGTTTCCGCCGCTTTCTCTGACTCTCTTATATCTGCCTCTCTTGCTGCTGCCGTTTCAGCACGCATCCTCATCTCTGACAGAGGGACCTTATTCTTTTCTTCCGCTATTCTCTCTTTTGTTCTCTCTACGATCGTATCCAGGATATTCATTTTCTGCTCTCCTCAATAAACTGCTCCAGCTTCTTCATCGCGCTTCCGTCATCGATGATCCTTTCCGCCATCCGCACGCCTTCTTCCATGGACTGTGCCTTTCCCGCAATGTAGATCGCCGCTCCGGCGTTCAGGCACACCGCGCACCGTTTTGCCCCGCGCTCTTCGCCCCGGAGAATCGATTTTGTGATCTCCGCGTTCTCTTCCGGCGTCCCTCCTGCCAGTTCTTCCTTGGAACAGCGGGTATAACCGAACTGCTCCGGCGTGATCTCATAGGACTGGAACCATCCGTCCCGGATCTCGCACACAGAAGTAGGCGCGCTCATGGAGATCTCATCCAGCTTATCCTGTCCGTAGACAACCATCCCCCGGACAACTCCCAGCTTTGCCATAACCTGCGCCAGCGGCTCCACCAGTTCCTGCTCATAGACGCCCATCAGCTCCATGTTGGCTCCTGCCGGGTTGGACAATGGACCGAGGATATTGAAAACAGTCCGGATTCCCAGTTCTTTCCGGATCGGCGCCACATACTTCATGGCGATATGATAGTTCTGGGCGAAGAGGAAACAGATCTGTATCTCTTTTAAGAGCTCCGCACTGCGCTCCGGCGGAAGGTCGATCTTCACTCCCAGCGCCTCCAGCACGTCCGCCGCACCAGATTTGGATGAAGCCGCACGGTTTCCGTGTTTTGCCACCGGCACTCCCGCTGCCGCGATGACCATGGCGGAAGTAGTGGAGATATTAAATGAATTCGCTCCGTCTCCGCCGGTCCCCACGATCTCAAGCACATCCATATTGTGGAGCAGCTTGATGCAGTGGGCTCTCATTCCCGCTGCTGAAGCGGTGATCTCGTCGATGGTCTCTCCTTTCATGGAAAGGGCCGTGAGATAGGCTGATTTCTGTACATCCGTTGCCTGCCCCTCCATGATCTCGTTCATGACCTGTTCTGCCTCTTCGTAAGTAAGATCCTGTTTCTGTGAAAGTTTGATGATTGCTTCTTTGATCATAATGTTCTGCCTCCTGTTAACCTGATACTTTCTAAAAATCTATTTTCATTTATTTAGATTAATTGAACTTAATTTATTTTCACATCTTTCTCTGCTGTGACCGATCGTACAAAATTTTCTATCATCCGGTGTCCCTCCGGCGTCATCACCGATTCAGGATGAAACTGGATCCCATATATCGGATACTGCCTGTGTTCCATCGCCATGACTTCGCCGTCCTCAGAACGTGCCGTCACCCGCATCTCCTCCGGCAGGGTATCCTCCCTGACTGCCAGGGAATGATATCTTGCCACCTGTATCGGTTCCCGGATTCCTTCAAAAAGTACGCTCTCCTTTACCTCCGTCAGGATCGAGGTCTTCCCGTGCATCAGCCTTCCCGCATGGACCACCTCGGCTCCGAACGCCTCCGCGATCGCCTGATGTCCCAGGCAGACGCCAAGTATGGGGATCTCACCTGCTGCCTTCCGGATCAGATTCTCGCAGATTCCCGCGTCGGCCGGTTTTCCGGGGCCCGGTGAGATGACAACCGCATCGGGTCTCATTTCCAGCACTTCCTGCGGGGTGATCCGGTCATTTCTCACTGTCCTGACTTCCTGCCTGGTCTCAGCGATAAACTGATAAAGATTGTATACAAAACTGTCGTAATTATCGATCAATAGAATCATTTCAGCCCTCCCTGTGCGGTCCTGACAGCCTGAAGCACTGCCCCCGCCTTATTCATACACTCGGCATATTCTTTTTCCGGGACACTGTCCGCCACGATCCCCGCGCCTGACTGCACGCATACGCGGCCGTTCTTTTTCCATGCGAGCCGTATGGAAATGCAGGCATCCACATTTCCTGCAAAATCCAGGTATCCGATGGCTCCTCCGTAGATGCCCCGCTTCTGCTCTTCCAGTTCCGCGATGATCTCACATGCCCGGATCTTCGGGGCTCCCGACAGAGTGCCTGCAGGAAGGACCGCGTCCACCACATCCACGCTGTCACAATCTGCTCTGATCCGCCCCGCCACTGTTGAACCGATGTGCATCACATGTGAAAATCTCTCTATACCAAGATATTTTTCCACCTTGACAGTACCGGGGATACTGATCTTCCCGATATCATTTCTCCCAAGATCCACCAGCATATTATGCTCTGAGAGTTCTTTCTCATCACTTAACAGTTCCTCTTCCAGCGCCATGTCTTCTTCCTTTGTCTTTCCTCTGGGCCGCGTCCCCGCCAGCGGGAATGTGAACACTCTGCCATCCACCATTTTCGCCAGCGTTTCGGGGGAGGCCCCTGCGACCTCGATATCGTCGCTGGAAAAATAGAACATATAAGGGGAAGGGTTCATGGTCCGCAGCACCCGGTACGTATCGAACAGGCTCCCCTCCGCCTTAGCTGTCAGCGGGTTAGAAAGTACGACCTGGAAAATGTCTCCTTCCCTGATATATTCCTTTGCCCGCTCCACCATCCGCATATATTCTTCCTTCCCTTTCGCCGGGCGGAACTCCTCCTTCAGAACAAGAGGACGGAAGTCCGCCTTTGCCTGGCTTCGGATCAGACGCTCCATCTCATCCAGCTCCGCATCCGCCCTGCGGCAGTTTTCTTCCAGATCACCGGTCAGGCCGACTCCTGTGATCAGGATCAGCTTCTGCCTGTAATTGTCAAATACGATCACCTTGTTGAAAAGCATCAGATCCACATCCCGGAATTCCTGCCCTTCCCCTGATGAGAGAACGTTCTTCAGAGTCGGCTCCGCGTATTTGATATAATCATATGAGAAATACCCGACCAGCCCTCCGGTGAAAGGCGGAAGCCCTTCCACTGCCGGAGTCCTGTAATCTTCCAGGATCTTCCGGAACACTTTCCCCGGATGTTCAACAGGAAATGTCCGGCTCTTCTTCTCCTCTTCCTCTTTTCCTTCCGTAATGGTCATCATCCCGTCCGTACAGGTGACCTCCATATCCGGATCATATCCAAGGAAAGAAAACCTTCCCCATCGCTGTCTGTCCTCCGCACTCTCCAGCAGATAACAGTGTCTGCTTGCCGCCCTCAGCGACCGCATCACTTCCACGGGGGTGAATGCATCTGCATAAAGTTCCCTGCTGACAGGATATCTTCGGTATTTTCCTTCCTGTGCACAGGTTCTGATCTGTTCCAATGTCTTCTCTTCCATAAGCGCCTCCTTTTGCTGATGCTGATCTCGCCTGAACCGTTCGCGCTTCTTCAAGCTGCGGGCGTCCGCCCTATGCTTTCTCGGCTGCGTCCGTCCGATGTGCTGCAGCTTGAATCCGCGCTTCGCGCTCCTTCAAGCTGCGGGCGTCCGCCCTATGCCGGTCCAACAGAAGCCGCCTTCTGAAAGCGTTGCTTTCAAGTCGTCTTCTATTTGCCCGGCGCACATCGGACTTTTGGACAAAATAAAAGTCCCTGACAGAATTTTTCGGTTCTGTCAAGGACGGTAATTCTTTAGAATCTCCGCGGTGCCACCTTGATTCACGGGTTTTTCCCTGTGCGCTCTGCAGGATACCAGCATATCCCCGGCAACTGACGTATGCCCACACGTCGCAGAATACTCAGACTGAAAAGTCCTTTGACTGCGCCCTCCGCGGTCCATTTGGCAGACTGCATCTCGACCCGGCTCTCACCTTCCCGGACTCTCTGTGCGCGCATGACTGCTTTGATCTCCGCTTCAACGGTTTAAAGTATTATTTTGTTTTTTTGAATTTTATCACCAGTTGTGTCCCATGTCAAGAAAATTCTGAAAATATTCAAAAAAAGTACCTGGCACTTTTTTCGACCGTTTTCAACTGTACGGTTGGATGATTCAAGAATCATCCAACCCACTTATTCATTCGCAAAATCGTGCTAACGCACTCTTGGTCTGCTGGCGCATCCGCTTTTTGCTCATTAATAAATGGGCTGCTGATCCGATAATCCATTGGCATTGCAATAAATTGCATGCCAATGGATTATCGGATCGCAACCGCACAGTTGAAAATTCTGTCACTTTCTCGACAACATATGTTTGATAAACACATACATCACGATAAGGAACGCCAGCACATATCCGAATGCGCCCAGTGCGGGAATTCCGAATATTTTCGGTTTCATATCGGTCGTGCAGATAATACTGGAACTGATCAGAAGCGCCATGACCCAAAGTCCCATGACAATATTGCGGACCAGCCTTCTTAAAAGCTGTGAGAGATCATTTGTCACTTCCAGGTTCAGCGTGATCTTGGACTGGCCGAGAAGGTACTCATGCATCATATCCGCCAGCAGGGATGGTATATCCAGAGCCTTGCGCATGGATTTTGCAATGCTTTTTCCGCTGCTCTTAAGTTCTTTTTTCAAGTCAAACTCCCGGAACAAGTTGCCCGCCATATGAGATGTGGCGATCTCCACCATATTGATGTCCGGCGCGATATCGGCAAGTACCCCCTCCATGTGCGTCAGTCCGCGCGCGAGCATGGTCAGACCGTGGGGCATCTTGATCTTGTTGTCTTTCATCACATCCATAAGATCTGACATAACTTCCGCAACATTAATATTTCCTATGCCAGTATTTCCATACTTTGTCAGAAGAGCGCTGATTCCTTCGTAGAGCTGCTTCTGATCCGGCTTCTCCTTGAACTCTCCAATCGCCAGGACCGCGTTCAGAATCATCCCCACGTCATTCAGCGCAATGCCCTGTATTGCCTTTCCAATCACCTTCCGGTCATGCTCGGTGAGCCTTCCCATCATCCCCATGTCTATCCAGATGATCTTGCCCTCCCGGATCTTTACATTTCCCGAGTGAGGATCTGCATGAAAGAATCCGTCGTCCATGACCTGCTTGATATAGTTGTCCACCAGCTTTGTCCCGATCTCCCGGAGATCATAGCCATTTTCCAGAAGCGCTTCCTTATCGTCGATCCCGCATCCGTCAATATATTCCATTACGAGGACATGAACTGTCGTAAACTGCTGATAAAGGATCGGCGTCCCAACATAATTCACGTCTTTGTTCCGACGGGCAAACTCCTCCATATTTGATGCCTCGGTCAGGAAATTCATCTCATCTCTTGTGACGGACCACATCTCATCCAGCACCAGATCCAGATCCGCCATTCCCTTGATACTGACCGGAGGAAGAAGTTTCACCGCTTTGTGGAGCAAAGCGATATCCCGGGCCATTGTCTCATGGATGCCCTTTCTCTGCACCTTTACAACGACGTCCTCGCCCGTGCGCAGGACAGCACGATGCACCTGGGCAATAGAAGCAGAGCCCTGCGGTATTGGATCAATCTCAGAAAATACTCTTTTCCACGATCGGCCGTAGGACTCTTCGATCACTTCGATCACTTCCTCAAAGGGCATCGGGGTTACTTCAGAACGGAGCTTCATCAGTTCATCACAGTACCGTTTCGGAAGGATATCCGAGTGCATGGACATGATCTGCCCCAGTTTGATAAACGTCGGTCCAAGATCCTCGATGATCAGCCGCAGTTTTTTCGGTGTGACTCCCCGGGTAATGTTATGTTTTCTTAAAACTGCGGTGATCTCCTTCAGTCTGGAATTATATTCGATCGGTTCTCTCTTACTCATCTGCTCCCGTTTTCTCCTGAGCGTCTTTTATATCATCCGGCACATCGTCCTCTTCGCTCTCCATCTTCTGGATCTGTTCCTTCAGAGTCTTGATCTGCTCCGGACTCATTTTCCCCAAAAGCTCGCTCAGTTCCTCTGCCGAGGAGGGTTTCACTGAGACATTGACTTTCTCTTTCACCGTCTTTTTGATATTGTGCTTCAGTTCCTCATTCAGGACCTTTCCCTGCTCTACGGTCAGTTCTCCCTTCTCCACCATCTCATTGAGCAGATCTTTCGATTTCTCTGCTGTAACAGCCACAGCTCCGATTCCTGCAAGTAAGATCTTTTTAATGTTGTCGCCTAATTTTTCCATAAGTCATTTCTCCTCTCTGTCAGTCTCATATGCTGCCTATGTATCCTGTCCTCAGCTCTTCTGAGCCGTTTCCTCTCCGGTGGTCTCTCCCCCGTCCTGCGCGCCATACTTTTTCTTATAACGCTCGATGCATTCCTCGATCACCTGTACTGCGCCCAGCGCACCGTCAAACTCATTCACTGCGGTCTTCTTTCCCTCAAGATCTTTGTATACGGTAAAGAAATGCCTGATCTCATCAAAAATATGTTTCGGCAGTTCTGAAATATCTGTGTACGCTTCATAGGTAGGATCAGCCCACGGGATCGCAATCACTTTCTCATCTCCTGCTCCGCCGTCTGTCATCTTCATCACGCCGATGGGATAGCATCTCACCAGCGTCAGCGGCTCCAGAGGCTCCGAACACATGACCAGAACATCCAGAGGATCCCCGTCATCTCCCAGAGTCCGGGGAATAAATCCATAGTTCATCGGATAGTGCGTAGATGTGTACAGCACCCGGTCAAGGATGATAAGCCCCGTCTCCTTATCCAGCTCATACTTTTTCTTGCTCCCCTTGGATATCTCGATCACAGAAATAAAATCCGTCGGAAATATCCTTTCTTCACTTATGTCATGCCAAATATTTCCCATAACTATCTATTTTCCTCCATGTATTTTTATGATCTCTTTTTCAGGCAGCCCTCTTTTTACAACAACTCTCTGAAAACCGCTTCCACTGCCGAACATGCCTCTTCCTCGTCTTCCCCCGAGACATCCACAGTGATCCCTTCACCGCATTTTATGCCCAGAGACATGAGCTGCATCAGCTTCTTCGCGTCGGCTTCCTTATCTCCTTTCTTTATCAGAATGTCGGACACATACTTCTGCGCCGTCTTCACGACCGTTCCGGCAGGTCTCGCATGGATCCCGGCCCTGTCAGTGATAACATAATCAAATGACTTCATAATGTTATCTCCTTTCCGCATTTTGCCCAGAATTCTTTTCATTTCCGGTCAATATTTTATTTAATTTTACCTCTTATTGGTGAATACGTCCAGTAGAAAATTCGGGAGTTGACAGAAGTAGCCCTGAATCGTTACTTTTCACACCCACGCCAGAACCTTGAATAAAATTAACTGGCACTATGCTTTTATGCATCGGTGCCAGTTA
>CALWFV010000054.1 GCA_944377745.1 uncultured Mediterraneibacter sp. | reverse complement strand
AGCTCGATTCCGGGCTCACGCCCTCCTTCTCGCTTGGGCTGAACGCCCTATGCATTTCCCGTTCCTGCATCGTGCGGACAAGTCCGCCCATGCATCCCCGGGTAATGCGCTGTTTTCTACCGGCCGCCATGCAAGCTCGATTCCGGGCTCACGCCCTCCTTCTCGCTTGGGCTGAACGCCCTATGCATTTCCCGTTCCTGCATCGTGCGGGCTAGCCCGCCCTTGCATCCCCGGGTAATGCGCATGGCTAGACAGAGATCAATACTCTAAAGACTCCATGTATTTCATGTACTTCACGACCATGAGAGCGATCTTGAATGTGATCGCATCCTCGAATACGCGAAGATCCAGACCGGTGCTCTTCTGGAGCTTATCCAGTCTGTATACAAGAGTATTCCTGTGAATATAAAGCTGCCTGGACGTTTCTGATACATTGAGACTGTTCTCAAAGAATTTGTTGATCGTCGTCAATGTCTCCTCATCAAGATCGTCCGGAGATTTCCCCTCGAAAATCTCTTTTATGAACATCTTGCACAGCGGGATCGGAAGCTGATAGATCAGACGCCCGATGCCAAGTGTAGTGTACGCCACAATGTCTTTTTCGTCAAAGAATATCTTTCCAACATCAAGTGCCAGTTTCGCTTCTTTATATGACTTCGAAACCTCCTTGATATCATTTACGATCGTACCGTATGCAATGCGGATCTGCTCTTCTCCTCCCTCGTTTCGGAGCGTATCCAGCATATCTTTCGCCATCTTCTCTAGTTCACGGTTTCCGTCCTTCTCGGAAAGTTCTTTTACAACAATGATATTTTTCTCATCTACTGCCGTGATAAAGTCCTTTGACTTTCCTCCGAGAAGGTTCCTGACATTGTCAAGCGCGGCACTGTCTTTTTCGTGCGATGTTTCAATAATAAAGATAACACGTTTTACTTCTGTGTCAATATGTAATTTTTTTGCCCTGTTATAAATATCTACCAGAAGCAGGTTGTCCAGAAGGAGATTTTTTATGAAATTGTCTTTATCAAATCTCTCTTTGTAGGCAACGAGAAGACTCTGGATCTGAAACGCAGCGATCTTCCCGAGCATATATACATCCTCACTGTCGCCGTCTGCCAGGAGCACATATTCCAGTCTCTGCTCATCAAAGATCTTAAAGAACTGGCAGCCCTGGATCACCTGGCTGTCCGCCGGGGATTCCACAAACGGCAGCACAGCCTGCTCCCGCTCCTGCGAAACCTCAAATGTCGCGGCCAGTTCCTTTCCTTCCGTATCAAGCACACAAAAATCCACTCTGGAAATCCCTTTCAATCCCTCGATCGTGTTCTGAAGTATCTGATTTGATATCATACGTTTTGTCCTCCACCCTTTCCTGCATGTTCATGTGCATTTTTCACAAAATTATTTCTTTCCAACATGATCCGTACACATATTTAAGTACTATATTAAGACAAAACACCAAAAAAAGAAAGAGGAAATACTTCTCTTTTATGCATTTCCTCAAATATTTTACAAAAAATTCACATTTCACTACTGTGCATTGTTCACAAATGCTCTCGTCATTCCTTCTGCTGTTCCACGCGGTAGCGGAAGACTCTTTTCATGATAAAACGTTTGATCTGTTTTCCCAGGCGCCTGGCGTCATAGCTCTGCTCCAGGACTGTGCCGCACCCCAGCCACACTTTTGCTTTAAGAAAGGCTTTGTTTGCTGTAATAAACCGCTCCTGATACGGCGACTGCAGTACAGAGAAAATACAGTCGGTCTCTGTCCCGTTGATCTCGTTGATCACATCTTCCTCCACTCCGCCGCTTTCTGTAAGGACCGCATGTCCCACGACCCGTATTCCTCTGTTATACCGCCTGAGGGACTCCTCAAGACGTCCGAGCTCTTCCTCTGATTCCGCCAGCAGAAATATCCTTCCCTGATTTTTCTGAAGATATTTCATGAACATCCGCAGAAATGTCCGCTCTTCAGCTTCTTTCAGCAGAATTCTATCCTCTGTGCCTGCAGCCTTCAGTATCTCTGTCTCCTCCGGAATGACCAGATCCAGACCACTAACCTGCTCTTTCCACTCCTGGTCATCCTGTCCAGACATCAGCATATCCATTGTCATAAGTTCTATGGTGTCGAGGGAATCATTTTCCAGAAAATGAAGCGCGCTGATCATCGCCTCTTTTGCGGACAGACATTCCATCTCCACGCCAAAAATATTTATCGTTTTATCCATCTATATCACTCACAGTCTCTCCCCAGTTGTAAAATTGTACCAAAGGACACTGCGTTTGTAAAGAATTTTAATCTTTTCGGGCGTCCCGTTTTTTCTTTGTGACCAGACCGCCTATCCTCCCGGTCTCCTTTGATGTCAGCGACTTCCAGCCATGTTCCATCACCTTGTCAAGAAGTCCCAGTTCTTCCGCGATCTCATATTTTACCTTTTCCTCCGGCTCCAGATTTTTCAGGTCGATCGGTTTCTCCTTTTTCTTTCCCACTGCAATTCCTTCTTTCTGTTTTTCAGGAGTATTGCCGGGGAATCAGAAAAATATTCTGAAAATTCCTTCGTATCAGGTGCCGTGTACTTTGTACAAAGTACACGGCACCTGATACGAAGGTACACGGTACCTGTTAAATTTCAGACAATCCCTTCTCAAAAATCTCGCTGATCTTACCGCTGTAGATTTTCCACTCTTCCCGATACATCTGAAGTTTTTCCTGTCCAGTTTCTGTTATCCTGTAATATCGCCGGTTCCTGCCGTCGAACTGTTTATCATAAACTTCAAGGTATCCGTCTTTCTGCAGCCGCCTCAATACGGGATACAAGGTAGATTCTGACACCTCCAGCACTTTTCGTACATCCTGAGTGATCCTGTATCCGTATGTGCCGTCCGCTTCTCCTGAAACCACTGCAAGGACTACCGCATCCAGAAGAGCTGCACCTGTATTAAATACCATATGACCATCCTTCCTTGTTCGCAAACACTGTTTTTCGCACGCTATATTATATTGTATATAATATAATTTTGTCAATAATCTGCTTTTCTCATAAGGCAAGGCACTCAGCAGATGCTGCAGTCCACAGCACCTGGAAATCCTTCGCAAAATTCACAAACGCCAAAAGCAGACCGGGAACCTGCTTCCGCTTTTTCTGCGTGTGTTTCTGTCCTCAGTCTGCTTTTTATTTTATTTTTTATTCACTCTGTCCCGTATTTCCTGACAACCCGATTTCTCGACATCAGCCGTCCAAAACAGGCGCACGGCCCGAAGATCATTTTACGGTTTCAAGATCAAAACCGAAATATCTGACCGCATTATTATAGGAAATATCTTTTACGATCCCGCCAAGGACCTTCATATCCTTTGGATACTCTCCGTTCTCCACCCATGTCCCGAACAGGTCGCACAGGATCCTGCGGAAATACTCGTGTCTTGTATAGGAGAGAAAGCTTCTTGAATCCGTCAGCATTCCCACAAAATTACTCAGGCAGCCAAGATTTGCGAGGGACGTCATCTGTTTTGTCATCCCTGTCTTATGATCGTTGAACCACCACGCAGAGCCCTGCTGTATCTTTGCCGCCGCATCGGAATCCTGGAAGCAGCCGATGATCGTTCCGATCGCTTCATCGTCATTTGGATTCAGACTATAAATGATCGTCTTCGGAAGTTCTCCCGTTGCATTCAGGGCATTCAGGAAGTCCGCCATCTGCCCTGACGGAGCGTAGTTATTGATACAGTCATATCCCGTGTCCGGTCCCAGGCGGTCAAACATCGGTGTATTGTTGTCTCTCTTACATCCGTAGTGGAGCTGCATGACCCATCCGAGGCGGCTGTACTCCCTGCCGACAAACAGCATGAACGCAGTCTTGTATTTCAGTTCCTCCTCTTTTGTCACCTCGCCGCCTGAAAGTTTTTTCGCTACAATCGTTTCAATCTCTTTGTCAGTCGCCGGAGCGTACATCACATACTCAAGGGCATGGTCAGATGCTCGGCATCCCAGCTCATCAAAGAACGCCATCCTCTTCTTCAGTGCCTCTTTGATATCTGCAAATGTCTTCACTTCCATATCCGCGGCTCTTCCCAGTTCTTTCAGGTAATCTGCAAACCCAGGCTTTTCGATCCCGTTCGCCTTATCCGGCCGCCACGCGGGAAGGACCTGGACTTCAAACGAGTCATCCTCCTTCAGGATCTTATGCCATTCAAGCGAATCCACCGGATCGTCTGTGGTGCAGATCAGCCGGACCCCGGACTGCCGGATGATATTTCTCACGCTCATAGAATCCTCCGCCAGACGTTCATTACACAGGTTCCACACTTCCTCTGCAGTCTCCCCGTTCAGCACGCCGTGGTATCCGAAATACCGCTGCAGCTCCAGATGACTCCAGTGATACAGCGGGTTTCCAATCCCGCGTTCGAGCGTTTCCGCCCATTTCTGAAACTTTTCACGGTCTGCTGCATCCCCGGTGATATATTTTTCCTCCACACCGTTGGAGCGCATCAGGCGCCACTTATAGTGATCTCCGCCCAGCCACACCTGGGTAATATTATCAAACTTCCTGTCCTCCGCGATCTCTTTCGGATCAATGTGGCAGTGATAGTCCAGGATCGGTGTACCTTCCGCATATCCGTGGAACAGTTCTTTTGCCGTCTCTGTGCTCAGCAGGAAATCCTTGTCCATAAATTCTTTCATTTTCTGTTCTCCTTCCATATTCTGGATGTTTTTCTCAGAAGTCAGTCGTGCAGCGTTTTACGAGAACACATTTCACAGGAACCTCCCGCGGCACTTCTTCTCCTTTTAAAACTTTCATCATATTATCTACCGTAATATTACACAGCTTTTCTCCCGTATTATCTACTGTTGTGAGCTCCGGCTCACAGCAGACGGAAAGTTCCGAATTATTATAGCCGATCACAGCCAGCTCCTTCGGAATCTCCATCCCTCTGGCATGGGCATACTTCACCGCCCCCACCGCCATTCCATCGTCAGTGGCGAAGACAGCGTCAAACACCAGCGCCCGCCTTGCAAGCAGGATATCTCTTACATAGTGCACCTGATTTTTTGCATAAAGCTTCAGTTCCCCGAGCACAGGAAGTCCATGCTCCCGGAGTGCCCTCTCGTATCCCTCCAGCTTTCGATTCGCACTGTAAGAATGAGAATCCGACAGGAATAAAATCCTCTGCCGTCCCGATTCGATCAGACTGGTCACAGCGTCATATGCTGACGCTTCATCTGTACTGTACGCGGAGTAGATGTTTTCTCCCTCGAGTTTACCATTGATCAGGAAGACTGGGATCTTTTCCGCAGCACGCTTAATGTAATCTACAGAATCATCCTCCTCCCCCTCTCCTGCATAAGTAGATCCTACCAGCACAAGCGCGTCAATCCTTTTCTTCATGATCAGTTCCAACGCCTTCTCCTTCTTATCCTGCTCGTTTCCACTGCAGTAAAGGATACAGTCATAGTCATATTCCCGCAGTCTGTGTTCCAGAAAAGAGACCGCGCTGGCCATATAGGCATCCGACACATCCGGGCAGATGATCCCGATGGTCTTCATAGAATCCAGCCCCAGTCCTCTGGCAAATACATTGGGCGTATAGTTATTCTCCTCCATGACCGCCCTTACCTTCTGTTTTGTTTTCTCGCTGACTCTGGGACTGTCATTCACTACCCTGGATACCGTAGCGATAGACACTCCCGCCAGTTTTGCTATATCATAAATATTCACGCCATATTTCCTCCCGCAGTCAATCTTGTAAACACTTACATCTATTTCATTATAATGTAAGTGTTTACTTCAGGCAAGTCTTTTCCGTTTGTCGATCCCTCTAAAATACACCTTCCCGTTTTGTGCAATCCGCTGGTTTTATTCTGATTTTTCTCATATTTTGATTTTTTCGTTGACGAAATCGAAAAAAAGTTGTATCTTTTTGTAAGCACTTACATTTCATATTTCCAAAGCAGAAAAATATCGAAAGGAACTTGTCATGAAAACATATTTAAGGATCAGTCCGAAGGACAACGTCGCCGTTGCTCTGGCGCCGCTGTCTTCCGGTACTGCAGTAGAACCGGAAGGGCTTTCTCTCATCCTGAAAGATGAGATCCCCCAGGGGCACAAGTTCGCGCTCACGGATATCGCGGAAGGATCTCAGATCATCAAATACGGATATTCCATCGGGCTTGCAAAAGAGGATATCCCCTGCGGGTCATGGGTCCACACCCACAATATCCGGACCGGGCTGGGAGATCTTCTGACCTACACTTACGACAGACAGGTAACGGAACTTTCCCCCACACCGGAACGGTTCTTCCGGGGATTTCGGAGAGCAGACAGAAAAGTCGGGGTAAGGAATGAACTCTGGATCATCCCCACTGTGGGCTGTGTAAACAACGTTGCCACAGCCATCGAGCGGCGGGCCCAGGATCTGGTCGCCGGAACAGTGGAGGCGGTTGCCGCGTTCCCCCATCCCTACGGATGTTCCCAGATGGGAGAAGATCAGGAGCATACACGCCGGATCCTCGCCGATCTGATCTCTCATCCGAACGCAGGCGGCGTACTGGTCCTCGGACTGGGGTGTGAGAACAGCAATATCGACGTTCTGAAGGAATATATCGGAAAATACGATCCCCGCAGGGTAAAATTCCTCGTATGTCAGGATTCGGACGACGAGATCGAAGACGCTCTGGAGCTGCTCCGCGAGCTTGCTGCCTATGCGGGTACATTTCAGCGGGAGCCCATTTCCTGCAGCGAGCTGATCATCGGCATGAAATGCGGCGGGAGCGACGGACTCTCCGGCATCACCGCCAACCCGACGGTGGGCGCTTTCTCGGATCTTCTCATTTCCAAGGGAGGAACCACGATCCTCACTGAAGTCCCGGAAATGTTCGGGGCAGAGACACAACTCATGAACCGCTGTGAAAACACAGAGCTTTTCCAACAGACCGTTGACCTGATCAATGATTTTAAGCAATATTTCAAAAACCACGGACAGACCATATACGAAAATCCCTCTCCCGGCAATAAGAAAGGAGGAATCTCCACCCTGGAGGATAAATCCATGGGATGCACACAGAAGTCCGGGACCGCTCCGGTAAGAGGCGTACTCGCATATGGAGAGCAGGTGCATGAAAAAGGACTGAACCTGCTGAGTGCCCCGGGGAACGACCTGGTCGCATCCACAGCGCTGGCCGCATCCGGAGCCCACATCGTCCTGTTCACGACAGGGCGGGGAACGCCCTTTGCCTCGCCGGTCCCGACGATCAAGATCTCGACCAACAACCGGCTCAATGAGAAAAAAAACAACTGGATCGACTTCAACTGCGGCACGCTCGTAGAAGGCGGAACTCTGGATGAACTGAGAGACCGTTTTTTCGACTATGTCATCTCCGTGGCGTCCGGGGAACAGGTCAAATCTGAGAAGGCCGGCTTCCACGACATGGCGATCTTCAAACAGGGCGTCACACTTTAAAGAGAACAGCATCAACATTCCTGAAAATAAACGGAGGTATCTGTAATGAAAACCATCAATGAAACAATAGAAAAAGTATATGGAAATTATCCCGAGAAAGTTCTCCAGTTCGGAGAGGGAAATTTCCTTCGCGCCTTTGTGGACTGGATGATCGACAAGGCCAACCGTGACGGCGTCTACCGGGGAAGCGTCGTCCTGTGCCAGCCCATCGCACAGGGGCTGAAGGACATGATCAACGCTCAGGACGGCATCTACACTCTTGCCATGCGCGGCGCCGAGAACGGAAAGCCGGTTGAAAACATCGAAGTCATCACCTCAGTATCCCGGTGTATCAATCCCTATGAGGATTACGATGCGCTGCTGGAACTGGCGCGGAGCAGAGATCTGGAAGTAGTCGTCTCCAACACGACGGAAGCAGGCATCGCCTACCATGCGGGAGACAGGCTGACCGACCGTCCTCCGGTCTCCTTCCCCGCAAAAGTGACAGCCTTCCTGTATGAGAGATATCAGGCGTTTGACGGTGATATGGACCGGGGGCTCCTCTTCCTCCCGGTAGAGCTGATCGACAATAACGGAGCGGAACTGAAACGGATCATCCTTCAGTATGCAGACGAATGGGATCTGGGAGACAGCTTCGTGCGCTGGGTAAACGAGGCAAATGAATTCACCAGCACTCTGGTAGACCGCATCGTGACCGGATATCCCAGGGATGAAATTTCCTATTTCGAGGAGAAACTGGGATATAAAGACAATATCATCGACACCAGCGAGCTGTTCAATCTCTGGGTCATCGAAGGAGATAAAAAATGGGCGGACAGACTTCCGGTACATAAGACCGACGCCAACGTGATCTGGACAGACGATGTGAAACCGTACAAGAAACGCAAGGTCCGCATCCTGAACGGAGCCCACACCTCCACAGTGCTGGCGGCTTATCTGGCAGGCTTCAATATTGTCGGAGACTTTATGAAGGATGACACAGTCCGCACATTTATGAATGATGTGATCTATAAAGAAGTCATCCCTACACTGGATCTTCCGAAAGAAGAGCTGGAGTCCTTTGCCGCCGCAGTCAACGACAGGTTCGCCAATCCGTATATCAAACACAAACTGCTGGACATCGCCCTCAATTCCTGTTCCAAGTTCAACGCAAGGTGCCTACCCTCCTTACTCGGATATGTGGAGGAAAAGGGGGAACTGCCGAAATGCCTGACTTTCTCTCTTGCCGCGTTTATCAAATTCTATCAGGGTCGGATGGAGAACGGCGTTTACACAGGGACAAGAAAAGACGGGACTCAGTACCAGATCCGTGACGACGAAGCTGTCCTGAACTTCTTCGCGAAGACATGGGAAAATGGGGATGCGGATGCCGTCGCGGAAGCAGTCCTCTCCAACACAGATTTCTGGAGCGGCATGGATCTGACCGAGGTCGCAGGTCTTAAGGACGCTGTCGCAGGATATTTAAAAGAGATGGAGACAAAAGGCACAAAGGAGATCATTGCGGAACTCATCTGAAAGAAATTTCCCATTTATCCCGAAAAGGGAAATTCATCCTCTCAACAGTTCCATCACGATCACCGCCACGATCACGCAGTGGACTACGAGCATCACCGGGACGCCCACGACAAACTTTGCCTTCCTGGTCTTATGCCGGAACAGCATCATCCCCGCCAGGGCTCCCACGGAACCTCCTGCAAGGGCGACCAGCAGGAGCGCCCGCTCGGAGATCCGCCACGCTCCGCTTTTCGCCTTCCACTTGTCCAGCCCGTACATGATCCAGGCCGCGATATTGATCACGATCAGATAATACATCAGATATCTCATACCGGTATCTCCTCTCTCAGGGTAAATGAATAGATGATCTTCTCCTTCACCGGCTTCTGCAGAAGCTGTTCCAGAGCCTGCCCATAGTAATCGAGCTGTGAATGGTACTTCTCCGTCAGTTCTGCGGCGGCTCTCACCTTATCGGTCTTGTAGTCCAGCACGACCAGCCCGTCCTCTTCCTCAAAGAACACGTCGATGATCCCCTGAACAAGGATCGTCTCTCCGGAGCAGTCGTCCGGATAGATCTCTGAGGCGTTCACGCCCAGAACGAAGGGCTGCTCCTTGTAAAGCGTTCCACGCCGGGCGGCATCAGCCATCCTTCTGCCGCTCCTGCTGTTCAGGAAGAACAGAATATCCTCGGGGATGATGCATTCTGCCATCTCATCGGAAAGTTTTCCCTCTGCACGGAACTGTTCCACCGCTTCCTGCAGCTCTTCTTCCCCATAATCCACTGTAAAGTCCAGCAGCTCCAGCAGCTTATGATAGGCACTTCCCCGGGATGCTCCGGTGAGGGTCTCCTCTTCCTTCAGGAAATCCGGGATAAAGGGGACCACTTCCGGTTCCGCGTACATTTCTTCCCCGGCTTCCTCCGAAAGCGCTGTCCTCTTCTTCAGTTCGGAGACCGTGAACTTCATCTTCATCTTTCCTTCTTCTTCGTAGGAATACGCATAGTCCACCTGAGCGTCCAGCTGTCTTCCAAGCGCAGGCACATAGCTTCCCTCCGGATTCCAGTGTCTCAGCACATCCAGGCTGAGTCTGTCCGCCCGGTCCTCCACGGTGTTGTCTCTCCGGATACTGCTGCCCGTGATCACCCGGATCTCCACCGGGCAATCGGCACTCCCGCACCCGGGCAGGACAGCAGGCAGGATCCAGTCCAGACAGGTCCTGGCCCCCTCCAGCTGATACAGTCCGATCTCTTCCCCGGCATTTTCCTGCCAGCCCGATGTCCTCGTATCTGCATCCACGTTTCCGCTATTCCCCACAGTCCCGCCGGTTTCCTCCGACCACAATGCTCTCTCCGGCCACAGTGTTTCCTCCGGCCGCAACACCTCCGGTATCTCACAGACTCCTGTCAGGATCAGTTTTTCCTTTGCCCGAGTCATGGCGACATAGAGGACGCGCAGTTCCTCCGCCAGATTCTCCAGCGCCGTCTCTTCCTGTATGATCTTCTTCAGGAACGTGGGGCTTTTGGTCCTCTGTTCCAGGTCAATACAGTCCAGCCCCACGCCCCATTCCGGGTGGAGCACAATGCTCCCCCTGGTATCCTGGGTGTTGAACTGTTTGCCCATTCCCGCCGTAAAGACGATAGGAAATTCCAGTCCCTTACTCTTGTGGATGCTCATGACCCGGACGGTGTCTGACTGCTCATCCAGGATCCCGGCCTCGCCGTAGTCCACATCGTATTTCTTTAGCTGCTCGATATAACGGACGAAATTAAACAGCCCTTTGTAGCTGGTCCCCTCAAAGGCTGACGCCCGCTCCACCAGCATCTCCACATTTGCCGCTCTCTGTCCTCCTCCCGGCATGGCAAGGAGAAACGTGCCGTATCCGGTCCTCTCGATGATCTCCTCAAGAAGTTCATGGATGGGTGTATATGGAACCCGTTCACGGAAATATCCCAGCGCCCCAAAAAATCCGGACAGTTTCTCCACAAGCCAGGGAAGTTTCTCACGTCCGGACGGGGAACAAACTTCTCCTGCATCCTCTGTCCCGCTCCCATTCTGAGCATATGCAATCGCCGCCTCATAGAAGGGCGCCTCCGGGAAAGCAAGCCGGATCTCTGCCAACGCAGACGCATCCAGTCCGCAGAACGGCGACGTCAGCACCGCGGTCAGGGGAAGATCCTGCCTGACATTGTCCAGGATCTTCAGATAATCCAGAAGGACGCTCACCTCATAAGTCTCAAAATACCCCTCCCGGCTCACCGAGTAGGCAGGGATCCCCTCCTCGGCAAGAACGGAAGTGAAAGCCTCCGCCCAGCCCCGGATGCTCCGGGTCAGGATCACGATGTCGCGGTACTGCACCCTCCGGTATTCTCCGGTCTCCTTGTCCACTACCACACCGCCCTCGATCAGCTCCCGTATCCGCTGGGCGATCATCCGCGCCTCCGCCCTTCTGGCGCCCTCCTCTCCCGGATCCTCCGCGTCCAGCAGGAGGAGCTCCGTCCGATCGGAGAAACCGTGCCCCGCTGTCTCCTCCGGGAGAGGCGGGAACTGCGCTCCCGGATAGAGTGCCGCGCTGTCGTCGTACTCGATCCCGCCGAACTCTTTGCGCATCAGCTTCCGGAAAATGTAGTTCACGCTGTCCAGCACCTCCGGACGGCTGCGGAAGTTCCGGTGCAGATCGATCCGCTGCCTCTCGCTGTCGTCCAGACTGTAGGTATCATATTTCTCCATGAAAAGTTCCGGGCGGGACAGACGGAAGCGGTAGATGCTCTGTTTCACATCTCCCACCATGAAAATGTCATACTGTCCGCGGCACACTCTGGACACACTGGTCAGGATCGTCTCCTGGACCAGGTTGCTGTCCTGATACTCGTCGATCATCACTTCCTCAAACCGGTCCTGATACTCGGACGCCACCGCGGAGGGGACCAGTTTCCCGTCCTTCTCCTCCGTCAGGATCCGGAGCGCAAACTGCTCCATATCGTTAAAGTCGATCATATTCCGGCTCTGTTTTTTCTCGCTCAGCATTTCCGCAAAACGCTTCACGAGTTCCGCCAGCATTTCCATGGAAGAACGGGACGCCTGCATGTCCGCAGCCCACTCCTCACAAGGCGCATAGAAATAGGTATTCTGGATCTTTTTTACAAGATCCTTCACCTGTTTTCTCAGCTTCTGGACCTGTTCCTTCTTCTCCTGGGAGACCGTCTCATCCTTCTTGGATGAGAGCCGTTTCCATTTCATGCTTCCCGCCCTGGCATACATGCCGGAAAACGTGGTCTCCCCGGCGAGCTTCTCGATCTCCTTCAGATCCGCCTCGATCATATCCGCGTACATATAGGGACCGTCCGGCTCCTCGCAGATCTTCAGAGCCCGTTCCAGGATTTTCCGCAGATCCCCGGCCCGCTGCGCCGCCTTCCTGCACGCCCAGCGGGCGCACTCTGATCTTTCCGGATCTCCGCCTTCCGGATTTCCGCTTTCCAGATCTCCGCTTTCCGGATCTCCCTCTTCCAGATCATATGCTTTCACACAGGCGTCCAGCCACTTCTCCGGCTGGGGGTAGCTTCTGGAATACTCGTACAGCTTCAGGATGATCCCCTCGATCTTTCGGTCGTTCTTCCCGGTTCCGAACCGCTCCACAAATTCGATGAACGCCTCATCCCCGGAAGCATAGCACTCTTCCAGCAGTTCTTCCAGAACATCCTGTTTCAGCAGTTTTAATTCCCCTTCCTCCGCGATGCGGAATCCGGGATCGATGCCGATCACATGGAAATGCTCCCGGATGACGGAAAGGCAGAAACTGTGTATGGTGGTGATAGGGGCGCTGTGGATCAGCGTCGCCTGCTGCTCCAGATGGGCGTCTCCCGGGCGCTCGGAAAGCTTTTTTTCGATCGCCGCGCCGATCCTCTCCTTCATCTCTGCCGCTGCCGCCTCGGTAAAGGTCACGATGAGAAGCCGGTCCACATCCACCGGATCCTTTTCTTCTGTCAGACGCTGTATGATCCTCTCCACAAGGACCGCCGTCTTTCCGGATCCGGCGGCCGCGGATACAAGGATGTTCCGGTCCCGCAGGTCAATGACCTTCTGCTGTTCTTCTGTCCATTTTACTCCCATCCCCGGTCACCTCCTGTCTTTTCCCGAAGGGTACTCTCCGCGCTTTTTCTGCCGTTCTCTTTTTCATCTTCTTCTGTGTTTTCCAGCTGCTCTTTCATCTTCTCCACCGCTTCCTCCACGGAGTATTTCTCCAGGGTGCGGAAGGCATAGCCGTCAACGCGCTGGTCAAACCCGCAGATGTCCCGGCAGGCACAGTAGTCACACGCCGTAGCATTTCCCATCTCATAGGGAGCCGCATTTGCCTCCCCGCCGTACATCTGCTCCTTCAGATCCTTTTCTTTCTGCTCTGTGTACGCCAGTACCGTGTCAAACTCCTCCGGCGCCAGCGCCTTGGACCTCTGGCTCAGGGAACCGTCCTTGTTCCGCCCAATGGGGAACAGGACGGAGGAACCGGACAGCCCGTGTTCCAGATGCTCCACCACATTTTCCTCTGCATTCACCAGTCCGTCCAGCTTCAGTTCTTTCAGGATGCTGTTCTCCACTTCCTCCCGGGTATCCGCCCGGTCCACAAGCGGATCCTGGATCCTGTAGTAGAAGATCCCCGCCGGCACGATCTCCTTGTCCGGGTGTTTCTTCTTCTCGATCCCCAGTGCCGCGTTCAAGTACACCGGAAGCTGCATCTGCAGCCCGTGGTAGAATGCGGTGATATCAAACGCCTTCATCCCGGTCTTGTAGTCCGTCACCCGGACATAGACCTTCCCTTCGTCCTCGCAGGTGTCGATCCGGTCGATCTTACCGCTCCCGAACCTCAGTTCATAACCGCTGGGCGCAAAATCCCCCTTCTCAAGCTGTTTCGTCAGCGCCCACACGGACCGTCGGATCAGGCTTTTGATGCGCCGGATCATGTATTCATTCCGGGCGGAACTGAACAGCACTGTATTTCCGTAATCCAGGATACTCTCCTCCACACTCTCCTCGATCAGTTCTTCCCGTTTCTCTTCCGTCATCTCCGTCCATTTCAGCTCCTGCTGTTCCGCCTTGCGGGCAAAACGCTCCAGCGCCTGATGGGCGATATTTCCCAGGTCCATGGCCTCAAATCCGTACTCTTCCCGGTCTGAGAGCCGGAGCCCGTAGTTCAGGAAATGCGCATAGGCACAGGAGGCAAACTGCTCCAGACGGGTCACGCTGACCCGGTCCGGATCCCGATACAGTTCCGCCGCCGTCTCCGGCGCCAGACGGTCTCCCCCTTTTCTTAAGAACCCGGCGCGGAGGATCTGATCCAACTCCGGTCTGCTCTTCTCATCCCGGTCAAACCAGGTGTACATCTCCTTCCAGTTATCGTCCAGCCCGGCACGCCGCTCACGGAGCCCCTCCGCCAGCATGCGTATGCCCCCTTTCCGGGTCATCTCCCTCTCTGACAGAGGCCGTTTTTCCTCGTCACAGACCTTAATATCCGGAAACAGCCGTCTGATATCCTGCACAAGATACGCCGGGCGCAGCGTCTTTCCGTCCCCGGACACCTTGGACCAGGACAGGAACAGATACTCTGAAGGTTTCGTCAGATTCATATAAAGATAGAATTTCTGCACATAAGTCTGCTCCTTCGGCCCCGGGGACAGTGCGATCTTATGGTTCTGGAACTGCTCCCTGTCCCGCTCCGAGAGGAACCCTCCGGACGCCATATTTCCCGGGAGGAGGGTGTCATTTGCTCCCGCGAAAAAGAGGGCGCGGATGTTCTTGATCCTGGTACGTTCCACATCTCCGATGACCACCTGATCCAGGCTGGGCGGGATCACTCCCACCTTCGCCTCCTCAAGCCCCGCGTCCAGAAGCTCACAGTATTCGCTCAGGCTGATGGGTTCCTCCCCCAGAAGTTCCACGAACTTGTCAAACAGCTCCATGGCGATACGGTACACCTGAGAGTATTCCTTTGCCAGAGCCAGTTCCCCCTTCTCCTGAAAATCCTGCTCCATCCCGGCAAGCTGCTCCTGGATCTTCTCCTGCACAAGATACTCGTACACGGCAAGGGTAATATCCCGGACCGTCTTTTTCCGCTGCTTAAAGATCAGCATCAGTCCGCTTGTCTTCTCCACGAATTTCACCCGCAGATGGTTCAGAAGCTGCAGTTCCTCCTCACTGATCCTGTCCGTGCGGCGCACCCACGCCTGCTGCCATTTCTTATACCCTTTGATCCCCAGAGCGATGACATAATTCTCCATTCGGTCGATCTCCTCGTCCGTAAACCCGCACAGGCCTGTCCTGAGATGCCGGAACACACTCTCATAGGTAAAGTTCTGCTCCGCCATGGCGAGAAGGCTGCGCAGATACTCCACAAAGGAATTCAGAAGGATACTCTTCTTGTGGTCCATGAACACCGGGATCTCATACCCGCCGCAGGCTTTCTCCAGCGCGTCCGCATACACGTTCATGTCCGCGGCGATCACGGCGATCTCCCGGTACCGGTATCCCTTCGTCCGCACAAGACGCCGGATCTCCCCCGCCACATATTCCGCCTCGGCTCTCGGATTTCTCGCCTCATGCAGGCTTACCGCATCCTGTTCCCCCTCAAAGGTGCATGCCGAATAGCGGAACAGGTTTGATTCCAGAAACGCCATCGCCGGATTCTCCCGGAAACGCCAGGGAGGCTTCTGGTACAGGCATACCGGTTTTTCAATCTCGATCCGCTCCTCCCGTGCGATCTCTGCAAGAGAAGTCACCATATGCTTGCTCAGAGCAAAGAGCTGATAGGGATGACGGTAAGTAAAGGGGTCTTCCCGCTCATCCATCTCCACAGTCAGGATCACCTGCTCACAGACCCGGAGTAGTTCTCTCAGAAGCCGGTTCTGCACCGGCGTAAACCCGGTGAATCCGTCCATTGCCACCACACTTCCTTTAAGGATCCGCGACTGGGGCACCACACTACTCAGGACATCAAGCATCTCTTCTTTCGTGATATACTTCTCCTTCAGATAATCCTCGAAGCCCTCGTACACTCTTCGGATGTCCTTCAGTTTATAATAGAGATAGCTGTCCGGGTTCAGCGTCTCCATGAACTCATCCAGCCGGTCAAAATCCACTCCGTACTGGGTAAACTCGGAGATTGCGGACTTCACCTCACTGATGTAGCCCTGCTTCTTGAGATTGCCCTTCAGGACCGTCAATTCCTCCTCATAGTTTCCCGCGATCCGGCGCAGGACCAGGTTCTTGCCCTCGTCGTCCAGAACAGGACGGTCATCCTGCCCCAGTTCCTCAAAGACACGGTGGGCAAGACGTCCGAAACTCAGGACGTCGATGTTCATGATGCCTCCCCGGAGATGCGCCATGCAGAGATCCTTCTGGGTCTGCATGGTGAACTGCTCGGGCACGAGGACAAGGTAATTCTTCTCAGGATGCTTTACAGCCTCCTCCACAATATGCTGATACAGGTAATGGGACTTTCCGCTTCCGGAATTCCCGAAAATAAACTGTAATGACATGAAATGCCTCCTACTCGTTTATTCGGTCTGTCTTTTCTCACTGCTCCGAGGCGTCTTTCCCGTTTTTTTGTCTGGGACTATTTCTGCTGCTTCTTCAATCATGTCCGTAACTACACGATTAAGCTGTACAGCATTTTCCGAAGAAATTATGGGCTTTCCGGTCCTTTCCTCTATCTCTTTCCGCGTATTTCCTGCAATCGTACCGCCGGTTTGAGCCACTTGCCTGTTCTCCGAAAAGGTGGATGGCTTTGCCGTTTTAGAAAGTTCTGTTGTAGTCGCCTCAGCAAGCATGTTCAGTACAAGTTCAAGTGTAGTCATGTTATCGCGTAAATTTTCTTTTTTCAACCCTTTCAATTTTTTGTATTGCCGGGTATTCAGCCCCGCCCACGCGCGGGTGATTTCATCTGTAAGGATTGCAAACTCTTTTCCCTGTTTTACGCCCCGATCCTTCCATTCATCTGTCAGCTCTTTGCGAACCTGGATTGCCTGCAACCTTTGATTGATCCATTCACAGGTATATCCTTTCTTTAAATAGGTCTCCAACGCCCGGTCTATCGTCAGTTCTGGATCAATCGTTTCCTCAATCCGCTCCCGTCCAACTTGCGCCAGCCACCGTTTAAATGGCTCCGCCTTTGGAGAAGGGATTGACTGGATGATTCTTAAAAGCTGTTCTGTATCAGCGACGTCTGTTAGTCGCTTTTTTCCGTCAACGGCGGTCATTTTCAACTGCTTACAATTTGTAAGCAGTTCATTTGCGCCTTCATCCTTGAGACGTTTTTTCAGAACTGCCCAATAGGTGCTTGCACCGCGGGAAGTTTTCTGTTCAGTCAAAACAGCCACAACATCAACGATCGAAAAATACCATTCTTCTTGTTCTTCATCCCATGCAGTACGGATGGCCTGATCTTCAAACAACTGGATCGTATTATTTTCATCCATATACAAATCGCCCCTTTGTTCGTTTTGGTTCCATTATAACAATGGCTGTATTAATAATCTATCAAAATTTTTTGGCTCGTTATGGTCCACCTATAGCAGGCAAACTAAAAATAGAGCGGGCGGTAATGTTCCAAACGAGGGCTGGTGTGACTCACATGAATCACACCAGCCCCTGTTTTCAAGTTGTATCGTACTTTATCTTTTCTCACTTCCATATGAGGGTCGCTCTTCTGCCGCCATCAAGATCTGTGAAGAGCTATCACAATATGAAAAACTCTCTGGTTTATCCATAAACTGTACACCTGTCAGACCATAATAACGCTCAAAAAATGCCTTCAGCTTATCGATCACACTCTGCTTCTTCTTTTCTCTTCCGCTTCCTCCAAATCTGGAAAACGGAGGCAATATTTTGTCCAGATCCGTTCCTGTTGTCCTGATTTCGCCATCCCGGAAAGCATTTTCAAGGAATCTTCTAGTTTCAGGCTCACGCAGCCGCTCTTCCTTTATGATCTGATCCAGCTCCCGCCCTCTCTCCTGTACAATATATTCATGCCACTCCGCCATCACATCGTCTGCATCATTGATACCAGAAATAAAATTTTCGATCAGGCGCTTTTTACTTCGAAGCTCCGGGCTGGCTTCTACAGCTTTTTGTATTGAAATTAAAACCTCTTTATCCTCATAGTGAGTGTCATGATATTTTTTTACCAGCATTAAAATGTAATCAATATTGATTTCAATCTGACGGATCAGTTCAATTTCAAAAACAATGTCATCGACTACATCCGTGCTCTCGCCTCTCTTCCGTCTCTGTGTCCATTCATCATGAAGATCCTGATACCTGCCAAGATAGTTCTGAAAATCTCGATCTGATATCAGTTCTTTTCCTTTAAATTCATCGAAAGACGAAAGAAGATTTCTCATTCTCAGCAGAGCTCCGAACAGTGAAATAAACGATTTTTGATTCTGTTCCCCGAAAATCCGGGGCTCTGACAATGGAAATTTTTCTGTCAGTTCTTTGATCATATCCACATATCCAGAATAAGGCTGATCATCCATTCCAATATAACCATCATAATAGTCAGAAAATTTCCGAATCAGTACAATACCTCCCGCATTTTTGTCTCCAAACAAAGAAATTGCCTCATCCACTCTCTTCTGTAAATTTCGGAAACAGACGATATTTCCAAAAGTTTTAATCGAATTTAGTATGCGGTTTGTTCTTGAAAATGCCTGTATCAGCCCGTGCATCTTCAGATTTTTATCTACCCACAGTGTATTCAACGTTGTGGCGTCAAACCCAGTCAGAAACATATTCACTACAATCAGCAAGTCGAGTTCCTTATTTTTCATTCGCAATGAAACGTCTTTATAGTAATTTTGAAATTTCTCACCGGATGTATCATAACTGGTCTGAAACATTTCATTATAGTCCTGAATGGCTGCGTCCAGGAACTCCCGACTGCTCTGATCGAGAGCACTGGTATCCTCACTGTTTTCCTCATCCAGAATGCCGTCGACTTCCGCTTCATTCGCTCCATAACTGTAAATGACAGCTACCTTCATCTGCTTTGTCGGGTCCGCTTTCATCTGTCGTTGAAATTCCTTATAATACAGTTTTGCCATCGGAACAGATGCGACTGCAAAAATCGAGTTAAACCCGTTAAGCCGCTGTTTTTTCTTGATTTCTTCTACCGTATCCCTTTTTGCAGAAGCGACCTCTTTGATATTGGTAAGAGTATTAAAAATATAACTTTTATCTCCCCTGTATGTTTTCTGATCAAAATGGTCCAGAATATATTTTGTCACCAGTTCAATTCGCTGCGGTGCTTCCAGAGCTTTCTTCCTGTCGATATCCCAGACCTCTTCATCGTCAATATCTTCATCCTCTTCCATTGTCTTAATATAATCCACCCGAAATGGAAGGACATTCTTATCATTGATCGCATCTACAATGGTATAACTATGAAGCTGATCGCCGAAAGTCTGCGCTGTAGTAAATAGTTGTAAATTTTTTGCGTTCCCGGTATTTATCGCAAAAATTGGTGTCCCGGTAAATCCGAAAATATGATATTTCTTAAAATTCCGCACTATTGCTGTATGCATATCTCCGAATTGGCTCCGATGACACTCATCAAAAATAATCACAATATGTTTTTGATAAACATCGTGCACCGGGTTCTTCTTGATAAAAGTTGCCAGTTTCTGTATTGTCGTGATAATGATATGAGCTTCCGGATCTTCCAACTGTCTTTTCAAGATCACAGTAGAGGTATTACTGTTAGCAGCACCTTTTTCGAAACGGTCATACTCCTTCATTGTCTGATAGTCCAGGTCTTTCCGGTCCACCACAAAAAGGACCTTATCGATATAGGATAATTTTGATGCCAGTCTTGCGGTCTTAAAAGACGTCAGCGTCTTCCCCGAACCGGTAGTATGCCAGATATATCCACCGCCTGCAACTGTTCCGTATTTCTTATAATTATTTGCAATTTCTATCCGATTTAAAATCCGCTCTGTCGCTGTAATCTGATACGGACGCATGACCATCAGCATATTTTCTGATGTAAAAATGCAATATTTGACCAAAATATTCAAAATCGTATGTCTGGCAAAAAAAGTCCTTGTAAAATCAATCAGATCTGGTATAACCCGGTTTCCGGAGTCCGCCCAAAAACAGGTAAACTCAAAACTATTGCTTGTCTTCTCTTTTTTCCCTCTGTTCGCAGCAGTCTTCGTAACATTGAAGCGGGTGCTGTTAGAATAATATTTCGTACTTGTCCCATTTGAGATTACAAAAATCTGGACATATTCAAACAGTCCACTTCCTGTCCAAAAAGACTCTCTCTGATACCTGTCGATCTGGTTAAACGCCTCCCGGATCGGTACACCACGTCGTTTCAACTCAACATGAACCATGGGAAATCCATTTACAAGGATCGTAACGTCATAACGATTATCGTATTCTGCTCCCTGCTCTTTTCCGTTCACATACTGATTGATCACCTGCAGACTGTTATTATGAATATTTTTTCGGTCTATCAGTGTGATATTCTTTGAGGCTCCATTATCCCGTTTTAACACCTGGACAAAATCTTCCTGAATCTTTCTTGTCTTCTCCACAATATGTTCATTCGGATTTGCAATCGATTCAAGAAAAAAATGATCCCATTCCTCATCAGAAAACTGATAATCATTTAAAGCTTCCAACTGGGTACGCAGATTCACTGTCAGCTCCTGTTCGCTGTGGATCGGAAGATATGTATATCCCTGTTCACAAAGCATCCGGATAAATTCCTTTTCCAGCTCCGCCTCGCTCTGATAGCTGTCAGAACGTGCCTTTACCGGTTCATATTCCGTTATGACTGTGTTTTCAGTCGTCGCTGCAACGATATTGAAATAGGGCACTGATGTTACCTCCTGTATGTCATATTCGTTCTTTGAAAGAAAGCAGTTTATCCCGATAATACTCGTACTGTTTCTGTCTTGCTTCAATCTCTGCCAGAAGGCCGTCAGACAGGTCGTTACAAAGTTTATCAAAACGGTCGAGAATATCTACGATTCTCTTTTGTTCTGATAGATCTACTAAAGGAATTTGGAGTTTTCTAATTTCTTTCATTGGTACACTTCGAACTGTTCCCCCAACGGCTTTCTTTAATAATGATTCTCGAATTTGCTGTATCTTTAATAGATACATCAAATATTTAGAACTAACCATCTCCTGATTGGGTTTTATTGCATATACACCTTCTTTAATATTCCAATTAGTTGGAGTTTCCTCAATAATGGCTGTTTCTCCTATAGTTCCTGTCCCAGAGAATAGAATATCGCCAACCTCAAGGTTGGATCGATTATTGCAAAGCTTCATTGCTTCATCATTTATTCGGTCTGTTTTGTCCGAAATAATCACTTTATTCTTCTGTAGCTCCTTGATAGTAACATAGTAGTTTTTCGCATCTTCCGTATTTAACTTAAAAAATCTACGCGGATTTAGTCCAGTATTCAAAGAATTTATTACATCGCCAAGTTCCACAACCACATAGCCAAAGACGTACTGCAATAGTTTAATTATTGTCTGTCTGTCTGTCTGTCTGTCTGTCTGTCTGTCTGTCTGTCTGTCTGTCTGTCTGTCTGTCTGTCTGTCTGTCT
>CALWFV010000053.1 GCA_944377745.1 uncultured Mediterraneibacter sp. | reverse complement strand
GTAACATAAATATCACCTCTACCTTAATCATAATACTTTTGTCAAATTTATGTGTTATTTGTTTGGATTGCTATAAAAGAGCTGTCCGAAATTTTGTCCTGCACTTTTTTTAATTCGTTGATCAGTCCGTGACTGTCATAGTTATTGTCATAATATACTGGCTCCCCATACTTTTCCTGAAATTCTTCATCAGTGCAGTTATAATTTTCTCGGTTTTCCCAGATTTCTGTGTCATATGCATATCCGATGACGATTTCACCGGTCTCATCAAAAATATTCCAGATCATATTATCCGGATCCTGTATTGCGTTTGTTAGTGACCCGTTATTTAATTCTTCTTCCAAAGGGAGATAGATCCCCGTTACAAAATCATTAATGTATGCAATGTCTTCCTTGCCGATGCCTTCAAAGGATTGTTTTTGAACAGCGGTATAGATTTCCCTGTCCGGATAGGACTGAGAGACAGGAACATCTGTCGATTCAGTCTGAGTATCAGTATATTCTGTGCTTAATTCACTTGTTTTTGTATTTAAAAGGAAATGACGAATTAATAAAGATACTACAATAATAGCAAGTAATATGGAAAGAAGGGATAACAGTATTTTTATTTTTTTATACATAATACCACCTTCCTGCACCATCAAAAATGCAATGATCATTGTCATACGTCGAAATAAATCTAATGTTTCCCCGAAAATGCCTCATAACTACTTTATCATTAGTTAAATAACATCACAACTGGATTTTTTGTTCACGTGGTAATATAATAGCATCTGAGGTGACTACCCTGGCTTTTGTCGTTTTTCTGTTTTGTACAGAGCTCATGATAATCGCTGCGGCAGAACGGAGGCATATATGAACTTTTCACAGATTGCAAAACTGCAGGAAATGAAGAAGCGGATGGATACGTTCCGGCGGAATCATCCCAAGTTTCCCATGTTTTTAGACGCTGTAAACCGGAACGCACTGGAGGAGGGAACTGTCATCGAGATCAATGTGACCTCGCCGGACGGGAAAAGGTACGAGACAAACCTGAAGCTGAACCGGGACGATCTGGATTTTCTTCGTGCAATGGGAGAGATCACTCCACATTAACCTGCGTCAAAAGGTCTTAGAAGAGCAAAGGAGGCATGCGCCATATCATCACGGGCGCATGCCTCCTTCTTATGTAATGTTTCTTCTGATGCTTTTATTTCTTCTCTTTGATATTCATCACCAGCATCTGCAGCCGGTTCTCGATATTTGCGAAGCTGACGTCCGGGTCATAATCCAGCGGCAGGATCTGCGCGTCCGGATATTTCTCCTTCAGCTTCTTGGAGATTCCCCGCCCAACCACATGGTTCGGCAGACATCCGAAAGGCTGCAGGATAACAAAGGTACGGCATCCGTGTTCCGCATGGTGCAGGATCTCGCCCGGGATCAGGATTCCCTCTCCAGCATCAAAGGTATGGGGGATGATCGGATCGCTCTCTTTTGCCAGATCTTCGATCCTTGCCGGCTTCTCATAAAGAGGATGCTCTGAAGCGATCCGGTCAGTCAGGTCGTGAGCCATCTTAAAGAACTGATCCGCCGTGCGGAACCATACTTTCTTTGCAAGCGGGCGGTTCAGATGATATTCACGGATCTGGCTGTCCTGATAGAAATAGGTCTTCTGGATCACATCCGTCATCCTCGCCTCAATGATCTCAAACCCGTTCTTCTCCAGATATTCTTCGATATCATGGTTCGCGCCGGGATGGAAATTCAGGAGATACTCGCCCACGATCAGCACCTGGGGTCTCGGCTCAGATCTGTCGTAAGGAATCTCTTTCATGATCTCGATCGCTTTTTTGAAACCGTTTTTCGCGCCCCGGATCCCCGCCTTCTGGATTCCGTTTATCACTTCGTTCATAGCCTTTTCAAACGCCCGGTCAGCGCTTCCCGGCTCCAGCTCATAAGGCCGGATCTTCCGGAGCAGTTCTTCCAGAACGTCGATCATGGGCAGACCGTAGGCAATACGCGCTCCCGACAGCATGTTCATGTGAAATCCCGGATGGATATTATGGTAATCCTCATCGTCATTTGTCAGGATCGGGACATTTTTATATCCGGCGTCGTCCAGTGCTTTTCTGAGAAGCGCGCTGTAATGGGTCAGACGGCAGTCGCCTATGTATTTTGCCATGCCGACGGCTGTGTTTTCTATATCGTACTTTCCGCTGTTTAATGCGGCCAGGATCTCTCCGATGACAATCTGGGCCGGGAAACAGATATCGTTGTGAACATATCGTTTTCCCATTTTGATCGCTTCCTCGCGCCCCAGTTCCAGAGGAACCGCGCGGACCCCCTGGGCGCTGAACACAGCGGCCATAAGACGGCTGAAAGCGTGGGATGTATTTGGGATCAGAACGGTCTTTACTTTCCTGTCCGCTTTTTCAAACTTGACCGGGTAGGGATCCTGAAGCTTATGTATCTCCGGTTTTCTTCCCTGCTCTCTGCGCATGATGATCGTCTCCAGGAAGGACCGCACACGGATGCGAAGCGGTCCCTGGATATCACTCTCGTCCACCTTCAGGATCAGGGGCGTCTTTCCTGAGATTTCATCCATCATACGGACGATCTCATCCGAGAGATAAGCGTCGTGCCCGCAGCCGAAACTTACGATCTGGACGTATTCCAGGCTGTCTTTCTCCGCCGCCATGATCGCGGAGGAGAGCATCCTTGCATGGAAATTGTTTACGACGTCCAGACGGCTCATGCTCAGGTCTTCTTCCTCTGTCCCCGGGAGAGAATCTGCCGTCAGGACCGGGATTCCCATTCCGGTGAACATTTCCGGGAGTTCGTGATTGACAAGGGAATCATTCTGATAGGGTCTGGACGCCAGGACGACGGCAAATTTCCCTGAGTCTTCTACCTGTTTGAGGACATCCACGCCTTTTTTCTTCAGGTCCGCATGGAACAGTTCCTGTGCCTGGTTGCCCGCCTGGACCGCGCGCTTCGTCTCTTCCCCGGGGATCTGGAATTTTTCTTCCATATAATGTACGAGCTGGCGTTCCTGATCTTCCGGCGTGTACCAGTGGAACAGCGGCGCGTCATAAAGGATGCCCCATATTTTCTCCGGATTATCCGAGTTTCCGATGACCAGCGGATACCCCTTCACCACAGCGCACATGGACTGGCTGGTCTTTTCCGTGTTCTCGGAAGGAACCGTGCTGACTGCCGGCATGAAGATCCGGTCAACGCCTTTCTGCGCCAGGTTCCGGATATGACCGTGGACCAGTTTCGCAGGGAAGCATACCGTGTCCGACGTCACCGCGGAAAGCCCGCTCTCATAGATCTTCCTTGTGCTGGGATCAGAAAGCGTCACATGGAATCCCAGAGTTCGAAGGAAGGTCCTCCAGAAAGGCATTGTTTCCCAGAAGACGAGCACTCTCGGGATTCCGATGGTGATGTCCCGTTTCTTAAGCGGCTCCGGATGAGAATATTTCCTCAGGAGCAGTTTCTCCCTTGTCCGGTAAAGATTCGGCACGGAGTTCGCCTTCTGCACCGTATCCTTCAGTTTCTTTTTCACTTCCGAATCTCCAGGATCTCCCAGGATCTCCCCCCGCTCACAGCGGTTGTTGGTGATCCAGGAATTTCCGTTGGAGAAGGTAAGGATGGTACGCTTACAGTGGTTGGTACAGAACGGACAGGGCGCGTTTGCCTCCTGCCGGTAGGAAAATCCGTCCAGGTCATTCAGGCTGATGAATGTCCGGTTTTCCGGGTTCTTCTGATAGCGCTCCTTTGTGATCAATGCGATCCCGATGGCGCCCATCAGTCCCGGATAAGGCGCACGGATCACTTCTTTCCCGATATATTCTTCCATTGCCCGGAGAACGGCGTCATTTGCAAATGTACCTCCCTGCACTACGATCCGGTCTCCCAGGGAATCTACATTTGAGAGACGGATCACCTTCGTGAACACGTTCTCAATGATGGAACGGCAGAGTCCGGCCATGATATCCTCCGCCCGTCTCCCGTTCCTCTGCTCCGTGATGATGCTACTGTTCATGAACACGGTACACCGGCTTCCCAGGACAGCCGGATTTTTCGAAGAAAATGCCGCGTTCGCGATCTCTTTTGCGGAGATATTAAGAGAAGACGCGAAATTCTCCAGGAAGGAGCCGCACCCGGAGGAGCAGGCTTCATTTACCAGGATGTTGGTGATGATCCCGCGGTCCAGCCACATGGCTTTCATATCCTGACCGCCGATATCCAGGATGAATGTCGCATCCTTCACGTATTTTTCCGCCGCCCTTGCGTGGGCTACCGTCTCCACAGTATGGTACTCTGCCTGGAATGCCTTGGCAAAGAGCATTTCCCCGTAGCCGGTCGTCCCGGCTGTCAGGATGTGCAGGCTTGCGCCTGCTTTTTTATACTGCTCCCGCATCTCGATGAGCGCTCTCCTCGCGACGTAGAGCGGCTCCCCTTCATTTGGTGCGTAGAAGGACCAGAGGATCTCTTCATTATTATCCATGAGAACAAACTTTGTTGTGGTGCTTCCGGAGTCGATTCCAAGGTAAGCGTACACCTGCTCGCCGGGCATCGGCTTTTTCCAGTCCATGGACGGCTTCGCATGACGTTTTTCAAACGCCTCCCGTTCCTCTTTTGAAGAGAAAAACGGCTTCGCGTCGTTCTTCTCCGTCTCAGTCTTCTGAAATGCCTTGTCCTGCATCCGCTCCATAAGTTCGGAGGGCAGGACTGCGTCCGTCTGATCGCTGAACATCGCATCCAGGGAAACGGCGGCTCCCAGAGCAACCATCAGTTCCGGATGCGGCGGGATCAGGATCTCATCTTCCTTCAGTTCCAGCCTCTCCGCGAACACACGGACTAGCGTCGGATTGAAGGTCAGCGGACCACCTTCAAAGGCCACCGGTTTTCTGATCTCCAGTCCCTGGGCAAGTCCGCCGATGGTCTGTTTTGCAATGGCATGGAATGCAGACAGGGCAATATCTTCCTTTGCCACTCCCTGATTTAAGAGCGGCTGGATATCCGTCTTTGCGTACACGCCGCACCGGCCGGAAATGTCATAGACACAGGTTCCCTTTGACGCCATTTCATTAAATTTCGTCACCGGGATCCTGAGCACAGAAGCGATCTCATCAATGAATGCCCCCGTTCCTCCTGCACAGCTCCCGTTCATGCGCATGTCTGCCACATTCAGGGCGCCTGTGGACGGGTTGGTCTGGAAAAAGATCATCTTCGCGTCCTGACCGCCGAGCTCGATCGCGCACCCGACCGTCTCATATCTGTTCTTTAATGCCGCGGCATTCGCCGCTACTTCCTGGACAAAGGGGATGTTGAGTTTTTCCGCGATGGGCTTTGACCCGGATCCGGTCAGTGCAAAACGGAACTTCTGTCCGGGATAGGTTTTCCTCAGTTGATCCATCACGTTGATCACGCTTTTGACCTGATCTGCGTGGTGTCTCCTGTAATCCGAGTACAGGATCGAGCCGTCCGACGGACTGAGGACCACCACCTTTGTCGTCGTCGAGCCGATATCGATGCCTGCTGTAAGTACCTGCTCTGATGAACACATCTTTAAACTTTCTTCCATTTTATCATTCGCTTTCTAACAATTTTTCATCCAAAGCTTAAAAGACCCGAATTCCGGGTCTTTTAGTTTTTTAACGCTTCATTTTGTTTTTTCAGAACTATTAGAAAAATAAGAAATCTTTTTCTTTCTGCATATGGTATGCTAACACAATATAATGCCTGAATGCAAGCATTTAATATTCTTTTTATAATTGTCAGACAATTCTCTCAAAAGGTGCCGTGTACCTTCGTCAAGGTACACGGCACCTTTTTAAAGTATTTTCAGAATATTCAGTCTTCTCTCACAAACGGGACTACATCCTTCACAGCCTCCTGAAGTGTGATCTCCCGATCATCATTGTCGATATCGATCAGATGATATCTGTCGTTTCCCATGCCGAGTTCCTTCATATAAGTAAGCTGTCTGAGGCCGTGGCGTGATTCGATCCGCTCCACCAGCGCATGACGGTCTTTCTCATCAAGGGCGTAGACCAGATCCACGGAAGCCTGGTCAATGGCAAGGATATCCAGAGACGCCAGGATCCCGATGTTCGGGGTCACCACCGGCTCAGCCGCCACTCCCTCGCAGTCACAGGAGACGGACATGTTCCTCAGCACGTTTACGAAACTGATATGCTCACCGAAGTGATCGGTCACTGCCTTGGCAGACTCTGTCATCCTCTCCATGAACTCCTCGTCCGAGATATCCCACATGTCTGCCGATCCGGGAGTCGTATGGATCATCTTCTTTCCAATCCTGCCGTCAGCACAGCCAATCCCGATATTTTTATCGGATCCGCCGAAACCACCCTTGGAATGTCCTTTGAAGTGGGTCAGCACAAAGAGGGAATCGTAATCCAGCAGATTTTTCCCCATATACATCTCCGCAAACCACTTCCCGCCTTTTACCGGAAGCGGAGCCGCACCCTCTGCATCCATGATATCCACCGGACAGAACGTCCAGCCGTTTACCTTCAGTGTCTCCCTGTGCTGCTCTGTCGTATATCTTCCGCCTTCATAATAAGAGTTCGTCTCAACGATGGATGCTCCGGGCAGATCCTTCTCGATCAGTTCCTTTACCCAGGGGCGCGGGATGATATTCGGGCCATGAGGTTCTCCTGTGTGCAGTTTCACACCTGTCTTTCCCGTCATGTTCCCGCTGACACGCTGAAAGATTCTTCTGAGTCCTTCTGCAGACAGATCTCTTGTAAAATAAACGACCGATTCCGCTCCTCTTCTCTCACCATATGGAATGTAATGATCACCGCCGGTACCCGGCACTGGTTTTTTCTCTGTCATGCTATTTTCCTCCTTTTCTGGACTTATGATATTCAGGTTCTGATTTAATGGTACTTCAAAAAAAGCGGACATACAACTGTTTTCTGAAATCTCAGCACGTAGTGCGGGACTGGAGCACCTTTGCGCGACGAGTGCGCATGCGGGCGGCGGTTAAGTGTGAACTGTAATAAATGAATCCCGTCACCGTTACGAATTATCCCACGGCAGATCAACAACTCTCGTACACACCCGCTCCATGAGCGCCTCATTGTGGCTCACGACGAGCAGTCCCAGGTCTCTCTTCTCCGATTCCTTCAGAAGAAGATCCCAGATCTGAGCCTGGGTGACCAGATCAAGCATGGCGGAAATCTCGTCACAGAGCAGGAACCGAGTCCCCGAATGGAGCGCTCTCGCCAGACAGAACCTCTGAAGCTCCCCGCCGGACAGTTCGGTCGGGAACCGTTCCAGCCAGCCCTCCTCGATATGGAGCTTTTCCGTCAGCTCCAGCTCGATCTCTCCCGCCTCTGCCAGCGTATCCTTCAGGCGAAGAAGCGGATCCACCACTGTTTCCGGATGCTGCCAGACCATCTGCACAGGACAGGCGCCGCGGTATCCGGCAAGAGGCCGCCCGTCCAGAAGAACCTGTCCTTTCTGAGGCTTCTCATAGCCCGCCAGCAGACGGCACAGGGTTGTCTTCCCTCTTCCGCTGGGCGCCCGAAGTCCCACTCTCTCCCCAGACTCGATCGCAATGCTGAACTTTTTCAGGACCGGTTTCTTTTTTCTCCCGGGATAGTGAAATGTGATATCCCTCGCTTCCAGTCTCACAGCGATGCCTCCTTTCCCGGATGCAGGCAGCGGACCATTCCCCCGCAGCATTCCCGGAGCGGGATCAGATCTGTCTCCCGGCACGTTTCCGTACTCGCAGAGCACTGTCCCGCAAAGGAGCATCCTGTCTCCCGGCTGCCCGGATAGGGCTGCGTCCCGGAAACAGGATGGAACCCGTGCTCCGGCATGGCCCGCCAGATCGCCCTTGTAAATGGATGTCTCAGGTTTTCCACATCAGAGAAATCTGCCGCCGAAGCCACTTCAATGGTCTCTCCCGCATAGAATACCGCCACCTGATCCGCCACGGTCAGCGCCTGTTCCAGATCATGGGTGATAAAGAGGATCCCCGCCCCTTCATCCGCCAGTTCCCGGAAATGTCCCAGAATCCGCTTTGCCGCCCGGACGTCCAGTCCCGGCGTGGGTTCATCGGCGATGATCAGTCGTGGGATTCCGGTCACCGCAGATGCGATCAGCACCCGCCGCGCCATCCCGCCGGACAGCTCAAAGGGATACATCTCCTCTGTCTCTTCGCTCAGCCCGTAGCGCCGGAGAGCCCGACTCGTCCGCTCCCGTACCTTTTCATCCCTGCTTCCTTTCCTGAGCTGAGCGCCCACCTTCATCAGAGGATCCAGATAATTGACTCCCTGGGGGATGAGAACGATCTCCTTCCCCCGAAGTTCTGCCGAACGTTCCCGGGGCAGAGGTTCGCCCGCATAGCGGATCTCTCCTTCCATGTGGCTGTTATACGGCAGGATGCCCAAGATCCCGTGAGCCAGCAGACTTTTCCCCGATCCGCTGGCTCCCACCACCGCGACGATCTGTCCCGCCTCCACGGAGAGTGTCAAATCCCGTATGACAGGGAGGACCCGCCTGCGGATCCCGCGCTCATACTGTGTAAAATAAACGGACATATGTTCAATCTCTAATATCGGTTCCATAACTACCTCCGACCTATTCATGTACGCTCGACGGATCCATCAACTGCCGCAGCCGTTCTCCCAGCACGGCGAACAGGATCACCGCAAGGACCAGGGCAAGTCCCGGGAACAGCGCCAGCCACCATCTTCCTGTCGTCAGATACTGCATACTCTCCGAGAGGATCACTCCGATGGCCGGCTGTTCCGAAGAAAGTCCAAACCCCAGAAATGTCACGCTGGCCTCATGCAGGATCGCATGGGGGAACAGCAGGATCAGCCCGGTCAGGAACTGCGGCAGAAGGTGAGGGATCATATGCCGCCGCACATTCTGAAACTTTGACACTCCCAGCTTCTCCGCCACAAGGATATACGGCGCCTGCCGAAGCTGGATCACCTCTCCCCGGATCACACGGGCAAGGGAGGGCCAATGACTCAGGGCGACTCCCGCCACCACTCCGGCAAATCCTCTTCCGCAGGCAATGGAGATCAGCATGACAAGAAGGATATGGGGGATCCCCATCACAAGGTCAATGCACCAGGAGATCACCGCATCCGCCCTTCTTCCCAGGGTAGCGGCAGCGGTTCCCGCCAGCAGTGCAATGACTGCGCTCACCGCCGCGGTCAGGATCCCGATGCGGATGCTCAGAGACAGCCCCGCAAGGGTACGGGCAAACATATCCCGTCCCATCCAGTCCGTCCCGAAAAGCCCTCCTGTCCCCGGAGCCAGATTCGTCCGGGAAAAATCTGTTTCCGTTGCCGTTCCCTCCAGAATGATGCCGGCTGCGGTCACCGCTGCAAGGATCAGGACCGCCGCAGCCAGAAACAGGATCGTACTCTTTCTCCGGTTTTTCTCTTTTCTATCATGCTTCATTCCCGCGCAGCCCCCCTTCTGATCCTGGGGTCCGCTGCCCCGTAGAGAAGGTCGGCGATCAGGTTCCCGGCGAAGACGATCGCGGAAGTGATGACCGTGATGCCAAGGAGCAGAGGGAGGTCGCTCCCCAGCCCTGCCGTCACAGCCACCTGTCCCAGCCCCGGATAGGAAAAGACCTGTTCCACCAGCACCGAACCTCCGATAATCTCGCTGACCGAGGCGAACTGGAGCGTGATCGCGGGAAGGGATACATTTCTCAGGCCGTGGCGCAGGATCACCGAGGTCTCAGATTCTCCCCTTGCCCGGGCGAAAAGTACATAATCCGACTCCAGCACATCGATCATCTTCTCTCTCGTGTGAAGAGCAATATTTGCCACCCCTGTGATGCTCAGGGTAAGAGCCGGAAGGACGGCGTGACGGATCCGGTCGACAAATGTCACCGCATCCGCCGCCACTCCCGCCGGGACCGACAGCCCGATCGGGAACCATCCCAGCCAGACGGAAAAGATCAGAAGGAGCAGGATCGCCAACCAGAATGTCGGAGTCGAGGAGATCAGGAGACAGTACCCCCGGATCAGACGGTCCGGCCACTTTCCCCGGAACGCTCCTGCCGCCACTCCCAGGACCAGTCCCAGGATCCCGGAGAACACCCATACCGCAAGCAGAAGGAAAACAGAGTTGGCAAGGCGCTGTCCGATGACCGTGAGCACCGGCTGACGGTAGAGAAGGGAAGTCCCCATGTCTCCGTGGAGGACGCCCCCCAGCCATCCCAGGTACCTCTGCACCGGCGGAGTGTCCACCCCCCAGTAAGCTTCCAGCCGCGCCACCTGCTCCGGGCTCATGGATCCCAGCGCCACCTGCCCCACATTTGTCTGCAGAGGATCCAGCGGCGAGGCGCACATCAGCAGAAACGTAACAATGCTGACTCCCAGCAGGAGAAGCGCCATCCGGATCAGTTTTTTACCGGCAAACTGAAGACGGTGTTTCAATGATCATCATTCCTTTCTGTCCAGTTCCACTGATCCACGTTATTGACAAGGGACCAGCCGTGTCCGTGGGGATGGATCTTCTGCTCCGCAATCTGAAGACCGTCCCTCACCCAGTAGAGATGGTCAATGTTGACCAGCCACACCCAGGGGATATCCCCGTCCTGGGTCACTCCCGTGGTACCGTCCCACTGGGCCAGTTTCCACAGCTCATAGGAGTCTTCCAGATCACTGCTCGCCAGCGCCTGATCCATATAGTCGTCCACCGTAGGATTTGAATAGGGGGAATACTCGGCGGAGTCCGTCCCCTGGATCGTATGATAAATGTTGTAGAGTTCCATCGGAGTGTGCGCGCCCCACCCCCAGAGCAGAGGTTCGGACAGAGCCCGGTCATATGCCGTGTCCCAGCCCACGCCTTCGATGGAGCATGAGATCCCCAGTTCCTCCATCTGTGAGGCAAAATCCGCGGTCAGCGCCTGGCGTACCGAATCCCCTGTGGAATAGAGCAGGTTCAGTTCTGCTTTCACTCCGTCTTTCTCCCGGATGCCGTCCTCTCCCATCACCCATCCGGCTTCATCGAGAAGGTCCGCAGCCCCCTCCGGATCGTACTCCGCCCGGGAAGCCTCGTTATACCAGGGCAGCCCGTCGCAGACACTGTAAGCAGGACTTCCGTATCCGTTCAGCACATTGTCGATCATCTCCTGGCGGTCAATGCCGATGTTGATCGCACGGCGTACAAGAACGTCTGAGGTAAAGTCATTTCCCACAGTCCTGCCCTCACTGTCGGCACCGTAAGACACCGCGGGAAGATTGAATCCCCGGTTGTCCACACTGGCATAGGACGCCAGGCTGTATCCCTCCACAGTCTGGTCCGAGTAGGTGGCGGAAGTATATGCCACGTCCACCTGACCCGCCTGAGCCGCAAGGAAAGCCGCGTCCTCCTCCATGAACAGGATCGTCACCTGCTGCATCTCCGGCGCCTCCCCGTAGTAATCCGGGTTGGCTTCCAGGATGACCTGCTGCCCCCGGTCCCACTGCTTCAGGATATATCTTCCCGATCCGATCGGATTCGAGCCGTAGGATGCACTGTCGTAAGCATGCTCCGGCACGATCCCCACGATCGCCATCGTGTAGGGCCAAATTGAAAAAGGTCTGGTCATATGGAAGACCACCGTCGTGTCGTCTGCGGCTTCCGCAGAATCCAGCATGGTAAAGTCGTTTACCGAGCTCGCCTCTTTCACTGTGTTGTATGTAAACGCCACATCCTCCGCGGTCAGCGGCTCCCCGTCCGTAAAGCTCACATCGTCGCGGATCGTCACGGTCCAGGTCAGCCCGTCTTCACTGACACTGTAATCTGTGGCAAGGTCATAGCCGATAGTCAGATCCGTATTGGTCACTGTCAGAGTGCTCTGGATCAGAGGCTCATGGACATGTTCCCCCGCGCCCCAGCCGTACGCCGGGTCAAATCCCGCCTCCGGCTCGGAGTTCGGATCCATAGCGATGACCACGGAATCGGCGGACGCTCCTGTAATATTTTCTGACTGTCCCGCGGAGGCATTCCCGCTCTGGCATCCTGCGAGAACCCCCAGGGAGAGAGCGGCGCTCAGCAGGACCGACACCGCCCGTTTCCATTGACTTTTCTCGATTCTGTCTGCTCTCATTCTTCGCCGTCTTCCGCCTTTCTGTCTCTCTGCTGAAGTACTTCCTCATAGACTGTCCGGTAAGGAAGCCTGTTTTCTCTCGCCAGACGTGCCACATCCTCATACTCGGGTTTGGCATGTCTGATCCCAAATCCCTCTGCGGTTTTCACCCGGACTTCTCCCCAGAGGGTCTGCACCTGTTCTGCTCCGGGCGCGAGGAAATATTTGCCGCACCGGTGTACCCTGAGGCCGTTCGTGGTGGTCTCTTCAAGGATATGCCGGGCAAGTTTCCCCTCGTCTTCCGGACGGCAGAGCACAGTCAGGATATGTCCTGGACGACCTTTCTTCATCGTTCCTGGCAGTGTATAGACATCCAGCGCGCCCTGCTCCAACAGCCGGGAGCAGGCATAGGCAAGTGCCTCCGGCGTCATGTCATCAATGTTGCAGACAAGCTCCGTGATCTCCCCGTTTCCTTTCTCCTCTGTTTCCCCCAGGAACACGCGGATGCAGTTTGCCTGTTCGAATGTCTTCGTGCCGATGCCGATACCGGTACGCTCTGTGACCATCACCGGCATCGGACCGAAGGAATCCGCGAAATGCTTCAGCAGCGCTGCTCCGGTAGGCGTGCACAGTTCTCCCAGGATCGATCCGCCGTAGACCGGAACGCCCTCCAGGATGTTCGCCGTCGCAGGTGCAGGCACCGGCATGACGCCGTGGGCGCAGCGCACTGTACCGCTTCCCACATGGACCGGAGATACAAGGATCCTCTCCGCTCCGATCAGATACATGGCATAGCACACGCCGGTCACATCCGCCACCGCATCCAGTGCCCCCACCTCGTGGAAATGAACATCAGAGACCGGGCAGCCGTGGGCTTTCGCCTCCGCCCGGGCGATCTCATCATAAACGGCACGGGCATTAGTCTTCACCTCTTCCGGGAGGTCCATACTGCCGATCAGATCCGCGATATGCCCCGGAGTGGCATGATGGTGTCCGCTATGCTCCTCCCCGTGGGCATGATGATGTCCGCTGTGGGTTTCTCCGTGACCGTGATAGTGGTCATGTTCATGATGGTGGTCGTCCTCTTCTCCGTGTTCATGGAAAAGTCCATGCGCATGTCCACGATCATGGTCATGTGCCTCTTCCGGTGCGTGTTCGTGACAATGCCCTTCTCCAACCGCTATGCCGGGTTCCGTCTCCTCCTCCCCGTACACGGTCACCGCCATATGAGTTCCCGCGATACCGCAGGTCTTTCCCTGCTGTGCCACAACCTTTACGCCCGGAAGACCCAGACCGTTCATCACGTCAAGGAATCCCTGTTTGTCCTCCAGAAGTTCGTACAGAGCGGACATGAGCATGTCGCCTGCCGCCCCCATATTGCATTCGATATATAATGTCTTCATTTCTCAGTCCTCCTTTATCCCTTCCATCTGATTGATCATGCTGGCAAGATACCCTGCCCCGAATCCATTGTCGATATTGACTACGCTGCACCCGGATGCGCAGGAGTTCAGCATGGACAAAAGAGCGGACAGTCCGCCGAAGCTTGCGCCATACCCCACACTGGTGGGGACCGCGATCACCGGGCAGTCTACAAGACCTCCGATGACCGAGGCAAGGGCTCCTTCCATCCCCGCCACCGCAATAACACAGCGGGCGCTCATCAGCGGATCCAGGTTAGAGAGCAGGCGGTGAAGTCCTGCCACACCCACATCGTAAAGCCGGGTCACCTGATTCCCCATCGCCTCAGCGGTGAGAGCCGCCTCCTCCGCCACCGGCATATCGCTGGTGCCGCCGGTCGCCACGACGATGTTCCCTCTCCCGGTCCGTTTCTCCGGGAACGCGATGGCCAGTTTCGGCATCGGATGATAGTCCACGGGAACCGCATCCGATAAAAGTTCCGCCGCCTCCGGGCTGATCCTGGTCACCAGGATATTTTTACATCCCCGTTCCCCCATTGCCGTGACGATCCCACGGATCTGCTCCGGCGTCTTTCCCGCGCCGTAGATCACCTCTGCCGCCCCCTGGCGCACGCTCCTGTGCAGGTCGATCTTGGCGTAATCCAGATCCTCAAAGGGGGCTTCCTTCAGATTCAGCAGTGCGTCCTCCGGGGAGATCGTCCCGTCTGCCACGCTGCGCAAAAGTTTCAGTATATCCTGTTTATTATCCATTGTTTCCCCACCTTTCCTTTCATCTGTTTTCTGCATCTGTTTCCCGCATCTATACCGACGGATTCCTTCCCGCCAGGTCCAGCAGGACTGCGGGGAAAAACGGTTTCAGCGCCAGACAGACCGCCTCTCTTTTCTCAAATACCAGCGGCATCTGTTCTTCCGTGACCTGCAGCCTGGCTCCCTCCGGTATGAGACGCACCCGGAAATCAGTGAATCCCATCTCTGCAAGACATTTTTCTGCTTCTTCCACCCGTTTCAGATCTTCCTGAGTGATCCGCATCCCGGTGGGGATCCGGGTGGCGAGGCAGGCGTAAGCCGGTTTATCCCAGGTAAAGATCCCGGCTTCTCTGGAGCGTCTTCTCACCTCTTCCTTGGTGATCCCGCACTCCCGCAGGGGGGAACGGACTTCCAGTTCTCTCAGCGCCTGCATCCCCGGGCGGTCCCCGGCGTCATCGGAAGCGTTGGTGCCGTCCAGGAGAAGAGTATGCCCGTCTGAGCGCACCTGTTCCCAGATCAGGGTAAACAGCGCCCTCTTGCAGTAATAGCATCTCCGGGGTCCGTTTGCAGCCGCCTCCGGCACTGCAAGGATATCCGTCCGGATCACTTTCATCGGGATATCCAGTTCCTCTGCCAGGCGTTTTGCATCCTCCAGTTCAAACTCCGGCTGGAACGCCGTCTTCACATAATACGCCTGCACATCGCATCCGTATTTTTTTGCCGCCCACAGAAGGAACGCCGAATCCGTTCCTCCCGAGAAGGCCACTGCAGCTCTCGGAGAGCTGCGGAAAAATTCTTCCAGTGTCATCGTCTCATTCTCGCTTTCTTTTTTTCGTATAATAAAAGATATCTGCCTTCTTCTGAAAGCAGATACCTTCCTGGTATCCATGTATCTTAATATGTTTCTGTTGATTTCTGTTGATCTTTATCTGATTTCTTTTCTCTGCCGTCACTGCAGATTTCTTCAAAATCTCTTCAAAAATGCTGCCCGCCCTGAAAATGTTCAAACGCGTCTTCCTATGGCTTCTGCCATTTTCGCCGGCTTCCTGCCGGATCTGTTGAAAACCTGTTCAGCTTATGAGCGTTCCCAGCGCATCGGCTGCATTCTGGACATTTTGGGACATGGACGCGTCCGTGACGCCCACGATGATATTATCACAGAGGTTGACCGGGATCAGGATCCTTTTCGCCCTGCTCTGCCCCACTGCCCGGGACATCTTCGGAGTGATCTCTCCCAGCATGGAATCCTCGATCACGATCCCCACAGGGCCCATGATCACATCAGCCCTGGCAGAAGCCACAACGACTGAATTCTCCCCTGTCGCCGCCTGGTCCGCTCCGGCCCGGAGCATCGCGCCGGTGGCAAGACTGTTGGTCCCGACTGCCATCACTTCGATCTGAGGGTATCTTTCCTTTATCACCGTAACAAGCTGTCTTCCAAGGCCTCCGCCCTGTCCGTCAATGATAAGAACCTTCAAGAAAACACCTCCGTCTCTGTCTTTTTCAAAACTACTCTACAAGTTTATAAAAAAGCAGGGCGGATGTCAATATCTGTTCCTCCTGTTTCCTATTCCTGTTTTTAATGCACTCGATAAGTCAAACTTATACGTGATGAGCAAACCCGGCAGAAGATAATTCACATCACCGACCGCCCTGGTTTCCTGAGTATCTTCGCCAGATAATGCCCGATCCATGCAAACAGCCCCATAACGGCGATGTAATCGATATAAAACAGGGCCAGCGGTTCCCCGAACTCAAAGAACACAAACATCCCAACGCCGAACCAATCAACTCCCCCAGTGCAAGCACTCAAGTACCGTGCTCGGCTCCTATGTCGCCGCTCACAGCACTTGCCTTTCGTTCTTGCTCCCGCAAGAGCGAAAGCGGGGTATGAAAGTTTGTTTGTCTCTATTTTTACATATAATCGAATAAGCTCATTTGCTCATCCAGTCCTGTATTTCGGAATAGTTTCTTATACTCATTCCCTTGATTCTTTACATAATTTGCTACCACATCTTCATTCCCATGCCCGCTTACCGTTGCTACATAGTATCCTGATGACCATAAATTTCCTCCCCACAACTTTTTCTTCACTTCGGGACATTTTGCAAATACTTCTCGTGCAGTAATACTTTTTACGATCTTTACTATTTGCATTGGACTATAGCTTGGTACTGACTGGATTAGAAAATGAACATGATCTTTATCTGTTCCTATTTCCAGAAAATAAAGATCATATCTTTTGCTTATTTCTATACATGTTTCTTTGATTACTTCTTCTACTTCATCGTCTACTACAACTTCTCCTTCCTGCTTACATTCTATCACTTTTCTAATGTATCGTTAAGCAAGTTACGATGCAAGATCGGGGAATGTACCCTCCTATGATTCATACATTGAATCCTGCATCGAATCCTACAATTCTTCCGTTTTATACGTGGTATACCCTTCGTAATAATAACTGTGGTCGATCCCTTTCATATAGATTTCCCGGCTGTCGGTCTCATCGGTAAGCGCATTTTGTAAAGCGTGTTTGATCTCAAGATCTTTCACAGGACTGCGCTCCATCGCCATCAAATAGTCCTCCTTATTTACTCTGCTCCAGTCAACCACTTTCCCAATCTCTTTTTTCAGCATCCGGTCAAGCCAGATCCGCATGCTGCGCCCGTTCCCTTCCCGGAAAGGGTGAGCAACATTCATCTCAACATATTTTTCAACGATCTCACCAAACGTAGACTGAGGCATTTTATCAATGCTTTCAAGCGCCGCCTCCAGATACATCACAGGCGCGAAGCAAAAGTTTCCTTTCGCCATATTTACTGTCCGTATTTCTCCGGCAAAATCAAAAATCTCTTCAAACAGGATTCGGTGTATCGCCTGTAAAGAAGAGAATCTGCCTGGCTCAAGCTGATCAAGCCTTCCGTCCTCAAAAAGCTGAGCAGCTTTCTTTTTGCTGATACGCTCCTCTTCTCGCGCAAGTTCAGATGAATCGACGATTCCCAGTTTGTTTTCAAGTGCCATACTGTACCTCCGAATAGAGTTTTTATTATTGCTGCATTTCATTTTCGTTACTTACTCCCATTCACAACAACGTCATCGCAACTGTTCCCGCCGTCAGCAGCACCAATCCTGCCGCTTCCTTCTTCCCCAGCTTTTCTCCGAACACAAAGTAGGAGAATGCCACTGTCACAAGAACGCTCAGCTTATCAACAGGCGCCACCACACTCGCCGATCCTTCCTGCAGTGCCCGGTAGTAGCACAGCCAGGACGCACCGGTAGCGATTCCGGAACAGCAGATAAATGCGAGTTCCTTTCTGCCGATCTTCTTCGCCTCACCCTGCTTCCCGGTTACCAGAACCATAAGCCACGCCATGACCAGCACCACACAGGTCCGGATGGCAGTCCCCAGGTTTGACTCCACACCTGTGATGCCGATTTTTCCCAGAATTGCCGTCAGGCTGGCAAAGAAAGCGGAGCCTGCCGCATAGAGAAACCAGCCTCCTCTCCCGCTCTTTGTCTCCTGTACATCCTTCTTCTCGATCATCAGAAAGATCCCGGCAGCAATCACTGCCACAGCCGCAGCTTTTGGCAGAGAAATCCCTTCCTGCAGGAAAATCAGCGCCAGCAGGATCGTAAGGACTGTACTTGATTTGTCAATCGGGACTACCTTATTGATATCTCCGTTCTGCAGCGCCTTAAAATAGCAAAGCCAGGATGCACCCGTAGCTGCTCCGGAGAGGATCAGAAACAGAAGCGTCCTTCCGCTGATCCCTGTGATCTGATCCTGGGAACCTGCTGCAAACACCATGATCCAGGAAAAGACCAGGATCACAATAGTCCGTACTGCCGTCGCTACAGTTGAATCCGTCTTTCTGATCCCGCACTTTGCAAGGATAGATGTCACACCCGCGAAAAATGCGGAGCCAATGGCATAAAAAAGCCACATAACTGATTCCTTCTTTCTGTTTCCAAACTCATCTGTTAGACATGAGTTTCTTTGATTCGTTATTCCGCGCTTCCAGCGAGGCAATTCATCACTACCTTCACCATCATGTCCTTTTCTTCCGGTTTTGACTCAGCAATCATGATCGTCAGGGCAGCCAGAGCATAATCATCTATCCTCTTTTTCCCGTTCGGGAAAAGTGCCTGGTTTCTGTCCAGAAAATACAGAAAGAGCGTAGCCGCGATCCTTTTATTTCCATCTGAAAAGGAATGGTTTTTTGTAAGAAAATACAGAAGATTTGCCGCTTTCTCCTCCAAGGTCGGATACACTTCTTCTCCTCCGAAAGTCTGGTAAATCGCACCGATGCTTCCCCGGAAGGAATCATCCTTTTCATTCCCGAAAAGTTCGCTTTCCTCTCCGAATTTCATGCTGTCGATCACTTCTCTGCACTCCTCATACTCCAGAACATAGACCGCCTGGTTCCCTTCCGGCTTCTTCATCGTCTGATGGTCATACTCGTCCAGGAGATCCAGAGCCGTGTTGTACCGTTCAATAACAGAAAGCACCTGTTTCGCATCCAAACGGTTTTCCACACGTTTCATGATCCGTATCACCTCTCCCAGTTCATTGATACGGTTATGATTCACAGCATATCCTTTCATGATGTAATGTATAGAGGGTGGATTACACCAAAAAACATTACATCATGACTGGCGGCTCATTTGTGGCGAATGAAAAGACAGTTATGATAAAGGAGGGATGCCCTCAAACCTACCGTAACTGTCAACCACATTCCCACGAAAGGAGCCTTGTATGGAACTGACTTACACCAAATGCGGCGACTATCTCATTCCCGACCTTGTGTTATCGGACACCAAAGAGTACCATATCGGGAAATATGGCCGGTTGCGCCGTGCCTACTTAAAAGAACACCGGCCCATTCTGTATACCGATCTCATTGTCACTGAAAAGCTGTTTCCCCATTTGGAGGAAATCGACACCGCCTGCCGGGAGCGGCTGGAAATTATCGAAAAAGCCATGATGCAGCAAGAGGGCGTCACAGAAGCCCTGAAAGCTGCCGACCAGATGGCATGGGTGCGCTCCATGAACTCCATCCACAACAGAGCCGAGGAAATCGTCCTGGCGGAGCTGGTCTACTGTTGAGGGAGGGAACGCTATGATTTTGGAAGCCATGTATAACGGAGAGTTTTATCCCTGTGAAACGGTAGTGCCCACGTCCTCGGAATACCGCAAGGCGGTCCAAACCTGTGCGGCGTTGATGGATCAGTTATCCCAGCGGCTCAGCAAAGAGGACTATGCTCTGGTGGAGGAACTCCGGGCGCAGAACGCTATTGCCCAATGCGAGGAAAGTGAGAGCCATTTCAAGTATGGCTTTTCGGCGGGGCTGATTGTCCAGCAGGAAGCCCATGAACAGCTGCAAAACAAGAAATAAGCGATTGCCGAAAAAGCCCACGCAGCCGGAAAGAGAACCGGTGGCGTGGGCTTTCTGTGTATATGGTTATTCTGTCAGATCATCCGAAGTTTCCGCAACCAGCCGGTCAAAGTCGCTCTGATAGGTCCGATCCTGCAAAACTCGGAACTTTTCAAACTCTTTCTCAGCAAAGGCTTTGGCGATGGCGGCAGTCACCTTGCCCTTATCATGCAGAATATCTTCCTCGTTGAACTGTAAAAATGCGTCAAGCCGCTTGACCCAATCGGCCATATACATGACATTTCCCCGGCGGGCCTGCCGTTCCGCATAGTCCAGGTACATGGTGACGATCTCGTTCAGGTTTCGCATTTCCGTTTCGTTCAGATAGTTTTTGGCAACGGTGACATCTGATTTGCGGATGCGGCCTTTGGGAGCGTTTTTCCATGTGGTCAGCCCCATGTTGGGCTTGGTGCTGTCGGCACGGCCATATACGATCTCGGCGGCGGTATGATGGGTGACCGCATAGTGGAGCTTGTTCTGCACCGTGGCGAAAAACTCCTTTGTGATAGGGCTTTCCACATCGTAGTCGGCGCTGCACTGGGAATAGATGTCCGTGATTTTCTGGTAGAATCTTCTCTCGCTGGCTCGGATGTCCCGGATACGCTCCAGCTGTTCCTCGAAATAATCCTTGCCGAAAAAGTTCTCCGACTCCCGCAGCCGTGCGTCATCCATCACATAACCTTTGATGATGAACTCTTTTAGCACCCGGTTCGCCCAAATGCGGAACATGGTCGCTTTCTTGGAGTTTACACGATACCCCACGGCGATGATGGCATCCAGATTATAATAGTTGGTCTGATACCGTTTTCCGTCCGCCGCAGTTGTTTCCATTTTGGAAACAACTGAATCCTCGCTCAGTTCGCCGGATTCAAAAATGTTTTTCAGATGCTTGGAAATGGCCGCTTTCTGTACCTCGAACAGCTCTGCCATTTTTGCCTGTGTCAGCCAGAGATTTTCCTGAAAGAGCAGGATTTCCACCCGCACTTCTCCGTTTTCGGTCTTGTAAAAGAGGATTTCTCTGGTTTCATACGGGGTCAGTCCCTGTTCCTCGCTCATTCCTCGTCACCTCCATCCGTCCGGTTCTTTCCCCGGCTCTTGTAGACATTATACTGGTTCTTGCACCGTGGGCTGCAAAAGGCGGCGTTGGACCGGCTGCCCAGGAACACCTTCTGGCAGTGCTTGCACAGGCGCAGGGGCTGGTCACTGTCCACCAACATGAAGCTGAACATCATCTGGATGCCCAACAGCAGGGAGTGAAAATCCCAGTAAATGGTGGGCTTATCCAGCAACTCAATGTGGTAGCTGGGGGCAATCCCGCCAAATGCGGCCATAGCCTTGCGGTGCAGCCCCCGTTCGTCCTCGCCCATGAAATCATAGTCATTGTAGTAGAAAAAGGCGGTGGTCAGCGTAAAGGCCCAGTCCTTGAACTGTTGAGCAACCCACTCGTAGGGTTCCGCATATTCCCGCTGGAAGCTCATGTTTTTCGCCATCGGCTCGTCCATGAAGGTCATGGTCAGGGCAATCATCGTCCGGTCACCGGACACATTCCACGTGGATTCTATGCCTTTCTTCACCAAGTCCAGCTGGTCAAAAGGATAAAACAGGGACAGATATTTGTCCGTCGCCATGGATTCTTCCTTGATGAAGTGGTTTTTCGGCAGGTACACCGCCTCATAGTCCATAAAGGACGGTGTGGTGGGCAGGGCGGTCATCAGCCCCAGCAGGCCGTACCGGGTGATAAACTCCATTACCGCCTTTTCCACTTCTGCTTCCGGCTTGCGCCCCATCATCAGCATCCCCACATTCAGCGCATCCAGCACAATGTTGGGGACCTCTTTCAGCGGATTGTAGACATCCGGCTTTGCGCTCTTGCCGGGGGTGATATACCGCTTGCCATCTTCCGCTGTTTTCAGCTCATAGTGATCGTACCGCACCCAATGGGAACGGGACTGTTCAAATAAATTTTTCATCATACACGCCCTTTCTCCTTAATCGTCCCAATTATCAGGGGCGGTTTTTCTTTTTTCTGCGCTTGGTCTTGTTTTCCCGCCGGATCACGGCGTCCTTGCCCT
>CALWFV010000052.1 GCA_944377745.1 uncultured Mediterraneibacter sp. | reverse complement strand
AAGAAAGAAGAAGCGAAAGATTATCCGAGAAAGTTTCATGACCCCATCGGTGCCTTTCGCAGAAAGGTGGTTTATAAGGATGAAAAATATTCGGATGGGGAACATATTCTTTATGTAAATGCAGAAATAGATGACGGTTCCAGAACGGCAAAACTGATGAAATACTTTATGACTGCTGACCCGGAGGATAAGAGCGAGGGAAGGCTGTCGGAGAGAGTGCACTATCTGAAGTGCGAGGAAGGAGGAGTACAGGAGATGTGTAAAGTAACAAAATCAATATGGCAGGATGGATGGAAGGACGGGGAGAGATTTGGAATCCTTGCTGGTAAAATGGAGGCAGCGTTCAATCTGGAAGAAATGGGAATGAATGTGGAAAAGATTGCAGAGGCCGTGGGAGAAAATGTCGCAACTGTGAAAGAGTGGCTTGAAGATGAGTCTCCGATGAAAATATGAAAATCACAGATACTGTTTATCCCTATCCGCCGTCTGCATGCGCGCTGTAATCTTAAGATTATTTAAATATCTTGACAAATCAGCATCTTACGTCTATAGTATTTGATAGTTAATTTTTTGTTAACATATCTGTAAAAGGTGCTGAGGAAGAGGAGTACATCATCACTGCCGACAGAGAGGGCTGCCCGGAGAGTTTCCGGCTGGAAGGCGGTCCGGGAAAAGGCTGATGGAAGGTAGCTTCTGAACCGGATGTCTGAAAAGCCGGAGCTGTTCATGGTGAAAAGACCAGGAGAACGTTTTCGGGGGATAGGATATCCCGTAGTGGTCCACGTTACAGGACCGGAGAGATGTGTATGCGCGGGATGTGCTGAAAGTGATGAAAGTGTATTGCAGCGGTCTAGGTGAAAGGCGCGGTGTGCAGCATTTTAGAAAGTATACGCATGAAATAAGGTGGTACCGCGGAATTTTCGCCCTTTACAGAAGTAAAGGGCTTTTTCTTTGGGAAAAAGTGTGAAAAAACCGTGAACACAGATACGGCGGAAACGGCAGAGACCGGGAGGCCTGTGAAGTGACAGTAAAAACTTATGAGGGCGAACAAGGAGGAAACGATGAGCAAGGAATTGGAAAAGACTTATGATCCGAAGAAGATCGAGAAAAAACTGTACGACAAATGGTGTGAGAACAAATATTTCCACGCTGAGGTGGACCGGAGCAGAAAACCGTTCACAACGGTGATGCCGCCTCCGAATATCACAGGAAAACTTCACATGGGCCATGCTCTGGACAACACGCTCCAGGATATCCTGATCCGCTATAAGAGGATGGAAGGATACAACGCCCTGTGGATCCCGGGGACAGACCATGCGGCGATCTCCACAGAGGTGAAGGTGACCAACCAGTTGAAAGAAGAAGGAATCGACAAGAAAGAACTGGGAAGGGAAGGATTCCTGAAGAGAACCTGGCAGTGGAAGGAAGAGTACGCGGGAACGATCGAGGAACAGTTGAAGAAACTGGGCGTATCCTGCGACTGGGACAGAGAGCGTTTTACCATGGACGAGGGATGTTCCAAAGCGGTTGAAGAAGTATTCATCAATTTATATAAGAAGGGATACATTTACAAAGGGTCCAGGATCATCAACTGGTGCCCGAAATGCAAGACCTCTCTTTCCGATGCGGAAGTAGTACATGAGGACCAGGAAGGACATTTCTGGCATATCAAATATCCGATCGTGGGAACGGACCGGTTTCTCGAGATCGCGACCACACGTCCGGAGACCATGCTGGGAGATACGGCGATCGCTGTACATCCGGATGATGAGAGATACAAAGACATCGTCGGAAAGAACGTTATCCTTCCGCTGGTGGGACGTGAGATCCCGATCGTTGCGGACTATTATGTGGATAAGGAGTTCGGGACCGGGGCGGTTAAGATCACACCGGCTCACGACCCGAATGACTTTGAGGTGGGAAAACGCCACAACCTGGAAGAGATCAACATCATGAACGACGACGCCACGATCAACGAGAACGGCGGAAAATATGCGGGAATGGACCGCTATGAGGCGAGAAAGGCGATCGTGAAGGACCTGGAGGAGCAGGGATACCTTGTAAAAGTCGTTCCTCACATGCATGCGGTCGGAACCCATGACAGATGCGGCACTACTGTGGAGCCTCTGATCAAACAGCAGTGGTTCGTGAAGATGGATGAACTTGCAAAACCGGCGATCGCGGCTCTGGAAAAAGGCGAGCTTAAGTTCGTGCCGGAGCGGTTCAACAAGATCTACCTTCACTGGCTGGAGAACATCAAGGACTGGTGTATCTCACGTCAGATCTGGTGGGGACACAGGATCCCGGCATATTACTGTGACGAATGCGGTGAAGTGGTTGTCTCAAAGGGCATGCCCGGGAAGTGCCCGCACTGCGGATGCACCCACTTTACACAGGATGAGGACACGCTGGATACCTGGTTCTCCTCCGCCCTGTGGCCGTTCTCCACGCTGGGATGGCCGGAGCACACAGAGGATTACGATTACTTCTATCCCACCGACGTGCTGGTGACAGGGTACGACATCATTTTCTTCTGGGTGATCCGAATGGTATTCTCCGGATATGAGCACACCGGAAAGGCTCCGTTCAACACGGTGCTGATCCACGGCTTGGTGAGAGATTCCCAGGGCCGGAAGATGAGCAAATCTCTCGGAAACGGTATCGATCCGTTGGATATCATTGACAAGTACGGCGCGGATGCGCTGAGGCTGACTCTTGTCACCGGAAATGCTCCGGGAAATGACATGCGTTTCTACAATGAGAGAGTAGAGGCCAGCCGTAACTTTGCAAATAAAGTATGGAATGCGTCACGTTTCATCCTGATGAACATGAAGGATGAGACTGTCAGCGAACCAGACCACAGCCTGTTCAATGCGGCGGACAAGTGGATCCTGTCCAGAGTGAACACGCTGGCAAAAGACGTGACGGAGAATATGGATAAATTTGAGCTGGGTATCGCGGTACAGAAAGTTTACGACTTTATCTGGGATGAGTTCTGCGACTGGTATGTGGAGCTGGCGAAGTACCGCATTTACCACGCAGAGGAAGACAAAGCGTCCGCGGACTGCGTACTCTGGGTACTGAAGACAGTCCTGGGTCAGGCACTCAAGCTCCTGCATCCGTTCATGCCGTTCATCACAGAGGAGATCTACAGCGCGCTGGTACCGGAGGAAGAGTCTCTGATGATGTCCTCCTGGCCGGAGTACAAAGATGAGCGGAACTTCCTGGCAGACGAGAACGTGATGGAACATGTGAAAGCCATCACAAGAGGCATCCGCAACACCCGTTCCGAAATGGATGTGCCGAACAGCAGGAAGACAAAAGTCTATGTTGTCTGCGAAGATAAGGGGATCGGCGCCGGCATCGAAGGGATGAAGGATTCCGTGATGCCGCTGATGATGGCAAATGACATCATCATAAGCGAGACGAAACAGGGCGTGGACGACAGCGCGGTTTCCGTCGTTGTGCCGGATGCGGTAGTATATCTGCCGATGGAAGAACTGGTGGACTTCGAGCAGGAACGCGAGAGACTGAAAAAGGAAGAAGAGAGACTGACAAAAGAGATCAGGCGGGCAGAGGGGATGCTCGCAAACGAAAAATTCGTGAGCAAGGCTCCCGAGGCGAAAGTACAGGCGGAGCGCGATAAACTGGAGAAATACACCCAGATGCTCGCTCAGGTAAAAGAGAGGATGGCAGGCCTGGAAAAATAAGGCCTGCAGGTTAGAAAAGAGGTCATAAATGAAACGCATTCATATCAGAAAGCCTGATATTAAAGGATTTTTTGTCAAAGTCAGACATCTGAAGAAAGAAGATATAAAGAGACACTTTAAGGAGAAAAAAGAGCGGCGCCAGAGGATCCTGGAAGAGCGCCGAAACAGCAAAACCGCAAAAAGGCTGCAGCCGGTGTACAAGTGGATGAACCGGCTGTCCCTCCCTTTGCAGTTCCTGCTGTCCTGCATCATCAATTTTCTCATTGAGCTGATATCCAGACTATCCTTTTTCGAGGCATGGGACTACATGGTGGGATCGCCGCTGGTATTTCTGTATAATGCGTTTTTGATCTTCGCGACATTTTCCATCGTGTATCTGGTGCGCAGAAGGATGTTTGCCAGGATTCTGCTCAGTGTGTTCTGGCTGTTCCTCGGAACCTGCAACGGATATCTTCTGACCAAGAGGGTGACGCCCTTCAATGCGCAGGATCTGAAGGTGCTTTCGGATGCTTTGGAACTGACTGGGAATTATTTTAATGCGTTCGAACTGGTGATGATTATTATCGGAGTTGTGGCGCTTATTTTGTGGATCGTATCCATGTGGCGCAGGGGCGGACAGTTTACCGGGAAGATGCACCGGATCATCGCCCTGTGCGGCGTGGTGGCGTCTTTCGCGCTGTGTATCGTGCTGACAAATGTGGCGGTGGACCGGAGAGTAATATCAAATTACTTCGGAAATATCGCATTCGCCTATGAAGACTACGGATTTCCGTACTGTTTCTCGGCCAGTCTGTTTAATACAGGGATCAATGAACCTGCCGGATACAGTGAGGAGATGATGGCTGAGATCAGCAATAACGGTGAGATCACGAAGAGTGAGACGGGAAGATCCGAAGAGGAACTGCCCAATATCATGTTTGTGCAGCTTGAGTCTTTCTTTGACCCGACAGAGGTGGAATGGCTCCGGTTCTCGGAGGACCCGATCCCGAACCTGAGAAAACTGTTCAGTGAATATTCGACGGGATACTTCAAAGTGCCTTCGGTGGGAGCGGGAACGGCAAACACCGAGTTCGAGGTGCTCACGGGGATGAGCATGCGTTTCTTCGGACCGGGAGAGTACCCGTACAAGACATATGCGAAGACCAATGTGCTGGAGAGTGCGGCGACCGCGCTGACCAGCCTGGGATACGGAGCGGAGGCACTCCATAATAATGGAGGAAACTTCTACAGCCGTGCCCAGGTTTTCAATCACATGGGATTTGACCATTATACCAGCAAGGAGTTCATGAACATCCTTCAGACAACGCCGAAGGGATGGGCGACGGACGATATCCTTGTGCCGAACATCATGGATTCCATGGATACCACGGAGGGACAAGATTTTGTGTTTACCATCAGCGTGCAGGGACACGGTGATTACCCCACCGAGCCCACGCTTGAAAATCCGGAGATCATCGTCAGCGGTGTGGAGGATGAAGGAAAACGCAATGCCTGGGAGTATTATGTGAATGAAGTCCACGAGATGGATAAGTTCGTGGGCGAGCTGATCGAGGCGGTGGAGTCCAGGGATGAACCCACGGTGCTGGTGTTCTACGGGGATCATCTGCCGACCATGGATCTGGAAGCAAAGGACTTAAAGAGTAGATATCTCTACAATACGAATTATGTGATCTGGGACAACATCGGACTGGAGAAGCAGGACGGCAATATCGCGGCGTACCAGATCATGGCGGATGTGTTTGAGCGGCTTGATATCCATTCGGGAACCGTGTTCAACTACCATCAGGAGAGACGCCAGACGAAGAATTATCTGGCGGATCTGGAACTGTTACAGTACGATATCATGTATGGAGAGCAGTATGTCTATGAAGAGAGCGGAGCGCCGATCACTGAAGGGCATATGGTGATGGGAGTGAAGGATGCTCATATCACGGATCTTGTGACACAGTCGGATGGGACTTACAGCGTTTACGGGGACAATTTTACGAAACAGAGCAAAGTCTACATCAATGGAGAGAAGCAGACCACGAAATTCCTGAACAATACCCGTCTTGACCTGAGAGAATCCGAACTGAACGACGGGGATACCGTGATGGTGGCGCAGGTCGGTTCCAGCAATACCATTTTCCGGACGTCGAAGTCTTATGAGTACCGGGATGGAAAGCTGACCGAACTTCCGGACGACCCGGACGCGGTGGAGAACGGAAGGCAGGCCTTCGTCAGCGCGGATGAGGAGGCTGAGGAGTAAAGAGAAGGGATGGCGCGTATACGATATGTGCGGAACATATGAAGAGGCAGTGAAGTATATACTGGACATTCCGAGATTTACAAAAAAGAATGACCTGGTCCACACGAAGAGGTTTCTGAAATATCTCGGGAACCCACAGGAGGATCTGAAGATCCTCCATGTGGCGGGGACCAACGGAAAAGGTTCCGTGTGCTTTTATCTCGACGCCATGCTGCGGTCGGAGGGAAAGCGCACGGGACTGTTCACGTCCCCCCATCTGGAGCGGATGAACGAGCGGATCGTTATCAACGGGGAGCAGATCGGGGACCGGGAGTTTGAGATGGTCTTTCAGGAAACCCTGGAGGCTGTGAAGAAAATGCAGGATGAGGGGATGCCCCATCCTACGTTTTTTGAATTCCTCTTCGGCATGGCTGTGCTCGCGTTTAAAAAAGCGGGGGCAGAGTATGCGGTGCTGGAGACCGGGCTTGGGGGAAGGCTTGACGCCACCAACGCGGCGGAACATCCGCTGGCAGCTGTGATCACCTCCATCGGCATGGACCACATGGAATATCTGGGAGATACGCTGGAAAAGATCGCCGGTGAGAAGGCGGGGATCATCAAGCCGGGAGTGCCCGTTTTCTATGCGCAGACCTGTGAGGAGAGCGACCGCGTGATCCGTCAGACCGCAGAGAAACTGCACTGTTTCTGTAAGAAAATCGGGAAAGACGCGTACGAAATTCTCGGAATCAGGGACAAACATATTGCATTTTCCTGTGCGAATGCTTATTATGGAAATACCACGTGGAAGCTGAATAATATCGGCGTCTATCAGCCGGGCAACGCGATGCTGGCAATGGAAGTCATGCGTTTCCTCTTCGGAGATGCAGGGCATCCTCAGCTGTGGCGGGCCGCTCTGGCTGCGGTAACGTGGGCGGGCAGGATGGAAGAGATCCTGCCGGATATCTATGTGGACGGGGCGCACAATATCAGCGCCGTGGAAGCATTTGCAGAAAGTGTTCCCGAAAGTGGAAAGGGAAATGTGATCCTTTTCTCTGCGGTGAGGGACAAGAAGTACCCAGAGATGATCGCCTGCCTGTGCAGAAACGTGCAGGCGGATCTTTACGTGGTCACACAGATCGGGGACAGGCGCGCGGCAAAAGCGGAGGCGCTGGGAAAGCTCTTTGAAGAGTATACGGACCGGCCTGTCGTCGTGAAAGAATCGGTGAAGGATGCCCTCAGATACGTGATGGAAAACCGGAAGGGACGCACAGTCTGCTGTCTGGGGTCCCTCTATCTGACGGGAGAGATAAAAGGATTGATCCGGGAGGTCAAACAAGATGCTGAACTATGAAGAAGAGATAAAGAAATTCAAACCGTGTCTTGAGGTGGAGGATATCGAGGAGGCGGTCTACCAGGAAGACCTGTCCGACATGACGGATCTTCTGCGGGAAGTTATGGATAAGAAGCAGTAGATAGTTACGAGTTCCACTCGCACTCAGGAACAGGAAAATGCCTCTTACATGTAAGCATGACGCTTCATTTTCCTGTTCCTGAGTACGGTGTGAACTGTAACACTAGATGAACAGGAAAGATAATGGTGGGTATAAATGAATTATGCGAAAAAGATCATATACCAGTCCAACTACTGGTATAATGACGGCCTGAAGAAAGCCAAGGTCAGGGATATGTCCGGCGCGATCATTTCTCTGAAGCGCAGTCTGCAGTATAACAGGGAGAATATTGCGGCCAGAAATCTTCTCGGGCTTGTCTACTACGGCATAGGGGAAGTGGCGGAAGCGCTGGTGGAGTGGATCATCAGCAAGAATTTCCGGCCCAGGGATAATATTGCGAATGACTATATAAGGGAAGTGCAGAATTCTGCCAATGAGCTGGAGATCATCAATCAGGCGGTGAAGAAATATAATCAATGCGTTGAGTACTGCCAGCAGAACAGTGAAGATCTGGCAGTCATTCAATTAAAGCAGGTTATTACGTCCCATCCGACTTTCCTGAGAGCACATCAGCTGCTGGCGCTTCTGTACCTGCACGATGGTCAGTACGCAAAGGCGAAACAGGTTCTTCGGGCGGCGAGAAAACTGGATATGACCAACGAGACGACACTGCGGTATCTTCATGAACTGACGAGGCAGCGGTCCCGGAAGGGACGCCGCAGTGCGGCTGCAGAGCGCAGAAAGAAGAGCGATGCTGTGGAATACAGTATGGGAAACGAGACGATCATCCAGCCCAGACACTCGGCTTTGAAGGAGTTGGCGAGCCATCTGGCTGTGGCAAATCTTTTTGTCGGCGCGGTGATCGGGGCGGCTCTGATCTGGTTTCTGGTAGCTCCGGCGGTGAACCAGTCCAGATCTGAACGTCTGAATGACCAGATGAGGGAGTACAGCGAGCAGATCAACTCTCTGGAAGCGCAGGTCAGCGCCCAGACAAGGACCCTGGACAATTACCGGGCAGCAGGGAAAGAGACCGAGGCAGACGCACAGCAGGCTCAGAATACGGCGGAAAGCTATGAGAATCTGATGACAGTCTCAGATCAGTATAATTCTGGAGAATATACAAATGCTACAATGGCGGATACACTGCTCAGCGTAAACCGGGACAGCCTGGGTGATAATGGCAAAGCTCTCTGTGATGAATTAAGAGAATCAATCTATCCCGGAGCGTGCGACAGCTTCTTCTCTTCAGGGACGGAGGCACTGGCATCTGAAGATTATGAGAGTGCGGTGGAAAATCTGGCGAAGGTCGTGCGCATGGACCAGGAATACAATGATGGCCAGGCGGTCTATAACCTGGCACAGGCTTACCAGGGAAGCGGAGACAATGAAAATGCGGTGAAATATTACCAGATGATTATTGAGAACTTCTCTGATTCCGAGTATGTGCAGGACGCCCGGGAAAATTATGATGCTCTTTCGGGAGCAGGAAACGGTGACAGTAATGCTTCCGGAGATGACAGCGACGATGGCGGATCTGCAGATTCCGGCAATGCGGAAGGATAAAATATAGTAGAGTTGAATTAATTTCCTGAACAGAATTAATTATATCTTCATAAAATACAAAAGAAAAGGATATGCAGAGATGCATATCCTTTTTTCGCTGTTGTTCGTACAATTCGGACAACGCTGTTAATTGGTGCCGTGTACCTTGTACAAGGTACACGGCACCAATTAAAAAAAACAGAGGAGGAGTAGTATGAAATATCAAGTTCAGGAGAAGTGTCTGACAATTTATCTTCCACGCGAGGTGGACCACCACAACGCGGAGGAGATGAAGCGGGAGGCGGACGCGGTGATCGACAGGAACCACATTAAATATGTGATCTTTGATTTTGAGAAAACGGATTTCATGGACAGTTCGGGAATAGGGGTTATCATGGGAAGGTATAAGACGATATGCCTGATCGGGGGAGAGATCTGGGCAGTGCATGCAAACGCGCGGATCAGGAAGATACTGACGCTGTCAGGGGCGGCAAAAATAATGCAGATATATGATGAGGAGGACAAGGTATGAAAAATACGAATGAAATGGAAATCAGGTTTGACAGCAAATCGGTAAACGAGGGATTTGCAAGGGTGGCAGTGGCATCTTTCATGACACAGCTCAATCCCACTGTGGAGGAGGTGGCGGATGTGAAGACGGCGGTGTCCGAGGCAGTGACCAATTCTATCATCCATGGGTATGAAAATGAAATACATAAAGTGAGTATACGCTGCAGGATTGAGGACAATGTTTTTACTGTGGAGGTGTGCGACAAGGGCAGGGGAATCGAAAATATCGAGGAAGCCATGCGCCCCATGTTTACAACAAAGCCGGAACAGGATCGGTCCGGCATGGGATTTGCCTTTATGGAGGCTTTCATGGATACAGTGGAGGTGGAATCAGAGCCGGGGAAAGGAACGAAGGTAAAGATGAAAAAAACGGTCGGAAAAGGAAGGGAGATATGGACCACACAATCGCTTTGATCAAGAGATCACACGACGGGGATAAAGAGGCGAGAGAGCAGCTTGTGGAGGAAAATGTAGGACTTGTCTGGTGCGTTGTCAAGCGGTTTTACGGCCGGGGAACAGACGCGGAGGATCTCTTCCAGATCGGCAGTATCGGCCTTCTGAAAGCGATAGATAAGTTCGATTTGTCCTATGATGTGAAGTTCTCCACCTATGCGGTTCCCATGATCTCCGGCGAGATCAAGCGGTTCCTTCGGGATGACGGCATGATCAAGGTCAGCCGGTCACTGAAGGAACTCGCCTATAAAAGCGTACAGGCCCGGGAAAAACTGACAGATAGTCTGGGGCGGGAGCCGACTCTGGAGGAGCTGGCAGAGGAAACCGGGGTGGATAAGGAAGAGATTGTCCAGGCGATGGAGGCAGGCGGCGAGGTGGAATCCCTCTACCGGCCAATCCATCAGAAAGAAGGCAGCGAGATCCGTCTGCTGGACCGGATTGAAGAGCGGGAGCGCAGGGAAGATAAGATCCTTGACACAATGGTCTTAAAACAGCTGTTGGAAACACTTGACGCAAAGGAAAGGCAGCTGATCTATCTGAGATATTTTGCGGACAGGACTCAGTCGGACGTGGGGAAGATCATGGGAATCTCTCAGGTGCAGGTGTCCAGGATGGAAAAACGGATCATTGAAAATCTGAGGAGAAAGAGTTCCTGAATAAATTTACCCGGAAATCCAGATACTACACATCATAAAAATGAGCCGGTCCATAAGCGCCATAAGACAGTGAGATCAGATGGCAGGATCCGGCGGAAAGGACAGGTGGAACATATGGATGAAGGGCGGAAAAAAGTGTGGATCTGTCTTCTTGTCATTGTGCTGGCGGCTGTGGTCATCGGGATCCTCTACTACCTGAGCACGCCTTCGGCACAGAGCAGTGAAGGATTTCTGATCATGGCGCCGGAGGTGGAGAACTATGCCGGATAAAACAGCGGGACAGAAGAAAGCGCCTTCAGACACACAGATCCGCAGACAGGATATCCTCTATATAAAAGGGGACCGGGACGTGGAGGTAAGCAAAAAGTCAGTGACCCTGAACGACATACTGACGATGGAGTGCAGCGACAGGCAGATCCTGAACAGCATCAAAAAAATGCGCCTTCTTCAGATCAAAAAAGGAGGGCAGCAGAGATATGTGGTGTCAGTGCTGAAGATCATTTCACTGATCCATGAGAGATATCCGGACGTCATCGTGCAGAATCTGGGAGAGTCAGATATCATCATCACATACGAGGAACAGAAGCAGAGCGGAAAGTTCCTGCATATCGCTAAGGCGACGTTTGTCGCGGTGGTCACGTTCTTCGGCGCGGCCTTTTCTATCATGGCTTTCAACAACGATGTGGACGTGACCCGGCTGTTCGGACAGATCTACGAGCTGGTCACCGGGCAGGAGACGAACGGATTCACAGTTCTGGAAATTTCCTACTCCATCGGCATCACGATCGGGATCCTCGTCTTCTTCAACCACTTTGGAAAGAAGCGTTTTACCGTAGATCCCACGCCTATGGAGGTGCAGATGCGGCTCTATGAAAATGATATCCAGACGACGCTGATCGAGGATTCTGCGCGGAAAGGAGAGGAGATCGATGTGGATAGTAACGGCATGGGCGGAACAGATACTTCTGGCAGTGATCGGACTTAGCGGCGGCGTTGCGGTCGCCGCCGGTCTTTTTGCCTTTATCGTGGAACTGGGAGTGGTGGCGGACTTTGCGGACCGGACACACACGGCGGAGCATATCATGTTTTATGAGGACTGCGTGGCACTCGGCGGAATCTTGGGGAATCTGGTCTATGTTTTCAGGATCAGCCTTCCCCTGGGAACGCCTTTGCTGGCGGTGATCGGTCTTTTCTCCGGAATCTTCGCGGGATGCTGGGCGATGGCGCTGGCGGAGATCCTGAACGTATTCCCGGTCTTTATGCGGCGGATCAAGATCGTCCGCTATGTCAGCGTGTTTGTGGTAAGCATGGCGCTGGGGAAAGGGCTGGGGGCACTGCTGTTCTTTGGGCAGAGGTGGTAGGAGTGTATTGCCTGACACATATAAAAATATTTGGTCGAATATTGACAAATGTTTTTGTATGTGTTAACCTGATGGAGTCAGGAGGAAATACTGCATGAAAAGTTATTCATCAAGGGCGGTCTTGAAAATGCTGAAGGCAGATGGGTGGTATGAAGTAAATGTGGTGGGGAGTCACCATCAGTTCAAACATCCGAACAAACCGGGGCGTGTTACATTAAAACATCCTGACAAAGACATACCTCGCAAAACGCTTGACAGTATCGAAAGACAGTCAGGGCTGCAATTCCGGTAGCCCTGACATTCCTGCAGGCAAAGAATAGGAGAAGTAAAAACTATGAAAAAGGTCGAACGCTATTTCTATCCAGCAGTGTTTACTTATGAGCCGGGACAAGAGATTGCTGTCACATTTCCTGATCTGGATGTCGCAACCAGCGGAGAAAATGAAGATGATGCTTTAATCTCTGCGCGTGAACTGCTTGGATGTGTGCTTTATGGTATGGAAGAAGATGGGGAAGAGATTCCTGCTCCGACCCGCCTTTCAGATGTTGATACAAAGGAAAATGAGCGCGTCGTACTTGTGGATGTCTATATGCCTTCTATACGGATGGCCCAGGTGAATCGTTCTGTGAATCGTACGGTAACACTTCCGGCATGGCTCAATGCGGCCGCCCTGGAAAGAAATGTAAATTTTTCGCAGATCCTTCAGGATGCTCTGAAAGAAAAACTTCATCTCAGATAGAATGAAAAAGCTGCCGGTAAATACAAAACCGACAGCTTTCTCCATGTATTACTTCACCAACGTCCAGATCCAGTACAAAAACCCCAGCGCCCAGCTTGTAAAGATCCCGTACAGGATCACCGGCCCGGCGATGGTGAAAATCTTGCACCCGATGCCGAAGACCTGCCCCTCCTTCTTGTACTCGATCGCCGGCGCCGCCACAGAGTTGGCGAATCCTGTGATGGGAACGAGAGCGCCGGCGCCGCCCCATTTCGCAAGCCGGGGATAAATGCCGGTCCCGGTGAGGAGGACACTGAAAAGGACGAGCAGGAGAGAAGTCCAGTTGCTGCACTCATCCGCTGAAAGCCCCTGCATCTCACAGTAGTGGAAGATCACCTGCCCCAGGAGGCAGATCGCACCGCCCAGGAGAAACGCCTTGAACATATCAATGAAGACATTGTGCCGGGGCGTCTTCTTCTTTACATATTCCTCATACTGTTTCTGCTGCTTTAATTTCTGTATCTTATCCATATGATCCATTCCTTTCCTCGTCCAGCCGCCGCAAAGATATGTCACTTCCACTGTGCGCGAACAGAAGACGTCTAAATTAAAGATGATAAAGGTAGTATCTGATATCTTTCCTGAAATATACCCGGATGCCCGAATAATTCACAAAATCTGTGGGAAGATAATAACGGTAAAGCGGACAAATAAAATGGACGAAAAGGAGGACGGAAGAGATGGAGCAAATGGAACAGATAAGAGGAAGCCAGAGCATTGTATTTGCGGAACCGCCCTATATCATTAGCGCGGCATCGGTGGCGGGGAGCAAGGAAGCGGAAGGACCGCTGGGAAAGTTTTTTGACATGACCAGCCAGGACGATCAGTTCGGGGAAAAGACCTGGGAGGAAGCAGAGAGCACCATGCAGAAGGAAGCCTGCGTCCTCGCCCTGGGAAAGGCCAGGATTAAAGCGGAAGAAGTCCGATATCTGTTCGGCGGAGACCTGCTGCGCCAGGGAGTAGCCACGTCCATGGGAGTGGAAGCGCTGCAGATCCCCATGTTCGGCCTGTTCGGCGCATGCTCCACCTCCGGGGAAGCGCTGGCACTGTGCGCCATGAGCGCGGCAGCAGGATATGGGAAATATATGCTGGGCGTCACGTCAAGCCACTTCGGCAGCGCGGAGAAAGAGTTCCGGTTTCCTCTTGGATATGCGAATCAGCGCCCCCTGTCCGCTCAGTGGACCGTGACCGGGAGCGGCGCCTTCGTGGTCGGGATGCGGAAAAGCCGGGTGAAGATCAGGGGGATCACCGTGGGGAAGATCGTGGATTACGGGCTGAAAGATTCCCAGAACATGGGCGCCTGTATGGCGCCGGCGGCCACGGATACCATCGTCAGGAATTTTGAGGATATGGGGACCGGACCGGAAGACTATGACCGGATCGTGACAGGGGATCTGGGGTATATCGGACAGTCCATACTCTTTGATCTGGTGAAGGGGAAAGGTTACGATATCCGGAAAAAGCATATGGACTGCGGCATGACTATTTTCGATCTGGAGACACAGGACACCCATTCCGGGGGCAGCGGCTGCGGCTGCGCCGCCACGACCCTTGCCTCCTTTATCCTGCCGAAGATCGAGAGCGGGGAGTGGAAACGGGTGCTTTTCGTCCCGACGGGAGCGCTGATGTCCACGGTGAGTTACAATGAGGGAGCCAGTGTCCCGGGGATTGCTCACGGGATTGTGCTGGAACACAGCGAGATGAAACAGGAGGAAGAGTAGGATGGATTATGTGATTTCTTTTCTGATCGGGGGCCTGATCTGTGCGGCAGTGCAGATTCTTGTGGACAGGACGAAACTGATGCCTGGCCGGATCATGGTGCTCCTGGTATGCACGGGAGCGGTGCTTGGATTCTGCGGAATTTATGAGCCCTTTAAGGAATTCGCCGGCTCCGGCGCCAGCGTACCGCTGCTTGGATTCGGCAACACTCTGTGGCAGGGAGTGAAAGAGGCGGTGGATGAGAACGGCTTTATCGGAATCTTCATGGGCGGATTCAAGGCCAGCGCAGTGGGAATCTCCGCAGCGCTGATCTTCGGATATATTGCATCGTTTATTTTCGACCCGAAAATGAAAAAGTAAGTAAAGGAGCTGTTGGGATTTCTCGAGAAAATAGCGGAGGAAAGGAAAGAGAAGGAGGCTGAGCCTTCCGGAGTATGAGGCGCTCAGCCAGGAAGAGAAAGACAGGCTGTGCAGGGAGAACGCTGACAGATTTATGGAGACGGGAGCCGATAAAGTGTTCTATACCATACAGGATCTCGAAGAATTCCTTCTTGGATAGTCCGGTGCTTCGTTAAGAATAACTGAAAAAAGTATGGAAAATATATCCTCATTTTATGCAAAACAGCGTAAAACGGGGATTTTCCTGACTTTACACAGATTTAACATTCTCCTGATTTTACATTTTACATTTCTCTTTTATCATGTTTACCGTGATGAAGATAACCAAACAAACACGAATCTATGAAAAAGGAGATCACGAACAATGAAAATGAAAAAGTTTATTGCGATTTTAGCAGCAGCAGGAATGGTTGCATCACTGGCTGTAGGATGTGGAAACAGCTCAGACAACACGGCATCAGCAGAGGGCAGTGGAGACGCAGCGGCTTCTGACTGGGATGCGGCAAGCGCCATCACAGTTGTTTCCCGTGAGGAAGGTTCCGGAACAAGAGGAGCTTTCACAGAGCTGTTCGGAGTCGTAGATGAGAATGACAACGATATGACAACGCTTGACGCTCAGGTTACAAACAACACATCCGTTATGATGACAACTGTATCTGAGAACGAGTACGCGATCGGATATATTTCACTTGGTTCTCTTGACGAGTCTCTTGTAAAGGCAGTAAAGATCGACGGAGCTGAGGCAACAGCAGAGAACATCGAGAACGGGTCCTATACAGTATCCAGACCGTTTAATGTAGCAATGAAACCGGATCTTGACAATGCAGTGGCAACAGACTTTATGGCATACATCATGAGTACAGAGGGACAGCAGGTTGTAGCTGACGAGGGATACATCCCGGTAGCTGATGTACAGGCTTACGCAGGAGACGCTCCGTCAGGAAGCTGCGTAGTCGGAGGATCTTCTTCCGTATCTCCGCTGATGGAGAAACTGATCGAAGCTTACGGCGAGGTAAACCCGAACGCATCCATCGAGCTTCAGACATCTGACTCTACAACAGGTATGACATCTGCGATCGAGGGAAGCTATGACATCGGTATGGCGTCCAGAGAGCTGAAAGACGACGAGGCTGCTGAGCTTGAGGGTACAGTGATCGCTACAGATGGTATCGCAGTGATTGTAAACCAGGCTAACCCGACAGACGATCTGTCAGTTGATCAGGTAAAATCCATCTACCTTGGAGACGTGACAACCTGGGATGCAATCTAAAGCAAAAGTTCAGCCATAGGAATGGGTGGGAGAGAAAATCATGCTTGCATGATTTTTTGAGCAGACAGTCCTATGAACTGAGCGCCAGTATATGAGCAAAGAAGCGGCGCAGCCGCAGTAAGCACGGAAGTGCGGCTTTGCGAATGGCGCGTGCTGAACGAATATAAAATATACTTAGAAATTCTTGAAGTGAAGACTTTCCGCTTTGAATTTATGAGCCGGGCAGATATTTGACATCTTCCCGGCTTATTAGGAGGAAAAATGAAATCAAAAGCATGGACTGAAAAATTCATGCAGGGAGTATTTTTCGTAGCCGCGTGTGCATCCGTGCTGGCGGTAGCGCTCATTTGCATCTTCCTGTTTGCAAATGGCATCCCTGCAATGAGAGAGATTGGATTTATTAATTTTATAACAGGACAGGAATGGCGTCCCAACAGCGAGATGTTCGGCATTCTCCCGATGATTGTGGGAAGCCTCTATGTGACTGCGGGAGCGATCATTTTCGGAGTTCCCATCGGTATCCTGACTTCGGTGTTCATGGCGATGTACTGTCCGAAGCAGATCTACAAACCGTTGAAGGCGGCGACAGAGCTTCTCGCAGGTATCCCGTCAGTTATCTACGGTTTCTTCGGCCTGGTGGTGGTCGTGCCGCTGATCCGTCAGTTCGGTACTGCCCTTCACAAAGCAGGACTTGTACAGAATCCCGGAAACGGAAACAGCATTCTGACTGCTTCCCTGATCCTCGGCATGATGATCCTTCCGACCATTATCGGTACAACAGAGAGCGCCATGCGCGCGGTTCCGTCTCATTATTATGAAGGTTCTCTTGCCCTGGGGGCAACAAAAGAGAGAAGCATCTTCCGTGTTATCATTCCCGCTGCGAAATCGGGAGTGATCGCAGGGATCGTACTCGGAATCGGACGTGCCATCGGCGAGACAATGGCAGTTATCATGATCGTCGGAAACCAGGCGCGTCTCACGGGCAGTATCCTCCAGGGAATCCGTACTCTGACCGGAAACATCGTCATCGAGATGGGATACGCCACCGGTCTGCACAGAGAGGCACTGATTGCTACGGGAGTCGTTTTGTTCGTGTTCATCCTGATCATCAACTTAAGTGTAGCACTGTTAAAGAGGGGGGCAGATCATGAGTAATAAAATGACTGTTGGTGACAAACTCAGAACTTATCTGAAACACCCGGGCTCATTCATTGTGATGCTGCTCGTAATGCTTGCATCGATCATTACATTCGCTGTACTGATCTTCCTGATTGCATACATACTGATCAATGGAGTTCCGCATATCACACCGTCTCTTTTCTCACTGGAGTATACCTCTGAGAACGCGTCGGTGGTGCCCGCGCTGGTCAACACGATCATCATGACATTCCTGTCGCTGCTGATAGCGGTGCCCTTCGGGATCTTTTCCGCGATCTTCCTTGTAGAGTATGCATCCAGGGGGAATAAATTCGTAGAAGTGATCCGGCTGACGACAGAGACGCTTTCCGGCATCCCGTCTATCGTATACGGTCTGTTCGGTATGCTGTTCTTTGTTAACGCGCTGGATTGGGGGTTCTCTTTGCTGGCAGGTGCGTTCACCATGGCAATTATGATTCTTCCGCTGATCATGAGGACCACTGAGGAGGCATTAAAAGCCGTTCCGGATTCCTTCCGTGAAGGAAGCTTCGGACTGGGAGCAGGGAAACTTCGTACCGTGTTCCGCATCGTGCTTCCGTCTGCGATCCCAGGCGTCCTTGCAGGTGTGATCCTTGCCATCGGACGTATTGTGGGTGAGACGGCTGCTCTGATGTACACGTCAGGAACCGTGGCGCAGATTCCGGACAGTGTGATGGGATCCGGGCGTACACTGGCGCTTCATATGTATAACCTGTCCAGCGAAGGGCTTTACATGGACCAGGCATATGCAACGGCAGTTATTCTGCTGATCCTTGTTGTGGGGATCAATGCGTTGTCAAGTGTGATCGCAAGAAAACTTACAGCAGTATAAAATTATGAAAGGGTAAAGAAATGTCAAAGATAAGTATCAAGAATCTTGATTTATATTATGGGGATTTCAAAGCTCTTAAAAATATAAATCTGGAGATCGAACCGAATAAGATCACCGCTTTTATCGGACCTTCCGGCTGCGGTAAATCTACACTTCTGAAGTCTATCAACCGTATGAACGACCTGGTCGAGGGCTGCCGCATCGATGGAGAGATCCTTCTTGACGGCGAAAATATTTTCAAGGGAATGGACGTAAACTTATTAAGAAAACGCGTCGGAATGGTATTCCAGAAACCGAATCCGTTCCCTATGAGCATCTATGACAATATCGCATACGGCCCCCGTACTCACGGTATCCGCTCCAAAGCAAAACTGGATGATATCGTGGAAAAGTCTCTGAGAAACGCGGCAATCTGGGATGAGTGTAAGGACCGTCTCAAGACCAGCGCGCTCGGTATGTCAGGCGGACAGCAGCAGAGACTCTGTATCGCGAGAGCACTTGCGGTAGAACCAGAAGTGCTGCTCATGGATGAGCCTACATCAGCTCTTGATCCTATCTCAACTTCCAAGATAGAAGACCTTGCGATGGAGCTCAAGAAAGATTATACTATTGTTATGGTTACACATAATATGCAGCAGGCAGTGCGTGTATCCGACAACACAGCTTTCTTCCTCCTGGGTGAAGTTGTAGAGTACAATGATACGGAAAAACTCTTCTCAATACCGTCAGATAAGAGAACAGAAGATTATATCACAGGGAGGTTCGGTTAAATGCGTAATAAATTTGACGAGCAGCTTCATTTTCTTGATGAGCAGCTTACACAGATGGGGGAGCTGTGCGAGACAGCGATCGCAAAGACAACAAAGGCACTGGAGAGCAGCGACCGTGAAAAGGCAAGAGTCATCATCAAAGAGGATGAGGAGATCGATCAGCTCGAAAAAGATATCGAAAGACTCTGCCTGAAGCTTCTGCTCCAGCAGCAGCCGGTGGCAAAGGACTTAAGAAGGATTTCGGCAGCGCTGAAGATGATCACGGATATGGAGCGTATCGGCGACCAGACTTCTGATATTGCGGAGATCATCCTTTCTTCCAAAGACTGGGCTCCGGCGGACAGTGATATCCATGTCATCGGAAAGATGGCCTCCGCGGTCAGCAAGATGGTTCGCGACAGTGTGACTGCATACGTGAAGAAAGACTTGGAGCTTGCCCGCGACGTTATGAAGGCGGATGACGCCATTGATGAGTACTTCGAGGAAGTGCGTGACGAGATGATTGATTTCATCAAAGAGGAAAAAGGCGAGAACGGAAAGAAGATCTTCGACCTGATTATGGTGACAAAATATCTCGAGCGTATCGGCGACCATGCGACGAACATTGCGGAATGGGTGGAATTTTCCATCACAGGTGTTCACAAAGACAGTGCGATCATACATGAAAGCTGATGAATGGTGAAGCAGCCGGCTGAATAAGCCGGCTTTTTTTGAAACAGATGCGAGCCAAAGTCCGGACTTGTCCGAGACCCTGGTGACCGCTTAGAATCCCGGAATGTGCCTTTTGGTACTTCCGGTGATTGAAACGAAAGACGTATTAATGATAGAACAGAAAAGAGAAGGAGAACGGAAGAGATGATATTTTGTGTTGAAGATGACGATAACATCCGCGAGCTTGTGATATACACGCTGGAGACGACGGGACTCAAGGCAAGAGGGTTTGCGGACGGGGCCGCATTTATGGAGGCCCTGGCGTTCGATACGCCGGAGCTGATCCTGCTTGATATCATGCTTCCCGGCGACGACGGGCTGGAACTGCTTAAGAAACTGAAATCCTCCTCAAAGACCAAAGGGATCCCCGTGATCATGGTGACGGCCAAGGGGTCGGAGTATGACAAGGTCGTAGGACTGGACTCCGGCGCCGACGACTATGTGACAAAGCCCTTTGGCATGATGGAACTGGTGTCCCGGATCAAGGCAGTGCTGCGCAGGACCGGGAAGGTGGAGGACCGGATCGATATGGATATCGCCGGCGTCCATGTGAATGTAAAGAAACATGAGGTCACTGTAAACGGGAAAGAGATATCCCTTACACTGAAAGAATTTGAACTCCTGGAGAAACTGATGAGGAATCAGGGGATCGTGCTGACAAGGGACCAGCTCCTCGCGGAGATCTGGGGCTATGATTTCGACGGGGAGACAAGGACCGTTGACGTGCATATCAGGACGCTGCGCCAGAAGCTGGGTGAGAAGGGAGAGATCATCCAGACTGTCCGCGGCGTGGGATACCGTGTAGGGGGAGATGTATGAAAAAGAAGATCCAGCGAAGCATGGTGCTGATCCTGTTTGTGACGCTGATCCTGTTTTACGGGATCCTGGCTGTGATCCTGTACAATCACAATCTGTCGATCCTGGAGGGAGAAGTGCGGCAGGAGGCAAAATACATCCAGGCCGCCATCAATATCTCGGGGACGGCTTATCTGGAACAGATGGACGGGGTGGACTGGGATACCCGTCTGACCCAGATCGCGCCGGACGGGGAGGTGCTCTACGATTCCCGTCGGGATGAGACGGACATTGAGAACCACGGCTCTCGTCCCGAAGTGCAGTCGGCGCTCGATAACGGCAGCGGTGAGGACGTCAGAATGTCCGATACTCTGGGGAGAGAGATGTACTATTACGCCGTCCTTCTCAACGACGGTTCCGTCCTCCGCGTTGCACGGTCCATGGACGGACTGATGCGGACCGCGGTCAATGTTTTCCCGGTGATGGGAGTGCTGGCGCTGCTGATGATCGGGTTTGCCATCCTCCTTGCGAGGTGGCAGACAAAACGGCTGATCAAGCCGATCAATGAGCTCGACCTGGAACATCCCCTGGAGAATGACGTTTATCCGGAACTGGAGCCCCTTCTCATTGCGATGGACCGGCAGAATAAGGAAAAGGAGGCTGTGTCCAATATGCGGAAGGAATTTTCCGCAAATGTTTCCCATGAGCTGAAGACTCCTCTCACCTCCATCTCCGGCTATGCGGAGATCATGAAGAACGGGATGGTACGTCCGGCGGATATCCCTGTTTTCTCGGAGAGAATATATAAAGAGGCGCGGCGTCTGATCACCCTGGTGGAGGATATCATCAAGCTGTCCAAGCTGGATGAGGAGTCCGTGGAACTTGAGAAGCAGGAAGTGAACCTCTATGAGTTGACCAGGGAGGTCGTGAGCCGGCTCGCTCCCCAGGCGGCGCAGAAGAACATCCGCATGGAAGTTACCGGGGAACCGGTGATGTACAACGGCATCCGCCAGATTCTGGACGAAATGATCTACAATATCTGCGAGAATGCCATCAAATATAATAACGATAACGGACGGGTTTCCATATGGGTGGGGGACACGCTGGAAGGTGCGAAGATCTGTGTGTCGGATACCGGGATCGGGATCCCGAAAGAACATCAGGAGAGGATCTTCGAGCGCTTCTATCGGGTGGACAAGAGCCATTCCAAGGAACGGGGCGGTACCGGACTGGGGCTGTCCATTGTCAAGCACGGCGCAATCCTGCACGGCGCGAAAGTCATCGTGGACAGCGAGCCGGGCAAGGGGACGCGGATGGAGATTCATTTTCCGAAGGAAGAAAGGAGCTGTCGGGAAATAGATAGTCCTACACAGGGGCAGATGTGATTTCATACGAAGTCACATCTGCCCCTGAAATTGTGTGCCGAGCATGGCACTAATCTTACTGGTGAAAGTCCAGTCACGGGTATTTACCGCCAAGTGTAGTGAACCACAAGCCGGTGTCAGTAATGGCATGGGTGGAGGAAGTGGTGTAGCAAAGTTCTTGAGCCTACGAACAGAAACTTGATCAGGCGATTAGG
>CALWFV010000051.1 GCA_944377745.1 uncultured Mediterraneibacter sp. | reverse complement strand
GACACAGCCCTAAGTGCCGGATAGGAACGGCAAAATTTTTTACACTTCTATTACTTCTTTATCGCACATTAGCAAACTCATACGGGAGACAGTAAAACCGCAGCGGAGGCGTTAAAAGAGGCATTCTGCTCGAAACCGGCAGCCGCAAACTATTTTCGTATACTCACGTGCGGCGACGGATGCGGCAGAGATGATATGAAGAGTGTCCTGGAACTGGCAGAGCGGGTGCAGCAGGAGCAGAGACAACAGGTTAATGGCGCTGCAGGACAACGCGCGCGGTATTATTGGCATGAACCAAAAGAGACAGATGTATACTGGCAGACAGAACAGGACAGGCTGGGCATAAGATTTCTTGACGGCGACTGTCAGGCGATATGGCAGGAATGCCGTAAAACAAAAAACGCACTGGGATGGACGGGAAAGTTTATCTCAGAAGGAGTTCCTATGCTTCTGGCAGCTCTGTGTGAAAATGATTTTGAAGGCAGAGCGATGCAGACAATGCTTTCTGATATAAGGTACTTTATCGGATATGAGAAAGAGTATGATGAGCCGGAATTTGCGGAAAGATTTCTTCAATGGAAAAAGCAGACCGTGATACCGGAAGATGTAAAGAAGGAGATCCTTGCATATCTGACGAAAACAATCGACGCCCGGGTGGAAGCAATTGTGGGCGGCGGCCATCGCGGCAGCTATTGTAAAGCCGCCAGACTGGGAGCAGCGCTGGGCGAGGTTGAAGAATCCATGGGAAAGAGGAACGGCAAGGAGAAACGTGTGAGCAAATATCTAGCGGAATTTCCGAGGCACAGGGCGTTTAAGCAGGAGATAAAAGCGTATATGTGAGAGGGCGGGTTTCTTGTTATTTAGCTGAGGCAATGGTAGAATATTATATGCATATATCCGACGTGTTTTCAAAAGAAACAATCAGACAGGGGAGGAATGCGTGATGAGCAGAACATTTAATATCACGGCAGACTGTAAGCTGTCGCTTCATTATATGGTAGATATAACGGATCGTCTTGAAAAGATAAAAAAGATGATAGATGCAGGGCAGTATTTTACGATAAACCGTGCGCGGCAGTATGGGAAAACTACGACCTTGCGTGCGCTGGCAAAATATCTGGTACAGGACTATGTTGTTGTAAGTCTGGATTTTCAACTGATGAGCCATAAAGATTTTGCGGAGGAAGGGACCTTTGTAAAAGCTTTTGCAGAAGCGGTTCTCAGGAAAGTCAGCGGGGAGGACGCTATGCCTGCTGAAATCAGGCGAGAACTGCAGAAGTTGATTGGGGACAGTCAGGAAGCAGCACTGAGCCGGTTGTTTGAAATTTTGAGCACATGGTGCCGAATATCAAAAAAACCAATCGTTCTGATTATCGATGAAGTGGACAGCGCTTCAAATAATCAGGTCTTTCTTGATTTCCTTTCGCAACTCAGAGGATATTACATCGACAGAGATGTGACCCCGGCTTTTCAGTCCGTAATACTTGCAGGTGTGTACGACATTAAAAATATAAAAAGAAAAATCCGGTCTGACGAGGATCACAAGAGCAATAGTCCTTGGAATATGCGCGAAGGCAACGAGGAAAATGAGAGCTTGCTCTCATTTGACGACTGCCCGCGGGATCATAAGGAGCCTGCTCCTTATGATCTTGCGGCAAAGTTTCGTGTGGATATGAGCTTTTCGAAGAAGGATATTGCAGGAATGCTTGAAGAATATGAGAAGGATTACCATACCGGCATGGATATTGATGCAATGTCGGGGATGATTTATGATTATACCTCAGGTTATCCTTATCTTGTGTCGTGGCTATGTAAATGTATCGATGAAGATATTTCAGGCAGCGCAGACTTTCCGGTCAGGAAAATGGCATGGACTAAATCAGGTTTTCTTGAAGCGGAAAAAATGCTGCTGAATGATAAAAATACATTATTTGAATCACTGGTGAATAAACTTACAGATTATCCGGAATTGAAGAATGTTCTGTATGAACTGCTTTTTACGGGGAAAGCAATCCCCTACAATCCGCTGAATAAATATATTGAAACTGCGGAAATGTTTGGAATTATAAAAAATGAAAATGGAAGCGCAGTGATTTCAAACAGAATTTTTGAGACAGTACTCTATAATCTTTTTATATCAGAAGAATATATGGACAGCAAGATATATGATGCCGGTCTGAGAGAAAAGAATCAGTTTGTAAGCGGCGGACATCTGAATATGAGAAAAGTTCTTGAAAAATTTGCTGAGACTTTTGAATATCTGTATGGTGATCAGAATGAAAACTTCCTTGAAGAAGCTGGGCGCAGATACTTTATGCTGTTTTTAAAGCCGATCATAAATGGAACGGGCAACTGTTATGTAGAACCGGAAACGAGAAACCGGGAGCGGATGGAGCTGGTTGTAGACTACCGGGGAGAACAGTTCGTTGTGGAACTTAAGATCTGGCATGGGGATGCCTATAATAAGCGGGGAGAAAAGCAGATCTCGGAATACCTGGAATATTATGGGCTGAAGAAGGGGTATATGATCAGCTTTAATTTTAATAAAAAGAAAAAAGAGACCGGGGTTAAGGAGATTATCGTTGGAGATAAGGTGCTGATAGAAGCGATGGTATGATAGAAAGAGGGAGGAAAAACCATGAACAGACAGTGGAAAAAATACGATCAGCTTATGGAGAAATGTTATCTGGGTATGGCTGACGGAGGAGCGGATATAAACGACTGGAACGACTGCTTTGATGTCCTGATCCAGATCATTGAAAATGAGAGGGAGAGCAATCCGGATTTCGGCAGGGAACTGAATCTTCTGGACGATGAGACAGACTACCGGCATGATGTGCAGGGCTGGCTCGAGGATTATCTGGACGAACTCGATATGAGGGAGATGTATCCCCGGCTTGAAACGGTCTGCCGGAAACTTTTGAAGATCTTTGAGTGGAAGGAAGAATATCCTTCGGATATTCGCTTTATGCTGGCGTCTGCGCTGGGGAACCAGGGCAGAGTGGAAGAGGCACGGCGATATTGTGAGGACTGGGAAGTGCAGGAGAAGGATAACCCGCTGGCGGCAGCCGCTCTGATCTATTCGATGCTCAGGATGAAAGACTATGAGGGCGCGGAAGAAATAGTGAGACAGCACATAACGGAGAATACAGTCTGCTCAGAGGAGAACGATGTGATCTTCACGGCGGCGCTCCAGCTTTATAAGGCGAATGGAAATAAAAAGATGGAAAAGAAAATGGACGCCGCTCTTGAGGAATATGACAAAGCGCTGGAGAGGTATCTTATGGGGCTTGACGGGGAAGACTTGGAATTCGGGGATATGGACTGGGAGATTGATGAGGACGATCTGCCGTTTAATTAATGTGGCAGCAGGGAACAAAGTTTCGGATGGCGGATGGGTTCGATAACTGAAATGCTTCATTTGGAGGAGATATGGATATAGCAGATTTAAGCGACAATATCATTTCCAGGCGGTGGAAAGAGCGGTGTGCAAATCTTCCTGATGATAAAAGAAAAAAATTAGAAACGTTTGAACACTCAGACTATCAGCTTCAGGTCATAAAGAGAAAGCGGATATATCCTCAGCCCGGCGACATATTTCAGATCAATCCCAGAGAAGATATTTACTTTTATGGCATTGTTGTGAATAACCATATCAATAGCATAAACGGGGATGATCTGCTGGTGGTAATGATCTTCTGCAATGACGTTGATATACAAGAGTGCATCCAAAAGGGGGTCAGGGCGGAAAACCTGCTCATTCCCCCTCAGATAGTCGGAAAAGAATATTGGACAAGAGGATATTTCTATAATGTGAAACGGTTTGACGGCGTGCTGGATATTAATAACTATGGATTCTATAAAATCGGGAAAAGAAAGTTTGTGGATGAATATGGGAACGAGATACCCTGTGAGCCGGAATTACTGGAAGTTTATGGCGTGGCGACGGTAACAGGGATAGCAAGGATGGTTACGCAGGAACTGATCATAAGGGGAATGATATAGACAATGGGACTTATATGCAGAGGGCTGAGGAGATGGAACTGATCTTGATTATAATCTGCGTGCTGGCCATATATATTCCGGTGATCGCAGTAATCTCTCTTATGCGGGCGCTTTTTAGTATAAGAAAAGGAAAGGCATATGTGAAAGAAAAATTCAGGGATACTTTTTTTCATTTCTTTTTTGAACTGATAAATCCTTTTAACTGGATTTTGTAAATTTACGAATAAGTTGACTTTGGAAAGGCGGAAAAGTAGATATTGGGGAACAAAAAGTAGACATTCGAAGATTGAAAGTAGATATTGAGATAAAAGGACGGGGAGAGAAATAAAACAGCCATAAAGACGATGGACAATGTGTGTTTTATCCTGATAACAGCGACCTGACAGTTCGCATAACGCCGTTTCAGGCAGCGAAAGACGGTGCGCCTGCCCCAATGGAAGTAATGGAAAATGCATATATCAGAACAATACCGGCGTCCGCAAAATTACGGGATGTGAATTTACACGCTCCGGACGGATTTGCAGTAAGGATGTACGAAAATACAGTGGAGGAAGAAGATAAAACGGTTTATGTCATTTACGCTGTATACTATCGTGCCGGAGAACTGTTATCCGTCAGTATCTGGGCTACAGATAAAATGGAATGTGAGCAGACTTTAGATATTCTCAGGACAATAAAAAAGTAGTCTGAAAAAGCAGCAGAAAGGATCAGGATAAATGAATAAGAAGATCGCGGTTATTTTCCCGGGAGTGGGCTATCATGTGGACAAGCCTCTCCTGTATTACAGCAAAAAGCTGGCGGCACAGAACGGATATGAGATAAAGGAGGTCCCTTATGGAAAGTTTCCGAAGGGTGTAAAGGGATCAAGAGAGAAGATGGAGAAGGCGTTTTTCAGTGCGATGGAGCAGGCGGGAGAGATCCTGAAGGATGTGGATTTTTCCGAGTATGAGGATGTCCTTTTTATCTCCAAAAGTGTGGGGACGGCGGTGGCTTCTGCCTATGCGGGAAAGTATGGCTTAAATACGAGGAACATCTACTATACTCCGGTGGAGGCTTCTTTTCAGTTCATGAAGCAGCCGGGGATCGTGTTCACCGGGACGGCGGATTCCTGGGTGGATTTTGACACTGTGGAGCGGAGGTGCAGAGAAGGCCGCTTCCCGCTGTATGTGACAGAGGACGGGAATCATTCCCTGGAGACGGGGGATGTGAGAAGAGATCTCGAGAATCTTCAGACGATCATGAGGAGCACGGAGGAATACATTTCCGGGGGACGTGCTCTGAGGAATGGTTCTGGAAACTTTAACAGGGTCGTGATCAGACATGCGGATATGGGCGATCTGGAGAAGATCACAGCTCTTGAGACGGTCTGCTTCCCGGAAGCTGAGGCGGGGAAGAAGGAGGATTTTGAAAAAAGGCTCAGTGCCTTTCCGGAGCATTTCTGGCTTTTGGAGGAGAATGGCGAGATCGTCAGTATGGTGGATGGGATGGTCAGTAACAGCAGCCATCTCCTTGATGAGATGTTTGAGGATGCCGGACTCCATGACGAGAACGGGGAATGGCAGATGATCTTCGGTGTGGAGACCCGACCGGACCGTCAGGGAAGGGGCTATATGGATATGCTGATGCGGAGGGTGATCAGGGACGCAGAAAAACAGGGAAGAAAAGGTCTGGTCCTTACCTGCAAGGAAGATCTGATCGCCTTCTATGAGAGATTTGGCTTTGTGAATGAAGGCAGATCCGGGTCGGAACACGGCGGGGCACAGTGGTATGAGATGAGGCTGAGATTCTGAGATAAGACGGAGACTTTGAGATAGGACTGAGGTTCTGAAATGGAGAACGAAAATTTTGATTTTTACCGGCGGGCGGCTATCGTCTGCCGCTCCATCCCATATGGGAAAGCCGCTACATACGGGCAGATCGCGCTGCTTTGCGGGAAGCCGAAGAATGCCCGCCAGGTGGGATATGCACTGAACCGGGGAAGGCTGGGAGACGGGATCCCGGCCCATCGGGTGGTCAATTCCCGGGGCGTTTTAAGCGGCGCGGCGGCATTTGAGACAGATGACATGCAGAGGCGGCTTCTGGAAGCAGAAGGCGTGGAAACAGAATGCACGGAAGACGGATGGCGGGTGGACTTAAAGCGGGACGGCTGGCACAACACCATGGAGGAAGCCCTGCGCTTCCGGAAGATATTTGAAGAGCATGGAATTTGAACGCGGAGGACAGGCAGATTCCAAAAGTCTGCATTGTGGATATTTGAGGAGCAGAAGATATGAGGATACGATGCATTGCACTTGACCTGGACAGAACGACGCTGAACAGCGAGGGACATCTGAGTGGGGACAACAGAAAGGCAATCGAGCAGGCGGTCAGCAGCGGGATACAGATAGCGGTCGCCAGCGGGCGTTCTCTGGATTCTCTTCCCGGGGAGGTCATGGAGATTCCCGGGATCCGCTATGCCATCACATCCAACGGCGCAGCGGTGTATGATCTGAAGGAAGGAGTATGTCTTCGTCAGTATAAACTGAAAGCGGAGGCGGTGCAGGATATTCTGCGCTGGACACAGGGGGAGGATGTGACCTTCGAGGCGTTCATCGACGGAAAGCCCTATGCGGAAAAAGCGTACGTGGAGGATCCTGTCCGGTTCGGGGCAATGCCACGGTCGATCCCGTACATACAGGGGACCCGGAAGCCGACTGAGGACATGAGGAGTTTTATCCGGGAACATGAAGGGGAGCTGGACTGCATCGACGTTGTGGTAAAAAGTGAAAAATATAAGCAGAGACTGTGGAAAACTCTGGAAAAACAGGTTCGGGATGTGTATATCACCTCCTCGGTGAAACAGCTGCTGGAGATCTCGGATGTAAATGCGGGGAAGGACACGGCGGCAGAATTCCTGATCGGATATCTGGGGCTGACCAGAGAGGAACTTGCGGGCTTCGGCGACGGGCATAACGACAGCGGGCTTCTGAAATACGCGGGAATCGGATTTGCTGTGGCGAATGCCTCCAAGGAGTGCCGTGAGGCGGCGGACCGGATCGTGGCGTCCAACGATGAGGACGGCGTCGCAGAAGGAATTGACTATATCCTGAAAGTGAACGGGGCGGACAGGGAATCCTGATCCGGGCAGCAGAGCAGAAGCGTGCTTTGGAGAGAACACAGAAGAGTGTTTCGGAGAGAATCCAGAAGAGCGAAAAGTCAGGGGGCAGAGCGGATGGCACTCTATGCGATCGGGGATTTTCATCTCTCGTTTACGGTCAACAAGCCTATGGACGTGTTCGGGAGTGAGTGGAAGAACCATGTGAAGAAGATTGAAAAATACTGGAAGAAATATGTGAAGGAATCGGACACGGCGGTGATCACAGGAGACCACTCCTGGGGACATGATCTGGAGGAGTGCCGGGAGGATCTGGAGTTTATCGAGAGGCTTCCGGGACGGAAGATCCTGCTCAGGGGAAATCACGATATGTTCTGGGATGCAAAGAAGACCGCAAAGCTCAACGAACAGTTTGAGGGACGCCTGTCTTTTCTTCAGAATAATTTTTATACCTATGAAACATATGCTCTGGTGGGAACGAAAGGGTACTGTTATGAGGGAAAGGATTCCTACGAGCATTTTGAAAAGATACGGGACAGGGAACTGGCGCGGCTCCGGGCATCCTTTGAGGCGGCGCGGTCGGCAGGGTATGAGAAGTACATCATGTTCCTGCATTACCCGCCCACCAGCATCGGCGAGACGGAGAGCGCATTTACCAGGATGGCGGAGGAGTACGGCACGGAGCATGTAGTATACTCCCACTGTCACGGAAAGGCCAGATATGATGACAGTTTTCACGGCACGGTAAACGGGATCGATTATCACCTTGTGTCGTCGGATTATCTGAGATTCAGACCGGAAAGGATATTATGAGGATGAGGATCATTATTTCACCAGCGAAAAAAATGAATGTAGATACAGACACTCTTGCTCCGGAAGGAATGCCTGCATTTCTGGAAGAAGCGGAGCAGCTCATGGAGTGGATGCGCCGGCTGTCTTTTGAGGAGGCGAAGGCGCTGTGGAAGTGCAATGACAGGATCGCGGAGCAGAATTACAGGCGGTTCCAGGAGATGGATCTGAGGAGGAATCTGACTCCGGCGGTGATCGCCTATGAGGGGATCCAGTACCAGTATATGGCGCCTGCCGTGTTCGGCGGTGCGGAGGCGGCCTATATCCAGGAGCATCTGCGGATCCTGTCCGGGTTCTACGGCGTGCTGAAACCCTTTGACGGCGTTGTGCCGTACCGGCTCGAGATGCAGGCAAAGGCGTCTGAGGCAGGAGACCTGTATAAGTTCTGGGGAGAAAAGCTGTACAGGGAAGTGACGGACAGAGACAGAGGAACTCCGGTATGCGGGAGCGGAGAGAAGGACAGCATGCAGCAGAAGGGAGAACGGCGGAAGGGCGCGTTGATCCTGAACCTGGCGTCAAAAGAGTATTCACGCTGCATCGAGAGATATCTTCAGCCGGAGGATGTATTTCTGACAGTGACCTTCGGTGAAGTGATCGGCGGAAAGGTAAAGCAGAAAGGAACATTTGCGAAGATGGCGCGGGGCGAGATGGTCCGCTATCTGGCGGAACACCAGATGGAAGAGCCGGACGGGATCAAAGGGTTTGACCGTCTGGGATATTATTTTTCGGAATCGCTGTCCACGGAGAAAGAATATGTTTTTCTGAAACAGGAGGGATAATATGGGATGTCTTGGAAATCTGCTGTGGTTTCTGTGCGGAGGGTTCATCAGTGGACTGAGCTGGTGCCTTGCAGGCTTATTGTGGTGTATCACGATCATCGGGATCCCGGTGGGAACACAGTGCTTTAAGTTCGCGTCGCTGAGTTTTTTCCCGTTTGGAAAGGAAGTGGTATACGGAGGGGGAGCGGGTTCGCTCCTGCTGAATGTGATCTGGATCATCGTGTCGGGGCTGCCGCTCGCGATCGAGCATCTGATCTTTGGATGTGTCCTGTGCATTACGGTGATCGGGATCCCGTTCGGGCTGCAGCATTTTAAGCTGGCGAAGCTGGCGCTGATGCCGTTCGGGGCGGATGTGATATAAAGGATGATAATGTGGTTTATGAGGAGGAAAAGGTTATGTACACAGCATCAGACAAAAGATATGAGAAAATGGTCTACAACCGCTGCGGAGAGAGCGGGCTGAAACTGCCGGCGGTCTCGCTGGGACTCTGGCACAATTTCGGGGATACGGGAAATTATGAGAATATGCGCCAGATCTGCTTTACGGCATTTGACAGCGGGATCACCCACTTTGATCTGGCAAATAATTACGGACCGGAGCCGGGAAGCGCGGAGAAGAACTTCGGCAGGATATTAAAGGAAGACCTGGGACAGTACCGCGATGAACTGATCATCAGTACAAAGGCAGGCTATGACATGTGGGAAGGACCTTACGGCAACTGGGGCAGCAGGAAATATCTGCTGGCGAGTCTTGACCAGAGCCTGCAGAGGATGGGGCTGGAATACGTCGATATCTTTTACCATCACCGGATGGATCCGGAGACTCCGCTGGAGGAGACGATGGGCGCGCTCGCCCAGGCAGTCCGGTCTGGAAAAGCACTCTATGCAGGTCTTTCCAACTATGACGGACCGACGCTGAGAAGAGCGGAAGAGATCCTGGAGGACCTGCACTGTCCGTTTATCATCAACCAGAATCGGTATTCTATTTTTGACCGGACTATCGAAGAAAACGGACTGAAGGACACAGCGGCAGAACTGAAGAAAGGGATCATCGCCTTCAGCCCGCTGGCACAGGGGCTCCTGACAAACCGGTATCTGAACGGGATCCCGGAGGACAGCAGGATCCGGACAGACGGACGTTTCTTAAAGAAGGAAGCACTGACAGAAGAGCGGCTTCAGCAGATCCGGAACTTAAATGGTATCGCGGCGGGAAGGGGCCAGACTCTTGCGGAGATGGCGCTGAGCTGGGTGCTCCATGACGGGATCGTGACGAGCGTGCTGGTGGGAGCGTCCAAGCCGCAGCAGGTGATCGATAATGTGAAGGCGATCGAGAACCTGACCTTTACCGAGGAAGAACTGGGGAAGATCGAGGAGATCATGTGACACAGGGAACAGAAACTCGAGCTACAGTTTGAGGAGGCGAAGAATATGTGTGACGCATTGCGGGAATTATTTGCAGAGGAACTGGAGGAAAAATACCAGGCAGGTGAAAGTGAAGGACGCCGGGAAGGATTGATGAAAGGACGTCAGGAAGGACGCCGGGAAGGATTGATGAAAGGACGTCAGGAAGGGCGCAGTGAGCTCAGCAGACTAATCCTGAAGCTGTCGGAACTGGGAAGGGCAGATGATATCATCAAAGCAGCGGAAAACCCGGAGTATCAGGAACAACTCATGAAAGAACTGGGGATATAGGAACTGTAAGAAGGTGATATCATGAAGATAGAGAACACAAAAGCAGACAGGATCCTTGATATCATCGGATGGATCCTGCTGATCGGTACCCTTGCATATCTGATCCTGGGCTGGTCCTCCTTTCCGGACCAGATCCCGATGCACTACAATGGAGCCGGTGAGATCGACCGCTGGGGTGGAAAAGGAGAGATCATTGTCATAGAAGTGGTGATGTGGATCCTTTATCTTGGGATTGGTCTGGTCGAGAAGTATCCTCAGATCTGGAATACCGGGGTGGAAGTGACGACACAAAACAAGGAAAAAGTTTACCGGATATTGAAGTATATGCTAAAGACGCTGAAGACCCTGACGGCGCTGATCTTTGCGTATCTGATCGTGAACAGTCTGCAGGGGACTCCGCTTCCGGGATGGTTTACTCCGGCCACTCTGATCCTGGTGTTTGGCGATATGGCGTTCTGGCTGGTGCTCCTTTACAGGATCCGGAAATGACGGGAAAAAGAGGAATTTGTGAAGATGGAAAAGAAGAGATACGAATATGATACAGCTATCCACTGTATTCCCGAAAAGGGGACTGCGATACGGTTCATGTTGTCATCACGGAGAGAGATGTGTAAGGAAGGAGCCCCTGCTCTGCGTCATGTGCACCTCATAAGTCAGACCTGAGGATCTAATGAATGAGGTCAGTGCAATGTCACGCAGCGCAGGGGTTTCTCGCTAATGGCTTTTATGTCATCATACATGGAGGTTCAGTTTTTAGCCTTAAACGGATCCTTCCAGGATCCCGGGGCAGCCTCAGCGAAGCGCGCCTCTGCCATATCCCAGTTTACAACGCTGAACCAGTCATCGATATAAGCTGCACGTAGGTTATAATGTTTCAGATAATATGCGTGTTCCCACACATCAATATTGAGGATGAGAGTCCGGGAATGAAAAAGAGGCGTATTCTGATCCGACGAGGTGACGATCTTCAGGCAGCCACGGTCCAGCACCAGCCATGCATAGCCGGAGCCGAAGACGGAGAGCGCAGCTTCCTTGAACTGTGCCCTGAAATTTTCCGGACTTCCGAATTGACAGGACAATGACTCGAACAGCCGGGGCGCTGAACTGTGAGAACCCGGCGGTAACATGCCGTCAAAGTAGAAACGGTGATTGTATACCCCTCCCGCATTATTTCGGAGCGGAGCCTGAAGATGGCAGGGGAGACGGCGCCATATGGAGAGGAGCTCTTCCAGAGAAAACTGCTGGAGAGAGGGATTCTCCTCCAGAAAATGATTGAGATCATCAATATATGTCTGGAGATGGCGGTCATGATGAAGGTGCATCGTTTTTTCGTCGATGAAGGGCTCAAGAGCGTCGTAACGGTATGGAAGGGGAGTGTTTACGAATGGATAATGATCGTTTCGATTCATATCAAAGCGTTTCCTGACAGGGCTTTCTAGTAATGTATGACAATGAGAGATGAGATATTCCAGTTTGACAAAAACAGACATCAGACGTATTCTTTCTTTAAGGGATGATCGAAATGGAGAGAGTATGCTTATGTATCAGTTTGAGAAAATGGAGAAAAAACTTCTGGGGCGCAGGGTCGAAGATGCGCTTTTGGACTACATTCTGCAGGAACCGATAGAGATAGGTCAGAAAATCCCAAACGAATATGAACTGGCGGAGAAGTTTGGCGTTGGGAGAAGCACGGTCCGTGAAGCGGTTAAGGGCCTTGTCTCAAAAGGGATACTGGAAGTGCGCCGCGGGTCCGGGACGTTTGTGGTCAGCACCAGTAGTCTGGAGGAGGATCCGCTTGGGCTGTCGCGTTTCCCGGACAAGTATAAACTGGCGCTGGAACTTTTCGATGTGCGTCTGATGATCGAACCAGAGATCGCAGTGCTGGCCTGTGAAAATGCCACAGAAGAAGAACTGGATCAATTGCAGCGGCTGTGTGCGGAAGTGGAAGAATTCTGCCGCAGCGGAGAAGATCATACTGCAAAAGATGTTGAATTTCATACCTGTATTGCCAGATGCAGCAAGAACCGGGTCGTGGAACTTCTGGTCCCGGTGATCGACTCTGCAGTCGTCACTTTTGCGAATCTGACCCAGAGGAGCCTGAAGGAAGAGACGATCATCACACACAGGGAGATCCTGGACTCTATCCTCAGAAAAGATGCGGTTAGGGCAAGATGTGCGATGGTCATGCATTTGACGTACAACCGCCAGGCTATCATACGTCTTATAGATGAACAGAAAAATACATCAGACGTATGAGGAGCTGAGATGGGGGAGGCGGCAAGAAACCGGTGAAATCTGTAAATATTGAATAAAACACAGCGGGTATAATTGGAAATACTCGCTGTGTTTTTGTGTGAATAAGCGAAAAATGTTTAAAACATCAGATGTTATTGATAAAACGATTGAAAATACTATACTTTAAGCAAAAGACATCAGATGTATTGGAAGGCTTAAACACAATACGAAAATGAGCAATAAACGGGAAGGAGAAAAAATGGATGAATTAAAAAGTCAGGAAATGCGGAAGATCGCGCCGGAACTGGATCCGCTGCGCATCGGGACAGGGTGGAAGCCGGAGGATCTGGGAAAGCCTCAGATCCTCATTGAAAGTACTTTTGGGGACAGTCATCCTGGCAGCGGGCATCTGAACATTCTTGTTGAAGAAGTGAAAAAGGGGATTGAGGAAGCCGGAGGCTTCGGAGCCAGATATTTCTGTACGGATATCTGTGACGGGGAAAGCCAGGGAACAGACGGGATCAATTTCAGTCTGGTGAGCCGCGAGATGATCGCCAACATGATCGAGATCCATGCGAATGCTACTCCCTTTGACGCAGGAGTCTATCTGGCAAGCTGTGACAAAGGACTCCCGGGAAATCTGATCGGGCTGGCTAGAGCAGATATTCCTGCTTTGGTTGTTCCCGGAGGAACAATGAACGCGGGACCGGATATGCTGACACTGGAACAGCTTGGTAAATACAGTGCCAGGTATGAGCGGGGCGAGATCAGCAGGGAAAAGCTGGACTGGGCAAAGCAGAATGCGTGTCCCAGCTGCGGGGCGTGTTCCTTTATCGGAACAGCATCCACAATGCAGATCATGGCGGAGACACTCGGGCTTGCCCTGCCGGGAAGCGCACTGATGCCGGCGACCAGCCCGGATCTTCTGGATTATGCGCGGGAAGCGGGAAGGCAGGCGGTTAAACTTGCATTCATGCCGGAGATGCGCCCAAGTAAGATCGTAACGATCGAGAGTTTTGAAAATGCGATCTATGTTCATGCGGCAATATCCGGAAGCACGAACTGTCTCCTTCATATCCCGGCACTTGCGCATGAGTTAGGGATCGAGATCACAGGAGACACATTTGACCGGATCCACAGAAATGCAAGATATCTCCTGGATGTACGTCCGGCAGGGCGCTGGCCGGCGGAGTGCTTTTACTATGCGGGCGGTGTTCCGGCTGTTATGGAAGAGATCAGAGAACATCTGCATCTGGATGTGATGACCGTGACGGGAAAGACACTGGGAGAAAATCTGGACGAACTGAAACAAAACGGATTTTACGAAAGATGCGACAGATGGCTTCAGGCGTTTAATAAACGCTGCGGGGTGTCTTTATCCAAAGAAGACATCATACGGCCGTATGAAAAAGCCCTCGGAACGGACGGAAGCATCGCTGTCCTGCGGGGAAACCTCGCACCGGAAGGGGCGGTCATAAAGCATACAGCGTGTCCGAAGGAAATGTTCAAGGCAGTCTTAAGAGCCAGACCGTTTGACAGTGAGGAAGAATGTCTCGATGCGGTCCTGAAGCATAAAGTCCAAAAGGGAGATGCGGTATTCATCCGGTACGAAGGACCAAAAGGAAGCGGAATGCCGGAAATGTTCTATACATCGGAAGCGATCAGCAGCGATAAAGAGCTGGGACGCAGCATCGCGCTGATCACGGACGGAAGGTTCTCCGGAGCATCCACAGGTCCTGTGATCGGACACTGCAGCCCGGAGGCGGCAGAGGGAGGTCCGATCGCCCTGGTGGAAGAAGGAGATCTGATTGAGATCGATGTCATGGCTCGGAAGCTGGACATCGTAGGAACTCAGGGACAGCGGAGATCCCCGGAGGAGATAGAGGAGATACTGGCAGAGAGGAAGAAAGACTGGAGACCGAGAGAGAAAAAATATAAAAGAGGTGTCCTGCGGCTTTTCAGTGAACATGCGGCAAGCCCGATGAAAGGAGCATATCTGGAATACTAATACAGCGTTCGACATATAACCAGACCGGTTGTGTCTGATGAAAAGTGAAAAGCCGTTATAAGCAGTTTTGAAATTTTACATACTTGCGGACCGTCTGGAATTGTGATAGCATTTTCAGAAAGAAATCGGGAACTTTATGGAAAGGAACGGGGCGGTATGGACGATTTTCAGAGGAGAGAGAAACTGCGTCTTGAGATATTAGAGAACCGGGAAGAGAAGGAACATTTTCATCAGGATATAGAACTGATCTATGTGCTTTCGGGAAAGCTTGAACTGAATATAGACGGGCAGAAGACAGAGATGACAGCAGAGGATGTGCTTATGATCAATGCAAATAAGCGGCATTATCTGAAGAGCTCCGATGAGATCATGTATGTCAAGCTGACGATCATGTATGATATGCTCAGCGATGTGCTGAATAATTTTGATCTTATGTTCGTATGTGATTCGTCAAGAAATACGGATGCGGCTTATGACGGTCTGAGAAAACTGCTCCAGCAGCTCCTCGGACATTATTTGAGCAACAAAGGAAATACGGCGGATTTTGCGTATATCGCGATCTGTTATCAGATCATGGATTATGTATGCGAACATTTCCTGATCCGTTCGGCGGCTTCTACAGGAGATACAGAGAGTGATAAGTACAGGCAACGCCTTCTGCAGATTGAAAATTATATCCGGGCAAACTACCGGTCAGCGATCAGTCTGAAGGAACTGGCAGATAAACTGTATCTTTCCAACGGATATCTCTCCAGATTTTTCAAGAAGAACTACGGCATGAGTTTTGCTGAATATCTTACAAATGTGCGTCTTCACCATGCTGTTGACCAGCTTCTGTACACGGATATCCCGATCACCAGGATCGTATACGACAACGGATTCGCAAGTGTCGCTATTTTTAATAAGGCGTTTAAAAAGGAGTATGGAGAGACGCCGTCCGCTGTCAGGAAAAGAGCGGCTAAGAATACGAAGGAAGGACAGCAGGTCCTGTCAGATGAACTGGAGAAAAAGCTGGAAAACGTTCTCTGGAGTGAAGCAGGCAGCAGGAAGGGTACGGAGCAGGAGTCCGGAGAAGTACAGGCGGAAGTTTCGGCAGCAGGAGGGAAGCCGCTGAAACGGATCTGGAGCCGGATCATCAATATAGGATATGCCGAGGACCTTCTTCGCTCGGAGGTACAGGAACACATACTGCTTCTGAAAGAATCTCTGAGATTTGAGTATGTACGTTTCTGGAATCCATTTTCCAAAGAACTTCTGATCGATATCAACAATCCAGAATATAAGTATAATTTTTCCCGTCTTGATTCGATCCTGGATTTTCTTGTAAAGCATGATATACGTCCGTTTATTGAACTGGAAAACAAGCCGAAGCGGGTGGAGAAGACAACCACGAGTTCTCTGATCTATGAACTGTTTGAAAACATAGAGTCCATGGATAACTGGTGTGCTGTGATGGAGGCATTCCTTCGCCATGTAGTCGCAAGGTTCGGACGGGAGGCGGTCAGCGGCTGGCGTTTTGAACTCTGGCTGGATGCCGACCGGCTGAATGATGATCTCCATCTGTTGAATTATTTTGAAAAACTGAAGGCTGCCCGCAGGATCATCCATCAGTATTCCGATGCACAGATCGGAGGAAGCGGCATGCACGGATATGTGAAAGGAACGGAGAAGAAATCATCCTATATCAGGGCATTTCACGATAAGATCAAAGCCGCTGGAGCGATTCCGGATTTCATCACGCTGTATTCTTACGCTTATGATTCTCTGGAGGAAAACGGCAGGACAGTTTCCAAACCCAGTTCCGATGTAGACTTTATGAGCCACGTGATGGACAATTTTAAGCGTGATGTAGGAGGGGAACTTGAGGACAGGGAGGTATTTCTGACAGAGTGGAATCTGACGATCAGTGACCGGAATCTGATCAATGATACCTGCTTCAAAGGTGCTTATGTCATGAAGAACTATATCGATCTTCTGGGGAAGGTTGACGGGATGGCTTATTTTCGGGGAACCGACAGGGTATCCGAATCATATGATACCGATGACTTTCTGTTTGGCGGCATGGGGCTGCTGACAAGGGACGGGATCCAGAAACCGATGATGTTCGCCTTTCATTTTCTGAACAGGCTGTATTCGGTATTCATCGGAAAAGGAGAAAATTTTCTTGCCACAAAGGACGGACACGGAAATTATGGCATCGCATGCCACAACTGCAAAAAACTGAGTTATAACTATTACTATGTGGAGGAGGACAGTCTGGACCGGGAACATATGTCAAAGTATTTTGAGGACACAGATGATCTAAACCTCTGCCTTGAACTGACGGATGTGGAAGACGGCGTTTATCAGATGAAGATATACCGTATCAATAATGCAAACGGATCAGTACAGAGCATATGGAAAGAAATGGAATATGAGACAAACCTGTCCAGAGATGATATCAGATATATCCAGAAAGCCTGTGAACCGAAGTTGTCTATGCAGAAGGTCAGGGCAGAAGGAGGAAAGATCCGGCTGAATATTTCCATGATGGCAAATGAGATAGCTTATATCAGTCTGAATCGTATTTAATGATGACAGGATAAAAAGAAAAGGTCAGAAAAGGTCATGATAAGTGATTCTTTTTTGACCTTTTTCTTTTTCGGAAAGTGAAAAAAAGAGCAGAAAGCTGTAAAAATCTGAATAGTTGGTCAATCCGGAAAAATATATAATGAAACCATAACAAAACGGAGGATTCAGAAAGGAGAAACGTATGAAATTCGGATTGATTACATCTATTTTTGAGGGGATGGACTTTAAGGAAGTAGTGGACTTTGCGGCGGAAAACGGGCTGGAATGTCTGGAAGTCGCATGCTGGCCCACATCCGGCGGAGCGAAGAGACGCTACGCAGGTGTAAGCCACATTGACGTGGAGAATCTGACAATGGAAAAAGCAGAGGAGATCAAGGCATACCTCAGAGTCAAGGGAGTGGAGATCTCTTCGCTGGCATATTATCCTAATACCCTTGACCCGGATGAGGAAAAAAGGAACGCGTATGTCAGCCATCTCTATAAGCTGATCGATGCTTCGGCGCTGCTCGATGTAAATATGATCACAACATTTATCGGAAGGATTCCGGACAAGAGCGTATCTGCAAATCTGGAAGAGGTAAAAAAGGTGTGGCCGCCTATCCTGGAGTACGCGCAGGATAAAGGTGTAAAAGTGGCGATCGAGAACTGCCCGATGCTTTTTACAGAGGATGAGTGGCCGGGCGGCCAGAACCTGATGACAACGCCGGCAAACTGGAGAAAGATCTTTGAGATCCTTCCCTATGACAATTTCGGCATCAATTATGATCCGTCCCATTTTGTGTGGCAGCAGATCGATTACATCAAACCAATTTACGAATTCAAAGACAAGATCTTTCATGTACATTACAAAGATATCAAAGTATATCCGGACAAACTGGCTGACGTGGGTATCATGGCGACGCCTCTTGAGTATATGTCCCCGAAACTTCCGGGGCTGGGAGATGTGGATTGGGGCAGGTATGTGTCTGCTCTGACAGATATCGGATATGACGGATACACATGTATCGAGGTGGAGGACAAGGCGTTCGAGGGAAGACTTGAGGACGCGAAGAAGGCAGTACAGCTTAGCATTAAATATCTGAGAAATTTTGTGATTTAGGAAAGCGCTGTATCTGAGAAAGGAGAAAGATATGAAGATCAAATTAGGTATCATCGGTTATGGAGGAATGGGAAAATGGCATGCGCAGAACGCTCCGAGAGCAGGCGTGGAGATCGCTGCAGTGTGTGATATCGATGAGGTGAAACAGAAAGAGGCCGTGGATGCAGGCTATAAGATGTATCCAAATGCGGATGAGCTCCTGGCGGATCCGGAGGTCAACACAGTCATCCTTACGGTGCCAAATTATCTTCACAAAGAAATGTGCATCAAGGCTGCAGAAGCGGGAAAGAATGTGATCACAGAGAAACCGGCGGCAATGAATGTACAGGAACTTGACGAGATGGAGGCAGCCTGCAAAAAGGCGGGGGTATTCTTTACTTCTCATCAGAACAGGCGCTGGGATAAAGATATGCTTACAGTAAAGAAGGCGTACGATGACGGGCTTCTCGGAAATATTTTTACCATCGAGTCAAAACTCCATTCCGGAAACGGATACATGCACGAGTGGCATATCTATAAAAAATACGGCGGAGGAATGATCTACGACTGGGGCGTTCATCTGATCGATCAGATCCTGTTCATGATGCCGGGTGTAAAGATCAAATCTGTTTATGCCGATATTAAAAACGTTCTTCATGAAGAAGTAGACGATTACTTTAAGATCATCATGAAAATGGAAAACGGGATCACGGCACATATCGAGCTTTCTACATATATCCTGAAATACCAGCCCAGATGGCTGGCAGCGGGGGACAAGGGAACTATGGTAGTCAATACCTTCGGATGTGACGGTGCGATCTACCGGACCGGAAAGATGCTGGAAAAGCTGCCTCCCCAGATCACGGAGACAGAGGCAGGTCCCACAAGGCAGTTCGCGCCGGTGCCGCCGGGAGGAATCGTGGAGGAGCCGCTTCCGGAAGTGCGGACCGACTGGGTGGACTTCTACAGAAATGTGGATGATGTACTCAACGGCAGGGCAGAATCAAAGATCAAGATCTCTGAGGTGAGGAGAGTGCTCTCTGTGATGGAAGCAGCATGGAAGTCAGCGGAAACAGGAGAGGCAATACTGTTTGAGTAAGATGAGTGGATACTTCATTAGATGAAGTATCCATTTTTGTGTGAAAAAGAATTAAAATGAATGAAATTGATTGCAAAATGCATCGTTCTGACATTTAATATTCTTAAAGGAGGGATGCATATGACAACAGTAAGTTTACGTTTTGACGATGATATGAAGAGAGAATTGGATGAAATCTGCGATGAAATGGGGATGAATCTTACTACGTTTTTTACGATCTATGCCAAAAAAGTTCTTCGTGATAGGAAGATTCCCTTCGAAATCTCAGCACCGGTCGATCCGTTTTACTCTGAGTCCAATATTCGGATGATCAAAAAAGCAGAGGAGCAGATCCGGGAAGGAAAAGTTGTTGTTAAGTCTATGAAGGAACTGGAGCAGATGGAAGATGAGTAAAATCACTTTTGCGGAGAACCTGAACCGCTGAGAGGAGAATTGAGCGGATCATGGAGCAGGCGAATAACAGAAAAAGACAGGCTGGTTTATGAAATCAGTAACGATATAATTCTGGTAAAACAGTGCAAAGGTCATTATTCAGACAGATAAGAAATGCGGCAGAAAGAAGAAAAGGCTGTTATATATTGAGAGTTACATCTCGATGTATAACAGCTTTTTTGATGGTTAAGGTTCGAAGCCGGACAGCTAAATGTAAATGCAGAAAACCGAGAGGTCAAAATTACATAATAAAATTAATACCTTTTCAGATTTCGGAATTTTTGCGCATCAAATATCGACGTGCTTCTGGTCCACTGGGGTAAGGCTCTTTTCCCGCGTCAGAGGTAAGATTAATACATCAAATGAAACACATATCACAAAGAAAAGGAGAGAAAAGACATGGGAAAAATCAAAGTTGGAATCATCGGATGCGGAGGGATCGCGAATCAGAAACACTTTCCGGCGCTGAAGAACAATTCAGACTTGAATGAGATCGTGGCATTCTGCGACATCATCGTGGAAAGAGCGGAAAAGGCGTGCGCAGAATTCGGAGCGGAAGGCGCAAAGGTATATCAGGATTATCATGATCTTCTTGCCGATCCGGAAGTGGAGATCGTACATATCTGTACACCGAACGTTTCCCACAGCGAGATCGCGATCGCAGCGTTTGAGGCGAAGAAGCATGTTTACTGTGAGAAGCCGATGTCACACAGCCCGATCGAAGCGCTGAAGATGGTGGATGCATGGAAAAAGTCCGGTATGCAGTTTACAGTCGGATACCAGAACCGTTTCCGTCCGGAAGTGCAGAATCTGCACGCGGCATGCGAAGCCGGTGATCTTGGAGAGATCTACTACGGGAAAGCACACGCTGTCCGCAGAAGAGGCGTTCCCACATGGGGCGTATTTATGGACAAAGCTCAGCAGGGCGGCGGTCCGCTGATCGATATCGGAACTCATGCCCTCGATATCACACTGTGGTGCATGAACAATTATGACATCGACAGTGTGACAGGGTCTGTGTTCTATAAGTTGGGCGGACTTCAGCAGGCGACAGAAGGAAATCTGTTCGGACCATGGGATCCGGCTACATATGAAGTGGAAGATTCCGCGATGGGATTTATCAAGATGAAGAACGGAGCGACTATCAATCTTGAGGCAAGCTGGGCGCTGAACATCCTGGAGTCCCGCGAGGCGTCCACAACTCTCTGCGGAACAGCGGCAGGAGCGGAGATCCATTCCGGTATGAGTTACGGGAAAAATGAGCTGATCTACAACCGCGGAAGAAACGGTCAGCTGATGGAGGAGACTCTCTCTCCGGTCGGAGGCGTTGCGTACTTTGGCGGCGGTGGCGGAGAGGAAGGTACGATCGACTGCCGCCAGTGGCTTGAGGCGGTTAAAAACGGCACACAGCCGCTGGTAAAACCGGAGGAGGCGCTTGCGGTTACGCAGATTCTCGACGCGATCTACCAGTCTGCAAGGGAAAACCGAGAGATCAAATTCTAAACAGAGAAGAACAGACGTCCCGGCGGAAATCCGCCGGGATGGAAAATATAACAGAGTGTGAGTAAGAATCGGAGGTATCACTATGGCTTTTGCAATGAGGATGCAGTTGAATCCTGAGATCATAAAAAAGGAATCCTTTAAAAACCTGTACATTAACGGCGAGAAGAACGGCTTTGAATTCGATGTCCAGCTTGCGTATTACAGAGGACATTATCTGTCTGACATTGATCTCCTCGAAGTTTATCTGGATGGAGAGAAGATGCCGCAGGAGGCGGTGACATTTGAGCTTAAAGGAAAAGAACTCCCGGTATATAAGCTGATACACGCGGTGACGGAATTCTGGAGCCAGGTAGAGCCGGCAAAGATCCGTGTGATCAAAAAAGGCGGTGTGGAAAGCGGGGAACATGAACTGGAACTTAAGCTGATGCTCAGAGTACCGTATATGCAGATCGGACCGGATCACAATTTTATGCCCCTGGACAGCGGGGAAAAAGTAACTGTAAACGCAGCGGAGTAATTGGGAGGATACAAAGATGAGCGATATTAAACTTGGAGCAACACTGTTCTGCTACGGAACAGAATATGCAAGATATGAGTATGATTTTGAGGAGTGTGTAAAACAGGCTAAGCTTGCGGGAGCAGAAGGGTATGAGATCGTTGCGACACAGATGATCCCTTCCTATCCGAATGTCAGCGATGAATTTCTCGGACAGGTTCATGCACTGAAGGAAAAGTATGGGATCGGACCGGTAAGTTATGCGGCAAACAATGATAAGGGAATGAGGTGCGACAGAAATCTGACTGACGACGAGATGCTGGCGGACGCGATCATTGACCTGAAGGCTGCAAATAAGTTAGGATGTAAGGTAATGCGTGTCCAGTATATGATGTCACCGGAGGCTTTTGAACGGCTGGCCCCCTATGCGGAACTCTTTGACGTGCGCTGCGGTATTGAGATCCACAATCCGGAGACACCCGGATCTCCATGTATGCAGAGGTATCTGGATGTGATCAAAAGGACAGGATCAGAATATCTTGGATTCGTCCCGGATTTCGGCTTCCTTTCTGTACAGCCGAACAGACCCCAGTGGATGAAAGCTCTGGAGGCGGGGGTAAAGGAAGAGCATCTTCAGCTTGCGGCGCAGCTCCGGAGAGAGGGAGTAAGCCAGGAAGAAGCCACAAAGAAGGTGATGGAAGCAGGGGCGTCTCTGGCGATTATGCCTGCTTTGGCAGGAATGTTCGGATTCGTGCAGTTTCACGATGAAAAAGATCTTCCGGGAATGCTTCAGGAGCTGAGAGACATCCTGCCATACAGTTTTGAGTGCCATGGGAAGTTCCACTATCTTGACGAGCAGTGCCATGAGGCGAGCATCCCGTATAACGAGATACTCCCGGTCCTTGCGGAGGAAGGATATAAAGGATATCTGATCTGCGAGTATGAAGACGAACTGTACTGCGGCGGGACTGAATTCACAAGACGGCAGATGATCATGGAGAAAAATCTGCTTGGGATCAGATAAACGAAATGATAACAGAGGAGAGCGTGTAAAAACGCTCCTGATAAAATAATAATACTAGTGTAGTCTCGGAAACTTAATAAAATAAGAGCAACCAATGAGAAGAATCGACACATATTCGATTCCAGAAGGAGAA
>CALWFV010000050.1 GCA_944377745.1 uncultured Mediterraneibacter sp. | reverse complement strand
CTTTCGTATTGATTTTAGTATATCAGATTCATTAAAAATTGTCCGAAAAAGTGTCTTAATTTATGAGACCATTATAATCGAACTTGAGAACGGTTATCTGACTATTTCCGCTGCGAAAGGTCTGGATAAGGACGAGCAGGATAAGAAAGGCAAATACATCCGCAAAGAGCGTTATGCGGGCGCAATGCAGAGAAGCTTCTATGTAGGCGACGCAGTGACAGAGGAAGACGTAAAGGCGAAATTTGAAGATGGTATCCTGAAACTGAGTATCCCGAAGAAGGATGCAAAGGAAGTTGAGGCGAAAAAGACCATCGCGATCGAGGGATGATCTTTCCCCAAAGGGCATAAAGCATAAGAGCAGGGTCCGGTGCGAAAGCACCGGATCCTTTTTATGTTCAGCGGGCGGGATTGAAACTTTTAGGCTTCATTAAAACTTTTTCATTTCCGGATTTCCGGTGCCTCAGCATGGATACAGTCCGGTTTGTCATGGATCCTGTCCGGCGCGGTCCAATGCACTGCATTGTCCAGGATCTTCAGGATATATTCATTGTGATAGGTAGGATTCGTCTCATGTCCCGGCTGGAAATAAAAGATCTTTCCGTATCCTCTTGTCCAGGTGCATCCGGAACGGAATACTTCTCCGCCGCGGAACCATCCGGTGAAGATCACATCATCCGGTTTCGGGATGTCGAAGAACTCTCCGTACATTTCTTCTGTCTCCAGCTCAAACATGGGCGGAATCCCCTGAGCGATAGGATGGGTCGGCGCAGTCGTCCATACGCGCTCAAAATCCCCTTCTCTCCACCGAAGGGTACAGCTTGTCCCGAGAAGGAGCTTCAGCGGTTTGCAGAGATGTCCGGAATGCAGAACGATCAGGCCCATTCCCTGAAGTACCCGCTGGTGGATCTTTTCCGCCAGCTCATCGGGAACCGCGTGCTGGGCGATATGGCTCCACCACATCAGAACGTCGGTGTTTTCAAGAAGCTCGTCTGTGATCCCGCATCCTGGCATGTCAAGAGTCACCAGTTTCACGGAGATGTCTTCCTTCGCTTTAAAGTGATCCTCAAGAGTTTTTCCGAGTCCGTCAGGATATACTTTTTTCATTTCTTCTGCTGTCTTTGCCAGAAATCCCGCGAATTTTTTCTCTTCCTCTTCGGGGAAGGACTCCTGGAAAATATTTTTATCCAGGATTCCTTTTTCCTGGACGTTTTCATACCAGATGGTCAGTCTTATCATAGATCAGATTCCTCCTTTGTTTTTTTCAGTATATCATAAAAATTTACCGTTTCAAGTATTCTGCCGTTTAAGGAAAGGGTCCTGTCTGTCCTTTCCGCAGATAGTTATAGCCGGCGGGACGTCAATCTGCTACAATAGGAATTGAAGATCACATCCAGTCCATAAAATATTTTAATAAGTTGGAAACAAAAATCATATGAAACAGAAAAATGACAGAGCTTTTTACAGAAAATTTTTTACGGTATATATAGCCCTTGTGCTGCAGAATGTGGTGACCCTGAGCGTGAACCTTGCGGACAATATTATGCTGGGAGGTTACAGCGAGGTGGCTTTGTCCGGCACGGCCGCTGTCAATCAGATCCAGTTTGTGTTCCAGCAGATGATCATGGCTCTGGGGGACGGTCTTGTGATCCTGAGCAGCCAGTACTGGGGAAAACGTCAGACGGAACCAATGAAAAAAATCGCGGCGCAGGCCATGCATGCAGCGCTTTTTGTCACGGTCTGCCTGTTTCTTCTGGTCAGCCTTTTCCCCCGGGAGATCCTGGGACTCTTTACCGCCGATGAGCCGATCATCCGGGAAGGGATGAGTTATCTCGGGATCATCCGGTTTACCTATCTGTTCTTTGCCATGACCCAGATCCTCCTGGCGGTACTTCGCAGTGTGGAGATAGTGAAAATCGCCTTTTATCTTTCTGTGATAACACTGTGCATTAACTGCGGGATTAATTTTGTGCTGATCTACGGCCGGTTCGGGGCGCCGGAACTGGGAGCGGCGGGCGCAGCGATCGGAACCCTTGCGGCCAGGATCGCGGAGTTTGTGATCCTTCTGGCGTATATTGCGAAAAAGGCTCAATTCCTGCATCTCAGTGTGAAAAGTTTTCTGAAGACAGACCGTACGCTGAGTCTGGACTATTTTAAGATCACGGTGCCGATGTTTGTGGTAAACGGATTGTGGGGACTGAACACAGCCCTTCAGACAGTCATTCTCGGTCATATGACGTCCGCCGCCATCGCGGCCAACAGCGTGGCGTCCACGATCTTCCTGATGGTGAAATCCATGGCAGTGGGCGCGGCGTCCTCCGCTTCTATTGTGATCGGAAAGACCATCGGGGAAGGGAATATGAACCTGGTGAAGCAATATGCGAAAAAGATGCAGAAAATGTTCGTGGTGATCGGACTGGTCTCCGGCCTTGTATTGTTCCTCATCCGCATTCCGATCCTTGAACTGTATGAACTTACGCCGGCCACCAGGGAGATGGCGAATACGTTTCTCCTGATATTGAGTGTGGTGATCGTGGGGATGTCCTATCAGATGCCGACGAATAACGGTATCATCCGCGGCGGGGGAAGCCCCATGTTTGTGGTAAAGATGGATCTGATAAGCATATGGTGCATTGTGATCCCGCTCTCGTTTTTTATGGCGTTCGTGGTGCAGGCTTCGCCGGCGGTGGTCGTATGCTGCCTGAACGCGGATCAGGTTTTTAAATGCGTTCCTGCGTTTATCAAGGCAAATTTCGGGAGCTGGATCCGGGAACTGACGCGAGAGGATCCTGACAGAGAGGAGAAGAAAGAGCAGTAATGAAAATACAGTTTTTCCCTACTTTGCGCAATTATAGAAAGGAATATCTGGCAAAAGATATTTTTTCCGGTGTCATTATAGCAGCGGTATCCATTCCCATTTCCATGGGATATGCACAGATTTCAGGACTTCCGGCGGCATACGGACTATACGGATCCCTGCTCCCGATCATCCTGTTTGCCCTGTTTTCCACCTCACGGCAGTTTATATTCGGCGTGGACGCCGCCCCTGCCGCGATCGTGGGCCGTGATCCTGCTGTGTGCCACAGGGTCTATCGGTTATCTTCCGGTCCCCGTGCTGACTGCGATCGTGATATCAGCTCTGCTGAATGTTGTGGAAGTTTATCTGGCTGTCCGGCTCTTTCGGGTGAGCAGACAGGAATTCTATGATCTGGACAGAAACCGTGCCGTGTGGCCGGTAAAAAATGTCCTGATCTACCGGTTCAGTGAAAACCTGTTTTTCGCGAACATCAAGATCCTTCAGAGTGATATTGAAAATAACGTCAGAGAGGATACAAAGGCGGTCATCCTGGACGCCGGCGCTGTCAACAGTATTGACATAACGGCGGCGGACGGTCTGGTCTCTCTGGCAGACAGTCTGCAGAAGAGGCGGATCAGATTTTACATAACCGAACACTCACAGAATGTCAATGATCAGTTCAGGAAACTCGGCATCGGCAGGCTGATACGGGAGGGAATAGTGAGAAGAACGGTTATTTCCGCGCTTTATGACATGGGAATGAGGGAACCGTTCCCGCTGGATATTCCGGAGAACAAGAGGGAAAGGGCGCGCAGAAATCAATATTTCGCACTGTCGCCGGAAGAAGAAAATTCCCTGGAAGAGTTCGCATGGGCGTTTGGATCGGATGCGGTGCGGGAGATCGAGAAACAGGTGAAATGGATTGTTGAACAGATCCACGGAATTTCGGATCTAGAGCAGCTCTCTGAGGCAGGACTGGAAGAAAAGCTGGAATTCTGGCATTCTCTCGGTCCGCTGGATGAGGATGAACTGCTTAGAAGGATGGAACTTCACATAGATGATCTCCCGGATGAACTGAAAGAAAACAGCGCTCTTGCAGTCAGACTGATCGAAAGAAGGAGAAGAGTGCTGCGGGACAGAATATTGAGAGAATACCCGAATATCCGGGAACATCTGCAAGAGAAAAGAGAGGTGCTGGAACAGCGGCTGCAAAAGCAGAATCCGGAAGGGATCCGAAAGCTCCACGAACTGGAAAATCAACAAGAGATAAGGAACAGTTATTAGAAACAAAAGTAAGGTGTAAATGATGATATCTTTAAATGATTATTTATATTCCGGAGATACGGTGTTGAAAATCCTGAAAAAATACACCCGCGATCTGCAGATTTCCGCGGAACAGAACCGGAATGAGGTGGACCGGCTGCATTGTGTGTTTCTGAAGCGTATTTCAGATCTGCTGGAGCACAATGATTTCCTGACGGCTCAGTCTCAGAAAATCCGTGAATTTTATAAGCATATGGCGAAGGAATACTCCCAGCTTTCCTTTACTTTTAAAGGCAGGATCAAGTCCCTGATCCGTGCGGAAACAAAATTTAACGGTTATATTGTGGAGTACATCTATGACTATTATACGGACCATGGAGACTATCCGCCGCTTGAGGAATTGAAGCAGAAACTGAATGGTTTCCGTGATCTGATCGCATACCGTATCGTCATATCCATGCCCAAATGCCATATCAGAGATGACAGGGAGCGGGAGAAGGAAGAAATCCGTAATCTGTATGCTATCGCAAATGTCCTGAAAGATTTCCTGGAGGAACGGGGATTCCGCGCGGAGCCGACCTTCGGCGTAAAGGAAAGCACCTCTCCCCTGCTGAACGATTCGGTACGGCAATATTACAGAGACTATATCTGCCATGCAAAGCGGGACGGTTACAGATCCCTGCATATTACATTTTTTGATGAAAGCGCAAAATGTTATATGGAGATGCAGCTGCGCACCAAGGAGATGGACGATATTGCGGAAATCGGACCGGCCAATCATCTCGGATATGAGAAAAAGCAGGAAAGTGAACGTGCCAGAAGAGACGCTGTCCCGGCGGGGGAGAATATCTATTTTGACGAAGCCTGCGAGAGAGTCAGGAAACTTCAGGAGCTGGATCTGGCAAAAGTGGATGTGAATATGTTCTCTGCCGCGGACAATAATCTTATCAACGACGGCTGCGGTCTGTACCGGGGACGGCTCATCCTTCCGTATGAGCATCTGTCCAGATTTCAGAACGATCTGATCGATTAAAGAGAAGAAAATTCTGAGGTAAAGTTCCGGCGGCGGTTTTTCTGTCGAAGGCATAAAAATAAAAGGAACTTCAAGAAACATGCAATGTTTAGGAAGTTCCTTTTATGATGGAGAAATTTCCGGGGAAATGACTATTTCGTCTCAAACAATATTCCAAGTGTATTCGGCCCGCAGTGGCACGAGATCGTGCAGCTTGCCTTTGTAATGTGGATCTCTTTAAATTTCACTGTTTCATCCACGGTCTTCCTCACCAGATCAATATACTCCTGCGGGATCCCGGAGTGGGTGATGAAGAGCAGATCCGTATTGATATCGGAATACTTTGCAAGTTCATCTTTGACATATTTCACCAGAACTTTATCCAGGGAACCCCGGTATTTCTTCCCGACGCCCATGCTTCCGTCGTGGTTGTCCACCTGGATGCAGGGTTTTAATTTCAGCATGTTTGCGCCCAGTGCGGTGACGGCGGAGCACCTCCCGCCGGCGTGCATAAAGGTGAGTGTATCAAGGATGAAGCTGGCGTGGCACTTTCTTGTCCGGGATCTGAGAGCGTCCGCGATGGATGCGGCGTCCATTCCCTGCTCGATCATCTTCCCGGCGGCGACGACGAGAAGGCCTGTCCCGGTGGAGAGGTTGCAGCTGTCCACGACATGGACATGACCCAGTTCCTCTGCAGCGAGGCAGCAGTTCTGATAGGAACTGGACAGGGCGCTGCCGAGATTGATATGGATGACCTTAAAGCCTTCTTCCACCCATGGGCGGAAATGATCGATATATTCCTGTGTGTTTACCGCGGCGGTTTTGGGAAGGACTTTGTGGTCATAGTATTCCTGATAGACCTGTTCCGGCGAGATGTCTACATTGTCTTTGTAATCCTTTCCGTTCAGTATGATGTGGAGGGGATAGTAGTGGACGTGGTAACGTTTTTTTAAATCTGCATCGAGATCGCAGGTGCTGTCTGCGCTTAAGATGATCTTCTGATCTGTATGCTGTTCGGGCATGTTCGTATCCTCCGTTTCTGTTTTCTGTCTGGAAGTTATTATAACACAGATGAAAAGTGAAGTCTGACAGAAAAATATTTTACCCACATTTTACCTGGATTTTTCACGATGCGGATAGAGAAAGATGCAGAATTACGAGAAAATAGAAAAAAGATGACTGCAGTTCAGACTGTGGCATGCCATGACCTATGAGAGTGCGCTCAGGAAAAAGTGGGGGATCTGCGATGAAAAAAAGAGTTATTTCATTTCTTATATGCTGTTGCACGATGTTGACTGTCTCCGCCTGCGGTATGATGCCGGGTGCAGGAAGCGGTGAGGGCAGTGCTGACTTTTCCGCCGGGAGAGGAGGAACTGAGATCCGTATCCTGTCCGGATCGGAGAATCAGGAACTGGAGGAGATCATAAGTGACTGCGCAGATGAGGCGGGAGTCCGGGTGGAGATTGACTACAAGGGCTCTGTAGATATTATGCGGACGCTCCAGGATGGGGCAAAGGAGTATGACGCCGTGTGGCCCGCCAGCAGTATCTGGATCTCTATGGGAGATGAGCAGCACCTGGTGAAGCACAGCGAGTCCATTTCCATCACGCCTGTGGTGTTCGGGATCCGACAGAGTCTCGCCCGGGAACTTGGATTTACAGACGGTGACGTCTCGGTAAAAGAGATCCTGGACGCCATAAGCAGTGGAAAAATGACTTTCTGCATGACCAGCGCTACCCAGTCTAATTCCGGCGCCAGCGCCTATATCGGATTTTTATACGCGCTTCTGGGAAAACAGGACGGGCTGACAGAAGCGGATCTGCAGGATAAACAGCTCCAGGAGGAGATCAGGACACTCCTGGGCGGCGTGGACAGAAGTTCCGGTAGTTCGGACTGGCTCAAAGACATGTTCCTGGAAGGGGATTATGACGCCATGGTGAACTATGAGTGCCTGATCATAGACGCCAATGAACAGCTTACTGCGGAGGGGAAAGAGCCGCTCCAGGTGGTCTATCCCTATGACGGGCTGTCCATAGCGGATTCGCCGCTGGGCTATGTGGATCACGGAGACGACGGGAAGGAGGAGGCGTTCCTGACTTTCCAGGAAACGCTCCTCGGCAGTGAGAGCCAGCAGGCGATCGAGGCTACCGGAAGACGGATCACGGCGAACGGAGTATCAGAGGAAAACAGAGATGTGTTCAACCCGGACTGGGGAATCGACACGGAGAGGATCCTGTCACCCATCCAGATGCCCGGCGCGGACGTCCTGCTGGAAGCACTGAACCTGTATCAGACAAATTTCAAAAAGCCTTCTCTTAACATCTACTGTCTGGATTTTTCCGGAAGCATGTCGGGAGACGGGGTCAGCCAGCTCAAGGACGCCATGTCCCAGATCCTCATCCAGGAGAATGCCCGGCAGAACCTGCTCCAGGCCAACGACGGGGAAGTGGACGTCGCGATCCTGTTTGACGACAGCATCACGGATGTGCTCTATGCGGAAGACGATTCGGATGAGGCGCTCCAGGATCTCTATGACCAGATTGCGGATCATGAGCCGGGTGGGGGAACGGATATTTACGGACCTGCGGCGGAGGCCTACGCGATCGCGTCTCAGTATGATCTGTCTGAGTATACGCCGGCGGTGATCCTGATGACGGACGGGCAGTCCATGTACAATCAGTATGAGTTCGAAGACGCCGTCAGCGAGTACGGCGCAGATATCCCTGTCTTCTCCATCACATTCGGAGATGCGGATCCGTCCCAGCTCGAGGAACTGGCAGAGATGACCGGAGGACGAGTGTTTGACGGAACGAAAGACCTGACAGAGGCGTTCCGGAATGTGAAGGGATATAACTAAAGAGCAAAGATGACAAGGAAAGGACAGAGGAAATATGAAGCGTGAGAAGGGGAAAGAAACGTTCAGCATTATCGTGTCAGTGATCCTGGCACTGGGGCTGTTTCTGTTCCTGCTGGCGGGACTGGGGTGGAACCTGATCCTGTGCATGTTATTGGGCGTGGCGGCGTACGCCGCTTTCAGCCTGCTCCTGCGGCCGGTAAAAAAGATCGGGAAGGTGGATGCGGAATCTCTGGACAACGGGGAATACTTAAGCGACCGGCTTGCGGAGGCGGCGGGAGACTACAGACGTATGAGGACGGCTGTTCAGAAGATCCGGGAGGAACCGCTGAAAACGGAGTGCGGCGGACTGCTCCGTCTGTCTGAAAACATCCTGAAATATCTTACAGACAACCCGGAAAAGATTCCCGGGGCGAGGCGGTATATCGACTATTATCAGGAGACGGCGGCAAACGTTCTGGAAAACTATGTGGAACTAAAAGAGACAGGACTTTCCACAAAAGAAACAGAAAAAGTTCTGAAAAATACACGGGAATCGGTTTCCACCCTGGCGGCGGCGTTCAAGATGCAGTTCGAGAAGCTGATGCAGAATGAACTGATGGATATGGAGGCGGACCTGAACCTGCTGAAGCAGACGCTCCGTTCAGAGGGCTACAGGGAACCGGTGAAAGAGAAAGTACAGGAGTCAGATCAATGAAGAAGAAAATAGCGGGACTGATCCTCCTGGTCGTGCTGATGGCGGTGATCGGAGGAATTTATTTTGTGACAGGGAATGCGCCCCGGATCGTCAATGTGGACGGCTATGTGGGCGGGGAGAAGATCGAGCTTCTTGAGGACGAAGAGGTTCAGTCAGTATTTGAGGAGAAGTATGGTCTGAATGTGGACTATTCCAGGGCAGGGTCGCTGGATATGATGACGGCGGACTTAAGCGGGAGGGATTATCTATTCCCGTCCAGCAGCATCGCGCTGGAATATTATGAGGATCTCCACGGAAGCCCGGTGCAGAGTGAGATCGTGCTGAATACGCCCATTGTTCTCTATACGCATCAGATCGTGCTGGACGCGTTTGAGAGCCAGGGGCTGATCACCACAGACGGGGACATACATTACATTGACATGGCGGGGCTTCTGGAACTGATACAAAACGGTGCGCAGTGGTCGGATATCGGGCTGCCGGAGTTATACGGAAGAGTCTCTGTGGATACTACCGATCCTTCAAAGTCAAATTCGGGAAATATGTTTGCGGCGCTGGTTGCAAATGTGCTCAACGGCGGGCGGACGGTAACAGAGACGGATCTGGATACCATTCTCCCGGAACTTCAGGATATCTTTGGAAAGCTGGGATATATGGAGACTTCCTCTTCGGATCTTTTCAGCCAGTTCCTGCGAATGGGAGTGGGGGCTGAACCCATTATCGCCGGCTACGAGAGCCAGCTTATCGAATACGCGGCCATTTATCCGGATGAATATGACCGGATCCGGGATGACGTGGTCATGCTCTATCCCACGCCTACAGTCTGGTCCGCTCATGTGATGATCGCACTGGACGAGAACGGTCAGATCCTGCTGAACGCCATGCAGGATGAGGAGGTTCAGGATCTTGCCTGGAAGAAACACGGGTTCCGTACCGGAAACTACGGAGATATCGCGGACAGCGGATCGATCCCGGCGGACGGCGTCGCAGCTTCCATCACTCAGGTGGCGCAGGTGCCGTCTTATGACGTGATGAAAGTGATCATTGAGGAACTGGAATGATGTAAGACTGCAAGATGGCTGATGGACAGGAAATGGACGGGGATGGACGAGGAAAGAAGGAGGACGGCATATGGCGGAGATCACACTGGCAGACCTGATGGAGAAGAAGCAGACTATGAGTTTTGAAGCGGCTCAGGAGGAAGGAACGGAAGAACTGGAGGGAAGGCTGGCGCAGCTCACCCCGGAGGAACGGCGGGAAGCGGATTCTATCCGGGAGCAGATCGACGTCAGGGATTCCCAGATGCTGATGCAGTATGGTGCCGGGGCAAAGCAGAACATCGCGGATTTTTCCGCGAATATCCTGAACAATATCCGGGCAAAGGATTCCGGGTTCGTAGGGGATCTGATGACGGAACTCGTGACAAATGTGGAAGGGCTTGATTTCGGATATCTGGAAAAAGATTCCGGGATCTTCGGTATTTTCAAGAAAGCGGAAAACCGGCTGAAGCGCTTTATGGCGCAGTTCGAGCGTCTGGAAGACCAGGTGGACCGGATCGAGGGGAAACTTGACGAGGCCAGGATGGAACTGCTCAGGGACATCGGGATGTTTGATACCATGTATGAAAAGAACCTGGAGTATTTCAGGCAGCTCCAGATCTATATCACCGCCGGGGAAGAAAAGATCGCGGAACTTAAGGAAAAGACCATCCCTTCCCTTCGGGCGGAGGCGCAGAAGAGCGCAGATCCCATGAGCGCTCAGCTTGTACGGGATTTTGAGGACACGGTGTCGCAGTTTGAGAAGAAAGTGTATGACCTGAAGACCAGCAGGACCATCGCCATCCAGACTGCACCCCAGATTAGGCTAATCCAGAATAATGACAAGCTGCTGGCGGACAGGATCCAGACTGCGATCCAGGAGACGATCCCGCTCTGGAAGAGCCAGATGGTGATGGCGCTGGGAATGTACCGGCAGCAGAAGGCGCTGAAGATGCAGCGGGAGATCACGGACACGACCAATTCCCTTCTTCTGAAAAATTCGGAGAAACTGAAACAGAATACACTTGAGGTGGCGAAGGAATCGGAACGGGGGATCGTGGATGTGGAGACATTAAAGAAAGCCAATGAAAACCTCATCTCCACGATGAAAGAGGCGGTCCGGATCCAGCAGGAGGGACATGACAGGAGACAGGCCGCGGAGCAGGAACTGATGAAGATCGAGGAGGAGCTGAAGCAGGCACTGGCGGGGTGAGGATGGCTGAACTGTTAACGAAAATGTTCCAAAATTAACCATCCGCCTTGCAATCCCCCGCCCTCTGGTCTATACTACGCATATGGACTCAGGCTGGAGGAACGCAGAAGATGCATGTTACAGAAAAACTTACAAGACCGCTGACAGAGGCGAAGTATTTAAATGCGGATAATGCCGACCGATATCGGAGCATTATGCGCATTTTTTATGAGAATTATGAAAAACTCAGGTACTGGATGTATCAGGAGGAAGTGTATGCTGAAATGACGGCGGATCCGTATTTCGCAGATTACCGGATGGAGCAGTGCCAGCAGGATCTCGCCATGCTGACGGAGTGGAAGAACTTAAACACGATCCAGGACACGCGCCGGGTGTCTTCAATCGAGGAATTTAAGAACAAGAAGTTCCGCTACCAGATGTCAGAGTACAGCGTGGAGATCGAGCGTCTGGTGATCCGGCTTGAGAATCTGTTTGTAGAGGGGGCGTCCCTGGAGCCCACGCTGCTGGAGAGGATCCGGCTGAATGTGGAGCGCTTCCCGAAGATGTCCGGGGAAGAACCGGATACAGTCTATGCGTGGTGGAATGACCTGAACAATGATTTCATCCGGCTGAATCAGAACTATCAGGACTATATCCGCGACCTGAACAGTGTGAAGGCAGAGGAAATGATGCGGACAAAGGAGTTCCTTGTATTTAAGGACAAGCTGGTGGAATATCTGCGGAACTTCATCAAGGGGCTTCAGAAAAATGTGGGCGTCATCGAGGAAACGCTGCGTCTCCTCGAGCCGGAGCTCCTCAGGGACGTCCTTGATAAGGTGAATGACTATGAGATGTCGATCCCGAGGATGGATGTGGAAGTTTCCAGGGAAATGATCGAAGAGAAGACGACGGGGAGGTTTGAGAGCATCCGGAACTGGTTCGTGGCAGGGGAAGGGAGCGAGAATGAAGCCGGAAGGCTTTTCGACGCGACGAATGAGATCATACGCAGGATCACCCGTTACGCCGCGCAGCTCAGCGAGAAGAACGCGCTTGGGGCGAACCGGCGGGAGGAGTACAGAAAAGTGGCGGAGATCTTCCTGCGTTGTAAGGACATGGACGAGGCGCACCGGATGTCAGCTATGGTATTCGGGCTGGAACGTCCTTTCCATCTGAGCGCGGAAGCGGATCGGGAGACGGACAGTATGAACCAGAGCGTTTATGATGAGCCGGCCGCGGAGCTGACGCTCAGGCCCAGAGTCAGGACGTACAGGGAAAAATCCGGACGTACATCGATCCGGGATACTGCACAGGAGAAGGCGCAGGCGAGAAGGCAGGCAGTGGAGCAGATGAAACAGGACTGGAAAAAGCTCGGTGAACTGGAGCGGAACGGCAGGATCGATTTTGCAGAACTTCCTGTGATCGAGCCGAGGATCAGGGAAATCCTTCTGAAATGGCTCTCCGACGCGCTGGAGGACGGGGACTATGCGGCAAGGACAGAGGACGGAAGAAACTTCGCGCTGGATATGACGCAGGCGGATGAGCGGTGCGTTGTCCGGTGTGAGGACGGAAACTTTACGATGCCGAAGATCAGCATTGTATTTCAGGATGAGTGAGGAGTGGTATTATCAATGAAAGAACTGGAGACGCTTCTGAACCGGCGGTGGATCCTGAAATCCGATGACCGGGAACTGTACTATAAGATCCGGGATTCCATCGGAGAGATCCGGAAGTTCGCCACAGAAAAGATGGGATGTCAGGTGATCGAGAACGCGCTGCTTGTAAAGATGGAGAAGATCCCGGCGCTGCCGGAGACGTGTATGGGAATTGACGCGTTTGCCTCGAAGGAAGAGTATGCCTTCCTGTGTATCCTGCTGATGTTCCTGGAGGACCGGGACGCGCAGGAGCAGTTTATCCTGTCCCAGCTCACCGAGTATATCGCGGCAAATATGCCGGGAGAGGGCGTGGACTGGACACTGTATACAAGCCGGAGGCGGCTGGTGAAGGTTCTCCGGTACGCGGCCGGGCAGGGGATCATCCGGGTGACGGACGGGAGCGACGACGCGTTTATGGATCAGGAGACCGGGGAAGTGCTGTATGAAAATACCGGGGCGTCCAGATATTTTATGCGGAATTTCAGCCGGGATATCATGGAGTACACGCGCCCGGAAGATTTTCAGGAGAGCGACTGGTTCGCCATGGATGAGGACCGGGGCATCGCCAGGCGCCACCGTGTGTACAAGCGGCTTTTATTTTCTGTGGGCATGTATCGGGGCGAAGGAGCAGATGAGGATTTTGAGTATCTGAAATATTACGGGCGCAGGCTGGCGGACGATCTGGAGCAGAATTTTCAGTGCCAGCTTCACATTCACAGGGGGAGCGCTTTTTTCATGCAGGGAGAAGACTGCAGGATCGGGGAGACGTTTCCGGGGAATACCGGGATGTCGGATATCCTGCTCCTGTGCTGCAGTGAGATCCGCAGAAAGGTGGAGACCGGAGAGTGGGAACCGCAGAAGGACGATATGATCCGGATGCAGATCGTGGAGTTTGAGCAGATGATCCGGCAGCTAAAAGAAACGTATGGGCACGGATTCATCAAGGGATACCGGGAGATGCCGGAAGGAGAGTTTGTGCGGGAAGTGGAAAGCGAGATGGAACGGTGGACGCTGATCCACAGAAATGTCCGGGAGCAGACCGTTGTCATCCGCCCTTCGGCAGGAAAGCTGACCGGACGCTATCCGGAAGGCTTCATGAGCGGGAAAAAGATTACAGATAAAGGAGAAGCAGTACAATGAACAGCAGATGGCAGGCGAGCAGGATCGGTTTGATCAATTTCTGGTATTATGACGACCAGGAATTTCCTTTTGTGAAAGGGCGAATGCTCTTAAGAGGCTCCAACGGATCGGGAAAATCCGTCACGATGCAGAGCGTGATCCCGCTTCTGCTGGACGGAAATATGAGTCCGGAGCGCCTCGATCCTTTCGGTTCCAGAGACCGGAAAATGAGCAGTTATCTCCTGGAAGAAGACGACGGGCGGGACGAGAGGACAGGGTATCTCTATCTCGAATTTAAAAGACAGGAGAGCGATACCTGGCTGACAGTCGGCATGGGGATCCGCGCCCGCCGTGGAAAGCCGCTGGACAAGTGGTATTTCAGCCTGTCGGACGGCAGGAGAGTGGGAAGGGATTTCCTGCTCTATAAGGAGATCGGTGAGAAAGTGACGCTCTCGAAAAAGGAGCTGGAGAACCGGATCGCCGGCGGCGGGCAGGTGTTTGACCGCCAGGCAGATTACATGGAATATGTCAACCGCCAGATCTTCGGATTTGAGACCGTGGAAGAATATAAGGAGCTGATCGATCTTCTGATCCAGCTGCGCACGCCGAAGCTGTCAAAAGATTTTAAACCCTCTGTGGTCAACGATATTCTGAGCGATTCCCTCCAGCCCCTGTCCGACGAGGATCTGCGGCCTATGTCGGAGGCGATCGAAAACATGGATACCATGAATCTGAACCTGAAGGCGAGAGAAGCGGGATATCAGGCGGCGGAGAAGATCCAGAGAGTGCTGGACCGCTACAACCGCCTCACGCTTTTCGAGAAGGCGGACCGGTGCTGTGAGAACCAGAAGAAACTTTCAGAAGCGGAGCGGGAGGCAAAAGCACAGGCTGATGAGACAGAGCGCAGCCGGAAACGGGTCCTTGCGCTGGAGCAGGAGATATCAGAACTGGACGCACGCAGAGACGCTATGGAGAAGGAGCGGGAGTCCTTAAGCAAAAGTGACGCGGTGAGCTTAAAGAGCCGTGAGCTGGATCTGGCTTCCCGGATCAGGACGAGAGAAAGCCTGCTGGAGGAAAAGCAGCGGCAGCTCGACGCCAAACAGGAACAGTATACGGAGATAGAGGGGAAAAAGAAGCAGGAAGAGGACCGGGCGTATGAAAAAGAGCGTGAGCTTGACAGTATTCTGGAGGAAATGCAGTCCGAAGCTGAAGAGATGTCCTTTGAGGAGCACGATTTCTTCCAGGCGGAACTGAAAGAAAATTTTGATAAGGCATTTTCCTGGGAGACCCACGAGACACAGTTCCGGAAAGTAAAGGATGAGATCAGCCGGGGCATGGAGCTTCTCCGGGAGGCTGAAACTCGCCAGAGGGAGGCGGACGACCTGCTGAAGAAGCGGGAACGGCAGCAGAGGGAGACCGACGCCGCCCAGCGGCGCGAGGGAGAACTGGAGTCGGTGCTGGTCCAGGTGGAGAACGAGTGGAAAGAGGCGCTTTACAGTTGGAACGGGCTGAATGAGGAACTGAAATTCACTCCGGAGCAGATGCGGGAAATGGCGCGGTTTGCCGACGAGTACGGGGAGGCGTCAGACTTTGCCCGGGTGCGGCAGACTGTGGCGGATCTGTGGATCGGGCGAAAAAGTGAGATCAGCGGAGAAGTCCGCCGCAGACAGGATGAACTCCGGGATCTGGAAAATGCTCATCGGGAGATCGAGGAAGAGCTTGCACAGTGGGAGAGCAGCCGCGAGCCGGAGCCGCCCCGGAGCGACGCCGTGCGTAAGAACAGGGAAAGACTGCGGGAGAAAGGGATTCCCTATCAGGAGTTCTACAAGGTCGTGGAGTTCGGGCAGGAACTGTCCGGGGATCCTAAACGGTGCGGCAGGCTGGAGGAAGCCCTCCTGGAGATGGGGATCCTGGACGCGCTTGTGATCGAAGAGCAGTACCGGGATCAGGTGATGGAAGCCGATCCCGGGTGCGCGGACAGGTATCTGTTCGTGCAGCCGCATTACGCGGAGAAGAGCCTGCTGGATGTGCTGGATCTCAATGACTCGGCAAATGATATTTTCATGAATCAGAGAATCACGGGGATCCTGGGAAACATCGCGCTGAGCGAGAGACCGGAGGAAGCAGAGGGCGCTGGTTCCGGCGGATCTGCCGGTATTGGCGTATCTATGACGGCAGTGCGCCCGGACGGTTCCTATCAGATCGGCGTGGTCAGCGGAACCATATCCGGGGAACATGAGGCGGGCTTCATCGGCGTGCAGGCAAGGGAGAAGAACCGGCAGGCAAAGATTGCGTCCTGCCGGGAACTGCTGGCGGAGAATGAGCAGAGGCAGGAGACCCTGCGCGGCGAAGTGTCCGCGCTCGAACAGCGCATCCGACGGCTGCAGGAAGAATATGAAAGTCTTCCGGAAGACACAGACATGCGGGAGGCGTGGAAAATGCTGAGCGAAGCCAGGCGGACGACAGAGCGCATGCGGGAAGAAGGAGCAAGACTGGAGCGGGAGCTGATGGAAGTCGGCGAGGCGCTGGGAGAGCTTAAGCGTCAGGCGGCGGAGATCGCCCAGAAACTATATCTGACCTGCAGCTATGAGACCTTCCGAAGAGCGGATGAGGCGGCGTCAGACTACAGACAGCATTTCTATCAGCTCAGATCCGGTCATGAGCTCTTTCTACAGATCCGGGCTCACATGGAAGAACTGGGAGAGCGGCAGGAGATCCTCGACGGGGAGATGGACCAGATCCGTTACGAGGCGGGCAGCGCCGGACGGGAGCTTAAGAAAGAGCAGGAGGAATACGAATCCATACTGAGGCAGCTTGAACTGACAGACTATGAGCAGATCAGGCAGAAGCTGGATGAATGTATGGAGTGGCTCAAAGAGTATCCGGAACGGCTCCAGTCCTGCGTGGCGGAGAAAACTCAGAATGAGGAGCGCATCCGGGCGCTTTCGGAGCAGGCCGCACAGAATGAAGAACGGATCAGTGAACTGCGGCGCAGGGCAGAGTATCTTGAAAAATGCTTTGCGGCAGAGAGAAGCCTGCACTATGTGGAAATGCCGGGAGACGAAGCCGGGGAGAAACAGCATTTCGAAAATGCGGACAACGCTTCCGGATCCAAAGTGGAAATGCAGGAGCAAAGGAAAGCGGAACCGGCGGAGAAGATCCGCAGTCTCCTTGCCGGCGAGTGCAGGGATATGGATAAAGAGCAGATCATCCGCAGCCTGAATCAGGTTTACTTTGAGAACAGAGGATTCCTGACGGATTATCAGATTATGCAGACAGAACTTTTTGAAGAGCTGGACCGGAAAGCCCAGAAAGGCGATCCGTCTGCAAAGCGTCTGGACATTGCGGCGCGCTATCAGGGCGTGCGGATCCCTTTCGGGCGTCTTCTTACGCATCTGGCGGAAGAGATCGAGGAACTGAAAGATCTTATCAAAGCCGGAGACAGGGAGCTTTTTGAGGATATCCTCGCGAATACGGTGAGCCGGAAGATCCGCGGGAAGATCAACAGCTCGAATGCATGGGTGGAGAAAATGAATTCCCTGATGGGAGCAATGAATACGTCCAGCGGGCTGAAGCTGAACTTAAGATGGCGCAGCCGCACGGCGGAGACTGAGGATCAGCTTGACACGAAAGAACTGGTCGAGCTGCTGAAAAAGGACTACCGCCTTATGCGGGAGGACGAGGCGGCAAAGCTCTCTGCACATTTCCGTTCAAAGGTGGAAGAGGCCAGACGCCATGCCCGGGACAGCGGCGGCATGATCTCCTTTTATCAGGTCATGAAGGAGACGCTGGATTATCGGAAATGGTTCGAGTTCCAGCTCTTCTTCCAGAAAGGCGGGGAGAGAGTGAAGGAGCTGACGAACAGCGTATTTGGGACGTTCAGCGGCGGAGAAAAAGCGATGGCGATGTACGTACCTCTCTTCTCGGCGGTGGTGGCAAAATATCAGGGCGGACGCCCGGACGCGCCGCGGCTGATCTCTCTGGATGAGGCGTTTGCCGGCGTGGATAACCGGAATATACGGGATATGTTCCGTCTGATGGCGGAATTTCAGTTCGACTTTATCATCAATTCGCAGGTGCTCTGGGGCGACTGCGATACGCTGGATGCCCTGGCAATCTACCAGCTCCTGCGCCCGGAGAACGCGAAATTCGTGACCGTCATGCCCTATCTGTGGAACGGCCATGCCAGGGTCATGCTGGAGGATGAGTCAGAGATGGAGAAGCGGGCAGCACAGGAGGCTTAGAAATTGCTTATGGGTGAAAGACTTGCAGAGGATGGCGTTGTGAATGGAAGACCTGCGGGTAATAGAAGACCTGCGGGGGAAAGTCCTGAAGATGAGAAGCTGCAGGCGGAGTGCCTGCGGTACTTTCGGGAGCGGCCGGTCTTTGGGAAGCTTCTGCGCGGATTCCGGGAGAAATATCTCTCTTACGGCAGGTTCGCGGGCACAGTGACATTGAAGAACCTCAAAGAATCCGAGCGGGAGGATCTGGAAGGGTTCCTTCTGCGGAATTATCACGGGAAGAAGTCGGCGTCCGTTTCCGCGGAGCGCTTCGAGAAGGCGCTGTCCGGGAGCCGTTTCACGGGAATCAGCGGAAAGGATGTGCTGGAACTGTACTTTCGGGAGCCTGTGGAGGGAAGAAAGGAACAGAGGCAGCGTGAGGACAGACAGTGGACGGCGCTTCTTGACAGGGCAAAAAAAGAGGCAGGGGCATTGTCTGCGCGGTGGATTGATGAGATCAGCGAGATACAGAGCAGCGGATTCATGCCATATCTGAAAAGGCGTGACCGGGAAGCAGGCGGAAATCTGGATGAGGCGGAGCGTCTGCTGATGCTGGGGGTACAGATTCTGGACGCTCTTCCGGTGGGAAAAGCGCCGGACCCGTCCGGAATGTCTGCCCGGTATCTGGCGGTGTTCGCGGCGGAGATCACGGGAAATCCCCATGCTTTCGACGCGGGCACAAAGGACGGAAAATATCTGGAAATGCTGGTGGAATGGTATGTGCGGCGGACAGAGGTGGAAGCGGGCGCGAATGGAGAGCACGGCGGGAAAAACAGTTTGGACAGAGCTTTCCCTGCGTTCCGGAAACAGAGACTGTTTCTGAAAGCGGGAATTTTGAGTGATGATGTATCAAACTATGCTCTGGCGGCAGGGATCCGTGCCTGTGACAGAAGGGGAAAGCTCCATGCAGGAATGGAAGGATTTCTTGAAGAGGGAGAGCCTGTACAGATCCCGTTATCTGTGATCGCGGGATGGAAGTCAGCCTCCTGTCCGGGAAAACGGATGTATATTGTGGAAAACCCGTCCGTTTATGCGGTCCTTTGTGGAAAATGGGATCGGAAATGCGGTCTGATGTGTATGAACGGACAGCCCAGATTCAGCTCTCTGCTGCTCCTTGATCTGCTGGCGCAGTCAGGGACAGAAGTATGGTACGCAGGAGACATCGATCCGGAGGGGCTTCTGATCGCGCAGAGACTGAAGCGGTATTACCAGGGCGAATTCCATTACTGGCATATGTCGGCGGATGACTATGAGATGTGCATGTCAGCGGAAGAAATCTCGCAGAGGAGACAGAAGATGCTGGAGAAGGTGGAGGATCCGGAACTCAAAGGGACGGCGGAAGCATTGAAAAAGAGTGGAAAGGCCGGATATCAGGAAAATATGCTGGGGGTGTATCTGGAGATATTCCGGCAGGATGAAGACAGAAATGCAGAGGAGAGCGAATATGGGAAATAAAAGATTAAAGAGGACGATTCTGCAGGTGGTCAATAACCAGCTGAAGGATCCTGCGACAGCTTATGTAAAAGAGGCATACGATAAAATGATAGATATGGGCTATACTTCTGCGGAGGCAAAGGAAGCTATAGCGGCAGTCCTTCTCAGTGAAATGTATACCATGCTTGGTGAAATGAAGGAATTCAGCGAAGAAAGCTACCGGAACGGGCTCGAAGAGATGCTGGAGGATTACGGTCTCGGCGGACAGGAAGAACCCTGACCGGGAATGAGTGAGATGCTGAAACAGGGATATGATGCACTGGAAAGAGATTTCAGAGATCCTTCCGCGATAGAACCATGGGAGATCGTGAAAGAAAAGGTGAGAAATGCTGAAATGCCTCTGGAGATTTATGAGGTGGATGAGGCGACGGATTATGAGTATAATCTGGAAGAGTGGATCTCAGAAATGACGGATTCTTATCGCAGGATGGGAGAGGATGACAGATGTATCAGTTTCTGCAAAGAAGTGATCGATACATTTGCATGGCGGCAGTTCCCGCCGTCCGAGTTTAAAAATTGTATCGGAAACTGCCTTATGGAGCTTGGGAGGCCTGAAGAGAGTGATGCATGGTACGAGGCTTGGCTGGAGGAAGGGCGGGAGCCGGATGCAGTCATCGAGTGCACGGGCTACTGGATGGCAAGAAGAGAATACAGGAGAGCTGAGGAACTTCTGGACCATATTCTGAAAGTGTGCGAAGGCGGAAATGATTATGACGGATTTTATGTTATCGGAGCAGAATATTGCAGACAGATCGGTCAGGAGAAGAAGGCCGGAGAATTTGACAGGATGCAGGAAGAATATGAAGAGCGCATGAAAGAGTATGAAATGGGGGCTGAGGACTGGGAAGCGCCGTTTTTCAGTGAAGGATCGGAACAGAATCCATGGAGTATGGAAGGCGGACTGGGGGATATGGATGCCAAAAGACCGCAAAGACAGGAGCCAGTCGTAAAACCGAAGAAAGTATACCCGAATGATCCGTGCCCCTGTGGGAGTGGGAAGAAATATAAAAAGTGCTGCGGCAGAAAAGAGTAAGGCGTATGAAAGTTCAGGAATTAAGAAAGATGCTCGGCAGTGCGGAGCGCAGCCGGGTTGAAAAAGCGTTTGTCGAGAGTTATAAACAGCTTAAAAAATATCAAAAAGAAGAGGCAGATATCCTGATCAGGGATATTTTATCCGGACAGAGCGAAAAATCAGGAGTGAAAAAGGAAAAGCAGAGTTTTGCGGAACTGGAAGCACAGATAAAAACATTTCTTGAAAATGCAAAAGCGGGAAACTATTATGCGCCGAATCGTGTGATTCCCAAAAGCCAGCGCCCAAAGTGGCGGTTCCTGGTGAAGGGATATATTAAAGAGCTGGGCAAAATCGTTCCGGACAGCGAACATTATGAAAGAGCCACGGTACTTCTGCGGGAGATTTACGCATTGCTGTGCGAGGCATGCAATTATTATCTGTTTTCAACGAAGGATGCTTTTCGGTCGGTAGGCTGGCAGCAGGACGAATTGTTTCATCTGCTGGTGTCGAAGACATTTGGAAGCGGATTCAGCAAAGATAATGTTGCGGAGATGACCGTTATGGCATGTACGGGCGGGCTGAGCAGAGAATCTCTTTATTATGAACAGCAGGCAGTGCTTCTTTCTGAACTGAAGACGAGCGATGTAAAGTATATGGCGATGGAAACAATAAAGGAAGAGGTTCAGGAACGGAAAGAGAAACTGTCAGGGGTTGGAAAATTTGATCATCAAAGGTATTACCTGGAAGAAGAGACCAACAATTTTTGTGACCTGTTCCTTATGCTTTCCATCTCTCTGGCGGAGACAGAGCCCGGGGTGAAATATTATTTTAAGAACAGTATAAAGCCGCAAAAAGAGATTGTCTTATACCGTGCGCTTGAAGCGGCGGATATTTTGGGAGATGATGAAGCGTGGATAGAAATTTATAAATATGGTCTTTCAAAGAAGATAAAACCAAGGGATGAACTGACGAGGGAATATCGTGAAAAGATCAGATAAAAAGAAAGCCGCGGGAGAGAAGAAAATTCTTTCCTGCGGCTTCCTTTTCATGCGCGATATGCCAGCTCAAGAAGATCAACGATTTTGGCGATTCCGAGAAGAACTGCGTTCAGCAGCGCCTGGTGGTAATAGATGCTTCCCCATTCAAGCCCGGTATAGCCCGGCTTTTCTGCTGCTATGGTCACAAGCTGGTTGTCGTAGAGCGGGATTCCAAGACGTTCAGCCAGTTTTTCTACGATTTCATGTCCGCCGCTTCCGAACTGACGGCTGATGATAATAATTTTGTATTTTGACATATCAATCCCTTCTTTGAGAAATTAAAGAAAATATGCGGAAGATGATGCCGAAGACGGTAAAATCCGGTATACTAAGTTAGTATATCTGTCAGAGAAATATTGACCGGCAGATCAGAAAAAAGCAGAGGATAAGAAAACATGAGGAAGAAGAGTAAAGAGAGGACAAGTTGCGAGACCTGCGCATTCTACGTCTATGACGATGAATACGGGGCGTATCTGTGCGACATGAACATGGGTGAGGACGACTATGTGAGGATCATGTCGGACAGGTATTATCAGTGCCCGTATTATCGGAACGGGGACGAGTATGCTATGGTCAGAAAGCAGATGTAGTATAAGGACGATTGAGTTGGAGGATACCATTATGGATTTCAAGTTATTTATGAATTCAGTTGAAGAAACTCTCTCTCTGATTAAAACCGAAGAGGATCTCCGGAACTGGATCCGAAACTATGCCCGCAGTATTCCGGAAGAAGACCGCGGAAACTTCCTGGAACAGATGCAGACAAGAAAATCGTGCAGCCACAAGGAAATACTGCAGGAGCTTACAGACTGGTGTGAAAAAGTGGAAGAGGGCGAAATTACTCTCTCCTGCAGCGGCTATGAAGAATATGGAGAAAGCTGGTGGGACCGCGACTGGGTAACGGAATATGAAGACCCGATGGGGATCGGGGCACAGTTAAAACGCTATTATGAAGAAGCGGAGCAGGCGGTCTATGACAGAGACTATGAATCCGCGAGCCGGATGTATTGGAGCCTTGGGGTATTGAACATTACAGCCGACGATATATATAGCGGCGAACCGGAAGAGTTGGGAATAGAGGAAATGGTATCCGAAAAGCTGGTTGCCCTCAATCTGAAACAGATCGCATCCCTGACATTATATTCGACATATCAGGCGTATGAACTGCCGGAACGGATTCCAAAGCTATATGGTTTTTTCTCCTGGCATATGTTTGAAAATACAGGAATAGAAGATATGATGTCAGCAGGCAGGGAGCCGCTTCAGGAAATTGATGAGTTCCTGGAAGCATGGATCACATATCTGAGAGAGCAAAATGACAGCTATACATCAAGGCTTTTGATCGAGGCAGTGACATTCCGAAGCGGAACGGAAGGTCTGCTGGAAGAGGCAAAGCAGACAGCAGATCAGCATCCCAGGCTTTACATTCAGGTATTGGAGCAGTTTTTTCAGGATGAGGAGTGGGACAGGCTGCGGGAAGAAGGGACGGAAGCGCTGAGACGGATGAAGCGGAATATGGAGATCCGTGATAAAGCGGCCCGTATGACAGCCGTTGCAGCAATGCTCATGTACGGTAAAGAAGCAAGCAACCGAAAACAATAGATAGACCGCCAGCACTACACTATTCCGAACCA
>CALWFV010000049.1 GCA_944377745.1 uncultured Mediterraneibacter sp. | reverse complement strand
AAAAATTGACACAAAAAATGCAGGTTTTATGCGGCCTGCAAGGTATTTTTCTATTATTCAACTGTCAAACTCCCGAGTAACCCGGCAGCAAAAGAAAAGATAGTAATTGCCTGATGCATGTTTTATCTGCTGATGTTTCTGGCAGGCCTTCAGAATATCCGTCTTTCTCTTTTTCTTATTCGAGACAGAAGAGTGGATTTTCGGGCCTGCCTTTTATATGATTGCAAATCACTCCTGTGTATTTTATAATTAACGTTATGATGTTGAATTTTCGGAGGTCTACTCATGTGGAAAAGAAAAGCTCTTAAGAAAAAAACGAGAACAATGATGAAGCAGACCTACTGGAGAATGGTATCCGTCTGTTTTCTCGCTGCCATGCTCGCAGGACTGTATCCGGTTTCTGCCACATTTCTCGGTTCCCAGGCTTCGCTGCCCTCGCTGGAACGCAATATGACTGCGCCTTTTTCCGCAGAGATAACAAACTCGGAAGTCATCTCCAACCTCGCCCGCCGTCTTTTCAAAGGCACGTTTATCTCAGATTTTTTCCACTCTCCGCTATCCACTGCAGCTGATGTAGCCATAGAACTGGGAACAACGAGCAGCTCTGCATTCTTTTCTATCCTCCGTGCCGTCAACAATTTTTTTGTCGAAAACTGGGATATCTCCACTCTGATCCTTATCATTAGCGTGCTCCTTTCCCTTTTATATCAGATTTTCATCAGCAATCTCCTGAATATCGGAGAAAAACGTTTTTTCCTTGAGAATCACAGCTACAGGCAGACTCTGGCGTCAAAGATTTTCTTCCTCTACAAGCTTCGGTGTATAAAACATCCCGCCTGGGTCATGTTCTGCCGCGCTGTGTTCCAGGTTCTCTGGAGCCTGACCATTGTGGGCGGCATTATCAAATACTACGAATACCGGATGATCCCGTATATCCTTGCCGAAAACCCGAAGATCAGCAGAAAAGATGCATTCTTTCTGACAAAACAGCTTATGCGGCACAATAAATACAAACTTTTCCTGCTTCATCTTTCTTTTGCCGGGTGGAAGATCCTGTCCCTGTTCACATTCGGGCTCCTGGACTTTCTCTTCGTCAATCCGTATTTGACCGGGACGGAGGCTGAGCTGTACCTGAACCTGCGCAGAAACTATATTCTCTCGCGCTCCCCCCGCTATGAGTGCCTGAACGATTCTTATCTGGAACATGTGCCATCAGAGGATGAGCTGCTCATCAGTAAAGCGCTTTACGACGACTCAAGGGGACCCTACACCCAGATCTCTTATTTTGCACCTGAACAGTATCCTGTTTTTCTGTTCTCCGTACAGCCCCCTTTTAAAGCGGTAAAGGCTTCCGTAAAATCAGACCGGACATATACCTTCCTTTCCTGCGTATTCCTTTTCCACGCCTTCTCTATCCTGGGATGGTTATGTGAGATGAGCGTACAGCTCCTTGCCAACGGAACGACAGAGGGGCTGTTTTCTCCGCTGAGCCCCTGGATGCCTGTTTATGGAATATTCGGCACGCTGATCCTTCTGATCTGCAGGCGTTTTATCCATAAACCTGTTCTTGTATTCCTGCTGAATTTTGTATTCTATTCTGTCCTAGAGTTCGGAATGAGCTGGGTCGCCGAATTTTCCACCGGCTCACAGCCCTGGGATTACAGCGGATACTCCTTTAATATCGACGGAAGAATATACGCCGGCGGGTCCATCGCTGCAGCTCTTCTGGGCTGCGCCTTCCTGTACTATCTGGCCCCGCGGATGACCGGTCATTTTATGAGGCTCAGGAAATTTTCAAGAAATGCCATCTGCGTATGCCTGACGCTGCTGTTTCTCGCGAATATTATCGTTCGCGTTGCAGTTCACAGCTGACCGCCGTCCTGAAACTCTTTCGCACACACATAAAACTCTTTCGCATACACAGATGATCATTGATTTTTGAGCAAAATGATAGTAAACTTTTTATAAGTTTTAAAGAGCGGAAACCGTCAGATCTTTACGGTATTCCCATAGAAACGGAAATCAAATACAGAAAGGAAATAGATAACATGAAAAAACGAGTTGTTGTCGCTCTGGGACACCGGGCGCTCGGAACTACGCTTCCGGAACAGAAAGTCGCTGTAAAGCACACCGCAAAATGTATCGCTGATCTGATCGAGGAGGGTTACCAGGTAGCCATCACACACAGTAACGCTCCGCAGGTCGGGATGATCCATACTGCAATGAATGAATTTGCCAAAAATCATCCTGAATATACCGCATGCCCCATGTCCGTCTGCTCTGCAATGAGCCAGGGTTATATCGGATACGATCTTCAGAACGGGATCCGCGAGGAACTTTTAAACCGCGGGATCTACCGCACCGTCAGCACAGTCCTGACCCAGGTGATCGTGGATCCTTATGACGATGCGTTCTACACTCCCACCAAAGTGCTCGGGCGTTACATGAATGCAGAGGAAGCGAATGAAGAGCGGCGAAAAGGGAACTATGTCATCGAGGAAGCCGGCAGAGGATTCCGCCGTGTCGTCTCCGCTCCGAATCCGGTAAAGATCGTGGAGCTTGACGCGGTCAACGCACTTCTCGACGCAGATCAGATCGTTGTCGCAGCAGGCGGCGGCGGAATTCCGGTCCTTGAGCAGGATAACCATCTCAAGGGCGCCAGCGCAGTCATCGAGAAGGATCTGGCGGCAGGAAAACTTGCAGAGGGGATCAACGCAGATATGCTCATCATCCTGACAAACGTAGAGAAAGTCTGCATCAATCTCGGACAGCCGGACGAGCAGCCTCTGGGAGAGATTTCTGTAGAACAGGCAAAATCATACATGGAAGAAGGCCATTTCGGCATCTACAACATGCTCCCGAAATTCCGCGCTGCTGTAGAGTTCATCGAAGACCGTGAAGGCCGCACCGCATATATTACTTCCTTCGACAAAGTAAAAGATGCTCTGAAGGGAAAAACAGGCACTGTCATCCGCTGATATTACTTTGTTGCTCGCCGCCTGTAGAGGCGGGAGTCATCTCTCATCTGATATAAACATTAACGAGAAAACCGGGGAAACCCGGTTTTTATTTGTACATTTTTCAGGTTGATTTTTTCGAATAGTTGTTGTAGTATATGCATATACTTAATGTAGTTTTGAAAACCACTTATTGTTTTTCATGCATTGGGGAGGTGCATATATCATGGAAAAAAGACATCACATCAAAGAGCCCGGCAGTGCGATCACTCACTTTATCGGAATGCTCATGGCAATCTTCGCTGCAGTTCCTCTGCTCATAAAGGCTGCGAACGAGCCGAGCCGGATCTATATCATCTCACTTGCGATATATGCTGCAAGCCTGATCTTATTATATGCGGCGAGCACATCATACCATACGTTCGATATTTCACCGAAAGTAAACACGATTCTGAAAAAAGTGGATCACATGATGATCTCCGTTTTGATCGCAGGAAGCTACACTCCTGTCTGCCTGATCGTATTGAAGGGCAGGACCGGGAGCATCCTTCTCTCGATCGTATGGGCGATTGCGATCGCGGGTATTCTGATCAAAGCGTTCTGGGTATACTGCCCGAAATGGGTTTCCTCCGTCCTCTATATCGGGATGGGATGGACCTGCGTCCTGGCATTTACACAGATCCTGAACAATATGTCCCCGGCAGCGTTCGGGTGGCTTCTCGCCGGAGGGATCATCTATACCGTGGGCGGTGTGATCTACGCGCTGAAGCTCCCGATCTTCAACAGCAGGCACAAGAACTTCGGCAGCCACGAGATCTTCCACCTCTTCGTCATGGGCGGAAGCGCCTGCCACTTTGTAGTAATGTACGCGTTCCTGCTGCCGTAAAGCGAAAAGATCTGTCGCAGAAAAAGGAAGTCATAAAAGAAAATATACCAGAAAAAACATCCCGCAAAACCGGCTGGAAAATGTTTCGGTTTTGCGGGATGTTTCTGTTTAATTTATAAAACCCTGCTGACTGTTTCCCTCAGCGCCTTCAGATCCGCCTCATCGGGATGCTGCAATGCCCGATCAAAATTCTCGATCATGCCTTTGATCCTCTCGTCCCCGGGATTCTGCTCCAGCATCCCTTCATATCTCTTTCGCACACTCTGAGACATCTTTCCCTGGCACATATATGTCCCGACAACTTCATTATCTGCCGTCAGATGTCCTTTCACTCTTTCCAGTATCTGGTCAAAGTAACTCTGTGCCCCTCCAAACCCGGCTGTTCCAAACAGGAAAACTTTCCTGCCGTGCAGCCCCTCCAAGAACTGCCCCAGTTCCCCGCTGCAGTTTCCTTTATCGGTCCAGAAACCTGCAAAGATAATATCCGCTTCAGCAGCCGTTTCTGCCTCTTCCGCAGTGCCGAAACAGATACACTCCTCTTCTCCCAGTCCTTTTCTGATCTCCTCCGCCAGCAGCTTTGTATTTCCCGTAGCGCTGGCATAAACTACTGCATAAGTCATTTTATCAGCCCTTTCTTTATTCCTTAATCAGGATACCTATTTGGTATCTTTTCCCGTTGCAAGTTCTTCTATCGCCTGTTCAAACTGTCCCAGACTTTCGACCCGAGCAGCCATCTTATGCCACTTTTTTAATGTCTCCATGTCCCTCTGGGACATGATCTTTTTCTTAAGTTTCTCCGGGATTTCTCCCAGATCTTCCAATAATTCCAATACAGACTCGGCTTTACTGATCCGCCTTGTCTCCTGCACATCGTACGCTTCAAAATTTTCAAACAACATGGCAAAGTTCCTCCGTTCTATCTGATCTGTAAAACCAGCCACTTCCTCTTTTGGAATATTCAGCTTCAAAAGCAGTACTGAGATTATCTTCCCGATCAGCTTCAACACAGATTCCGGAGAATTTTTACCAATATTCTCAAAATAATCCCCGGGGATTTCTTTCAGGTTCTGGAAATCCGCAGTGCTTTTCAGTTTATCAACCAGCATGATCAGAGAAAGTTCGTCTCCCTTCTCCACCAAATCCTGATCACTGTACTTTGAAAGCGGCACCACCAGATAACTGAAGTCTGGAATGAATTCATTCAGAGCATCATTCAGAAACACCTTCTCCCTGAAATTCACTTCTGCCGTCCAGTTTCCCGGTCCATCGTAAAAAACAATCGGTATGATTGGCGGATATCGGAATCCCTTTGTCTTAGTGATCCCCGGATGTTTTTTCTCCTGCTCCTCTGCATAATCTGTCAGAATCTGTACGATATACCTCAAAATGCGAAACGACATGTCATAATCTACTTTTGACTGATGCTCGATGAGAGTGATAAGAAATATTGTCTCTATTCCGGGCACATCTGCAACCCTGATTTTTTTCACAGAATCTGAATCTCTGTTTTCCTGCCACATCCATAGAACCCGTTCCGAGACATCCTCAATATCTTCCGGCTGAACATTCTTCAGAATATCTACATCTGTGTATCCACGCAGAAATTGTGCGCACAAGATAGGATTATCGAAGATCAGCTTTGCACCACTGTCTTTGATCCTTGTATTCCGTATATGGTTCGTGTTCTGGCTTTGTTCTTTCTTTTGAACTGTTCTGTCTTCCATGTACTTCTCCTTTCTTGTGTGTGAGAATACGCGAAAGACATCTTTGACTGTAATTGTAGCAACATATATTCGAAAAAACAAGCCGTCTTGTTCTTCAATACATACTCTCGCCTCTCACATATACTCATATCCTGTTGTTTCTTCACCCAAAATCCGAATCTCGCAGCCGAACGGCCATGAATTTCTGAGCAGAAAACATCTGATGTTTCCTGTGAAGCGGCTGAATTTCCGAAATGAACCGCTTCGAATTTTAATGTTCTTCATACACAAAATCTGCTCTGTGTATGTGATGCAAGTATATACCCTTAAGCAAAATACTGCAAGAATGTTTTTTAATTTCTTTGGAGTTGTATGCAGGTACTTCTTTCCAAGCTATCCTGAGAAAAATTAAAAAAATCATCCCGCAAAAGCAGAAAAATATACTTCCACTTTTACGGGATTTCCTTTACCACCTTGCCGCATTACAGCGCAAACTTTCCGACGCCCTCGACCACTTCCAGTATCCCCAGCTTTTTCCCGAGCATGTCAAATTCCTCCACATAAATGCAATGGGGGAAGAACTCTTTCAGGCTTTCATCCAGGATGATCTCACGGCACTCGGCATAGTCCATCCAGATCACTTCCGAAACCTCGTCTTTCTGCAGTGTAAGATCCTCTATTTCCACCGGTTCCTGGTACAGATAGATCCGGCTCAGTTCATCGTCTTTAAAAGGCTGTCCGTAAAACGTCCCCTCAAATCCGCACCGACGCATCCCCACTTCCTGCAGCTGCCCGGGTTCTGCTTTGATGCCCAGCTCCTCCTCCAGTTCCCGCAGTGCGCTCTCCGGGTAATCACCTCCCGCATCCACATGCCCCGCGGAGGAGATGTCGTAGCATCCCGGATTTGAGTCTTTTGTCTCGCTCCGTTTCTGCAGGAGAACGTCGTATCCGCTGAAATCATTGGGTCTCACAATCCAGGTATGCACCGTCGCATGCAGCGCGCCCTCTCTGTGCGCCACGCCCCTTTCCTTTACGACTCCGGTCTTTGTCCCGTCCGGGTTGCGCTCATCAAAGAGTTCCATCGGCACGCCGTCAAGAGCGGCATATTGGAGAACGTCATTGATATCGTACACCAGCTTCAGAGAAAAGAATGCTCTTCCCTCATCCATAAGCCGGAAGAATATCTTATCCCCCTCCCAGATCTCCATGTCCCATACAGTATCTTTTTCCACCCACTCAAGCTGTCCCTCGTCACATTCAATGGGCTCGCCCTCGAATCCATCCGCAGTATACAGCGACATATACTCCACGGTGTCTTCTCCGTAGACAAATGTGACAAGCCCCCGGTGCTTCCAGGATGTGAGGGTATAGCCTGTCTCTTCCTTTATTTCCCGAAGCAGGCATTCTTCCGGGCTCTCTCCGTATTCAAAGTGTCCGCCCACTCCGATCCACTTGTCTTTATTTACATCGTTCTCCTTCACCGTTCGGTGGAGCATGAGATATTTCCCGTCCTTTTCAATATAGCAAAGCGTGCTGAGTTTTGACGCCATTTCCTTTTCCTCCTCTGTTCGTTTTTCCGGCGGACCGCCTGGGGCTCACCGCCGGATCAGACCATCTCAGGTCGTTTCAGACTGTCTTAGACCTTCTCAGGCTGTCGTCGCCTGGCTGAACTGGCTCTCATACAGGTATCTGTAGAATCCGCCCTGTTCAAGAAGCTGTCCGTGGGTTCCCTGCTCGATGATCTTTCCGTCTTTCATGACCAAGATCAGATCCGCTTCCCTGATCGTAGAGAGGCGGTGTGCCACGATAAACGTTGTCCTTCCCTCCATCAGTTTTGCAAAGGCGTTCTGGATCTTAACCTCCGTCCTGGTATCAATGGACGAAGTCGCCTCGTCCAGGATCAGCATGGGCGGTCTGCACAGCATAACTCTGGCAATGCACAGAAGCTGTTTCTGCCCCTGGGATATCCCGCCGCCGTCCTCTGTGATCCATGTGTCATACCCTTTGGGAAGGCGCATGATAAAACTGTGGATGTGGGATGCTTTCGCTGCGGCGATAACCTCTTCGTCAGTGGCGTCCGGACGCCCCATGGTGATATTGTCCCGGATCGTCCCGGTCTTCAGCCAGGTATCCTGGAGCACCATGCCGTATCCGGCTCTCAGGCTGCGTCTGGTCATTTCCCGTATATCCACATCCTCGACTTTTATCGCGCCTTTATCCACGTCATAAAAGCGCATCAGCAGGTTGATCAGTGTGGTCTTTCCGCATCCGGTCGGTCCCACAATAGCGATCCTCTGCCCCGGTCTGACCGTCAGGTTAAAATGCTCGATCAGCTTCTGCTCCGGGGTATAAGAGAAAGAAACATCCTCCGCCTTCACATTTCCTCTGATTTCTTTCATTTCCACTGCATTTTCCGGTTCCGGCACCTGGGGTTCCTCTGCGATCAGATCAAAGATCCGGCGTGCGCACGCCACCGCATTCTGGAACTCTGTCACCACGCCTGATATCTCATTAAACGGCTTCGTATACTGGTTTGCGTAACTTAAGAAACTTGAGAGCTGTCCGACGGTAAGGGAGCCGCCCACCACTGCAAACGCTCCCGCTATCCCAACCCCAGTGTAAACAAGGCTGTTCACAAACCGGGTGGAAGGGTTCGTAATGGAAGAAAAAAATGTTGCCCGGAGGGAAGCGCTGCGGAGTCTCTCGTTGATCTCATCAAATCTGGCGGTCACGTCCTTTCCTCTGCCGAACGCCTGGACCACCTTCTGATTTCCGATCATCTCGTCGATCAGTCCGGTCTGCTCTCCTCTCGTCTCCGACTGAAGACGGAACATATCAAAAGTCCTTTTGGCGATAAAGTTTGCCACCACAAAAGATACCGGAGTGATCAGGACTACTACAAAGGTAATCTTCACATTCACCGAGAGCATGAAACCGAAAGTCCCTATGATCGTAGCGACTCCTGTAAAGAGCTGGGTAAAGCCCATCAAAAGCCCGTCCGCGAACTGGTCTACATCCGCGATGACACGGCTGACCACATCTCCATAGGGATGTCCGTCAATATATTTCAGAGGCAGGATCTCAATCTTCCGGAACGCCTCGTTCCGGATATCCCGCACGACCTGGTAAGTCATCTTATTATTGCACACATTCATAAGCCACTGTGCAAGCGCCGTGATTCCCGTGCAGATCCCGATCTGAATCATTACCCGGAACACGCCGGGGAAGTCCACATTCCCCCTGGAAATGATATAGTCCACGGCATTTCCCGTCAGCTTTGGGATATAGAGAGTCAGCGCAACGGAAACCGCCGCCAGCAGCACGGAAAATACGAGGAAGATCCTGTATCTCCCCAGATAGCTCATGACTTCCCGCAGCGTATCTGCCTGAGTAACTTTTCTTTTTTCCTGCATGTGGTCTTTTTTCTCTATTGTCTGATCCTTATTACTCATTAGATGCCGCCTCCTTCGGGAATTGTGAATAGTAGATTTCCTGATAAGCGGGACATCTTTCAAGGAGTTCCTCATGGGTGCCGATGCCCGCCATCCGCCCGTCGTCCAGCACGATGATCTGATCCGCATACTGGATAGAGGACGCCCTCTGGGAGACGATGAACACGGTCGGGTTCTCCTTCATGCCCCGGATCGCCGCCCTCAGCTTCGCATCGGTGGCGAAGTCCAGCGCGGAGGCGCTGTCATCCAGGATCAGGATCTCCGGTTTTCTCACCAGAGCCCTGGCGATCGTCAGCCTCTGTTTCTGACCGCCGGACAGGTTCCTCCCGCCCTGCTCGATCAGGAAGTCCATTCCGCCTTCTTTGGATTCCACGAACTCCTTCGCCTGGGAGATTTCAAGCGCTTCCCGGATTTCTTCATCCGAGGCGTCCTCTTTTCCCCAGCGTATATTCTCCGCGATGGTTCCCTTGAACAGCACCGCTTTCTGGAGCACCATACCCACATGGGCTCTCAGGTCATCGGTCTCATACTCACGGATATCTCTTCCAAAGATTTTCACCGTGCCGGAAGCAGCGTCATAAAACCGGGGGATCATGTTCACCAGAGAAGATTTCCCTGAGCCTGTCCCGCCTATGATACCGATAGTCTGCCCCCTCTTTGCCCGAAAAGAGATCCCGCTCAGGGAATCTGCAGCGGCTCCTTTATACCGAAGAGAAACCTGGTCAAACTCCACCACAGGCGCGGGCGAGCCATCAGACATGGCGCTGCCGTCCTTTTCTCCATCCCGCCGCGCATCGCTTTTTTCTCTCTCTTCTTTTTCCGCATCCGCCCATTTCAGGCTGCCGCTCTCCATATCCGGCCGGATCTGAAGGACGGCTCCGATCCGGTTCCCGCAGGCGATCGCTTTGGTCACGGTGATGATCAGGTTTGCCAGCTTCACCAGTTCCACCAGGATCTGGGACATATAATTGAGGAGCGCTACAACTTCCCCCTGACTTAAGTCTCCCACATTGACCCGGATGGCTCCCGCATAGATCAAAACGATAGTCGCTCCGTTGACTACCGCGTAGGTCAGCGGATTCATAAGACCGGAAATCCGCCCCACGAACTTCTGCGCGTCTGTGAGGATCTGATTTCCTTCCTCAAACCGTTTCCGCTCATTCTCCTCTTTGTTGAACGCACGGATAATCCTCACTCCGGTCAGGTTCTCCCTTGTCATCAGAAGTACATTGTCCAGATCCGCCTGTACTTTTTTATACAGGGGCATGGTTATCAGCATGATCCCGAAGACGATCACCGACAGGATTGGGATCGTGACCACAAAGATCATCGCAGCCTTCACATCCACAGTGAACGCCATGATCATAGCGCCGAACACGATGAACGGAGACCGCAAAAACAGTCTCAGCACAAGGTTCACACCGGACTGTACCTGGTTGATATCACTGGTCATCCTTGTGATCAGCGTAGAGGAACCGATGGTGTCCATCTCGGAAAATGTAAATCTCTGGATATGCTCAAAAAGTGCGTGCCGCACGCCGGTCCCGAAGCCGGACGCCGCTTTCGCCGCAAAATACTGGGCTGTGATCGAACATACAAGCCCGATCAGCCCAAGTGCGACCAGCACAAAACACATCTTGATGATATAAGGCCGGTCCTTCTGCGCAATCCCCACATCGATCACCGCCGCCATGACAAGCGGGACGAAGAGTTCAAATAATGCCTCCAGCATCTTGAACAGAGGGGCGCAGACAGATTCTTTTTTATAATTTTTCAGGTGTATCAGAAGTGATCTCATTGCTGCTCTCCATTCCTTTTTTATCAGAGGAAGCCTCCCGTCTCTGCCGGAAGCTCCCCAAATCCTCCCGTCTATTCTAACACATCCTGAAAAAGATAAAAACTGATAAATTTTCGACAGTTTCCCTGAATCAGAGGATATTGCTGCTGTTCATTCCTTCGCTGTCAGATGCATCTGCAGGGTCATCCCCAGCGCCGCAGCTATCCGCACTAACAGTTCCAGAGACGGATTATAGTTTCCGCTCTCAAACCTTGTGATGTTGCTCCTCGGGATCCCTGCTCTTTTCGCAAGCTGCTCCTGTGTCATCCCCTGAATTTTCCGGCACCGCACGTACTGCTCTATGACAGCCCGCCTGGTGCTTCTCTGCTCCACTTCTATTACGATTTTTTCTTCATTTGCCGAATAAATATAGTCCATACTATTTTTCATGATCCGTCCCCTTCTCTTCTTCCATATGCATATTCATATGCTTTTTTACTTTTTTATATTGCGAGCAGAACTTATATCCGGCAATATAATCGATTCTGTCTACGCAGATGAAATCCGCTCCTCTCTTTGTATTCACCAGCAGGATATCCCCCGGAACGACCGGCGCTTTCAGCGAATATATCCAGTTATACCGCTTCTTGCTCTTCCTTCTCCATTTTCCGCCGGAGAATTCCACATGCATCCCTCTGACAACCTTTCTCAGCGGCTGCCCGGATACCATCTCGCAGACATCTGCGTGCACCCCATACTTTTTAGCCAGAAGATATGATATATAGCCGTCCCTTAGCTGATTATCCTCATCCACTACGACCGCATGCGCAAGCTGACCTGTTTTCTGATAATACCGTTCATAATACCAAAGCTTTTCCGGCGCGGGATCAGACATTGCGTCTGTCCGGATTTTTTCGATCGGGCATGCACTCGTCAATGTCCCAACCATAGTGAACGCAAGGATTCCTTTCAGCCAGTCCACTTCTCTTAATATTTTCTCCGCCCGAAAAACAGCCTCATCACGTTCTTTGCTGTTAACAGGGATATACATATTCCTGATGCCGGAATACTTCATGCCAACTGTCAGGAGCAGGTCGTCAATCCGTTCGATCAGGGCTTCATTTTCACTTCTTTTATCCGGATCCAGATTTAAGTATACAGCCAACGATTCATTCATCCAAATTTCTCCTTTCTTTTAGAATCATATATGATACATTAAATGTATCTTATACGGTTCTTTTTGTCAAGGAGAAATATTATTTACACCGGCAGGCTGTCCCGCAGCAATTTTTCTTCTTTCAGGTCTTCAGAATCTGTCATTCGATTTTTATAATAATATTTCATATCCTTTTCTCCGATCCTGCGTATCACACGGCATGGATTTCCGGCTGCAACTGTATTTTCCGGAATATCATGAACTACTACACTTCCTGCACCGATCACGCTGTTTCTGCCTATCGTTACTCCCGGGCATACGACCACATTTGCCCCCAGCCAGCAATTATCGCCGATCATAACCGGATCTGTATACATATATTCCCTCATCTCAGGGTTCACCGGATGACCGACCGTTGCGATCGTGACGGCAGGGCCAAACAATACATTTCTGCCGATCTGTATGATCCCGTCATCTATAAAATTGCAGTTCATATTTATGTAGGTTCCATCCCCAACTGTGATATGCGTCCCATAGCAGAAATAAAACGGCGGCTCAATCCATGCATTTGTCTCTTTACCGAATATTTCATTTATACAGGTACTTCTTTTCTCTGTTTCATCCGGCATCAGATGATTGAATTTCCACATTTTAGTCTTTGCAGACATTCTTTCTTCCGGAAGTCCTTCACATTCATCTGTAAATAATTTACCTTCTCTGATACGTTCTCTCATTGTCATTTTGCTCTCCTCCATCCAACTAAATAATGTTTAATTCTTCTGGTTTATTGTCAGATCCTTCAGCCAGAGGTATTTTTTATACCGCCGGTATACTGCCGGCAGCTTTACCATCTCATCCAGATTAATAATAAAATAGACAGCCAGCACAGGCATTTTTAAAACAAATGCGGTTATAAATCCTGCCGGAACCGTAAAACACCAGAGCGTGACCGTATCGCACAGGAATCCGAAACGCGAATCTCCCCCGGCACAGAAGATTCCGCTGATCGTCGTTCCGTTTACATACTTTCCAATCATATAATAACTGCACATGACCAGCATCCATTTGAGATATTCTTCTGCTGTAGGCGACAGATCCGAAACGAGCAGGACAGCCGGACTTACGATCAGAAGCAAAACGCCGGAACATATCCCGCTTATAACCGCAATACGGCACAGTTTCCCGCCATACTGTTTTGCTTTCTCCAACCGTCCGGCTCCCAGCTCATTTCCTACGATGATCGCTCCCCCGTTTCCGATGCCCATGGCAAGACTTGCTATCAGATTTTTCACAATATTTGCTATCGAATTTGCCGCTACCGCATCTGTTCCCATATGCCCCATGATCACAGAATACATAGTGAATCCGCCGCCCCAGACAAGTTCATTTCCCAGTACCGGCAAAGTATAATGCCAGAATTCTTTTCTCATCGGCAGATCCGGATGCAGTATATAGCGGATACGGATCTTGATCCTCTCTGTTTTCCGCATTTCCAGCGCTACCCATACCAGCTCCACTGTTCTTGAAACAGCCGTTGCTGCGGCTGCTCCCGCCGCTTCCATGCGCGGCGCTCCAAAAAGCCCATAGATCAGCACAGCATTCAGGATAATATTCAGTCCTGCCGCCGTGGAACTTATAACCATGCTCTTCGCGGCAAGCGCGCTGTTTTTCATAATGCAGAGATAGATCTGTGAAATCCCGCACATCAGATAGGTAACACTTACGATTCTCAGATAATCAGTTCCATAATCAATCAGCGCCGGATCCTCAGTAAAAATACGCATCAGCAGTTTCGGTGCAAACATCGTTCCGGCAAAAAATGCAGTTGAAACCAGACCGGACGTTCTCAGTACAATCCCAAGGATCCGCTCGATCGCATCTTTATCTCCTTTTCCCCAGTATTGCGCGGCAAACATACTCGTACCTATCGTCAGTGCGGCAAGAAAGAGATTATATACAAATGTAACCTGGCTTGCCAAAGAAACGGCTGAGAGCAGATCCTGCCCGATCACTCCTACCATAAGGGCGTCTGACGCGCTGACAACAGCAAGCATAAGCTGTTGAAATGTGATCGGCAGTACAAGACCAAGAAGTTTTTTTCTAAAAGTTTTTTCGTTCATTGAATCTTTATTCTCCTGAAATTTCTTATAATTCATGCATGATCGGATTCATCTTTTCAAATGTGCAGATTTTCTGAAATCCAATATCCTTCAAAAGTTCCTGCGCTTCATAGATGCCGTATCCCAGTTGATCCGGCTTATGGCTGTCGCTCCCGATCGTTATGATCTCCCCGCCCAGATTCTTGTATGATCGCAGTATATCCCGTGAAGGCATGGTATCTTTCAGTCCGTACCGTTTTGCCGATGTGTTTACTTCAATTCCCTTCCCGTCGGCAATCACGATTTTCAGGATATCTTCTACAACAGGTTTTATTTTTTCAAAAGGATATTCTCCTTCCTGGTCATACCGCTTGATCAGATCCATATGTCCAAGCACGGAGTAGTCCTTGAACTGCTTTACGAGAGAGAGCAGCTCTTCATAGTAGCGCTCATTATATTCCCTCTGCGTCCTGCCCTTTTGGAATTCCTGCGTCCAGAACTCTTTGTCTTCCACCTGGTGGACAGACAGGATAATAAAATCAAACGGATATCTTCTAAACAGAGTCTCGAACTGCGGGATCGTATGTGTCTGCACGCCAAACTCCATTCCTGTTTTTATACGGATCTTATCCCCATACTGCTTCTTTAGAAACCGGATCTTGTCCATATATGCGGGATAATCCACATTTGCAAGAGGTTCTCCGTTTCGGTATAAGATCTCTGCACCGGAGTCCCAGTCGTCTTTCACACCGTAATCAACATGGTCGGTTATACAGATTTCTTCCATATTCATATGGACAGCATCCCTGATCATATCTTCCATCGGATAAATGGAATCATCGCTGAATTCTGTGTGTACATGATAATCGGCAAACATTTGTATTCCTCCCCGTACTTGACTTACATATTTTTTCGTAATATGATTTTACTGTACATTTTATATGATTTCTATCAGATACCTGTATGATTCAATAACAATCCTGCGAGATAATGCAATGAATTTTTCTATCAGACTGAACGATGACTATTCGGAAAGAGTACAATATAATAACCCGGATTATCCGATCTATATCCGCAGAGACCTGTTGTCCGGTTATCCGGAATACCGCGCGCCTGAGCACTGGCATGATGACATCGAATTTCTCTGTGTATTGTCCGGAAGTATGAAATATAACGTGAATGGGGATATCACAGAACTTGAAGAAGGAGACGGAATATTTGTGAATGCCGGGCAGATGCATTTCGGCTTTTCTGATGAGGCGCAGGAGTGCGATTTTATCTGTATCCTGCTCCACCCGATGCTTCTCTCTTCTCTTCCGGCATATGAAAATGATTTTATAAAGCCGCTGCTGGAAAACAGCAGGCTGCCTTTTCTTAAGCTTCATTCCGATACCGACTGGCATCATGAGATACTGTCCCGCCTGCGTCTCATCTATCATGTCAGAGACTCCGCCTTTGCTCCGCTTGAAGTGCTGTCTTCCTTTGCGGCGATCTGGGCGCAGATGGTCAGACACCTTCCCGACGGCAACAGGAAAAAGTCCCGTAAAAGCCAGGACCTTCTGATCATCAAAAATATGGCAGGATTTATTCAGAATAATTACAGGAAAAAAATATCTCTTGCAGAGATTGCCGCTTCCGGCGCTGTGGGGCAAAGTAAATGCTGCCGTCTCTTTGCCAGATATTTTTCACGTACTCCTAATGAATATCTGACGCATTACCGGTTGAGAAAAAGTATGGAACTGCTGCAGGATACGGATATGACGGTTACAGAAATCGCACTCTCAACCGGCTTCGGCAGCGCCAGCTACTATGCCGAGACCTTCCGCAGAAAGCTGGGGACAAGCCCGAAAGAATATCGAAATATGAAAGCCTCTGGAGCTGCCGTCTGCCGATAATTTATCTTCTTTCATAACAGGAAATAACACTTTAGTCCTCACGATTCCGGTAAACTGTCCTCCACGCACAGCGCCCCGTACCCAAGCTGGACGTTCGGCCACTCGCTGTACCCCGGCAGTTCCCGCGCACCGCGCCTCAAATACGCCTTCACCTTTTCCCCGTACAGATAGGGATCATTGCCCCGCACGATCCCCCATTCCATCAAAAGAGCCGCACTCCCTGTTACGAAAGGCGCGGCAAATGAAGTCCCGGAGAAAGCCCGGTAACCGCCGCCCGGAACCGGCGCATTCACCCGCACGCCGGGGGCTGCCAGATCCGGCTTCAATACATTATTTCCCTCGTAAACCGCAGCCGGTCCCCTGCCGGAAAAGTCCGCGTAGGAGAACGTCCGCGCGTCGTACGCTGCCACGGTCACCGCCTGCGATGCAGTGGAGGGGATCGTAAGGGTGGACATGCTGTTCGGAGTCAGGAAAGCCGTTCCCACATTCAGCGCCGCCTGCGCCGGAAGCCACATCTGATAAGCACCGTCCACGATCCGCCTGGGCGTCAGGATAATCTTCCACACGCCGCTGTCCACATAGGACTGCACCGGAAGAAAGGAGATATAGATTTCCTGCCTTACGCTGTAAGGCTTCGGCTCCCCGTAATAGAGCAGAAGTTCTGTTCCTCCCAGCAGGAACCGCTGGGGACCGAGGATCTCCCGGAATGGTCCCACGCGCTCACCGGAGGGATTCACCACAGATATATCCATCTCATCGACGTATGATTTCCAGATCTGTACATTTAATGCCGGTTCACGTTCCTGGACAGCCAGTTCCTGAATCTCCTCTTCCGAATCTGATACCCGTCCCGCCGCATGTCCCGCAGTCGTGCCCTCGTTGCCGCTGCCGATGCAGATCACATTTTTCCACGTATCGGAGATATCGTTGAGAAAGCGCTCCAACAGCGAGGTACCGTCATGGGAACCGTAGGTATTTCCGAAACTGATGTTGACCGCCACCGGCTTCCTGAGCTCAAGCGCTTTACGGATCACATAGTCCACGCCCGTCATCAGCTCCGTCGTTCTGGGAAATCCCTCCGGTCTCGAAGTTCCCATCTTCACGACGATCAGTTCCGTCTCCGGCGCTACTCCCCTGTATCTGCGCCCTTTGCTTCCCCGACCGTTGCCCGCGGCAATCCCAGCCACGGCAGTCCCGTGCCCGCTCGTGTCGCGGCTTAAAATTCCGTCCGTGTCCGCAAAGCTGCCGGAATCATTTCTTTCCAACGCCGCGTTGATGTCTTCTCTTGTAAACTCGCTGCCCACAGCATATCCCGCCGGAGGATTTCCTGACACTGACTGATCCCACAGATACGCGATTCTTGTCGTTCCATCCTCGTTTCTGAAATCCGGATTCTCGTAATCGATCCCGCTGTCCACGATCCCGACCAGGACTCCCCTGCCGGTCAGATCATAGGGCGCGTCCTGGACTGCGTCGATGCAGGAAGCCTGCCTCCCGACGTCCGCCTGAAAATAAAGGCTTTTCGGCTTTTCGATAAATTCCACTTCAGGGAATCCGGCCAGTTCCTCGATCCGTTCCTCCCGGATCACGATCACCGCGTACCCACCCGACAGTTCTGTTACGGATACTGCAATATTCCTGACCGGATCCAGGTTTCCGGAATATTTCACGATCAACTCCCACTCCCGCTCCTCCGGGTCATATCCCACGTCCAGCTCCCCGGAGCGCTCCCGCTCCTCCGGTGTCGCCTCAAGGGCAAGGTTTAGTAAGTTCTCAATCTTCTGGCTCACAGGAGCATCTTCCTTTCCGCATTACAATCTCTGTATTTATTATTGTATGCGGCGGTCTGTTTCGACAGACATTCTGCCTGAACCTGTTCCTGCATAAAATCGGTTTCATCTCTCATGTTTTTCCCTCCTAGCTTTATGAGAACAGGATGCTGACCACACACTCCAGCAGGGTCAGCGCCAAAATAATGTTGATGGCCCGGAAATATTTCCGGTACCAGGTCTGGATCAGCAGCCCCATGCCTACCCATGTCATGGTGGCAATGGAACCGATGGTGGCAATGATCAGTTCAAAGCCGCATAGCACCCAGAATGAGGTGCTGTAATCCGTGACATAGCCTGTCAATGCTGTGATCCCGAAAAGATAGATCTTTACATTGACGAATTGGAGCAGGAAGCCTTTCAAAAACGAGGCGGAGGCTTCCGCATCTTCCTCCGGCAGCTTGCTGACAGCAATGTGAATGGCCAGGAACAGGATATAGGCTGCGCCTATGTATTTCATGACGCCAAGAACGCCGGGCAGAAGGCTGCTCAGTCCGAACACAAAGACAGCGCATAGAATCTGGACAACGTAATATCCTGTGAAGATTCCCAGGAATAAGGGGCGCCCTTTTTTGTATCCGTAATTTGTCACCGTGTTAAGTGCCAGGATGTTACCCGGTCCTGGCGTAAATGCATTGATCAGGGAAAAAATAAAAAAATTACCTATCACATAGGCAGGCATTCTGTCACCTCCTTCCGATTCAGCATACCACGGAAAGGAGTGCAATAGGTAATATCGATATTCTATGATATGACATAGGATGAACCTATGGACGAGTGACTAATCCGTACTCCTGACATAAAGATGGCTGAAAAGCACAGGACTATCGAAATTTTTTTAAGGCTTCCACATAAATCCTTCCCAGTTGGGACAATTCCTTATCCCGGTTGATGACATATCCGATCCGCATGATTTCCTGCTCCTCTAAAGGAATGGAAATAATATCCTCTCCCTGTAAATATTTCGGGAAAATGCCGCTGGAGATCGTATATCCACCGACTCCGATCATCAGGTTTACGATTGCCGCCCGGTCACTGACCTTAATGCTTTTTTCCACAGGCACTGTGCTGAATAATTCTTCTGAAAAATAAGCGGACTCATAATTGCCCTGCACAAAACTCAGGCGGGGATAAGGCTTCAGACCCTCCAGCTTCAGCGAAGGACATTGCGCGAGGGGATGATCTTTGCTCAGAAATACATGGGGAGAAGTACAGAGCAGTTCGTAAAACTGCAGCTCATATTCTTCCAGAAGTTTGATCAGAACGCTCTCGTTCTCCTGACTCATGTAGAGGATACCTATATCACTGAACCGATTGCGCACGTCCTCAAGGATCTGATGGGTCTGCGTTTCGTTGAGGATAAATTCAAACCGCTCCTGTCCAAAATTCTGAATCAGCTCCACGAAAGCATTCGTGGTAAAGGTATAATGCTGGGTGGAAATACAAAACCGCTGTCTGGGCGGCTCGTTGCTGATATATTTTGCTTCCAGCAGTTCCATCTGCTGAACCACCTGCCGCGCATAACCCAAAAATTCCATTCCTTCTTTGGTCAGTGCCACACCGGTCCGGCAGCGGGTGAAGATGGTCACGCCCGCTTCTTTTTCTACCTGCCGCACCGCATCGGACAGACTGGGCTGGGAAATGAACAGAAACCTGGCGGCCTCCGTGATGGAACCCTTTTCCGCCACGGCGATCATATATCTTAATTGTTGTATTGTCATATCTCGTTTCCTTTCATAAATCTGCCTTTGTTCGAATCTCCATTATACAATAGCTGCTCACCTTAGAGAAGCAGAAATTAATCCGGCGCAGTGGAGTATGACAGTGTTCATGGTTTTCGGACCGCCGTTACGGACCTGTGATCGCCCTGCGGTAAATAACAAGGGAAATGACCGCGGTAATCACTTCCGTGACCCAGAACGCATTCCAGACGCCAACGGCTCCAAAAGCCTGCTGAGTAAAAACGCAGTCGGGATGATGACCACTACATACCGGCAAAGTGAAATCAGTAAGGAAGGAGTTCCTTTGCACCGCCATCTGCTAAAACCGGGATTACGACAGGCTCCGATTTGTAAGTCCTTACACTGCGGTGCGTCTTGATCCAAGATAATAAATTGTTTTCCATACAAAAATCATTCTCCAGTCTGTCAACATTTTCGAGATATAGACATCAAAAAACCACACAACTATCACAAGATAGCTGTGTGGCAAAAAGATGATCGAATCCGGAAAAGTCCACTCAAATTTTACGTCTAAAACTATAACGAACTTTCAGGAGCCTGTCAAGCATCGATTATTACGGAATTGCCGTGCAAAACCGCGTTTTGTTGCTCTCTGATTTTGTTTTTCCGGTAATTATTTGAATAAAAGGCAACATAACAGTAACCGTAGCTTGCACTTAATCAATCCTTCAAACAGCCAATCGGAACTACATATACTCCGTCCAACCTCCTGTACGCATAGTCCCCGACCCCAATTAGGACCATCAAAAAAGAAGGGGCTTTCATTTTAGTTATATCAATTTTATCCTTTAGAATCTTAAGGTTCTCTGCTCCTTCTTCTATCAGCTTATCTCCGCCAAGCTTTACTTCAATCAATCCATAAGACCCATTTCTTAAATGAACCACTGCATCGCATTCTAATCCTGTTTTATCCCGGAAATGATATACTTTTCCATTCAACGCATCCGCAAATACCCGTAAATCTCTAATGCACATCGTTTCAAAAAACAAGCCAAACGTATTCAGGTCTCCAATCAGATCCTGGGGTCCTAATCCCAGTGCTGCAACTGCAATGGAAGGATCCACAAAGTATCGGGTATTTGAAGTTCGTATTGCTGTTTTAGAGCGAAGATTCGGATTCCATGCCTCCATTTCCTCAACCACAAATATTTTTTGCAATGCGTTGATATAAGAATATACCGTGTCTGTGTCAAGAGATTCCGCATCATTCACCATAATATCGTTCTTAAGCAAGGCATTTGTTGCCTGTGAGCCCTGGTTTCTGGCATAAGAGCGCATGAGACGCCTTACTCGCTCTGGATTTCTTGTAATTCCATCAGCCCTGGAAATATCTGATTTCACTACTGCGTCATAATAGTCAAAAGCCTGCTCAAGAGCAACTTCTCCTTCCAGATCGGTTGCCCGTGGCCAGCCACCACGGCAAACCAAAAAAGCCAGTTGATTCAGATCAAGTGAATTTTCGCCTTCAATCTGATCCGGCGTCTCAAAAAGTGCTTCTAAGCTCACCTCACCAGTTGAGTCCAGAGATTCATATAAACTCATCGGACGCATCAATATCCACGAGAAGCGTCCTGTTCCAGTATGATGAATGTGCTCATAGGAAGCGGGGACTGCAGAGCCTGTTAAAATAAACTGTCCCATTTCATCTCTATGATCGACCTCAAATCTGACGGCATCCCACAACTTCGGCGCAATTTGCCATTCATCAAGCAGCCGCGGGGTTTTCCCTTTCAAAAGCCTCCCCGGGCTGATTTCTGCCATTGTAAGATTTTGTTGCTCTTTTTCTGGATCTGCCATATAAAGAATACTGCCGGCAATCTTCTCGGCTGTTGTTGTTTTTCCGCACCATTTTGCCCCTTCAATTAAAACAGCTCCTTTTCCAAGCAGACGTTTTTTTCGGCATTTTGGCAAGTATTTTTTCGGCATTTTGGCTATTTATTTTTTGGTGATTTAGTTATTTATTTTTCGGCATTTTGGCATTGCTTCAATTCTTTTAATAAGCCCCCAATATCCCCGTCAATACAGATCGAACGATCCGCAATTTCCCCCGGCGCATAGGCCTCCCTGTAATTCACACAGGCATACGCAGCCTCCGGATTCTGATACGTCATCTGCCAGAATGGGTATTTGATGATGCCAGGGGTATTGGCTCCCACACCCAGTTCCAAAAATAAAATATGCTGATTCTGGTGCCGCCGGATGAAATCATCGTAACGGTTGGAGGCGGCATACCAGCCGTCATCCTGTACAAATGTCATATCACAGCGCAGGTTCATAGTCATCGGAGCGCCGCAGACCGGGCATTTGGGGATCAGCTCTGTAGGGATTTTCATATCCTTTTGCTCTGCCGCCATCTTCCGGACAATTTCTTCATTGTCGTAGGTTTTTTGATGGCAGGGTCTGGAGCACTGCCACAGCCCATAGTCTCCCTGAGTGTAAAACAGGCGCTTCTTGTCAAAACCGGCAAGCTGGAACTGATGGTCTACATTGGTGGTCAGGACAAAATAATCTTTGTCTTTTACCAGCTCCAGCAAATCGCTGTAAGGCTTTCCCACGCCTGCTTCATAGCGGTTCAGCATGATCTGGCGGCTCCACCACGCCCAGTATTCCTCCAGTGTATCATAGGGATAGAAGCCGCCGGAGTACATATCCTGTATGCCATACTTCTTATGGAAATCTGAGAAATGTTTTTCAAACCGTTCCCCGTCATAAGCAAATCCGGCAGATGTGGACATCCCTGCGCCTGCGCCGATCACGATCGCGTCGGCTGTTTGAATCTCCTGTTTCAGTTTTTCAATTTGCTCCGAGCAGTTTCCGGTAAATGTTGAGATCGGTTTCCTTAAAAACATTGAATATCACCTCTATCTTGCTGTCAGTACGCTCTTTATACTCAGTCACAGTTTGGATTGCAATTTCCGCCGCCTTTTCATTTGGGAAATGAAATTCACCGGTGGAGATACAGCAAAACGCAATACTTTTGATCTGGTTCTGCTCAGCCAGCTCCAGGCAGGAGCGGTAGCAGGAAGCAAGCAAATCCTTGTCCTTTTTGGTGAGCAGACCGCCTACGATAGGCCCGACGGTGTGCAGCACATAGCGACAGGGCAGGTTGAATGCCGGGGTGATCTTCGCCTTGCCGGTTTCTTCTTCATGCCCCTGCTGCTGCATCAATTCCGCACAGGCCAGACGAAGCTGTACACCGGCAAAGGTATGGATGGCATTGTCAATACACCCGTGGCAGGGAACAAAGCACCCCAGCATCTGACTGTTTGCCGCGTTGACGATCGCGTCACAGCGCAGAGTTGTAATATCCCCCTGCCAGAGATAAATCCCTTCCTGCACCGGCTGTAAATCGGCAAAATCCGTAATTCCCTTACGCTGTGTTTCTTCCTGTAAATATGCGTCCTGTACCGCCAGAAATTCCTGACCGACAGGACGAGGCATCCGAATATTGAACAGGGAACGGAGCAGGCGCTTCTGCCCGTCCTCGTCCTCCGGGATTTCCAATCCTGCATACCCTGGCTGTTCCTTCAGCAGCTCCTGAATTAAATAAGCTCTTCTTTCCGTCTGTGTCATTTTGCTCCCTCCCGAATCACCGCTCCTTGCGGGCAGACTTCCATGCAGTTCCCGCAGTGCAGGCAGTGCTCCTTCTGAATCACTGCCGGAGCAGAAGTAAAATCAATACAATTTTGCGGGCAGACCGCTTCACAGGTCCGGCAGCCGGTACAGGCTTCTGTAATAAAATATCCTTCCGGCGCTGCCTTTTCCTGACCAAAGGAGAAGGAGAACCGTTCAATCGGCTTTTTGGACAGGTCAAACCACTCGCCGCTTCCCTCATAAAGCTGGAATACCGTCAAAGCCTTTTGGGATTCCGGCGTAGGGTAAATCTCCCGCATATACGGATTCTTTTCAAAGAGGCGGGGCAGCAAAGCGCCGCCAAGCTCCTTCACCTTCCCGTGCACCGATACCGCCACGCAGGACATGGTATCTTCGCCTTTCATGCCGGTCAGCGCCATATACCCGGTTTCTTTCAGCCGGTTATAAAAACTCTTGCCTCTGGCGGTGAGAAAATACAGTCCCTTTTCATCGGCGTCCATCATATCGATGGCACAGGTTACCGGCAATCCCTCTTTATCCGTGGTTGCAACAACTGTAGTATGAATTTCCTGCTGCAAATAGCGCAAAACCTCTGCTGCTGTCATTTCAATGCACCTCCCTGTATTTCTGTCTAGTCTCGGAAACTTAAATTCCTTGAATTTCCTGACCTTTCTCGAATCAAAATTTACAGTTTCACCTCTATA
>CALWFV010000048.1 GCA_944377745.1 uncultured Mediterraneibacter sp. | reverse complement strand
TTTCAGGGGCAGATGTGACTTCGTATGAAATCACATCTGCCCCTGTGTAGGACTATCTATTTCCCGACAGCCCCTTTACGGATGGATTTCCCGAAATATCTGTGCATCGGATATTTCCCGTCAACGATCTCGATCACATAGCTGATCTTTTGGTTTCTGATATGTATGATCTGCTGATCCTGATGATATGTTATCTCCATCTGTTATTTCTCCTGTTTTTGTCTTAATCTGATATATCTACTGGTTTTCCATCTTCTTGTTGAAACCGAACATCCATGTCAGGGCAAAGGCTACCGCAAAGGAGATCACATTGACCAGAAGATAGAGAGGAAGCTGTTCGTTTAAGTAGAGCAGCGTACCCGGAATCCCTGTGATGGACATTCCTGTTGCTCTCAGATTCAGGTTGGAAGCCAGGAATCCGCCGACACCGCCGCCGATCATGGACATGATGAACGGTTTTACAAATCTTAAGTTTACACCGAACACTGCAGGCTCCGTGATGCCCAGCAGCGCGGACAGGCAGGAAGGATAAGCGACCTGTTTTGTCTTATTTGATGCTGCCTTGATAGCGACTGCAAGTACAGCGCCTGCCTGAGCCACGTTTCCGCATGTTCCGATGGGATTCAGGTAGTTCCATCCGTCCTGAGCCAGCATGCTGATCTCAAGGAAGTTCAGGATGTGGTGGATGCCGAAGATTCCCAGAAGCTGTCCGAAACATCCGTATAACAGTCCGCCGATGCCCAGAGGCAGGAACAGAAGGTTCTCTACTACAAAGAGCACGCCGTTTTCCACATAGTGAAGGATCGGTCCGAGGACGAACAGAGCCATTACAATCCCCACCAGGAGAGTGATGAAAGGCGTTACGATCAGGTCGATGGCGTCCGGGATATGCTTGCGCAGCCATTTTTCAAACTTGGCGGTGATGATACCTGTGGCAAATGCCGGGAGAACGCTTCCCTGATATCCTGCAACGCGGATGAAGCCGAAGAACTCCAGAGGTTCCGCCACGCCGGATCCGACGTCGTAGGAGCTGGGGAGACTGGGGCTTACCAGCATGAGACCCAGGACAATGCCGATGACCGGGCTTCCGCCGAAGTTGCGGAAGGTGGACCAGCATACAAGAGCCGGCAGGAAGGAGAACGCCGTGTCTGTCAGGATCTGGGTAAATGTAAGCAGAGAAGACGGCACGTCGTCAGGGGTCATGCCGAATACTGCCAGGACTGCTTCCTGAGTCAGAAGTCCTCTCAGTCCCATGAACAGACCGGTCGCGACCAGTACGGGGATGATGGGAACGAACACGTCGGAGAACATGCGGATCGCCCGCTGGAATTTATTTCCGTAGACTACCTCTTTCTTCTCCTCCGTGGACTCGCCGATGTCGGCTCTTCCCGTGATCTTGACGGTCTCGTCATAGATCCTGTTTACAAGTCCTGTCCCGAGAATGATCTGGTACTGTCCGGAGTTGAAGAAGGAGCCTTTTACTTTGTCCAGGTTTTCCACTTCCTTTGTCTGGATCTTCTCTTTGTCAGATACAATGATGCGAAGCCTTGTGGCGCAATGGCGGACGGATACGATATTTTCTTTTCCGCCGACAAGTTCTACGATCTTTTCAGCTATTTCTCTGTCTGTCATTTTTGTTTTTCCTCCTCGTTCTCATTCTTTTTCTATTTCTTTATGCAGGTGATGACTTCCGTCTGACCTGCGGCCACGTCTGTGCAGTCGTGGATCTGAAGGTCAAAGTCGTCGCTGTTTGTCACGACCAGGGGCGTTGTCATGACGATGCCTTTCTCTTTCATAAGATCAAGATCTACGGAAATGACCGGAGTGCCGCGTTTAACCTTTTTCCCCTCAGAAGCCAGTTTTGTAAAGCCCTCCCCGTTCAGATCCACGGTGTCAAGACCGATGTGGACCAGGATTTCCGCGCCGTCCGCAGTCTCCATGCCGAAGGCGTGCAGTGTCTCGGCGAGCATGACGATCTTTCCGTCGCAGGGAGCGCAGACCGTTCCTTCCGATGGCTGGAATCCGACGCCTTTCCCCATAGTGCCAGAGGAGAAGACCGGATCGGGGACGTCTTCAAGCTTTATCATTTTGCCGGTGACAGGGGCGCAGAGGACCAGATCGTCCTGCGCTTTGTTTTTCTTAAAGAATAACATCTTTCTTACCTCCGTTTATCTCATTCATCTGAATTTCATCATTATCTGAAAGCCCTTTTATGACAACCTCGGGAACTGTATCCTCCGGGAAAATGCGGGAAGACATGACCGCCTCGCCGCCGTTCAGGAAGATCTCCATGCTGGACTGGTCGGACCAGATCTCGACTTCTTTTAAGCGTTCGATCCGGCACTCCCGGGATTCGCTTTTTCCGGTAATCCAGTTCTTTCTTGTGAACCGGATCTGTTTCTCTTCCGGATCCCAGGTCATCGAAGACTCTCCGCAGTGGAACCGGACGGAAACTTTTTCCTGCGGATCTGTCAGCGCAAAGTGCAGGAACCAGGTGCGGTCTCCGGGATGGAGGCGGACCGTATTTTCATCTGTTTTTATGGCGGGAACATCCTTCCCTTTCAGATGATCCAGCTCTTTCACCGGAACCTGGATCAGTTTCCCGTCCCTGATCTTAAGCTCCCGGGGGAGAGTCAGGCAGTGGATGCGGGGGGCTCCTTCGGAGAAGGCTTTCTCCTGTCCCCCGTCCATGCGGGACATCCATGCGTAGAGGATCCGGCGTTCGTCCGGAGCTTCAAAGGTCTGGGGGGCGTAAAAGTCGAATCCGAAGTCTGTTTTTGAAAAATTCTGATCCAGGTCGGCATCGTCAAAGGTTCCATCCTGTTCATTGAACGTGACGGTTTTTACTGCCGAGAAACTGGAAATATCGGCGTCTTTTTCATTGTCCCTCTGCTGAGGGCAGTAGAGCAGGACACAGGTTCCGTCCAGCCGGAACAGATCGGGGCATTCGACCATTTCATACTTTTCTGTCATGGCGGGGATGCCGGAATACTTCCAGGTCAGCCCGTCGCAGGAGCGAAACAGTGCCAGCGCACCCTTCCCGGACTTTCGCTGTGCTCCCGTGACCATGAAGTATGTGCCGGATTTCGTGCGGAAAACTTTCGGATCACGGAAATGTTCTGTGAAATCCTCCGGCGTTTCCGCCACGCTTCCGAGCTTTAGAAACTTCTGACCGTTTTCAGTCACTGCCATGCACTGATAGCTTTTTCTCTTTCCGCCTTTTTTTACATTACCTGTATAAAACAAATATAGTTTCTTGTCGATAACAAATCCGCTGCCGGAATAAGTTCCGCACATGTCATAAGTCTGGTCCGGCAGCAGAGCGCTCCCCTCAAAAGTCCAGCGGATCATATCAGGGGAAGTGAACATTCCCCATTCCTTATAAGAATGATCTTTTGCAAAGCGGTTCCACTGAAAGAACACGTAATATTTTCCCTTGAAATATGCCAGCCCGTTGGGATCATTGAGAAGTCCTCTCGGCGGCTCAAGATGGAAATGCTGCTTTTTTTCCCTCAATCGATCATCTCCTTCCTTTTTATATCTTCGGCGCCTTTAGTTATATTTAACACGATACCGGCGCATTTTCCTATAGCATTTCAAATTATAAATATGGAAAAAACTAACTTTTTGAGATAATATAAAAATATGAGGGAATATAAAGAGACGCAGCATTCGCTGCAGTATAAATCAAATTCAGATCTGACATTTTACAGCGCGGGCTACGAGGCGTGCAGCCCCGGCTACAGTTACGGACCCAAGTTCCGTTCCTATCAATTGATCCATTTTGTTCTGGAAGGGAGAGGAAAACTGCATATCAATGAACATATTTTTCAATTGTCTGCCGGGGACGCGTTTCTCATTCCGCCGGGAAAGATTTCCTTTTATGAAGCGTCAAAGGAAGAGCCGTGGCATTATGCCTGGATCAGCTTTCTGGGGATCAGTTCGGAAGCGTACCTGTATCAGATCATGACGTCCGTGGACGACGTATACATCATTCACGGGCTTGATGTGGAAAAGTACAGAGAGAAGATCTTTGATATCCTGTCAATGGAAGGCAATCCGACCAGTCAGTATTTCCGCGCCAACGGGATCCTGTATCAGATCATGGCGGAACTTTTTGCGGACATCGGATTCAGCGAGGAAAGCTGGGGAAAGGATTCTGTGGCAGATGAAGTGAAATTCTATCTGGATACCAATTATGCGGAGAAACTGGTGCTCAAAGACGTGGCAAGATCCTTCGGGATCCATCCGAATTACATGACAAGGACGTTTCATGAGAAGTTCGGTATCTCACCCAAGAGATATCTCATGGACCTGAAGCTGAAGAAAGCCTGCCGTCTTGTGACAACTACCATCCTGCCGATCGCCATGATCTCCGGCTCGCTGGGATTTGAGGACCAGCTTGCATTTTCAAGGATATTCCGGAAGGAGTACGGGGAGTCGCCGTCGGAGTACAGAAAGAAGAGGCGGGGAGACAGCAGTCAATAGGAAAAGTCTGCGGGGAAAAAATTTTGATACAAAGAAATTAATAGCAAAATATACTAAATAATTTTGATATATCAAAATAACTTTACAAATTTAAATATATATTCTATTATAATTATAGAGAGACAGGCAAAACTCTTGATATAGGTTCCTGATTATTTAGAATGAATGCGGGAAAACTGGAAACAGCCGTGGGATATCGCATGATGGAGGCAGGGTATGATAAAAAGAGAATCTGTATTAAAAAGAATCCGTCCGTTTTACGAAAGTGAACTGATCAAAATCCTGATCGGACTGAGACGTTCGGGAAAATCGGTACTTCTCCATGAAATCATGGAAGAACTGAAGCAGAAAGGAGTCAGACAGGAGCAGATCATATATATGAATTTTGAAGATTTTCAATATTCATATATAACAAATGCGAAGGCACTATATGATCACATCTGCGATAAAAGAAAAAATGAGGAAAAATACTATCTGTTTTTTGATGAGATCCAGATGGTAGACGGATTTGAAAGGGTGATCAATTCATTTCGGGCTACCTGGGACGTCAGTATATTTATTACCGGCTCGAACAGCAAACTGCTGTCAGGTGAGCTGGCGACACTTCTTTCAGGGAGATATGTAACATTCCGTGTCGCGCCGTTTTCGTTTTCCGAGTGCTGCGAGATCAGAAATGTTGCAGCGCCGACGGATGAAGATCTGGTCGAATATATGAACTGGGGCGGGATGCCGCAGCGGTTTTCCCTTCACAGCGAAAGCGAGGTCCGCACATATCTGCAGGATCTGTATAATTCAGTTGTATTGCGGGACATTGTGCAGCGGACAGGCGCAAGGGATGTGGACCTGCTGAACCGGATCATGGAATATCTGATGGCAAATCCATCGCAGACATTTTCATCACAGGGAATCCTGAAATATTTTAAAAGCGTGGACCGGACGGTGAGCACACAGACGCTCTATAATTATCTGGATCATATACAGACTTCGCTGATCGTTTCCAAGGCGCAGCGTTATGATATCAGAGGAAAGAAGATTCTGACAACGCTTGATAAATATTATCTTACCGATCTGGGTCTGGGCAGGATCCACAACAGCGGATTTAAACTGGAGATGGGGGCGCTGTTGGAAAATGTAGTCTACAATGAACTTCTGAACCGGGGATATGAAGTCTATGTGGGAAGCATCCCTGGCAGCGAGGTGGATTTTGTTGCGTTAAAGGACGGAAAGAAAGAGTATTATCAGGTGGCATATTATCTGTACGACCAAAACGTGATCGCGAGGGAGTTCGGCGCATATGAGAATATTCCGGACAATTATCCCAAATACGTGATCTCCATGGATAAGATGGATTTTTCCAGAGAAGGGATCATCCACATGAACGCTTTGAAGTTTTTAGAAGGATCAGTATGACAGAAGGAAAAGAGTGCGGGGAGCACGCCGGATACACAGCGGCTCCCCACACTCTTTTCTATCCGATGTCGTACTGCAGGCGCATGTTTTACGAATGTTTTCTTCGTTTTGGCTTCCTGTGTCTGCGGCTGCGGCGCAGGTGCATCCAGGCACCAATCGCGGAAGCAGCGGCAAGTCCTGTCAGCCCCGCCAGTCCCGCAAGGGCAGACGGATCTGTACCGTCTCCGGTCTTTGGAATCTCTTTTTTTATCTCGGCGGAGGCGAGGACATGGACGGTCTGATCTTTATCATTCATGTCTTCGTGGGACGCTGTCAGATCGCCATCCTGATAGAGAAATTCGAAGATGACGAAATCTTTTCCCGCCAGTCCGGAAGTATCTAACTGAAATCGCATCTCAGTGGTTCCCTTGGCGCTGTCAGGGGTGAAGCGTTCAGAAATGCGGATTTCTTCGCCGTCTTCCAGGTAAGGTTCGCCGGTCTCTTTATCCATCACCACGCCCTGGAGTTCATATTCAAGCCCCGGGATCAGCCCCTCCCAGGAGACGGTGTCGATGATTACAGCGTCTTTAGAAGCGGCGATATCGTGGGTGCCTGTGTCCGCCCCCAGTGCGGTAGTCCCGATCCTGTGTTCCGGGAAAGTGACCTGCTGGCTCTCCGCGTTGATATCGCGGTGGGCTGCGGCTTCTGTCTCACCGATGTACAGAGTGTCGAAAACAGTGAAGGTCCTGCCGGCGAGGGAGGAGGCGTCCAGTGGAATGTCGATCTCAATCTCCATATCAGAGGTCTCTGCGGTAAATCCCTTCTCTGCAGTCACCGGCTCCCCATCCTTATCAGTCAGAGGCTCTCCGGTGCCGGTATCCATCACCTGGGCGAGCAGAAGATATTCTTCGTCCGGCTGGAGCCCGGTCATGGTCACGGTATCCCGGATCGTTGTCTCCGTGCGCGCGATCCCTGATTTCTTTCCGGTATCAGCGATGACCGCATTGGTCTGAGGGATCTTTGTCTTTTCGTTTTCCACAGTGATCGTCAATGATGGCTCGCCTCCAATCCTTCCGTCTTCTGTCACTTCCACCTTCCGGAGCTCTCTGTCAAATGAGTAGCCCGGAATGCCTTCCGTTTCCTGAATACACCAGACGCCGGGTTCGATACGCTGAAGAATGATCTGCCCGTTTTCATCTGTGGTATATGTCTCTCCTGATACGTCTTCTGCGTTCTCGTCATCCGGTTCGTATGTATCACTGGAACTGTCTGTTGTTTCGCCTTCACCGACTGCGCTGTTCGCTCTGGTGGAGCCGCCGCTTTCGTCTTCGGCTGCCGTGCCGGAACTTTCTTCAGAATCCTGCCATATCATAAAGGTCACGCCTTCCAGCGGCTCCCCGGTATCGGATGAGACCTTCTCAAGGATCAGCGTTGTGGGGATATTTTCAAGCTTCAGTACTTCCGTCACCAGAGGTGTGTCCTGGCCGGCGTACTGAAGTTCCACGTCCACGCCTTCTCCCGGCAGGACATATCCTGACGGCTGTCTGGTCTCTGTGACGGTGTATTTTCCAAGGTACAGCTCGCAGCTCTGTGCGTTCCCCTTTTTATCCGTAGTAAGCGTATCTACAACCTCGCCCTTCTCCGCCCGGACCGTGCCGTCCTCGGTCACGATATCTTCCGCTGCGGTGATGGTGAACTCCACGTCAGCCAGAGCGTCCCCGGTCTCGCTGTCTGTCTTCATGATACGGATTCGCCCCATCGCCGGCACATCTTCATATTTTACAGTCATGGGCTCGGCCCAGTCCCTCCCTTCCGTGATCTCGAATTTCAGGTCTTCCCCGCGGAGGTATCCGTTGGGTGCGTTTATCTCGCGAAAATAGTAGACTCCTGCAGAGAGTTTTTCAGGGAGGATAAAGGATCCGCTTTCATCTGTCTGAAAGCTGTCGTGGACGATCTTGTCCGGATACCAGGTTGTCATGGTGAGCGGAGACTTGTTTTCGTCAAGAAGCTGAAATTCCGCTCCGGCGAGGGGGATCGTCCTGCCCGTCGTGCTGTCTGTCTTTACAAGCTGTATCGGCGACAGGATCTTTTTGTCTTCCAGAATGTAGTAAAGTGTCTGCCCTTCCTCTGAGATCGTGACCTCAAAGTCGTCGACAGGCTTCAGACCTTTCGGCGTATTCTTTTCATGTACGGTATAGGTGTCGTAGACAAGATTCCCGCGGCTGCTGAGGGCGAGCTGATCTGTGGAAGCATAGCCGTTCTCATCGGTGGTGATACGGAAGGTTTCCCCGGTGGTCTTTGATGTGAGCTCAAAGATAATGCCTTTGAGCGGAGGCATCTGATCTTCCTCTTCATCGGAAGGTTCGGCAAACTTGATCAGTTCCAGATCGCCCCGTATGACGTCGTTTTTTATGGCAGTGTCAGAAGTGGTGAGATTTACGGTCACACTGTCCTCACGGATCGTGAACTCCCGGGAAAGGATTCCGGTGTGATTATAGCCTTCCGGCGGGGCGATCTCTTCGACACGGTATTTGCCATAGGGGAGCAGGTCTGGGTCAGTGGATACGGTACCGCTGCTGTCAGTCTTTATTGTTTTGACCGTGTCGCCGTTTTGATATGTTTTTCTTTCGACGACCACGGGATTCGAATTTAACGATATGATATTGAACTGAGCCCCTTCCAGGGAGGCTCCTCCCTGGGACGCCTTTTTGTCAAGTTCGCTGTCCCATTTCTCGATCCGGATGCCACCCCGGATTACGTTATTTCTGATGGCGGTCGTTTCGGTGTTCAGATCCACAAGTGCACCGTTTTCTCTGACAGAAAAATCCCGCTGGAGCGTACCCTTTGATGAATATCCAGAGGGAGGAACCGTCTCGGTAATGCGGTAATTTCCGTATGGGAGCAGGTCGTCAGCTGTGGACGCGGCGCCGGTTCCGTCTGTCATTATTGTTTTGACCACGTCACCGTTTTCATATGTTCTGCCTTCGACGACCACGGGATTTGGATTCAGGGAGATGATCTCAAATCGGGTTCCCGACAGAGAAGCTCCGCCCTGGGCACTGTTTCTGCCCAGCTCGTTATCCCATTTCTCGACGCGTACTCCGCCACGGATCACACTTTCGGGGACAGTCGGCTGGTTGTACGCGCTGACACCATTCCCCTGTGCTGTGATCTGGATCACGAAGAGTTCGCTGCTGGGCAGATATCCCGCAGGAGCCTTTGTCTCCTGAATGGTGATAGTCCCCAGCGGCAGGGCAGCCTTTCCGCCGGAATAGTAAAAGATGTCGCCGGAAACCCTTGATGCGGTGTCAAATCTTACTGTGCCGTCGGCCCCAGTTTTCATGACCCATGTCCTAAGAGGTTTTTTCCCTTCGGCAGAGGGGTCCGAGTCGTAAGTACCGTCATAATACCGGACCGTAAATTCGGCACCGGAAAGAGCTGCATTTCCCTGCGGCACGCCGGTCCCTGTATCCCTGTCAGTTTTTTCAAGCAGAAGCTGGACGGGGATACTCAGAGGAGTATCCTGTACCTCAGTTGTTGTGGTGCTGTTTCCCTCGACCTCTGCGGTATAGACATTTGTGTCCAGGGCATATCCGGTGGGAGCCTTTGTCTCTTTTATATAATATTCTCCTGTGTCGAGCTCGATTTTGCCCGAGTTTCCGCTGCCGTCTGTGGTGAGAGTTCCGACTTTGTCTTCGCAGTCTTCATCTGTGTAAATCCCGTATTCTGCTTCGCCAAGGCTATAGCAGGAATTTCCGTCAGTGAGTTCGGGAATGGCGGAAATTTTCTTCAAAACCAGATACCCCGTTGGATGAAATTCATAGTTCCACCGGCTTAAGGGCTGATTCTCACCATTGGTAAAGATCTCGCCGGATGCGTCAAAATTGTCACGGTTAGTTTCTAGCCACTTGATTCCGTCGTCATAGAGATTGCGGTAGTGTCCGGCTATGCCATAACCGCAGCCGCAGGTCAGTCCGTTGCCGTAATTGATCTCTATATAACCCTCCCCGCTGTACCATTTGGTTACATGGTTGAGGGCAGTCCAGAGAAATGCCTGTTTTATCATATATTTCTGGTCTTCCGAAAGCCCGGAACAGCCGTAGCTGTCCACATAGTAGAGCAGGGCGCAGACGGTATCTATTGTATCCTGATCGTAGTATTCAAGTGCGTTGTGGGATGTCATCACAAGACCTTCTTTGAAATGCTGTGTTGGATCAGCGCAGAAAAGCCATTCTCCGGATGTTGTGCCGAGAATGCCTTCAGACCACTGATCAAGAGCAGACCAGTTATCGTCAGTCCATTGGATTACGTCTATTCCTCCGGAGACTTCAGAACCTTTTTTGATGTATGCAGAAGTGATGGTCTCGCCAGCCGATCGCAAAGCGGCTTTAGCAGGCAGACCTGCTTTCAGGATTTTCTGACCGATTTGACTGAGAGAACCGGCTGCTGTTGCATTAGCCGGATTTTGGCTATCATCCGTATTTCCTTTGTTCGCTGTATCCGGTTTTGCATCGCCGGCAGGTGACAGGCTTTTTTCTGTAACGGTCAGTTCAAGTGTGCTGTCCTGTGCAGGCATCCGGAATGCTGCGATTCCGTTTTCGTCCGGCTCCAGAGGTTCACTGTTGAGAAGAAGCTGATCGGTTTCATAACCGTCCGCTGTCTCTGCCATGACCTGGACTTCTGTGCCGGGTGGGATGCGTAACTGACCGGTTTCTGTAATGCTATAAGTTTCTTCCGTTTTCAAAGTTCCGTGTTCCGGCTGTACCAGTGTCAGCAGGCAGACGGTGTCGGTTCCCTCCGGCGTATCATTTTCCGCCAGACTTACTATTCCGGTGCAGAGCAGCAGGGCGGCGGACAGGATAAGCACCAGAGTGCGTTTCGTTTTTTTCATAATGTTCCTCCATATGTGTTTTCGGGTAACGTTTCAGACAGAGGATCCAGTTATCAAGGGAACCACCTCGCTTTCTGCCAGTAGGTAAGTCTGCGTGGAATATACTCCGAATGCGGAGCATGAAATAAAATGATTATCCGGCGGTAAGATCAGGGACAGAGGCCCTCCGCCTTAGATAAGATGATAAGAGGATAACACAGAAAGAGTGTGAGATGCAAGCAACGAATCGTATCAGACCCAAAAAAGAAGGACAGCGCGGAGGATGCACCGCGCTGTCCTGGAATGGAAAAGCAGGATCATTTTTCTGTTATCAGATAATATTCCGCTGAAAATGGAGGCAGCGTGAATTCAAATACCGATTTGCCGGAATCGGTCTTATCAGAAAGGGATTTTACTTTCCCTCTTCCCTGTCCGCCGTATGCGGGAAGTTCGCTGGAGAATACGCGCTCCAGTTTTGCGGCACCCGGGATCTCAAGCTGATATCCTGCCTGCTCCACCCCGGAGAAGTTAAAGATGGCTGCGACCCTCTCTTTTTTCCCTGCGCGCTCGAAGGCATATACGCAGCGATCCTGGGAATGGCAGTCCAGCCACTGGAATCCGTCGGCGTCATAATCTTTCTCAAAGAAAGCCGGGTGTTCCAGATAGAACCGGTTCAGGTCGGTCATGAACCGGTGAAAATCCTGGTGAGCCGGGAAGTCCAGCAGGTTCCAGTCCTGCTCCCGCTTTTCGTCCCATTCCCGGAAGTGACCGATCTCATTTCCCATGAAGTTCAGCTTCTTGCCCGGATGAGCGTACATGTACATATAGAACGCCCGCGCCTGAGGAAATTTTATCTCATAATCCCCGAACATTTTCTGGAGGATCGTAGCTTTCCCGTGCACGACCTCGTCGTGGGAGAGGGGCAGCAGGTAATTAGAATCGTAATAGTATGCCATGGAGAAGGTGAGTTTGTCTCCGCATCCTCCGCGGAACAGAGGATCTGTGCGGAAGTAGTCCAGAGTGTCGTTCATCCAGCCCATGTCCCACTTATAATCGAAACCAAGTCCGCCTTCTTCCGGAGCGTCAGTGACTCCGGGGAAACTGGTGGAGTCCTCTGCGGCGAGGATGGCGGAGGGGTGCAGTTCTTTCAGACCCCGGTTCATATTTTTCAGAAATTCTACCGCGTTGGAGTTGACGCCCCGCTCCGGCGTCCCCTGCCAGTAGATCGCGCGGCTGATGGCGTCCATACGAAGGCCATCCATGTGGAACTCTGTGAGCCAGTAGTTGGCGGCGGACTGAAGGAAACTCCGCACCTCGCCGCGGGAGTGCATGAAGTTGCAGCTTCCCCACTCACTCTGCCCCACAGCGGCATGCGGATATTCGTACAGCGCTGTTCCGTCATAATTTGCCAGGGCGTAATAGTCCACCGCGAAATGTACGGGGACAAAATCCAGGATGATGCCGATATTATTCTGATGGCAGGCGTCAACAAATGCTTTGAGCTGATCCGCCGTCCCATACCGGGAGGTGGGGCTGAAGAACCCGGTGCCCTGATATCCCCAGGACTCATCGCTGGGATACTCGCAGAGCGGCATGATCTCCAGATAATTGTACCCGTTTTCTTTCACATAGGGGATCAGGATATCCGCCATTTCTTCGTAATTGTACCATGCGTCCGGCTCGTCGGAAGGCTTACGGAAGGAGCCGAAGTGGATCTCGTAGATATTCAGCGGATCATGAAGCCGGTCGGTGCGCTTCTTCATCCATGCCGCGTCATGGAAACGATAGGTATCCATGTCCCGGATGATGGAGGCAGTGTTTGGCCGCAGTTCCATTCCGTATCCGTAGGGATCACAGTGGTCGATAAACTGTCCGGTCTGGTCGTAGATCCGGTATTTGTACATCATGCCGGGACGGGCCTTTTCTGAGGTGAACTCCCAGAAATTTCCGTCGTGTGCCTTCTCCATGGGACTCTCCTCCCACTCGTTGAACTCTCCGATGACGGAAATCTTCGATGCGGAGGGGGCAAAGGTGCGGAAGACAACCCCTTTATCTGTTATATGGGCGCCAAGATATTTGTAGGCGTCAAAGATCTTTCCTGTGTAGAATCCGTAAAAATCCATAATTACCTCCGGTTTTTATTTTAATAGACTGTAGTTGTTTTTCACTGTATAATAAGAATAACGGGAATCCGGCCGGACGTCCACCGACAATTCAGAGGATAGGTTGGAAATCCAACCATTTTGACAGAAGTGTCGGTTAAGATCAGCCGATACGAAACGGAAGATTTCAGTTGGGAAAAAGTTTTCGAAAACAGGAGGAACCAATGGATCTCAGGATGGAAAAAACAGAGAAAGCGATCAAGAATGCGTTTATCAAACTGCGGGCGAAAAAAACGCTGGAGAAGATCACGGTGAAAGAACTGTGTGCGGAGGCATGTATCAATAAGTCAACCTTTTATGCCCACTATGCGGATATCTACGATCTGTCCGAGTCCATAGAAAAAGAGACGGTCATGTCCATCATAAACGGCATTGAGCATCTGAAGGACTATACATTTGAAAATATGGATGCATTTACAAGAGCGCTCTGCCTGGCATTCCTGTCACAGATATCACTGATCAAGATCCTGTTTTCAGGGAAAGAGCAGAATCATCTGGCAAATCAGCTTGACCGGGAACTGAAAAAGGTCATATTCAGGAAGCATCCGGAATTTGAGAACGATCTCGAGAAGAATATCCTCTTGTCCTGCTGTATACAGGGTGCTTACCATGCCTATCTGAATAATCCTGAGGCGGATACGGAGATCTTTGTCAGGACCATAGAGAAGATCGTGAAATGCCTGAAGCCGATGTTATAGAAAAATGGAAAAGGACAGGTTGTACAGGGATGATAGTTTTACCTGTACGACTTGTCCTTTTCTGATAGAAATAATATCAGGACTGTTTTTTGTTCAGACCTTCTGATCCCCTGTGGACCATACATGCTTTTCTTTTGATGAGGCTGCCGTATTCTGAGCCATCACGCCCACGAGCTTATGAGGAACATAGGGCTCTTCCAGATAAGCGATCTCATCATCTGTCAGCTCCAGATCCACCGCTTTTGCGGCACCCTCCACATGGTGGAACTTCGTAGCGCCTACCACCGGGGAAGTGACCTTTGTCAGGAGCCATGCGAGGGAGACTTCTGTCATCGTAACTCCCCGCTTTTCTGCAATTTCAGCAACCCGGTCGATGATCACCTGATCCTGGGATTCGGTATCTTCATATTTCAGTTTTGCATAGCTGTCCTCCGCCAGACGCTTCGACGTTTCACCTCTGTGCTTGGAGAGACGGCCTCCGGCAAGGGCGCTGTACGGAGTCAGGGCGATATTATCCGCCTGGCAGAAAGGAACCATTTCCCGCTCTTCTTCCCGGAAGATCAGGTTATAATGTCCCTGGATGGAGACAAATTTGGCAAATCCTTTCTTTTCTGCAAGAGCATTTGCTTTTGCGAGCTGCCATGCGAAGCAGTTGGAAATGCCGATATAACGGATCTTCCCGGCTTTTACCATACGGTTGAGCCCGTCCAGGATATCATAGACCGGTGTCTGATGATCCCACATATGGTAGATGTAGAGATCGACGTGATCCATGCCCAGATTCTCAAGGCTTTTGTTCAGCATGTTTTCAATGTGCTGCTGGCCTGTGATGCCGGCCTCGATCTCCTCCGGCGTGCGGGGAAGGAACTTTGTCGCAACCACTACGTCGTCCCTTTTTGCGAAATCCGTCAGCGCCCGTCCCAGATACTGCTCGCTGGTGCCGCTCTGGTAGCCGATGGCGGTATCAAAGAAATTGATGCCCAGTTCCAGCCCGTGCTTTATAATCTCGCGGCTGTGCTCCTCGTCCAGAGTCCAGGAGTGCTGGCCCCGTGTCGGATCGCCAAAGCCCATGCATCCCATGCAGACCCGGGAAACGCTCAGATCAGAATTACCTAATTTTGTGTATTTCATAATAAAACTCCTTTCATAAAAGTCACACAAAGATATGACTGTCAGTCTGTAGTCTTCACCATGATCGTGATAATTATATTGTATTTTTCGAGAGGAAGATTGTCTAATACTTTTTACGGATCAGTTATGATGCTTTCAGCGTATGATATTGCATAAAAGTCAATATCGACTTGGAAAAGGTCAAAAAAACGACTGTTTTATCTGTTTTGTGCGCGCTAAGATATAAGTGTAACGAGGAAACATACAGATAAGTAAAAAGGAGAGACAGATTATGAGTACGATCGCTATAAATAAAAATAATTATGTTGTAAGAGAGGAAAAAGTATCCCTCAAAGAGAGACTGAGAAATTATTTTAAAGAAAATGGAAAGATGATCACAACAGGACTTCTTCTTATGAATGGAAATGTTGATGCGTACCAGCTGTACAGACTGACGAAATAATGATCAGAGGTACAGTGAAAGATGAAGAAACTGAATAACGGATCAAAGGTGAAGAACCGGAGGATGTTTTAGTAAGATGAAACATTTTCCGGTTCTTTTTGTGCGATAAGCCCGGCAAGCGGCTGCCGTGCTTGCACGAGCAGGCATTTGACGGACAACGGACAGCGGCGCTGAACGTCCAGTGGACGTTCGCTTAGCGCGGACCGGAGCGGAGCGTAGAACGGCTTTGCCGTGAGCTGCCCGTGGTATCGCGGCGGATAGGGAAAGGGAATCTTTCCTTATCCGGTTGTCCACCAGGGGAATTGACACCGCTCCGGTTCAGCGATAATATTTTTATCAGAAGACAGGACAGGAGGGACACAATATGGATCAGAAGAAAGTATACACCGGTGTGGTGGGCGCCGGCGCGATCAGCGATATCTATCTGAAAAACATGATACACAGGTTTGACAGCCTGTCTGTGAAATCCATCTGCGCAGGGCATATCGAGAGCGCCCAGAAGAAAGCACGGGAATACGGGATACAGGCGGTCACGATGGAGGAAATGCTGGACGATCCGGAGATCCGTCTTATCGTCAATCTGACGCCTGCCCATGTTCATTACAGTGTGATCAGGGCGGCGCTGGAACACGGAAAACATGTCTATACAGAGAAAACGCTGACCGACGATCTGCAGAAATCGGCGGAACTTGTGGAGCTTGCCCATGAGAAGGGAGTGTATCTTGGTTCCGCGCCGGACACCTTCCTCGGTTCAGCGCTTCAGACAGCAAGGGCGGCCATTGACAGCGGGCTTTTGGGGGAAATCCACTCTTTTGCGGTCTCTGCAAACCGGAACAACGACATCCTGCTGTGCATTGCCGACTTTCTGCGTCAGCCTGGAGGCGGCATTGTCTGCGATTACGGCGTGTACTATGTCACCGCGCTGGTAAGCCTTCTCGGGCCGGTGGCGAGAGTGGGGAGCACTGTGGGATACCCATATCCCACACATAAGAATATAGTTCCTGGAACTCCTCTGTACGGTCAGATCATGGATACCCCGAATGAAAGCCAGGTCAATGCGGTCCTGCAGCTTGAGAACGGTGTGACCGGAACATTTCATATAGATGCAGACTCGGTAACGGCGGACCAGGCCTACTTTACGATCTATGGGACAAAGGGAATCCTGTTCCTGACGGATCCGAACCAGTTCGGAGGGGAAGTCCGTTTTCTTCCGAATGTGATGGATCCCAGGGTGAAAAATGAACCATATGTGCTGCCCGCCGCAAACGGATACAGCGATAATTCCAGAGGGATCGGACCAGTCGATCTTGCGGACACGATCCTGAACGGCACTCCGCTGCGCCCGTCTGCGGAGATGACATATCATGTGCATGAGGTGCTTGACGCTATGCTGAAAGGCGGGAAGTCGGGCGCGTTTACAGATATCAGATCTTCCTGTGAGAGGCCGGAACCGTTCCGATCAGAAGAATTCCGGTCAGAAAATTAAAAAGTCAGAAGAAGGAGGAAAAGAGGCATGCCGAATGAATCAGGGGAATGGATCATGCGCGGGCTGGACTGGGATGATCCGCTCCGCATCCGCACTCCGGAGGAACTGATCCGCTATATTGACCAGGTGGGCTTCCTGCCCCTTTTTGCAAATGAGATCCCGGGATTTTCCGTGGAGGATCACGTTTATCCATATGCGTGGTGGACGGGAGACCCGGAGCAGGATCCCTGGGTATGGCGGGAGATCATTGCGAGGAGCGGAAGAGTGGCATATGGAAAATTCTTTGACAGAAAAGCGGGATTCATCTCCAAAGAATGGTTCCCCTGTTTTGCGAACTACAGGCGGGACGGATATGACTTTGACGCCCGCTATGAGGATGAACTTGCCAGCAACAGGAGCAAGAAGATCATGGACCTGTTTGAGACGGAGATAGAATTATATTCTTTTGAGGTGAAGAAGATGGCGGGATTCGGCAAAGGCGGGGAGAAGAACTTTGACGGTGTGATCACGGAACTGCAGATGCAGGCGTATATCGTGATCCGGGATTTCAGAAGACGAAGACGCAAGAAAGACGGCGTGGAGTACGGCTGGCCGATCGCAGTGTATACGACGCCGGAGAACCTGTGGGATTATGAGACGGTTTCCGCTGCATACAGAGAAGATCCGGAGGCATCCGGCAAAAAGATCGTGGAGCGGATAAGAGAAGAGTTCCCGTGGGCAGAAGAGGGACAGATACGGAAAGTGATCCTGTGAACAGTCAAAAGCGTAAAAAATCCGGGCGGTATGGCGGCAGATAGAGATGATTCTGCTGCGGACCGCCCGGATTTCTTAATCTGTTTTATCTGACCGGGGACTATCTGATCGATGCGCCCAGTTCAAAGGCTTTCTTCAGTTCAGGCTTCCCTTTGATATCTCCGATGTCCCCGTTGCCCCCTGCGAGCACATGCCCCAGGTTATTCCAGCGGAGATGCTCCATCAGATGGTCATAATAGAGCAGGACATCCTCAAATCCATTTCCTTCTGCCGCCATCAGAAGGGCGCAGGATCTGTCATGTCCGCGGAGGAGATTGCCATCTCCTTCTTCCAGCGCAAAAAGGCGGTCGATTGCTGTGCGGATCTGTCCGCTCATGTTCCAGTAATACAGCGGGGTGGCGAGAATAACCACATCGCAGTTCTTCACTGCAGGATAGATCTGGTCCATATCGTCCTTCTGGACACAGGGACATTCTCTGCTGCTGTGACCGCCGAAGCAGCCTTTGCAGCCGTGGATGTTCATGCTGTCCAGGAAAAATTCAGTGACTGTATTGCCTGCACTCTCAGCGCCCTCAGTAAAGGCTTTAACAAGAGCGGATGTATTTCCCTTCCGGCGGGGACTTCCGTTTAAGATAACGATTTTCTTACTCATGACAACTTCTCCTTTTCAGATTTTCAGATCTTGTCTGCCAGAGCCGCGGCCTGCTGACATCCGTCTGTCTTTTCAATATCGCCTGTGTTCAATACGCCGGGGATGAGAACTTCTCCAACCATTTTCCATTTGTTTAATGCGGCTGTCCGCTCCATAGGGATCCGGACCCCGTCCAGTACAGTCAGATCCTCTTCCTCACAGCAGGCGATCAGAGCACATTCTTTTCCGGCGATATTTTTGCCGCCTACGACCAGAGAGTAGACCCGGTCGATCACACCCTTGATCTGAGACGGGATAGAATACCAGTAGACCGGCATGGTAAAGACGATGACGTCAGCATCCAGGATCGCCGGTGCGATGGTGTTGAAATCGTCGTCAAAGGAACAGGCTTTTCCTGATTTGAAACAGGTCTCGCAGGCATGGCACCCGCCGATCTTCATCATTGCAGCGTCGAATCTTGTCACTGTGTGTCCGTTGGCTTCTGACGCTTTGATAAAAGCATCTGTCATTGCAAAGCTGTTTCCGTTTTTGCGTGGGCTTCCTGTAATAACCACAATTTTCTTACTCATTGAAAAATCCTCCTTCTGTATGCGGGATTGACTCCCTCAACTGTTGATATTATAATCATAACAAGAATGAGATGCATGACAAGTACGCACATGAAAGTGCGATACTTACAAAAAAGATATATACTTACCTGCAGGAAAGTATACAAGAGGAAAGTACATAAGAGAAAAATAAAGGACAGGAAGCGGGGAGAGGAAAAATGGGAGAGAGATGCATATCAAACGAAAATCTGAGCACAACCGGATTCAGCTACACACTGTCGCTGATCAACGGAAAATATAAGATGACGATCCTCTATACACTGATGGAGTTCGGTGTGGTCCGGTTTAATGAGATGAAAAAGTATATCGGATCGATTTCTTACAAGACACTCAGTTCCACATTGAAAGAACTGGAGGCGGATCAGCTTGTACACCGGGAAGAATATCCCCAGATTCCTCCGAAAGTGGAATACAGTCTGACAGAGAGAGGAAGATCACTGATCCCGATCCTGGACGGGATGTGCGAGTGGGGAGACAAGAACAGACTGTAGAATATGCAGGATAAAAAATACTGTGCCGCTAAGAAGAGCACAGTACTTTTGACTTTTACATATCTTGTTATCAGGCTGTGGCTGCACGGGAAAGAAGAGATCCTCTCGTAAAAAAGCGGGAGAGAAGATTTGTGATCGTTCCCGTACAGACTGCCGCGATCACGGTCCCGATGCCGACAACGGAAATATTTCCAAGGCAGACGATCGATACGATTCCGGAGATGACCGTGATACTGACCTCTGTATAAACCCGGATTGTTCCGAACGATTTCCCGGTCTTTTCGGAAAGGCTTGATACAAAGCCCTCCATCGGCAGTACCGCAAATACGGAATTTACTGTGAAAGAGATGCCTGTAGCGAGCACAGCGCATGCTGCAAAACTTAAGACCACTCTGGCGATCATCGTGTCTGCCGTGATAAAACGGAGCGGACTTGCCGTCCACTGGATAAACAGTGAGTAGAGGAAGGTCAGGGCAAGCTGAACAGCCTGCTTTTTCTCGACCTTCTTTACCACCGCGATCTCGCAGAGGAGCAGGAACGAGTTTACAAGGAAATTAAAAACTGCATAGCTGTGGGAGGGAAAGATCTCTGAAAGGGCAAGCGCGATCGTGCAGCTTGGAGCCACGCCGAGGGCGGCTTTCAGAAACAGGTTGGAGCCCACGGACATGATGAGCAGTCCGATGATATAGAAGAACATCCTTTCGTAAAATGATTTATTTAATTTCGTGATCGTTTTCATAATGAAGAACCTCCTTGATTCGGTTCTCATTATAGTGAGCGGGCATTACAGAGTCAATTCCACTTCTGATGAAATATATTCCTGAATGGAATAGATGGAATGAAGTGCAAAGTCATGACTCATGACTGTTCTGCCCGGAATCAGACTTTGCACGAAGCGTATGCAATGCATAATCTCATGCCAGAATCCTCCTTAATTTAATTGAGATCAAAATTTTGGTTTTAAAGTCTGTTTCAGGTATGCTTCAGCGTCTGCACGGGAAAGTGTGTATTTCTCCATGAGTTCTGCTATGATCTCATCTTTTGAGATGTTGTATTTCTTTTGCATTTCAAGTAAAGCGCTGATCAGTTGACAGATGCCGTTTTCTCGTTCGGAATTTTTGCCGTCGTCATAGCCCTCATCATACCACTCGCGTTTCATTGCTTTTTCATATTTTTCCTGATCGAACGTTTCCAGTACCACCTGGATCACCTCCGCTTTCTGAGCAGTCAGGATATCCGCCAAAATGCCTTTCCGGATACACTCGTCTACCGACAAGGATACCGCCTTCTGAAGCGGCAGGCCGGAATCCAGATTTCCCCGGACCGTATCTACAAAGACGGCATATTCCTTCAGCCGTCTGCACTTTTCCATCAACTCCCGATTATGTCCGTAATTGATATTCAGCATGGTCGAGGTACATTCCAGACAGGGTTCCATTTCTGTCGGCGGCGTTTCAAACAGATCCGATAATTTCAGAATCTGTCTGTCAGGCTCATCTTTTGTTCCGTTGTAGAAAACAATGTGCTGAGGAAAAGGGAGTTTTTTTGGAGCGCTGCTGTAGATATTGATATTATGCTTTGCGATGTAGTCTTCATACATACGCGCAAAATACAGTAACGCCCTTGTCGGCATATTTGGATTAAGAGTACTCTGATGCTCATAAAGATTAAGAACTACACTGACAAGAAAACCAAGATCATTTTTCATTGAAAGATACAATGCGTTTTCCAGCGTAGTGACTTCAAGATCATCCGGATTAGTATACTCCGTTCCGTTGATGGCATTATAGAGGGAGAGAAGATCTTCCTTTTTGCTGAACACCATGCGGAACAGCCGATCCTTGTACTGCCGGTTTACCGTGGGATACTCCTGACTATTTGATTTTTCTTTCAATAAACTACACCTCCATTATAGGTAAAAAAATAAATGGCCGCAACCTTCTGTGAGCTCAAACAAAAGGAATATTTGGCGGAGACCGCCGGGAATAAAACTGTTGAAAATAAAAGAACCGTTATTTTAAACGGCAGACGAAAGAAACTTTCGCCTGTTTTCCGTTTATTTTACAGGAAAAATTTTAAAAGCACAATAGGGAATGATGTACAAAAATATAAATATCCGTCGATGTTTACATGGACCTGCAATCATCAAAGCCGGTGGCGGTTTCGCATTTTCTGTGATAAAATTGGAACTGGAAATTTTTGACTAAATACAATACAACAGGATAAGGTACAGAGGTGATTTCAATGTACATTGCAGATTTACATATCCATTCCCGCTATTCCAGGGCGACGAGCAAGGACTGCACTCCGGAGCATCTGGATCTCTGGGCGAGGAGAAAGGGGATCCATATTGTCGGGACGGGAGATTTTACCCATCCGGCATGGCGGGAGGAACTGACAGAGAAGCTGGAGCCGGCGGAGGAGGGGCTTTATGTCCTGAAGGAGGAGTACCGAATCAAAGACAGCGAAGTTCCGGGGGAGATGACCCCACGCTTTGTCATCACGGGAGAGATCAGTTCGATCTATAAGAAAAACGGAAAAGTGCGCAAAGTTCACAGTCTGATCCTGCTTCCGGGCCTGGAGGATGCTGAGAAGATATCCGCAAAGCTGGAGCAGATCGGGAATATCCATTCGGACGGACGCCCTATCCTGGGACTGGACTGCCATGACCTTCTGGAAATCATCCTGGAACTGTGCCCTTCCGCCGTCTATGTGCCGGCGCATATCTGGACTCCTCATTTTTCTCTGTTCGGCGCGTTTTCCGGGTTTGATACGGTGGAGGAGTGCTTCGAAGACCTGACGCCGTATATCCACGCCATGGAGACGGGGCTTTCCTCGGATCCGCCGATGAACTGGCGTGTGTCTGCACTGGACCGTTTCCAGCTGATCTCCAATTCGGATGCACATTCGCCTGCAAAGCTGGGACGTGAGGCGAATCTGTTTGATATTCCCATGTCCTATGATGCTCTGGCGGATGCGATCCAGACCGGGAATGGACTTGACGGAACCATTGAGTTCTTCCCGGAAGAAGGGAAGTATCACATGGACGGGCACCGGAAATGCAACCTTTGTCTGACGCCTTCCGAGACCTTGAAGTATAACGGAAAGTGCCCGGAATGCGGCAGAAAGATCACCATCGGCGTTTCTCATCGTGTGGAGGAAGTGGCTGACCGGGAGGAAGGATATGTGAGAGAAAACGCAAAGCGGTTTGAAAGCATTGTCCCTCTTCCGGAAGTGATTGGGGCGTCCATCGGAGCATCGTCGACTAGCAAAAAGGTGGACAGGGAGTATCGCCGCCTTTTGGCTGAACTGGGACCGGAATTTGAAATCCTGCGAAATCTCCCTCTGGAAGAAATCCGACGGGCAGCAGGCACGAGGATCGCGGAAGGGATCGAACGACTCCGGAACGGGCAGGTGGAGCGGATCCCGGGATTTGACGGTGAGTATGGTGTGATCAGGCTGTTCAGCGCAGAGGAGCTGAACAACACGGAAGGACAGATGAACTTTTTTGATATGCTGGGAGTGCCGGAGACGGAAACCATACCTTCAAATAGAGAGAAGGACCCGGACAGGGACAGAACGGGAAAGACGAAAGCGAGCCTAGAGGCGGCCCAAGAGATACCGGAGGATGCCCCGACACCGGACACGGAGGACGCCCGGACGCTGAAACAGGTGAATGCCGCGATACTGAAACGGGAGGATGCCCTGACACTGAAACCGGCCGCTCCGGTCCTGAACCCGGAGCAGGCGTATGCGGTACGCTGTACTTCGCCCCGGATCGCTGTGAAGGCAGGACCCGGAACCGGAAAGACAAAGACGCTGGTCTCCCGGCTGCGCTATCTGATGGAATACAGGAAAGTAAAGCCGTCGGATATCACTGCGGTCACTTTCACAAACCAGGCGGCAGCCGGGATGCGGGAGCGGATCGAGCGGGAAACGGGAAAGAAACAGGCAGCCCGCTCTATGCAGATTGGCACATTCCATGCGATCTGTCTGGATTTTCTGAGGGAACAGGGAGAAGATCCTTTACTCATGACCGATGAAGAACAGAGCAGGCTGGCGGAAGAGACGATCGTGGAGAGCGGGATATCGATCAATGCGAAACGATTTCTGGAGATAGTCTCCAGATGCAAATCGAAGACAGAAGCAGAACGCAGCGAGATAGATGAGATGCTGTCGGAAGAGCAGATACCGGAAAAGGAATGGCAAACGGCATGGGATCTCTATGAGAAGAAAAAAGAGGAAAAGAACCTGTGGGACTTTGACGATCTTCTGCTGCGGACAGTACGCCGGATTGAAAATGGCGAGACTGCGTCGGGATGGGAAAAGCGGTTCCGCTATCTGCTTGTAGATGAGTTTCAGGATATCGATCCGGTCCAGTTCCGGCTGGTAAAACTGTGGAGTTCTGCGGGAAGGGAACTGTTTGTGATCGGGGATCCGGATCAGTCTATCTATGGATTCCGGGGAGCAGATGCGAAATGTTTTGATAAACTTAAGAAAGAATACAGTGACCTTGAGACGGTGACGCTGAGAGAAAACTACCGTTCCTCTCCTCAGATACTATAGCAATCCAAACAAATAACACATAAATTTGACAAAAGTATTATGATTAAGGTAGAGGTGATATTTATGTTACAC
>CALWFV010000047.1 GCA_944377745.1 uncultured Mediterraneibacter sp. | reverse complement strand
AAGGTTACCCTTTTTTCGCTACTGTAAAAAATTTAACTTTTTTTATATCACCTCTTGACATTTCTTAGCTGGACTTTAACTGCTCTTATTCTATGACAGAAACGGAACAACGTATTTTATATTTGTTCTGTATTTTATGAATTTGTTCTGTATTTTCTTGACGGATTCCGGTGATTTTATTAAACTGTCCATAGTAAAACTATTTGTTCAAAAAAATGGAAAAGGATGTATCGTTATGGATTCCGTTTATTCACTTGAAAACTTTCTGAAAATGCTGTACATGGATACCCACATTCCTTCCTACATTTTCAACTGCCGGGAGTATCTGGTCACATATGCCCAGCCGGAGCAGTCCGCTCTGACATATCCTCCCGAAAAATATATCAGCCGTCTGCTGCAGAGTAAAGATCGGATTGCTTATCTCTCAACAGAATACGGCGTCTATTACGGACGTCTGAATGTCAGCTTCGATCACGAAAGACGGCTTCTGTTCGGTCCTGTCAGTCTGACCCCATACTCAGATCACGAACTGCACCAGATGTATATGGACTATGTTGTCCCTCAGGAAGAAAGAGTGATCTTCTCCGAATTTTTCCAGAAAATCCCTCCGCTTCCGCTGAATGGATTCCTCCTGAAGCTTATCTTTGTCAATTTCTGTATCAATCAGGAAATCCTGAACCTTACAGATATCGTTGCGCTCAAATCCTTTGAGCAGGAGGAAAACAGCACCGACAGGCTTTATGAACAGAAATCCTACTCTATACACAATAACTCCTATGAAGTGGAAAACATCTTTTCCGAGATCATCCGCACCGGAAACACCGATGCACTCGAAAAGATCCCGTTCAATGAGTCGTTGATGCATGCCGGGATCACCGGACCGACGGCACTCCGGCAGATGAAGAATAACGTCATTATCTCAACTACCATTGCAACCCGTGCGGCCATCGAAGGTGGGCTTGACTCAGATATTGCCTTTCAGCTCTCCGATGATTTTATCCAGACTGCGGAAAAACTTTCAGATCCTGACGCTCTGAACGAACTGATGGGGAAAATAGCTTATACCTTTGCGGAAAAGGTCCGGGATGTGCAGATACCGGTCTCCTCAGACGGCATCATCCAGAATGCGATCCGTTTTATCCAGCAAAATACCTGTGAGCATATCACAGCAGCCGATGTAGCGGAACATATGGGATTCAGCCGCAGCTACTTTTCCTCCTATTTTAAAAAAGAACTGGGATTTTCGGTGAGCGCATTCATCCTGCGCTGCAAGATGGAAGAAGCAAAGCAACTGCTTAAATACACGGACAAACCGGTCAGTGTCATAAGCAGCTATCTTTGCTTCTCCAGTCAGAGTCATTTTCAGAGTGTATTTAAGAAACAGTACGGGATCACACCGCTTCAGTACCGGAAGGACCCGTCCCTGTCCGAACAGCCTGAAAGATAAGAGAAATAATACTTCATTCCATATAACCGCCCTTCATAGGGGAGACCGCTGTATCCGCGAACAGCTTCAGCACACCGTGGGTATAGCGGCTCTTTCTGGGTTTCCACGCCTTTCTCCTCTCGGAGAGGATTCTCTCTATTTCTTCTTCTGTTCTTCTCTCCCCCTTTACTCCTACGATACGGAGGATCCTCCGGGGGATGCTGACCTCGATCAGATCATCTTCCTCCACAAGCGCGATAGGACCTCCTTCCGCTGCCTCCGGAGAAATATGTCCGATCGCGGGACCTTTGGACGCTCCGGAGAAACGGCCGTCTGTCAGAAGCGCGATGCTCGCCCCCAGCTCTGCGTCCGAAGCGATGGCCTCCGTCGTGTAAAACATCTCCGGCATGCCGCTCCCTTTAGGTCCCTCGTACCGGATGATCACTGCATCCCCGGGACGGATCTCATGTGTCAGTACTGCATGGATCGCATCCTCCTCGCAGTCAAAGGGCCTTGCCCGGAGGATTGCCTCGAACATCTCCTTCGGTACTACTGTATGCTTTACCACAGCTCCGTCAGGCGCCAGGTTGCCTTTCAGGATGGCGATACTTCCGTCGGTCCCGAACGGCCGGTCAAAGGGCCGGATCACATCTTCTCTCTTTAATTTCCATTGATCCAGATATTCCTGACATTTATCGTAATATCCGTTTTTCTTCAGCTCCTCCAGGTTCTCTCCCAGCGTTTTTCCGGTCACTGTCATCACATCAAGATGGAGCATCTCTCTGATCTCCTCCATGATCCTGGGAACACCTCCCGCATAATAGAAAAACTGTGCCGGCCACTCTCCTGCGGGACGGATATTGAGCAGATAATGGGCGCCTCTGTGCAGTCTGTCAAATGTGCCCGCGTCAAGGTCAAATCCGAATTCCTTCGCGATTGCCGGGATGTGGAGCAGAGAGTTGGTGGAGCCGGAGATCGCGGCATGGACCATGATGGCGTTTTCAAAGGATTCCATAGTCACGATCTTACTGGGTGTCAGATCATTCTTTGCCAGCCATACTGCCTGTTCCCCCGCACGCCTTGCAGCCGCCTTAAGATCCGTGCTTGTGGCGGGCATAAGAGCAGTGCCGGGGAGCATCAGCCCCAGCGCCTCCGCCATGATCTGCATGGTGGAAGCTGTCCCCATAAAAGAACAGGCGCCGCAGGACGGACAGGCATTGTGTTTATAGAAATCCATCTGTTCCTTTGAGATCTCGCCTCTCTCGTACATGGCGCTGTATTTTCCGATCTGCTCCAGAGTCAGAAGATCCGGCCCCGCATCCATAACGCCTCCTGTCACCACGACAGACGGAATATTGATCCTCCCGACAGCCATCAGATGAGCCGGCATGCTCTTGTCACAGCTTGCGATAAACACGCCTCCGTCAAAAGGCGTGGCATTGGCATGTATCTCGATCATGTTTGCCATCATATCCCTGGAAGGAAGGGAATAGTTGATACCGTCGTGCCCCTGGGCCTCGCCGTCACAGATATCCGTACAGAAATATCTGGCTCCGTGTCCTCCCGCCACGGCAACGCCCTTTCTTGCTTCTTCCACAAGTTCCAGCAGATGTCCGCTCCCCGGATGACTGTCGCCAAAAGAACTCTCGATAATGATCTGGGGTTTTGACAGATCCTCCGGTTTCCAGCCCGTCCCCAGGCGCAGCGGATCCAGTTCCGGCGCGATCTTCCTCAGTTTCTGACTTCTCAGTTCCATAACACACTCTCCTTTTCCCGGCAGAACAGATACGCTATAAAGCGCTGCTGCTCTGTATCAAAATCATCACATCATTTATTCGCCTTAAATTCATCTGATGATTCAATCCATTTAGAATTTACTTTTGTAAAATTTCTTATAATTTTAACTTAAATCATCTGATGATTTTATTTTATATTATTTTCAGTAAAAATCAATCTGTAATTATATACAATATATGATCTGTCTTTTTGTCTACATTTATAGTTTGACTTTGATTTTTCTATATACTATCCTTAAGATAACAGTTAACATTTTGAGAAAAGGCGGAAAATCATATGATGAATCCAGAGGAAAAAAGCCTGCCTGAAAAACTGGCCGACGATATTGTAGACTATATACTGAAAGAGAAACTGCAGCCGGGAGACCGTCTGCCAAACGAGACCATACTTGCGGAAAAACTGGGGGCAGGACGCAGTTCTCTGCGTGAAGCCATAAAACTTCTTGCATCCCGGAATATCGTAACAGTACGCCAGGGCTCCGGAACCTATATTTCTTCCACACCGGGGATGGTGGAAGATCCCCTGGGCTTCACTTTTATCGAGGACAAAAAGAAGCTTGCTGAGGACCTGCTTGAGATCCGCTTTCTCCTGGAGCCTTCCATTGCGGCAAAAGCAGCTGAGAATGCGTCTGCTGATGACGCGGAGCATATCCTCGATCTGTGCGCAGAAACAGAGGGACTTCTGAAAGAAGGAAAAGATCACACTGCAAAGGATATCGAATTCCATACAGCCATCGGTATGAGCAGCAAGAATATGGTCGTTCCCCGACTGATCCCCATCATCAATTCTTCTATCCCTCTGTTTATCGATCTCACAGAGAACGTGCTGAGCCGGGAGACCATAGATACCCACAGGGAGATTGCTGACGCCATTCGCTCCCACGATCCGGTCCGGGCTCATGACGCCATGTACCTGCACCTTGTCTACAACCGCAGACGGATCCGTTCCGCACAGTAAGCGTCTTGTCAGACGCAGAGTTACCCGTCGGATGCCCGCTCGTGCATGCACGGCAGTCGCCCTCCGGGCGTATCACACAAGAAGCTCCGGGATCCTGCCATTCAGGACTCCGGAGCTTCTTATGTTTTATCTTTTCACATTGAATGCGCTAAATCCCGGATACACCGCGCCGTCTCCCAGTTCCTCTTCGATCCTGAGGAGCTGGTTATACTTTGCGACACGCTCGCTTCTGCTGGGAGCGCCGGTCTTGATCTGGCACGTATTGAGAGCCACTGCAAGATCCGCGATCGTTGTGTCTTCCGTCTCGCCGGAGCGGTGGGATGAGATCGCAGTATATCCTGCCTTGTGCGCCATCTTGATCGCCTCAAGGGTCTCCGATACGGAGCCGATCTGATTTAATTTGATCAGAATAGAATTTCCGCAGCCCATATCGATCCCTTTTTTCAGTCTCTCGGTATTCGTGACAAACAGATCGTCACCCACGAGCTGGACTCTGTCCCCGAGTTCTCTGGTCATGATCTGCCAGCCTTCCCAGTCCTCTTCATCCAGTCCGTCTTCAATCGAATAAATCGGATATTTATCCACCAGCGTTTTCCAGTGTTCCACCAGTTCCGCTGAGGTAAATTTCTTTCCGCATTTCGGGAGCACATACTCTCCCTTCTGATTTCCCTTCCACTCACTGGAAGCGGCGTCCATGGCAAGTACAAAGTCTTTTCCCGGCTCATACCCAGCCTGACGCACCGCCTCAAGAATGTATTCAATGGCTTCCTCGTCGCTGGCAAGGTCCGGTGCGAATCCGCCCTCATCGCCAACGGATGTGGCAAGACCTTTCGACTTCAGAAGCGCCTGGAGCGCATGGAACACTTCCGTACACCACCTTAACCCCTCTGCGAAACTTCCGGCTCCGGCCGGCATGATCATAAACTCCTGCACATCCACCGTGTTGGCTGCATGTGCCCCGCCGTTCAAGATGTTCATCATAGGTACAGGCAGCCGGTTTCCGTTGACACCGCCCATGAAACGATACAGCGGGATCTCCAAAGATTCTGCCGCCGCTCTTGCGCAGGCGATGGACACAGCCAGGATCGCGTTCGCGCCCAGTTTTGACTTGTCCCTTGTCCCATCGGCTTTCATCATTGCCTTGTCCACTGCATAAATGTCTCCCGCGCTCATTCCCTGCAAAGTGTCATTGATCACAGTATTGATATTCTCGACAGCTTTTGATACGCCTTTTCCCCCAAATCTGTCTTTATCTCCGTCTCTGAGTTCAAGAGCCTCGAACTCACCTGTGGAAGCGCCGCTGGGAGCCGCTCCTCTTGCAACAGTCCCGTCCGCCAGATGCACCTCAGCCTCGACAGTAGGGTTTCCTCTGGAATCAATGATCTCGCGTCCGATCACTTTTTCAATCTCTAAATAATCCATAACTCTTCGTCCTTTCCCACGGATCCCCTTTGTCCCGGCTCAGGTATTACGGAACAAAGGAGTTCACATGATTCATTCACATATAGTTAGATTTGACTAACCATATGTATCATACCAGAGTTCAGGATCATATTCAAGCCTTTTATTGAGATTGATTATCATTTATTGCATTTCTCAGCAGAATCGCTTTCTTCCGGTTATCTTTTCCAGGTCAGTGCTTATTTATACTTCCGTACTCTTTTCTTTTTCGCAGACTTTTTCTTCCTCACACTGTACCCGAATGTTCCCAGCTTCTTTCCAAGTCCCAGATACTCTCCGTGAGAATATGCCAGAAGCCCCGTCCGGTTCAGTTCAAATTTTCCTTTCTCGTCCAGATAAGAGTCATCCACCTGAACCGCCGTAACCTCAGCGAGAAACATATGATGGCTCCCCAGCTTCTCTGTTCTGATCACCCGGCATTCAATATTGACCGGAGATTCCTCTATGCAGGGAGCATATTTCAGAGACTGTGCCGGCGCTTCTGTCAGAGAACATTCCTTCCATTTGTCCACATCCCGTCCCGAGCGTACGCCGCAGAAGTCTGCCGCCCGCGCCAGTTTCTCCGTGGTGAGATTGATCACGAACTCTCCGCTTTCTTCGATCATATGATAGGAGTACCGCTCCGGGCGGACCGAGATATACGCCATGGGAGGATTCGTACATACTGTTCCCGTCCAGGCTATAGTCAGTATATTGGTATTCTTATTTTTATCTGCCGTGCTGACCATGACAGCCGGCAGAGGATAGATCATATTCCCAGGTTTCCAGACCTGTTTGCCCATCTTTTCTTCCTCCCTTTTTCCCTCTTCTGTTTGTTTTCCTCTTCTACTGCTGAAGCGCTCCCACAAGAGTCGGGACAAGCTGTTTCTTTCTTGAAACCACGCCTTTAAGCATGATCTCATCCGTCTCCTCCGGCAGGTCGTAAGCACTGAGGATCTTTTCCCTCGCCTCAGGTCCGCTGCAGAGCAGTTCTGATGATTCTGTGATAATATTTGTCAGCATGAAGAAGATCATGTTCAGTCCGTGATTGCTGCGTGCTTTTTCCAGGTGAGGCTCCACGATCTTCTTCAGCTCTTTGAGTTCCTCTGCGCTCATGGAATTCACCTGTCCCACACCGAATACCGTATCGTTCACTGTAAACTGTTTGAAGTCAAGGAAGCAGATTTCCTCCGCACTCTTCCCTTTCAGATTGCTTCCCGCGTTAAACATCTCCTGTGCAAAAGACTCGATCTCGATCCCGGCAATTTCTGCCAGAGTGTGAGCCGCTTTTTCATCCACCGGGGTGCATGTCGGAGAGCGGAACATAAGCGTATCCGAGATGATCGCCGAGCAGAGAAGTCCCGCATTGACCGGATCGATCTCCTCACCTGCCTCCTGATACATCTGCCATACGATGGTTGCCGTACATCCCACCGGCTGATTCCGGAAGAACACAGGTCCCATAGTCTCGATACTGCTCAGTCTGTGATGATCGATGATCTCGAGCACATCCGCTTCCTCCACGCCGTCCACAGCCTGATTTTTTTCATTGTGATCCACAAGGATCACTTCTTTCTTCTTTACATTGAGAAGACGGCGCCTTGATATTAAGCCCAGGAACTTTCCCTTATTGTCCACGATGGGGAAATCACGGAACCTTTTTCTCGCCATAACTTCCTTCACGTCGTCCACATAGTCCTTCATTTTGAAGGTGACGAGATTTCCCTTTGTCATGAAATATTTCACCGGGATACTCTGATTGATATGCTGTGCCGCCGTAAACGTGTCATGGTGCGTACGGATGATCACGATCTGTTTTTCTGTCGCCTCCCGGATGATCTCATCGGAGATCGGCGCGTTCTGACAGACGACCATACAGCTCACGTTCCTGTCCACCGCGCAGCGCTGTGCATCTTTTCTGTCCCCCATGATAACCAGATCATCCTTGTCTATAAAATCCGACATCAGGATCCTGCTGGACGCCGCGATCACAACCTTTCCTTTTAGGAGGTAACTGTGCTCGTTCCCGGTCAGCACCTCTCCCTCCACTGCTCTGGCTATATTACGGTACTGGGTCCTCGCCTTTGACAGGATCATGCTGTCGTATACTTCCATATAGGTCTTCGCAATATCGCCGATAGTGATAACTCCCTCCAGCTTTCCGTCGCGTGTCACCGGAAGGGTGTGTATATTGGACTCACGCATCTTTTCCCATGCAGTCCGGATAGAAATGCTGCTCCTTAACCCTTCCACTTCCTTCAGTTCCACATCCATGATCTGTTCTCTCAGGTCAGTCAGGAGCCTGGGAGTCTTCACATGGAAGCGTTCCAGAACGTACTGGGTCTCTTCATTGACCTGTCCCGCCCTGCGCGGCTCATGGGGTCTGCCCGTCAGCCTTGTCTTCAATGCCGCGTATGCGATCGCAGAACAGATCGAATCCGTATCCGGATTTTTATGTCCAACCACATATACTTTTCTTTCTTTTTCCCTGCTCATATATTCAATCTCCAATCTTACAGTCTCATTTTCTACTCAATAGGTTGCCATTTTTTTGCATTTTCGTCAACCCAAATTTCATTTCCCCCGAACCGCCGCTTCATTTTCCTCAAGCCACCGTTCTCATCCCCGCATCTGATCTGCCCGTTTTTAAGGCTTTTTTCTGTACGGGATTGCCTTCAACTGTTGTTTTTTTCTGAGAGTTTATGGTATACTGTTCATGTTGAACAAAAAGAAATTAAATCGAGGTGCTGCACAATGAGCGAAGAAATGAGAGAAGAATTACAGACAAACGAGACCGCTGAAGCAGTTGAGAACACATCCACTGAGGCGGCTGAAAACGAAACAGCGGAAGCTGGAGCAGGCGAGACGATGGCGGATTACGAAGAGCATTTTGACGACGCCAACCCCTGGAACAGGGTTCAGGAATATATGGAGAAGAAAACTGTCCTTCCTGTTAAAGTCGAAGGTGTGGTAAACGGCGGCGTCATCGCTATGGTAGAGGGATTAAGAGGATTTGTTCCCGCTTCCAAGCTTTCCCTTTCCTACATTGAAGATCTTGAGACCTATCTTCTCAAAGACATCGAAGTACAGGTCATCGACGTGGATCAGGCAAGCAACCGTCTTGTCCTCTCCGCACGCGAGATCCTCAAAGAGAAAGAGAGAAAAGCCCGTGAGGAACAGATCGCAAACCTGAAAGTCGGAACTGTGATGAAAGGTACTGTTGAAACACTTCAGAATTACGGCGCATTCGTAAAGATGGAGAACGGACTTTCCGGACTGGTACACGTATCACAGATCTCCCAGAAGCGCGTGAAACTTCCGTCTGACGTCCTGAATGTCGGAGATGAAGTTGATGTAAAGGTTATCGGTATCAAAGACGGCAAGGTCAGCCTGAGCATGAAAGCTCTGGAGGAGACAAAGGAAGAACCGGAGGAGAAAGTTGTGATTCCGAAGAGCGAGAATATTGGAACGAATCTCGGGGATCTCTTCAAGAACCTGAAACTGTAATTTCCTGGGGCGGGGAGCGATAGGTACGCCGGAGGTATATATTGCTTTCAGGCCTGCTCCCGCACCAGCCGGACAGAACTGCCGGCTGGAATACACAGAAAGCTTCGGGGCCGGTTTCGAAAAACTTTCGCGGATGTGCCGCGGATGGAGAAGGCGACTTTGAAGCAAACCGTAGAAATAGTAAGGGCTCCGGGAAACGGCGTTAATCCTGCAATGGTGATTGTCTGAGCCACAGGCGAGTTGCACCATTGCAGAATTTGTATTTAGCCGTTTCCCGGAGTTCATAGTATTTTAAGGATCGCGGAACGGAGTCTGAGCCGTCTGCGGTACATCCGCGAATCCGTTCTTCTCCCTCTCCCCGAAGTTTTCGAACGTATTCCCCTCAGGCAGTTGCGCCCGCCAGGATCTCTTCCAGCGCATTCTTACTGCTGGTATGGCAGCGGACCACATCGGCGTTGCATCTGCCTGCTTCTTCCACCGCACAGCGGACCATCTTATGGGAGACCGTATTGGTGAAGAGTACGATCAGATCAGGACTTCCGATCTGTTTGCTCAGATTCGCCGACATCTGAGTAAACACTTTTGCTTTACAGTTATACTGCTTACAGATTTTCTTGTACTGGCAAACCATCCTGTCGTGGCCGCCTATGATGACAACACTCATATCAGAGACCTCCTGCATATCATATTATTTTATATCAGCACTTTAGTTAGTTAATTCTAACCTATAGACATATAATATAATAAATGAGAACTGATATCAATATTGTTTAGTGATATATTTTTTCAATAAGGCACATCACAGGAAGTGCCAAAATGCACATTGCGAGGTTGTAAGCGGTCGCCAGGGTCTCGGACAAGCCCGGACTTTGACTCTTTACCGTTGCAAATAACCGACACTGCACTTACACGCAGTATCGGTTACATACTGTCTATACACCGGAAACTCTCTTGATTTTAAATCTCCTGATCTCCGAACGAATCTTTTCCGCATCTCTCAGCAGCTGCTGTGTAGCTGCAGTTGTCTCCTCACTCGACGCAGCATTTTGTGTCACAACAGCAGATATACGGGTTATCTCATCGTCAATTTTATTTATGTGTTCCTGCTGATTCCGGGATGCAGAGGCAATTTCCTTCATTGTCTGAGTGATCCGGGTTGATTTGGAAACAATCTCATCGAATGTCTGATTAGCCTCATCAGCCAGTTTATTTCCCTGCATGGATTTCTGAATCATCGTTTCAATAATACCCCTGCTCTGTTCTGCAGCCTCAGCAGATTTCGACGCCAGATTTCTTACTTCATCCGCAACAACGGCAAACCCTTTCCCTGCTGTTCCCGCTCTCGCAGCCTCTACCGCTGCATTGAGTGCCAGAATGTTGGTTTGAAAAGCGATATCATCGATAGACTTCATAACCGTAGCAACTCGTTCTGAAGAAATGTTGATGTCGCTGACTGCATCTCCCAGGGTTATCATATGTTCTTTTCCTCCCTGCACTGCCTGTTCCATACTCTCGATCTCTTCAAACGCATGGCTGGATCGTTCTACATTCTGGACTGCAAGATCATTCGCGTCTTTTGCATAACCGGAAAGTTCCTCCACAGCCGAAGCCTGTGTGCTGCAGCTGTCAGCCAGCGCCTGGCTGGCTGTAGATATGTTCGCCGCCTCGCCTGCCACCGACTCTGATATCTGCGAGAGTTGGGAGAACGCATTATTATTTTGTCGCACAAGGTAACTGAGGCTTTTGCCAAGTCGGTCTCCTTCTGAGCGTACTCGGGAATCAACGGTAAAATCTCCGTTTGCAATCTGTTCGATCACATCCGAATTTTCCCTTGTGGCGTTCACCATTATCTGGAACGACTTCATCATCCGGTTGATCTCAGTTGTACTGCCCTCTGCAATCTCTTCTTTTTCCACATTCAGGTTGTCAATACCGGTAGATATCTCCTCCAGCCAATCTGACATCTTCAGGATCGGCTCGGATATTTTTTTCGAAATCCTTCTGCCAGCCAGTAATGAAATGACAACCGCGCCCATCCCGGCCAGCAGCAGTAACACCTGCGTGATAAGCGCTATATTTCTGGCCCTTTCCTTTGTACTATCTGCCGTCTCCTGCAGACGGCTGCTGATTGCATCCAATCCCTCTCCGATGGTCTCTATCTTAGGCTTGAATTCATATGTATAGCGCCTGTATGCAGCATCTTTGTTACTGAGACTCAGTTCTGTCAGCTGAGAGGCCTGCAAATGAATATCCTCATGAGGACCTGTTATAGCATTGAGACTTTCAGCAATCACCGGATCATTCATCAACCCGGCTCCATCACCATTGAGCCATGTGCCAAGCGCACAGGTCTCAGGGTCAAGGCTGCCCGTAAATTCTGTACCAGTGGTAATTGATTCACTGAGCTGCTCCAGCCATTTGTAATGAGCGGCAATAACAGACTGCGCCTCCTCCTGATGATCCTGGTATGCAGCGACCTCCTCATACTCCCTCCGTATCTCCGCCATCATTAAAATAGAAATAACAACCAGAAAAAGCACTATGCCGGAAAAAAGGAAATACCCCTTGAATATCTGCCTTTGAATTGTTTTTTCCTGCTGCTTCTTTCCACGCTGCTTTTCCACGCCGCTGATTTGATTTTTATTCTTTTTTGTACTGGGTTTATTCATTTTCCCTGTTTTTATTTGAAACACACCCTTTCCTTTTTCTTTACCTCATTCCAGACAATTTTCGCTATAATATATATATCGTCATTTTTGCTAAACACTTAACAATTTTACCGCTTTTTAATAGTAAATATTCACATAACCACCAGACAAGTTGATTGTACTTCAACACTATATAAAGTAAATAGTAATTGCTTATGTTTTATCCTTTATCATAGTTGAAAACTATGCTTTTCATGATACAATAGTCTCCAGTAAATCTGTCGGTTATAAAAAAAGGGGGGGACTGAATGGAACTTCGCGTACTTCAATACTTTCTCGCAGTATCCAGAGAGCAGAGCATCTCCAGAGCAGCGGAATCGCTGCACCTTTCCCAGCCCACTCTGTCCACACAGCTTAAACATCTGGAGGAGGAACTGGGCAAAACACTTATGATTCGTGGAACGAAAGGGTCAAGAAAGATTGTCCTCACAGAGGAAGGGATGATCCTTCGGAAACGGGCTGAAGAGATCATGGAACTGGTAAAAAAGACAGAAAATGAGATTATTCTTTCTGACGAATCTGTTGTTGGCGACGTGTATATAGGTGCAGGAGAAACAGATATGATCCGGCTTGTAGCAAGGACGGCACAGACTATGAACGAAAAATATCCTGATATTCATTATCATATATCCAGCGGAAATACCGCTTTTGTCATGGAACAGCTGGACAAGGGGCTCATTGATTTCGGGATCCTGTATGACTCTGTTGACCTGTCCAAATATGACTCGGTAAAAATCCCGGAGTCTGACGTCTGGGGTGTCCTCATGCGCAGGGACGCGCCTCTTGCCAAAAAAGATGTGATCACACCGGAGGATCTGTGGGACAAGCCCCTGATACTCTCCCAGCAGGAAAATCAGAAAGGAGAGTTTGCAGTGTGGATGCGCCGCGATCTCGCGAAACTGAATGTGGTCGCCACATACAATCTGATCTTTAACGGATCCCTGCTCGTAGATGAAGGGATGGGATATGCCGTGTGTTTCGACAAGCTGATCAATGTATCGGGAGACTCCACACTCTGTTTCCGCCCCTTAAGCCCGGAACTCAAAGCCGCTCCCTACCTTGTCTGGAAAAAATATCAGATTTTCCCAAAAGCATCCGAGAAATTCATGGAATATTTCCTGAAATACCTGAAAAAAGAAACGGACTCCAGCACGGCATGATCACCCGGGCGGGAGTCCTCTTTTTTTCATATTCTGCTTTCTTTTTATTTCACATATTTCTGAAGTGTAGCCCGCACTGCTCCGGGTCCTGTGATCATTTCTCTGAAATAGCTGCACACTTTGCCAGCCATACCGATCTCATACAGATCCACGCCAAAGATTGCCTTGTTTTCAAGAATCGGGCGGATCTTCTCTTCTACATCGCTTTCTGTACCCAGAGTGATATCTGCGACATACGTACATACTGTCTCAAGCAGCGGATCCGGACTCAGTTCAAACTTCTCGCCTTTGTCATCCACGCCCATCAGATAGCGGATCCATCCGGCGAACACCAGTGGGATCAGTTTCAGGTCCGTTGTATCCAGCGTATCCGATGCAGCGTAGGCTTTGATCGTCTCGCCAAAACGGATCGCAAGCTTCTGGGAGGTATCCGTTGCGATACGCTGCGGAGTATCCGGCATGAACGGGTTGGGGATACGCACATTCAATACGGTGTCGATAAATTCCTTCGGATCGAGCACCCCGGGATCAACAACTACCGGAAGTCCTTCCTTATAGCCGATCGTCTCGACCAGTTTCTTGAGTTCCGGATCTTTCATCTCATCCGAGATTTTCTGATATCCGAGAACACACCCGAATACTGCCAGCGCGGTATGGAGCGGATTCAGGCAGGTGCACACCTTCATCTTCTCCACTTTGTCTACGGTCTCACGCTCCGTGAACATCAGCCCTCCCTTCTCCAGCGGCGGTCTGCCGTTGGGGAAGGCATCTTCAATGACCAGATACTCACACTCTTCTGCATTGACGAAAGGAGCGATATACGTCTTCTTGGAAGTGATGACCGGATCCAGTTCTTCCACTCCATCCTCTTTTAAAATCGCTTCTACTGACGGGTCCGGACGCGGCGTGATCTTGTCGATCATGGACCAGGGGAAAGAAACCTTTGAGGAAGCTTTGACATAATCCTCAAATCCTTTCTCCACGAGTCCTGCAGCAGCCCATCTCTCCGCGAATGCCGTAACTGCCGCATAAAGTTTATCTCCGTTGTGTGAGCAGTTGTCCATGCTGACCATTGCGATCGGTTTTTCTCCGGCTTTATAGCGGGTATACAGAAGAGAGACAACCTTTCCGATATAGCTTTCCGGTTTCTCCGGCCCATTCTTCATATCCTCAGTGACAGAGGGGAGCTCATTTCCTTTTCCGTCGACAAGGCTGTATCCTTTTTCTGTGATCGTAAAGCTTGCCATCTGGAGAGAATCTCCGGAAAAGATTTCTTTCAGCCGGCCAAAGTCCTCCGCGTTGTCAGAATCCAGCGCCAATGATTCCACAACACTTCCCACAACTGTTTTCTCCACAGATCCGTCCGCCTTCAGTGTGACCAGGATGCTGTATCCGTCATGAGGACGGTTCATCTTCTCAATAATCTCATAGTCATATCCCTCCGCGACGACCAGACCGGTATCGAGAATGCCTTCATTCAGAAGGTTCTGCACCACATTAGCCTGAAATGCGCGGAAAATATTTCCCGCCCCGAAATGGATCCACCGGGGCGTAACTTTTGTCGCCGCCGTGACCTTCTCTCTGTCAAACTGTGGAAGGGAATATCCTTTTGCTTCCCACTCTGCACGCTCCTTAAGTCCTGCTTCATTCAGTCTCATGATCTTAAAACTCCTTTCTCTGATATCTCATAAACGGACATCCTGTTCCATCTGATATACTTCTGAACAGTCATATCCGCGTATGCCTTAACAAGGGAGTGCCGGTTCTCCCAACCGGCACTCCCCTATTGAAAATACTTATTTATTTCCCTCTCTCTTTGCTTTCAGGTAAGCAACATTTGCCTCAACCTTACTCTTGCTCAAAGGATAGAGGAAGATAAGAGCCAGCGCAACAAGAACAAATCCGATCATCGGAACGATACAGGAGATCCGGAAGATACCGAGTGTTACGTCCGGGTCAAAGGCTGTAGTTGTCGTGTAACCGATCAGAGACAGAAGTCCGCCGACCATGCCAGATGAAAGCGCCTGCCCGATTTTACGGGCAAAGGAGTATACAGAATAGATTGTACCATCCTCGCGGACGCCATTCTTCACTTCTGCATCATCGATAACGTCTGTGATCATCGCCCAGATAACCATATTGAAAAATCCTATTCCCACGTATCCAAGCAGATAGAAGAATACATATACATAAGCATTCGACGGCTGAATGATCAGGCATACCAGGAAGGATGCCGCGCCACACAGCGTAGAGACTGAAGACATCTATTTTTTACCGAATCTGGCAGAAAGTCTGGATGCAAGAGGCGCACAGATCACAAGGGTTGCAACGCTTCCAAGCACACTCGACAGGGACTGTGCCTGTACATTTCCGTAGAAGTTCGGATATACATAAGATGCCATACCTGTCATTCCAAGCTGAGCAAGAAGGAGCAGGATCGCCGCAGCAATGATACCGATCAGAGAACGGTTTGTCACAAGGCTCTTCACAAGCTGTCCTGCATTGAACTTCGTTGTATTCTGCGGCACATCAACACGTTCACGAACCAGATTGAAGCAGATGATATAGCAGATGATCGCGCCAATGGAGCAGACTGCTGCTGTCAGCATACGGTTCGAGGAAAGAACCTGATTTCCATCTACTACCTCATATGCGACCAGCGGGATCCCCGCATTGATGATAAGGCTCGCCAGTGTGGCCCCGATGTTTCTCCATGTAGAAAGGGAAGCGCGGTCTTCCGCGTCAGGTGAAATGGCAGAGGCCATGGAACCGTACGGGATATTGATGGATGTATAGAAGATCGATCCCCAGAGGAGATATGTAACCGTCATATATACAACCTTGAAACCGTAGGCCATATCCGCCAGGCCGCCCTGATAGATCAGGAAGCTGGCAATCGCAACCGGTCCGCACATTCTCTTGATCCACGGACGGAACTTTCCGTCTTTCGTCGGTTTGGAACGGTCCACGATCTGTCCCATTGTGATATCCGTGACCGCGTCCACAAAACGTGCCGCCATCATCAGCAGTCCGACAACCGCTGCGTCGATCCCCATAATATCCGTATAAAACTTCATCATAAAACCGGAGGACAGCATAAAGGTAAAATCGTTACCGAAGTCACCGAAAGCATAGCCGATCTTATCCGCCCAGCCAAAGGGCCTTACATTTTGCTTTGTGCTCATTAATAAGTTACCTCCTTTACACAATAATAAACCAACTATAAAAAGTATAAAATAATTCTAAAGAAAGTAACAGAACAATTTTCCCTATTTATAGTCTGATTTTATGTTTTGTCTTTAGAATCTGGTCTCCCATCTTCCGCAGAATACATTTTGATTGTATCTGCCCTTGAATTCGCTGTTGCCCATCATCTTGTCGAGTACTGCAGCGAAAGCCTCATGGTGATCCATATACGCATTGATATAGCATCTTGCCATCGGAACGTCGATCAGGAAGTTGGTATTGCTCAGAGACACTACGAAAGTCAGAAGCTCGGACATATACCAGGGCTGTTTTACCGGCTCGTCCCACTTCACGCGCATGGTATTGAACTGCGCGAAACCTTTCACGTTCAGGATCAGGAGGACACAGTCATATTTCTTCTTAAACTCCTCCATCTTGCCTTTCTTTGTCTCAACCTCGGCGTCTGCCTCGAAGCCTGCCTCCATAAGCTGGGCAACGATATCCTTAATGATGACGTCATCGTCAGATTTGATCTTCGTACCTGCCACAACGCTTGCCTCAGAGCCGATGTAGACCAGTTTGATCTTCTTGTACTTCTCCGGAGTCATCGGAAGATAGTTCATACGGTCTTTTACGAGAGTCACATATTTATCCGCAAACTCTCTGGAAGCTTTGTGATGTTCCTCGCATCCGACTACCGCCAGGTTTTCTTTCGGCTGCATAAGTCTGCCTTCTGCCTGAAGCTTGTGAAGGTTCAGAGCCGCTTTCACGCCGAGAATCCTGTGGAGCGCGTCATTCAGACGTTCTTCCGTGATCGTTCCGTTCTTATATCCTTCCATCATGTATCCGAAGTCTTCTTCCTTATCATTGAAGAACAGATACATGTCGCATCCTGCCGCGATCGCTCCCGGAACCTGCTCGCTCCTCGGGATCGTAGCGCCGAACATTCCGATCATATGAGATGCGTCTGTCACGACAAGTCCGTTGAATCCAAGCTGGCCTTTCAGAAGATCTGTGATCAGCTCAGGAGCAAGTGTCGCAGGTCTGATCTCTTCGTCCTTGATGCCCGGGCACAGTTTCTTTGAATACGCCGGAAGGGCGATGTGGCCTGCCATGATCGTCATGACGCCCTCGTCGATCAGTTCCTTGTATACTCTTCCATATGTAGCGTCCCACTTGTCGCAGTCAAAGTCATTGACGCCCATGATCAGGTGCTGGTCGTTCTCCTCCGTTCCATCACCCGGGAAGTGTTTCATACATGTCGCCATGTTCTGTGTCTTCATCCCTTTGAAGAACGCCTTTGCATAGCGGATGATGTCGTCCGGATTATCATTGAAGGCACGGAGCTGAACGATCGTATTTCTCCAGTTGTAAAGGATATCCACGATCGGAGCGAAGTTCCAGTTGCAGCCAACAGCCGTGGCCTCCCGCGCGGAGATCGTCGCCATCTCGTAAACCGCGTCCTCAGAATCAATGGCTGCCATTGCAGCGCCGTTCGCGATCGGGGTTCCTCCGCCTACGCCGCCGTTTCCGCCCTGCTCACAGTTGGATGCGATCAGCAGCGGAATCTTCGTGCTCTCCTGAAGACAGTTTGCCATATCCCACAGAACGTCCTTCGGCGCGTTATGATAACGGATTGCGCCGGGATGGTAGGTATCGAGCACTTTTTTGATATTCTCCGGTTTTCTCTCTTCTTCATTTCCGACCATATTCACAAAAAGCTGTCCGATCTTTTCCTCGATCGTCATCCCTGCGATGGTATCTTCTACCCACTGAATCTGCTCGTCATTTAAATAGTACGGTTTCTCTCTTAAATTAACCATATTCTGCTCCTTTTCTCTTAAATCAGGACAGGTTGTCTACGAATTTCCTGATCAGTCCGTCCTGATACTCTCCAGCAAATGTTCCTGACTTCAGGTGCTCCGCCGCGTCCATGATGTTCGCCCAGCTCTCCGTCTCATGCTTCACCAGTATCGGATAATAAAATACTCCGTTCTGCTTTGCCGCATCCATATCTCCAGGTGCGTCTCCGGTCATCATGACCTTATCGGTATCATATCCGTAAGTGAGCAGTTTTTCGATACAGCTCTTCTTGGAACCGGCATTCTGCGCCAGCACGATATCCACATGCTCTATCAGCCCGAATCTGGTCCACTCTTCCTTCACCGCCTCGTAATTAGCGGACGACACGATCGCCACATCGCAGAACTCATGCAGTGCGCTGATCTTCTCCAGTACTCCGTCAAAGGGACGCACGTCCTCTTTCGGGAGTTCGCTGATCGACTGGTTTACCGCTTTTGACCAGTTCAGAGCTTTCTCAAGGCAGATGCTGTTCTTCTCTTTCGCAGCCTTTTCAACTGCGGCATTGGAAAGTTCATCAGCGCTTTCAAGCCATGTAAGCAGAGAATCCAGATCCTCCACCGGTGTGATCTTCTCATTGATCTCTTTCAGGATTGCGGCAAGACCCTTAAAACGATTAATCCCTCTTGTCATAGAATAAAGATTGATCTCATTCCATCGCTTCAGTATTTCCTCTCTGTGTTCTTCCAGTCCCCACTCTTCTACCATGCAGGGACCAAAGCAGCGGATATGCTTGATATCCATCGAATCGATCGCACATCCGTCGGAATCGATACATACGAGGAAATCTTTTTTCTTTGCATATCCTTCATAAGGATTTGCCATCATATCACTCCTTTCTCTGATGATTATCACCCCACTGATTTTTAACATAGCTTTTTTGAAAAACATTCGCAATGATAAAATGCTTTGAAAATAATACAATTTTATGATATAATTTTCCCGTTAAAAAAAATTGTGCTACTTTAACAAAATATCTTACTATCACAGGAGCTATTCTATGAAACTTAACTGTCTGGAACTGTTTTTGAACACTTTGAGCGGGATGAACATAAACGCGTTCCTCCTGAAAAAAGATAAATCAAACCTGGAACTTATTGACAACAGATTCCGGATGCATCTGTATGAAGACTATTCCTATAATGATGCGTTCGATCTGCTGGATCGTAAGATTAAGGACACTGCCCTGATCCGTAAAACAGACGAATTTCTTTTTACATATTTCTTTATGCGCATTCCAGAAGAATATGTTGCTTCCGAAGAAGACACCTCCTGTCTCTCTGTCGGCCCGTTCACTGAAGGCCGCAGAAGCCGTGAGGATATCTACCAGATCATGCAGAAAAACAATATACCCGAGGATCTGTTCAATGATATTTCCACATTTTACGATTCCATCCCCGCTATCGAGGGTATGGTCTCTTTTGAGACTCTGGTACAGCAGCTTGCCACCGGGCTTTTTGGCCGGGAGTATCATCTGGAATGCCTTCCGGAGGACAGCGTCCTGTTTCTCGGGAACACTAAGATCCTGAAAACCGTGAAGGATAATCCGCAGATCGCCATGGACAGCATTGCGGAAAGGTATTCTGTGGAAAACGATCTGATGAAAGCTATTTCCGCAGGAGATTACGACCTTGCCCACAGTCTCCATGGAAAGTTTATCACATACCATATCCGTCCCCGGGCCAAAAATCCGCTGAGGGACAAGCAGCATCTTGCTATCGTACTGAATACGCTCTGCAGAAAAGCCGCAGAATTCGGAGGCGTTCAGCCCCTTTATATCGATGATCTCTCCACCCGATTCGCAGTCCTGATCAATGAGGTGAGTTCCCTTTCTGATGTGAACGCCCTCACCGGAGAGATGATCCACAAATACTGTCTGCTCGTAAAAAACTATGCGATGAAAGGCTATTCCGCCGTGACCAAGGAGATCATATCATATATTGATTTCCACTATACGGAAGACCTGAACCTGAATTATTTTGCCGGGATGTTCAACATGTCCAAGACATACCTTTCCAATCTGTTCAAGAAGGAAACGGGCGTCACGCTGACCGACTTTATCCATCAGGTCCGGATGCGCAAGGCGATCACACTGATCAACTCCTCCGCGCTTCCGATCACCGCCATCGCCACGGCATGCGGGTATAATGACATCAATTATTTCATCCGGGTGTTCAAGCGGACTTACGGGCTGTCGCCAAAGCAGTACCAGAAAAGCATCATGCATGCTTCTCACTGATCCCGTCTTCTTCCAGAACAGACGGCAGCACACAGGAATTTCATTTTACGCATAAAAAGATATGTCCCTGAAGAGTTTTCTCCTCAGGGACATATCTTTTTTCCTATCTGCGCTTTTGTCGTCAGTATATATTTCGCAAGCTTTTCTATCTTCTCATCATCCATCCGGCTCACCGGTGCCGAGATGCTGAACGCATATCGTACCCGCCCTGTATAATCCTTAAGGTCTACCGCAATGCAGCGCACCCCGCTCTCATTCTCCTCATTATCCAGGGCATATCCCCGTTTTCTGACTTCATCGAGTTCCCGGCAGAACAGTCCGTAATCCGTTATCGTATGGGATGTCAGCGGAGAGATGCTGCTGCTTTTCCAGATCGACTCCACTTCTCTCCTGTCCAGGTCAGCGGCGATCGCTTTTCCGACCCCGGAACAGTACAGCGGTATCCTGCTTCCTATCCTCGATACCATCTGTATCCCGTTTCTCGGGCACTCCACTTTGTCGATATATACTGCTTCCGTCCCTTCTCTCTCCACAAAGTGCACCGTCTCCTCCGCCTGTTCCATCAGGGTTCTGAGATACGGGCGTACCACATCCACGATATCTATATTTCCCATGATCCTGCCCGCCATATCCACAAGCTTCAGCGACGGTTCGTATTTTCCGCTTGTCTCGTTCTGTCTCGCATATCCCATATAAATAAGAGAATTCAGGACACGGTGAGCAGTACTTTTATTCAGCTTCAGTTCCTCACTGACCTCCATCAGTCCTGCTCCTCCGCTTTCCACCAGAAACTCCAGCGCTCCGAAGAGTCTGTCCGCAACCTGGATCGGATTTTTTTCTTCCATAAATAATTATTCCCTCCATAATGCACACCAACAGTTTCATATTATGAAACATATATTATCATAATCTGAACATCGAATCAATCCCCAGATATAAGCCAAAAAATTATGCGAAAAATAAAAAAATTGTAGTCTTGACTTTTCTTTTACCAGGAGTATACTGATAATTAGATAGATCACATTACAAAACTTAATTCCACATTATGAAACCTTAAGGAGAAATAAAAGATGAACGAAGTTTTAAAACAGATTGAAGAGATCGGTATTGTTCCTGTCGTTGTCCTGAATGATGCAAAAGACGCAGAGCCGCTTGCGCAGGCACTGTGTGACGGCGGTCTTCCCTGCGCGGAGGTGACCTTCCGCACAGATGCTGCCGAGGAGTCCATCCGCATCATGACAGAGAAATTTCCGAATATGCTGGTTGGTGCAGGAACCGTCCTCACAACAGAGCAGGTAGACCGTGCGGTAGCGGCAGGGGCCAAATTCATTGTAAGTCCCGGGCTCAATCCGAAGGTCGTCAAATACTGTGTCGAGAAAGGGATCCTGATCACACCGGGATGCGCAAACCCCAGCGATGTTGAGCAGGCGATCGAGAACGGACTTGAGGTTGTTAAATTTTTCCCCGCTGAGCAGGCAGGCGGACTTGCTTATATCAAAGCCATCGCCGCTCCTTATGTGGGAATGAAGTTCATGCCTACAGGCGGGATCAATCCGAAAAATGTAAGAGATTATCTCGCATATGACAGGATCCTTGCCTGCGGCGGAAGCTGGATGGTAAAAGGTGATCTTGTAAAAGCCGGCGAGTTTGATAAGATCAGAGACCTTGTCAAAGAGGCGGTAGAAATCGTAAAAGAAAGCAGAGGTAAATAATAATGGCAAAAAAAGTAGTTACATTTGGCGAGATCATGCTGCGTCTCGCACCGGAAGGATATTATCGTTTTGTGCAGGCTGATACATTCGGCGCAACTTACGGCGGCGGCGAGGCAAACGTAGCCGTATCGCTCGCAAACTACGGATTCGATGCAAAATTTGTCACAAAACTTCCGAAACATGAGATCGGACAGGCTGCTGTCAACTCTCTGAGAAAATATGGCGTGGACACTTCCTTCATCGCACGCGGCGGCGACAGAGTCGGGATCTATTTCCTGGAAAAGGGTGCTTCACAGCGTCCTTCTAAAGTAATTTATGACCGCGCTGGCTCTTCCATCGCGACAGCTTCCAGAGAGGACTTCAACTGGAAAGAGATCTTTGACGGAGTTGAATGGTTCCATTTCACAGGGATCACACCGGCACTTAATGATGAGGTTGCCGCGATCTGCCTGGATGCATGCAAGGCTGCAAAGGAAGCCGGGATCACAGTATCCTGCGACCTGAACTATCGCAACAAACTGTGGTCAAAAGAGAAAGCCGGTCAGGTAATGGGCGAGCTCTGTAAATATGTTGACGTCTGCATCGCAAACGAAGAGGATGCCGCTGACGTATTCGGCATCAAGGCTGCAGACACAGACGTAACAAAGGGCGAAGTAAACCGCGAAGGATACAAGGACGTCGCAAAACAGCTTGCAGACCGCTTTGGATTCTCCAAAGTAGCGATCACACTCCGCGAGTCCATCTCCGCGAACGACAACAAATGGTCAGCTATGCTGTATGATGGAAATGATTTCTTCTTCAGCAAAAAATATACAATGCACATCGTAGACCGTGTAGGCGGCGGCGACAGCTTTGGAGGCGGTCTGATCTGCGCCTGCTTAAACGGTTATGATTCCCAGAATACGATCGAGTTTGCTGTAGCGGCTTCCTGCCTGAAACACTCGATCGAGGGAGATTTCAACATGGTATCCATGGACGAAGTCTTAAAGCTCGCCGGCGGCGACGCGTCCGGACGCGTTCAGAGATAATCAAATCAGATGACGCAAAAACCATATATAGATCCAAGCCTTAAAAAAGGGGATGCTTTCTGCCATGTAGCATCCCCACAATTATATCCGGAAATATTCTTAAAGGAGGTATATCTTATGAGCAAATCCTTTGATCTTCTTTCACTCGGCGAAGTTCTTCTCCGTCTCTCTCCTCCGGGAAATGAGCGTCTCGTCCGAGGCGGCACGCTCCAGGAACAGGTCGGCGGCGCGGAACTCAATGTCGTATCCGGCGTCTCTCTTCTGGGACTGCGGACCGGGATCATCTCAAAGCTTCCCGCAAACGATATCGGTACATACGCAAAGAACCAGATCCGTTTCTGCGGGGTGAGCGACGACTATCTTGTCTATGATTCTTCCGAGGACGCCCGTCTCGGCATCTACTACTATGAAAACGGCGCATATCCGCGAAAACCGGGCGTTGTCTATGACAGACGGCATTCCAGTATCAACACGATCTCAGTGGAAGATTTCGAGGACTCTCTTTTTACTTCCACCAGATGCTTTCACACAAGCGGGATCACACTCGCTCTCAGTCCCGAGTGCCGCAGGACCGGTATGGAAATGATCCGGAGGTTCAAAGAAGGCGGCGCGCTCATTTCTTTTGATGTAAATTTCCGCGGCAACCTGTGGACCGGTGACGCGGCAAGAGAATGTATCGAGCAGATCCTTCCCTATGTAGATATTTTCTTCTGTTCTGAGGAAACCGCCCGGCTCACATTCCTGAAAAAGGGCGACGCAAAGAGCATCATGAAGAGCTTTACGGAAGACTATCCGATCTCCATCGTGGCGTCCACCCAGCGTATTGTGCACAGCCCGAAGATCCATACTTTTGGTTCCATCATCTATGACGCCCGCAGCGATCATTTTTATGAAGAGGAGCCTTACCGTAACATCGAGGTAGTGGACAGGATCGGAAGCGGAGACGCCTATGTATCCGGCGTTCTTTTCGGACTGCTCTCCGACCCGGACAACTGTCAGAGAGCGCTCGAGATCGGTAATGCCACCAGCGCTGTAAAAAATACGATCCCGGGAGATCTTCCCTCCTCCGGCCTGAGAGAAATTGAAAATGTGATCCGTTCTCACAAGAGCACGGGGCCTCAGCCTGAAATGGCACGATAGACAGGATCCTATTTCAAAAGAATCGTGCTACTTTAAGGCAATCCCGTCATTGCCCGCAACTTACTTTTGATCTAAAATGATATACAAAGAATACTCTCATTAATGAGAAGTCCAGCTAAGAAATGTCAAGAGGTGATATGAAAAAAGTTAAATTTTTTACAGTAGCGAAAAAAGGGTAACCTTA
>CALWFV010000046.1 GCA_944377745.1 uncultured Mediterraneibacter sp. | reverse complement strand
TTCAATAAAATCAGCAAGACATCTTTCGACATCATTTATAAATATCTTCTCTTTTTTGAAAAAATAGTCTATACTTAGTACATAGCAATTTATGGAAAGAGGGATGTATTATGAAAGACAAGGACTGTATTTTCTGTAAGATAGCGGCAGGAGAGATTCCTTCGGCAACGCTTTATGAGGATGACGACTTCAGGGTTATTCTTGATCTGGGCCCCGCATCAAAGGGGCATGCTCTGATTATACCGAAAGAGCATTACAGAAATCTGTATGATATCGACGATGAACTTGCGGCAAAAGCAATCGTTCTGGCCAGGAAGATGGTCAACAGGATGAAAGATGTCCTCGGATGTGATGGATATAATATCGTACAGAATAATGAGGAGCCTGCCGGACAGACAGTGTTTCATTTTCACATGCACATGATTCCCAGATATAAAGGGGATAACGTCGGACTTGGATGGCATGTCGGTGAACTTACCGAAGAAGTGAAAAATGAGATACTGGAAAAAATGAAGTAGTACCGGAGTAAATATGTGGACAGGCAATCGTGAATTTAACGAGATTTATGAGAAATATAAAAATCTCGTCCTGCAAGCGGCATATATTTATTCAGGTGATTACAGGGAAGCAGAAGACATAACCCAGGATACATTTCTGAAACTGTATATGGGTTATGGAGAAATGCGGAAAGATAATATTCCTTCATGGCTTTATACTACGGCTAAGAATGCCGCACTGAATTTCAAAAAGAAACAAGAAAGAGAGATTCTTGACTGTGACAGGGATGAAGACGCAAAAGCCGTTGATGAACCTTCCACGGAAAGTGCAGAAGAGGAATTTCTGAGATATACGCTGGAACTTGAGAATAGTGAACTGCACAGACGTATTATCGCGGATATGAGAAAATATAATCAGAGATGGTATGACGCGATGATCCTTGTGTTTTACATGGAACTTCCTCAGGCGAAAGCAGCAGAGATGATGGGAATACGTGTTCAGGTACTTCATGCGATGCTGCACAGAATGAGAAACTGGCTCAGGAAGAAGTATGGAGTTGAATATGAAGAGATGAACCGGGAAAGATAGGCAGTGTGAGCACAGCTTATCTCCCCGGCGTCTTTCACTTTAAGTCCTGATCTGAACTACTGCTCTGTTAAAGTTTCAGAATACTGTAAACGGAATAAAAGTAGAGAGGAAGAAAATGTCAGGATTTATGTCCCGCAGCTTCCTCAATCAGTCCGATGATGGTTTTGATAGAATCCTGCTGTCCTGAATTGCGCATGGCGTCAATGTAATTTGCGCGATCGCTGTAAAGTCTGTGTACGGAAGCGAGAAGAGAGTCTTTATTCAGCTCTTCTTCCTCAAGGACCATACTGAATCCCTGGCGCTCAAAGGAACGGGCGTTGAGAATCTGGTCCCCCCGGCTTGCCTTTGCAGACAGCGGAATGAGAAGGTTTGGTTTTCTAAGCGCAAGAAGTTCACAGATGGCATTGGCTCCTGCCCTTGAGATCACGATATCCGAAAGTGCAAAGATATCGCGAAGTTCACTTTTAATATATTCAAACTGGCAGTAACCCTTTGTATCTGCTAATGATTCATCGGTCTTTCCTTTTCCGCAGAGGTGGATGATCTGAAAATCCTTTAAAAGTTCAGGGAGAGCATCGCGAACAGCGTTGTTCACGACCACAGAACCAAGACTTCCGCCAATCACCAGGATGACCGGTTTGTCAGCAGAAAATCCACACAGATCCATAGCTGCTATTTTGTTACCCGAGAGAAGTTCCTGACGGATTGGAGAGCCGGTGAGAACAGCTTTTCCCTTCGGAAGGCTGTCCATGGTCTCAGGAAAATTACAACAGACCTTCACTGCAGAAGGAATGGCAATCTTATTTGCAAGCCCGGGAGTCATGTCCGACTCATGGATGATCACGGGAACATCGCATTTCTTTCCGGCGAGAACCACAGGAACAGAGACGAAGCCGCCTTTTGAAAAGATGACATCGGGTTTCAGATCTTTGATAAGTTTACGGGCTTCACGGAAGCCTTTGAGAACACGGAACGGGTCCGTAAAGTTCTGCACGCTGAAGTAGCGGCGCAGTTTACCGGAGGAAATTCCGTGATAAGGGATGCCGAAAGGTTCGATCAGTTCCTTCTCGATCCCTGTATAAGAACCTATGTATTGGATATCATAACCTAAATCCCTCAGACGAGGGATCAGGGCAATATTCGGAGTGACATGTCCGGCAGTACCGCCGCCGGTAAGTATGATTCGCTTCATGTAGAAATAACCTCCAGGAAAACTTAAGATATATTTTCATATTAACCTTATTTGATGAAAAGTCAAGGATAAATGTGAGACAGGTAAAGGTACGCAGAATGAAACATCTGAAGAAATTATCATTGCAGAAAGAAGTCACAAAAGAAGCAGAACAGATAGAAAAAGAGGTCAGCAGCCATCCGGAGCTTGATGACCTTAAAGTTTCTGATGAAATGGAGACTTCTCTTTTCAATAAAATACAGGAATATGAATACGACAAGCGTTTTAAGGTCGTGTATCATAAGAAGAAAAAACGGCGTTATATCACTTTTGCGCTGGCGGCTGTCATTGTGCTAGTGGTAGGAAGTGCGATAACTGGAGTGGGGAGTAAGTCGTATTGGAAGGTTATATGGGAAAAAATTGCCGGCGAAGAAAGTCTGGGATATATTGATGTTCAGGATATGGAGAGTCAGGAGACAGATGATCTTGACGAGGTAGGGGTTTATAGAGAAATTTATAATAAGTTTGGAATAGAACCTGTAAGGTTGAGATATAAGCCAGCAGGAACAATTCTAAGTCATTATACTATAGAGGAGAATCAAAGAAGAGCGGTACTTTTTTATCAATGCAACGATGAAATTATTAGATATGCAATATATATGAACGATGATGATTCATCATTCAGCCAAAAGGATTTAGATTTATTAGTGAATGAATATAATGTAGAGAACACTAATTTTAATATACATGTAGAAGAATATAGAATAGTTGATTCATCAGACGTAAGATTTGTAGCAGAATTTGAATATCAGAATGTACAATATCAGTTGATGGGAATATTTGAAAAAGCAGAATTTGATAAAATGTTGGAAAATTTATTTTTATTTAAAAAATAGCGTAAGTTTTTTTGAAAAGAATTGTTTACTTAATAGAGAGCACAAAAGAAGAGGAGATTAAAACATGAAAAAACGGGTTTTATCAATGATAACAAGTCTAGCTATTTTGTGTAGCATTTTTAGTTTCTCTTTAAATGCACAGGCTTCGGAAACAGAAGGACAAAAGATAGACGGTTCATATCTCACAACGGATGAATATTCAGAAGGACATTCTTCGAATGGCTTTACAAGAGGAAAGCATATGATGACAGGAGAATGTTCTATCACAAAAGCAGGAAGGGATGAAATATACTGTTATGGAGCGACAACAGCAAATCATGAAGTGGATAAGTTGGCAGTTATTGTATATGTAGATCAATATCAGGAAGATGTTGATAAGTGGGCACAGATTGATTCATGGGTCTTGGAAGAGACGAATAATTATTTTGTTCATACAGACAAAATGCTTGAAGTTGACAGAGGATACTATTACAGAGTTAGAGCAGAGCACTTTGTAGTAGATGGAGATGATCCAGTAGAGGAAACATTTTCCGTGACTAATGGTATCTACCTTCCAAAATAATCTTACATAAAATATGCTTAAAAATTACTCCCCTGAGTCCTGAAAGCAGCCGCTGTTAAGCGGAAAAAACAAAAAATAAAAAAATAAAATAAAAATTTGAGAACCTGTTCCGAGGAAACACCACATATTTCCTTTGCCGCGTACAGCGGCTGCTTTCAGGACTCAGAGAAGAGTAGGTTGACAGAAGTGATTGAATTAAAAAATTATAGAAGGGCAGTCGGCAATTATTTACCGACTGCTTCTTTTAATGCCCGGGAAAGCTGATCCGGACAGGAGGTTGACTTGAAACCGCAGTGGATTCCTTCGATGCGGGAGATTGCTTCGTCAACATCCATTCCTTCGATCAGGCGTGAGATACCCTGGAGATTTCCATTACAGCCACCGACGAAGGATACGTTTCTTACTTTATTGTCTACTATATCAAAATTGATTTTTTTTGAACAGACACCTTTTGGACTATATTCCATTCTACTATCCCTCCAATCCTTTAGCATTATATCAAATCATGATGAGAAATACAAACTTTTGTGTGCCAGTTTTCGTGGGTATCTTTGCGAAAACGACATTTTGACAGTGTGTGTACAAAAGTTGAGAGTCAGAAGAAAGAGCCGGTAAAGCTGAGGTTTTCTAAAGGCGGGAGAAAAAATTTAAGAAGTTGAAAAGGGAGACTTTTTTCGCGCGGAGGGCAGCGGATATGTAAAATTGTGTAGAACGGTTTTTGCGGACAGGCAGGGAAAGTTGGGCTATAATGTGCACAAACACAATAAAACATTTCCAGATGTGCGGTTGGGTGATTCAGGAATCATCCAACCCACTTATCCATTCGCAAAATCGTGCTAACGCACTCTTGCGTCTGCTGGCGCATTCGCTTTTTGCTCATTGATAAGTGGGCTGCTGATCCGATAATCTATTTGCATTGCAATAAATTACATGTAAATGGATTATCGGATCGCAACCGCACAGTTGGAAACATTGTGGGAGAAAAGAAAACAGGAGGGAATGCTATGTTAAGAAATGTGGCGACGAACACCAATGTCATCTTTTATCTGATGGCAGTGATCGGTGTGCTGGGTGTGCTGGCGAAGCTGGTGAACCATCTTACGCTGCGCAGGCTGGTAAAGGCGGCAGGGAATATGCCGAAGAGTACGCACAAACTGATAAAACTCGTGAGAGCCAAGTATGAACACGCATGTATGATACACGATTCTGTGGAAAATATCGATGCGTTTGTGGAAAAATACATATATGAATATCGTGGATTTTTGTTCCGGATCCATACATGGAGACAGATTGAACTGATGTCGGTGTGGTTTGCGGGAATCCTGGCGGCGCTGGGAGCGTCGGTTCACTACCTTTCTTTCGGATTTACAGAATCCGTTTATCAATATATTGCGGCAGGAGTGGCGGAAGTGCTTCTGTTGTCTGTCATCATGAGGCTGACGGACGAGCCCTACAAGATCAATGCGGTGAAGATGTATATGGTCGATTATCTGGAAAATATCTGTGCTCTCCGTCTGAGGAAGCAGCGTCAGACAGACAGGGAAGAGATCAACGTGATTGCGACGGATTCCTCTCAAAAACCGGTGTTTCAGAATGGAGCACAGGGGACAGTTCAGTCTGCATCCCAGTCCGCAGCAGAGAAGAAGTCACAGTTTAAAGAAGAAAAGAAGCTGTCTATCAATATTGAGGGAGAACCGCGTAATGTGGAAAAAGGTGAAGCGGCGAGACAGTCTGTACGGAGAACTGTGAAAGAGAAGCAGGAGGACGATGACCGTCCTGCACTCAGAGAGGAGGCGATACGACAGATACTGGAAGAGTTTCTTGCTTGATTCGTTTTTAACTGAGTGATTTTCGAAACACAGATTTTACAGCGCATTGTCTTGAATCTGGCATACATATTTGGTAAAATGTGTATAAGGTTTGGCCGCAAAACAGGGTTCTGCGGATATTCCGAAAGATAATGATATCAATGTATCAGAGAGGAAGGGTAACGATGAGCAAAGTAACATTTGATTATTCAAAAGCATGCAGCTTTGTGCAGGAACATGAGATGGAATATATGAGTGAGCTTGCTGCGCAGGCAAAGGAAAAGCTGATTGCAAAGACAGGAGCAGGAAATGATTTCCTTGGTTGGATTGACCTTCCGGTTGACTATGACAAAGAGGAGTTCGCACGTATCAAAAAAGCGGCAGAGAAGATCAGAGAGGATTCCGATGTTCTCCTCGTGATAGGGATCGGCGGATCTTATCTGGGCGCGAGAGCAGCAATCGAATTCCTGGGACATTCTTTTGCGAATGTAGTGTCGAAAGAAATCAGAAAATCTCCGGAGATCTACTATGTAGGAAACAGCATCAGCAGCACATATATTAAAGACCTGATAGATGTTGTGGGAGACAGAGATTTCTCCATCAATATGATCTCAAAATCAGGTACGACAACAGAGCCTGCGATCGCCTTCCGTGTATTTAAAGAGATACTGGAAAAGAAATACGGAAAAGAAGAGGCAGCGAAGAGAATCTATGCGACGACAGACCGTGCTAAGGGAGCTCTTAAGAATCTGGCTACAGAGGAAGGGTATGAGACTTTCGTTGTGCCGGATGATGTTGGGGGACGTTTCTCCGTACTGACCGCGGTAGGTCTGCTTCCGATCGCAGTGAGCGGCGCTGACATTGACAAGTTGATGGAAGGTGCAGCGGCAGGAAGAAAGGCTGCGCTTGAAAATGATTTTGCAGAGAATGATGCGATGCAGTATGCAGCGATCAGAAATATCCTTCTCCGCAAGGGGAAAACAGTGGAAGTTCTGGCAAACTATGAGCCGAGCCTTCACTATGTATCTGAGTGGTGGAAACAGCTCTACGGCGAGAGCGAAGGAAAGGACCAGAAAGGTATCTTTCCGGCATCCGTAGATCTGACAACAGACCTGCACTCCATGGGTCAGTTTATCCAGGACGGAAACAGAATCCTGTTCGAGACTGTTCTTAATGTAGAGAAGTCCAGGGAAGAGATCGTCATCAATGAAGAGCCGGTAGATCTGGACGGACTGAACTATCTTGCAGGAAAGAATGTTGATTTCATCAACAAGAGCGCGATGAACGGAACGATCCTCGCGCACACAGACGGAAATGTTCCGAACCTCATGGTCAAGATTCCGGAGCAGAACGAGTTCTATCTCGGTGAACTTTTCTATTTCTTCGAGTTTGCATGCGGCGTGAGCGGATATTTACTCGGCGTTAATCCGTTCAACCAGCCGGGAGTTGAGAGCTACAAGAAAAATATGTTTGCTCTGCTCGGCAAACCGGGATATGAAGAAGAAAGAGAAAAACTGCTGGAGAGATTATAAAAGTTTAAAACAGATTACCTTGTTCATGTTTTATAAATGGGGTATAATAGTAAGCAGTCGGATAAAGCCGGCTGCTTATTGTTTGTCCTGAGAATGGTGATAAGTGATTTTCGGCGGAATGAGGATCAGGGAAAATAGAAGTAGGACCGGTCAAGAAAAGGAGGAAAGTATTATGTTACGAATTGGAATGCTGACAAGCGGCGGTGACTGCCAGGCGCTGAACGCGGCGATGCGTGGAGTGGTAAAGGGGATCTGCTCCAAGAGAGATGATGTGGAGATCTATGGTTTCAAGGATGGGTACAAAGGTCTTATCTATGCAGATTTCAGTATGCTCACATCAAAGGATTTCTCCGGAATCCTGACCCGCGGCGGCACGATTCTCGGAACATCCAGGCAGCCGTTCAAGCTGATGCGCGTTCCGGACAAGGATGGTCTTGATAAAGTGGAGGCAATGAAACATACATATCACAAGCTGAATCTGAACTGCCTTGTGATATTGGGAGGGAACGGGACTCACAAGACCGCGAATATGCTCAGTGAGGAAGGGCTGAACGTGATCACTCTCCCTAAGACCATCGACAATGATCTGTGGGGAACGGACATGACTTTCGGATTCCAGAGTGCGGTCGATATTGCGACAGATACCATAGACAGAATCCACACAACGGCAACATCACACAGCCGTGTGTTTATTATTGAGGTTATGGGACACAAAGTAGGACATGTGACACTCCATGCAGGAATCGCAGGCGGAGCGGACATTATCCTCCTTCCGGAAATCCCATATGATATCAAATCTATTGCTAAAGTTATTGATGGGCGGACAAAAGCAGGAAAACCGTTTACTATCCTTGCGGTTGCAGAGGGCGCGATCTCAAAGAAGGATGCAAAGCTGAGCAAGAAAGAGTACAAGGAGAAGCTCGCAAAGAGGAAATATCCTTCCATAGCATACGAGCTGGCGGAGCAGATCCAGAGGGAGACAGACAAGGAGGTCAGGATCACAGTTCCCGGTCATACACAGAGAGGCGGTTCGCCGTGCCCGTATGACCGTGTCTTTGCGACAAGAGTCGGCGCGAAGGCTGCGGAACTGATCCTTAAAGAGAAATATGGATACATGGTCGCAATGAAAAACGGCGAGACGACAAAAGTTCCGCTGTCAGAGATTGCAGGAAAGCTGAAGACGGTAGATCCCAACTGCAGTCTGATTAAAGAGGCGAGAATGATCGGGATCAGCTTTGGAGATGAAGAATGAGCAGAATTGTACAGAGTCTTTAACTCAGGGGGCAAGACGGCGTGAGACGGATTGCCCCTTGTATATCGAAAAAGTTCAGAAGATATTATTTTGTTACGAGGTGTGATTCATGTCATATACGGCACTATACAGAAAGTTCCGCCCCACGGCATTTGAGGATGTGAAAGGGCAGGATCATATCATCACAACACTGCAGAATCAGATCAGGGCGAACCGTATCGGGCATGCGTATCTGTTCTGCGGGACGAGAGGGACAGGTAAGACCACGGTGGCGAAGATATTTGCCAAGGCGGTGAACTGTGAGAACCCGGTGGATGGAAGTCCGTGCGGGGAATGTGAGATGTGCAGGTCTATCGCGGCAGGGACTTCCATGAATGTGATTGAGATCGACGCGGCGTCCAACAACGGTGTGGACAATATCCGTGAGATCCGGGAGGAGGTCACTTACCGTCCCACGGAAGGAAGATATAAGGTTTATATCATCGACGAGGTGCATATGCTGTCGATCGGAGCCTTCAATGCGCTCCTTAAGACACTGGAGGAACCGCCGGAGTACGTGATCTTTATCCTGGCAACAACGGAGGTGCACAAGATCCCGATCACCATACTGTCCCGTTGTCAGCATTATGATTTTAAGAGGATCAGCATCGAGACGATCACAGACCGGATGAAGGAACTGATGGATACGGAGCATGTGGACGTGGAGGACAAGGCGCTGCGGTATATAGCGAAGGCTGCGGACGGATCCATGAGGGATGCTTTAAGTCTCCTGGATCAGTGCATTGCATTTTACATGGGGCAGAAACTGATCTATGATAATGTACTTGAGGTGCTGGGCGCGGTGGATACGGATGTGTTCAGCAAGCTCCTGCGGAAGACCATAGAGAGGGACGTTGCGGGAGTGCTGGATATTGTCGAGGAACTGGTCATGCAGGGAAGGGAACTGACCCAGCTTGCGGCGGATTTTACATGGTATCTGAGGAACTTGCTTCTGGTAAAGACTTCTGATAATATAGAAGATGTGCTGGATGTATCCACGGAAAATATGAGACAGCTCCAGGAAGAGGCTCAGATGATCGAGACGGATGTGCTGCTCCGGTATATCCGTATTTTCTCCGAACTTTCCGGACAGCTTCGCTATGCGACCCAGAAGAGGGTCATGCTGGAGGTGGCGCTGATCAAGCTGTGCACCCCGGCCATGGAGACGGATCAGGATTCCCTTCTTGACCGGATCCGCGCTGTGGAGGAGAAGGTGGAGAAAGAGCTTGAGTCAGTGAACGCGGGAGAGCGTGTGGTGTATGTGAACGGGGGCGGAGGCGTGGATGGCTATCCCGGTGAGGGAGACGGCCAGAGCGTACCACGGAAGAAGCCGGAATTTCCAAATGCGATCCCGGAGGATGTGCAGGAGGTTGTGAGAAATTTCAGGTCCATTGCAGACGAGGCGTCGGGGATGGTTCGGGGATATCTGAAGAAAGCGCGGCTGAGCCTGGGCGGAGATAACCGGCTGCTCATCGTACTTCCGGACAGTCTTGCAGCGAGTGTGGTCGGAAGAGAGGATCATGTACAGGAGCTGGAAGGACTGATCGAGAATAAGATCGGGAAAAAGGTGGAAGTAGAGGTCCGCTATGTGGAAGAAGGGCGGCGTTTCGAGGATACATTCGTAGACATAGCTCAGAAAATCAACATGGAGATCACAGTGGAGGATTAGATATGGCAAAAAGAGGCGGATTTCCCGGAGGCGGAATGCCCGGGAATATGGCAAATCTTATGAAGCAGGCGCAGCGGATGCAGCGTCAGATGGAAGAGCAGCAGAAGGAGCTGGAGACCAAGGAGTTCACGGCGACTGCGGGCGGCGGAGCGGTTGAGGTGACCGTGTCCGGAAAGCGCGAGGTGACGAAGGTGAAACTTTCGGAAGAGGTTGTGGATCCGGATGACATCGAGATGCTGGAGGACCTGATCGTTGCGGCGACAAACGAGGCGCTGCGCAAGGTAGAAGAAGAGACCAGCGCTGCAATGTCGAAGTTCACAGGCGGACTCGGCGGAGGAATGTTCTAGCAGGAATGTTCTGATTAGAAGTGTTCAGGGCTGTTTGTTGGCAGCGAGAAAATTTTCAGAAGATTCAGAAATTTGATGTTTACAGGGGTCAGTCCTCTCTGAAAAAGGGCCTGACCCCTTTTTGCAACGGCGACGAGCCAAAGTCCGGGCTTGCCCGAGACCTTGGCGGCCGCTTACAATCCCGGAATGTGCCTTTGGGCACTTCCGGTGATTAAGTGGCAAAAGCAGCCACAATTAACAACAGAGGTGTAACAGAGATGGAATATTACAGCAGTCAGATCAGCCGGCTGATCGAAGAGTTTTCCCATCTTCCGGGAATCGGGAGCAAGTCTGCGCAGAGGCTGGCGTTTCATGTGATAAACATGCCAATGGATCAGGTCGAGAATCTGGCGAACGCGATCGTGGAGGCGAGAAAGAATGTCAGGTACTGTAAGGTGTGCTGTACTCTGACGGATCGGGAGATCTGTCCCATATGCAGCAATCCTGAGCGGGATAAGAAGACGATCATGGTGGTGGAGACGCCGAGGGATCTGGCAGCATATGAGAAGACGGGAAAATATAATGGCGTCTATCATGTGCTTCACGGAGCGATATCCCCGATGCTGGGGATCGGTCCCGGGGACATCAGACTGAAGGAACTGATGGAACGGCTCCAGGGGGATGTGGATGAGGTGATCATCGCGACGAATTCCAGTCTGGAAGGAGAGACGACAGCAATGTATATCAGCAAGCTGATCAAGCCGGCAGGGATCAAGGTGAGCAGGATCGCCAGCGGCGTTCCGGTCGGCGGCGATCTGGAGTATATTGATGAAGTAACGCTGCTCCGCGCGCTGGAGGGCAGGACGGAGCTGTGAGTGTCAGGGAAAAGCCCTGTTTTTATTGAGAGGTGCTTTTATGGGCAGGAAAAAAGTGACGTCGTCGGATGTGGCGAAGAGAGCCGGGGTATCGCAGGCAACGGTTTCCATGGTGCTGAATAAAAAGTATAACGTTTCATTCTCCAAGGATGTGATCCGGAAGGTGGAGGAAGCGGCGAAGGAGCTGGGGTATGAACTGCCGAAGCGCCGGGCGAGGAAAGAAGAGCGCAGAGAAAATCTTCTTGTCGTCATCAGCCCAAACCTGACGAATCCATATTACGTGATGCTGCTTCAGGGCATTGAATCCCGGGCAGCGGAGCAGGATTTCGGGATCTTCGTGTGCAATACGCAGAGGGATTTGAAGATGGAAGAACGGTATCTGAAAATGATTCCGGCTCTGAACCCTCAGGGCATCATTTATATCTGTAATCCTAGTCAGTGCTTTATGGGAGAAGTGGAGGAACTGGCGAAGCGGATTCCGGTGGTGGTCATTAACAACCAGGATGAACGGCTCTCTGTAGACGCGGTGGAACTGGACAACTCCAAGCTGGGAAGGCTGATGGCCCGGCATCTTCTGGAACTGGGACACAGGCATGTGGCCTATATCGCAACCCCGCTGACCGCCAGACAGAAACAGCGTTCCAGGCGTGTGGAGGGATTTCTCAAGGAGTTCAAAAGCGCCGGGCTGGGCGACAATGTGGTGATCAAGGCAGCGGATGAGCAGACGGATAAGGACATTCCGGGAATCGATTCCGAGTATCGGATCGGATATGATCTGACTAAGGAACTTCTGAAGGAGCATCAGGAGTTGACCGCGATCGTGGGTCTGAACGATATGATCGCCTTTGGGATCATGGACGCGCTTCATGACGAGAAATATAAAGTTCCCGGAGACATGTCCGTGATGGGGTGTGACAATACCCTATTCTCGAAGGTTAAGAAAGTGTCGCTGACGACGATCGAGCATTTTGTCATTTACAAGGGTATGGACGCCTGCGATATTATCGTAAAAAAGATAAAATCAAGGATGAAAAAATATACGGAGATCGAGCCGGTCAGCATCTATCACGTGGAGTATGAACCTAAGATCGTGGTGCGTGGCACAACTTCTTATCCGAGGGATAAAAAAAGAAAAATTAATAAAAAACACGATAATTATTAATAATAATTTGATGTCTTTGCGGAGCGTATTTGGATAAAAAGACTGATATTTAAAAGGCTTTTGAAAAGATGTAATTGTAAAATATTAGATAATATAAATAAAACATTGATAATATTTTGTTTTATAAACTTAAAAAGTGTGTTAATAAATTTCGGACCGGTTGACTCGATTTTTCTTAACTACTATAATGAGGTCAGAAACAGGACGAACCACATTTTAAGGAGGAACAGAGATGAAATTTTTTATCGACACAGCTAATGTTGACGACATTAGAAAAGCAAATGACATGGGAGTGATCTGTGGAGTTACGACAAACCCGTCCCTGATCGCGAAGGAAGGACGTGTGTTTGAGGAAGTGATCGCGGAGATCGCATCTATCGTTGACGGACCGATCAGCGGTGAAGTGAAGGCTACGACAACCGACGCAGAAGGCATGATCAAAGAAGGACGCGAGATCGCGAAGATCCATCCGAACATGGTAGTAAAGATCCCGATGACAGTGGAAGGCCTTAAGGCGGTTAAAGTTCTTTCCGCTGAGGGAATCAAGACAAACGTTACCCTGATCTTTACAGCGAACCAGGCGCTTCTTGCCGCAAGAGCAGGCGCAACATATGTTTCACCGTTCCTCGGACGTCTTGACGACATTTCCGTAAGAGGCGTCGACCTTGTCGCAGAGATCGCGGAGATCTTTGATGTTGCAGGAATCGAGACAGAGATCATCGCGGCAAGCGTCCGCAATCCGATGCACATCACAGACTGTGCTCTGGCAGGCGCTGATATCGCGACAGTACCGTATAAAGTCATCGAGCAGATGACACATCATCCGCTGACAGACGCCGGGATCAAGAAGTTCCAGGAAGATTATATCGCAGTGTTTGGAGAGTAAATTGATATTTTTTTAACGGGTGCCGTGTACCTGCGTAAAAGTACACGGCACCTGTGAGGGTATATTTTCAGAATATTGTAAAATTTAAGGAGATATCTATGGATAAACTAATGCTGATGAAGACTGCAAATGAAGTCCGCAAAGATATTGTGACGGCTGTACACAGTGCGAAAGCCGGTCACCCGGGCGGATCTTTATCTGCAGCAGATATATTTACTTATCTTTATTTTGAAGAGATGAATATTGATCCGAAAGATCCGAAGAAAGCGGATCGCGACAGATTCGTGCTTTCAAAAGGGCATACGGCTCCGGGGCTTTACTCAGTTCTGGCTGAGAGAGGGTATTTTCCGAAGGAGGATCTGAAGACGCTTCGCCATACGGGATCCTATCTGCAGGGACATCCGGATATGAAGCACATTCCGGGAGTTGACATGTCTTCAGGATCTCTGGGACAGGGAATTTCTGCAGCGGTGGGAATGGCAATCTCAGCGAAACTTTCCAATGCAGATTACAGAGTATATACATTGCTGGGAGACGGCGAGATCCAGGAAGGTCAGGTCTGGGAGGCTTCCATGCTTGCGGCGCACCGCAAACTGGACAACCTTGTTGTTATCGTTGACAACAATAACCTTCAGATCGACGGTCCGATCGATGAGGTAAACTCTCCTTATCCGATCGACAAGAAATTTGAGGCATTTAATTTCCACGTGATCAATATTGATGGAAATGATTTTGACCAGATCGACGCTGCGTTCAAAGAAGCGAAGACGGTAAAAGGACAGCCGACTGCTATCATTGCAAAGACACTGAAGGGCAAGGGCGTTTCATTTATGGAAAATCAGGTCGGGTGGCACGGAAAGGCACCGAATGATGAGGAATATAAGATCGCAATGGAAGATTTGGAGAAAGTAGGTGAAGCATTATGTCAGAAGTAAAGAAAATAGCAACAAGAGACAGTTACGGTAATGCATTAGCCGAACTCGGAACAGAGCATGAAGATGTAGTCGTTCTGGACGCGGACCTTGCGGCTGCGACAAAGACTGGCGTATTCAAAAAAGCGCATCCGGACAGATTCATCGACTGTGGAATCGCCGAGTGCAATATGATGGGCGTTGCGGCTGGCCTGGCAGCTACAGGAAAAGTTCCGTTTGCAAGTTCTTTCGCAATGTTTGCGGCAGGACGTGCTTTTGAACAGGTCAGAAACTCTATCGGTTATCCGCATTTGAATGTGAAGATCGGCGCGACCCATGCAGGAATCTCAGTCGGAGAAGATGGTGCAACACACCAGTGTAATGAGGATATTGCCCTGATGAGGACGATTCCCGGAATGGTAGTCATCAATCCTTCCGATGATGTTGAGGCAAGAGCAGCGGTCCGCGCGGCTTATGAGCATGAAGGACCGGTTTATATGAGATTCGGACGTCTTGCTGTTCCGGTGATCAACGACAGACCGGATTATAAGTTTGAGCTTGGAAAAGGTGTTGTCTTAAGAGAAGGAAAGGATCTTACGATTATCGCAACCGGACTTCCGGTGAGCAACTGCCTTGAGGCAGCAGAGAAGTTGGCGGCAGACGGCATTGACGCAAAGGTTATCAACATCCATACGATCAAACCGCTGGATGAGGATCTTGTCGTGGCGGCAGCAAAAGAGACCGGAAAAGTCGTTACAGTTGAGGAACACTCCGTGATCGGCGGACTTGGAAGCGCTGTATGCGATGTGCTTTCCGAGAAAGCGCCGACAAAAGTGATGAAGATCGGAATCAATGATACATTCGGCGAGTCCGGACCGGCACTTGAACTGCTGAAAAAATATGGACTGGATACGGATAGTATCTATGAGAAGATAAAAGCGTTTGTTTAAATTTTAACGGGTGCCGTGTACTTTGTACAAAGTACACGGCACCCGTTAAATAATAAACAATAGCAATTTACATCAAAGTATGTTATGGTATACATATCTGAAACACATCAAAATTCTTAGTAATAATCTTAAGTTCTTAATTTGATCCAAGAAGATATTTTCAGATCCCGGTAATAGTGTTAACAATTTTAGGTTCATCAAAGAAAGGAGTTTTATGCCAAGACAGAGAAGACAAAAGAGTGGTACAGATGTTTATCATGTTGTTTCGAGGGGAAACAACAAACAGCATATGCTGGCAGAGGATTCTGATAAACGATATTATATTGGAATCATGAAGAAAAAGGCTGTTAAGTACAATGTTGAAATATATGCATACTGTGTTATGTCGAATCACATTCACATGATTATAAAAAGTGATCTGAAAATACTTTCGGCATATATGAAAGAATTAAATTTTGATTATGCAATATATCATAATGTAAAAAATGGAAAATGTGGTCATGTCTTTCAGGGCCGTTTCTATAGCAGCTGTATAGAAACAGAGGCATATTTGTTCAGTTGTATCAGATATATACACAATAATCCGGTTAGAGCGTATATCGTCTCGGACATTCTTGAGTATCCTTATAGCAGCGCAGGAGAATACTTTTCAGAAAGGCAAGCATGTATCTCAGATCACATCTTTACAATCATCAGAGAAAGATTTCCAAATAAAAAAGATTTTTACGAATTTCACAATATTTTTGACAATCAGGAGTTTATAGACATTGAAGATGAAAAATCAGAATATGATTTTCAGCGAATAAAATTCATATTGAACGAATTTATTGAGGAGAGAAATATAGCAACGGTTAAAATAGTTAAAAATGTGCCACTTATCAGAAATCAGTTTGTTGAAAAATGTATGGAAGAAACGAAAATGCCAAGGAAAAAGATTGAGAATTTTCTGAAAATGCTCGAAGAAAGTACCTGACACCTTTGAAAAAGTACACGGCACCTAATTAAAGAAATTGTCGAACTTATCTGACAACACCTGATAAATTCAGCTAATTCCTTGTGCTATCCTCTTATGGACGCCGGGAAAACATTTTATCAGGAAGGTGGAATATATAATGGAAAGACAGTTACCGAAAAATGTTCGTCAGATTGGAAATGTGAGTGACAGCCCGAAAATATATGTTGAGGATTATGTGGATACATTTTTTACGCAGCTATGTGAAAAATGCGAAAAAGCGGGCGGAGACCCGATCGGGGCGTTTCTCGTGGGGGATATACAGAAGAGCGACGAGGAGGAGTATGTTTACATATATGGTGCGATCCAGATGCATGAGCTGAAGATAGAGGGAAATGAATATGTGATCGACGAGGCGACGTGGAAAAATGCGTACGAGGACTGCAAGCAGTATTTTGAAGACGGGGAGATGCTTGGATGGTTCGTAGCGCATCAGGGCGTGCCCCTGACTCCGGACGCCGCCACTGTGAAACTGCATAAAAAATCGTTCCCGAAAAAGAATACGGTCTTTGTGATGAAGGATCCCGTTGAGAAGGACGAGACCTATTACGTACACAAAATGAACGATCTGATGGAGATTAGCGGTCACTATACATATTATGAGAAAAACCCGTGCATGCAGAACTACATGATCTCTACAAGAAAGAAAAATGGGGTGTTTCCCTCGGAAACTGTTGAGGATAGAGCTGCGAAGGACTTTCGTAATATGGTTAGAACAAGGAACGGCCGCCAGAGACAGAAACGGTCAGGAAGTCTGATGTATGCACTCAGCGCCTGCCTTGTCCTTGTTTTGATCGTGATGGGAGTTTCAATGGTAAATAATTTCGATAAAATGAAATCTGTCCAGACCACGTTGGACAACCTCTCCGCAGGGGCCTCGGAAACTGTGGAGACAAGCGGTACGGTAACCGCCGTGACACCGGGAGAGGAGGACGGAACAGAAGATACGCAGGACTCTGCAGAAGCAGATGCCCCCGGAAGTAAAGCGGAGGATGCTCAGGCAGAGACAACAGATTCCGAAGAGAACGGTTCTGATCAGGACAGTGAAGCGGTAGACCAGGGAGAGACTTCTCAGTCTGAAGAGAGTGCGGAGACTGCAGAAAGCAGCGCATCTGCAGAGCCTTCGGCTGACACACAGTCCTCCGGTGAAAACGGCAGCGACGGAGTATATATCGTGGAAAAGGGCGATACCCTCGCTATCATTAGTCGGAAAATGTATGGGGATATCACTCATGTAGACGCCATCTGCAGGATGAACGGGATAGAGGACGGCGACCTGATTTATGTGGGGCAGAAATTGCTATTACCATAAAATCATGCTATAATCAACAGAACAGTGTAAAAAGGTGATACAACAAACGATAAGGGGAGTAAAATGACGCAGAAGAAAACACCGTATCTTAGACTTGTAAAGCCGCCTGACAATGTAAAAGAGATTAAGAAAAAACACAGAAAGATTCGCAGGAAAAAGACAGAGCAGATCCTTTCAATAGCGATCCTGGCAGTCCTGGCAGTTTGCGGAACATGGCTTCTCATGAAGAACCAGACATATGGACAGGCCAGAAAGGCATCCGGGTACACAAACGAACTTTCGGATACGAACAGCTATGCAAGATTTTCAAACGGGATCGTGCGATATAACAGGGATGGCGTGGTATTCCTGAACAGAAGGAACGAGGAGCAGTGGATCCAGCCAACCCAGCTGCAAAATCCGGTTATAGCAGTAAAAGAAGAAGCATTTGCAGTGGCGGACAGAGGCGGCAATAACATTCTGGTATTCGACAAGGAAGGATTAAAAGGTGAGATCGAGACAACGCTTCCGATTGAAAAGTTTGCTATATCAGAGCAGGGGATTGTGAGCGCGATATTGAGAAATGAAGGAACCCCAAAGATCGTCATGTATGATGCTACGGGAAATATCCTGGTGGAACAGCAGGCATCCCTGAGCAATACCGGATACCCGGTGGCGTTGGATTTGTCTGATGACGGAAATACGCTTGCAGTGGCTTATCTCTATACACAGGGGACGGTGGTGCAGTCCAGAGTGATTTATTATAATTTTGGAGAGACAGGACGGGCAAGAGCGGATAATATAGTTGCATCGGACGAGTATAATGGGACTGTGATGGCGGATATTTTTTTTATGAGTAACGACAGGTTTGTTGCAGTGGGAGACAATTCCTTTGTGATATACAGCGGGCTGGAGTCACCCGAAAAGTTGAAGGAGGTAAATCTGACGCAGGAAGTGAAGAGTGTATTTCACTCTGACCGCTATATTGGCTTTATCCTGCTGAACCGGGAGCGTTCGGGATATGAGGTGTGCATGTATAACCGGTCCGGAGAGCAGATATTCAGCCGTCAGATCACCGGGGACTATGGAAATGTGAGAATAGACGGGGATGAGATCATCATGTTTGAAGGGAGCAGATGCTGCATCGTCACCGCTACGGGGATCATAAAATTCCAGGGAGATCTGATGGTGGATGTGCTGGAGATGTTCCGGGCGCCGGGCATGAACAGATACTATGTGATGACCGTTAATGAATTGAGGATAGTTTATTTAACGAAGTAGGAGACATTATGGATAATTGGCTGTTGATTATTGTAGCTGTGATTTTTGTAGTATGTATTGTTGTGGGATATGTGAGAGGCTTTCTGAAGTTTGGATTGTCTCTGCTGTCTACTGTGCTGACCCTGGTGCTGGTGGCATTTCTTTCGCCGTTTGTTGCGGATGCGCTGGCAGAATACACGCCGGTGGATGACTTTATTGAGGAGCGGGTTGTTGAGGCGTTCATGCCGGAAATCCCAGTGGAAGATCTGGCAAATGTTGACCTGAGTGGGACGCCGCTGGAAGATCTTGATCCGGATGAGCTGGAGAATCTGAATAACGAGGACTGGGACATGCTTGGCATTAACGCTCAGGATATCCTTGATGTGATCGGAGAGATTCCGAAGGACACACAGATTGAGGAGATTGAGAATGCCGTCATGCCTCAGTTCTTAAAGGATATGCTCCTGGAGAATAATAACACGGCAATTTATGAAGAACTCGGAGTGAAAAGCTTTCCTCAGTATGTTGCCTCCTATATTTCAAGGATGGTGCTGAACCTTATTTCATTCCTTGTCACGTTCCTGATTGCGATCATCATAGTTAAGGCACTGATGTTCGCGGTGAATATTATCGGAGAACTTCCGGTACTCGGTGTGGTGAACCATATCGGTGGCGGTGTGCTTGGCATGGTGCTCGGACTGGTCATCATCTGGCTGGGATTTCTTATTATAACACTGATGTATACGACAGAAGCCGGCAATGCATGCTTTGAAATGATTGAGAGGAGCAGTATCCTGACATTTCTCTATGATGTAAATCCACTGCTCAGCAGGCTTCTGGGCTTCCACTAGATGGAAACTTATATTTTACATCTAACGGCAGATTAAATAAAATTCAGGAAAATGTTAAAATTATATTGACAGGATCCCCTGAAATGTGATATTTTATAAAAGTTCAATGAGAACATTTCGGGGGATTAGCTCAGTTGGGAGAGCGCCTGCCTTGCAAGCAGGAGGTCACGAGTTCGACTCTCGTATTCTCCATTCAGCAGCAAAAGCTGTTGTAAATTAAATAAAGTATTCCTCCTTAGCTCAGTCGGTAGAGCATTCGGCTGTTAACCGAAGTGTCGTTGGTTCAAGTCCAACAGGGGGAGCTCACAAAGCCCGTAAATTCAACGTTTACGGGTTTTATTTATTTTTGAAACATGCCCCTTGGGGGCAAAAAAGGCTGTCTGCTTAAGAAAGCAGGCATTTGATTGTTAACCGAAAAATGAACCGGAATTGCGTTGCTGGATGGGTTTCGGTATGTTGCCCGATGGTAAATTTTAAGTTTTACTGTCGGGCTTTTTTTGTGCCTTTTTTAGAAAGGGGAACACAGTATGGAACTGAATGAATTGGAAAAACGGCAGCTCTTTCAGGTAGAGGGAGACTGTCAGACAAAAGTGCTCAATGAGCTTTATCTTAATGCCCGATATACGACAGATCCTAAGCAGCGGGAAGCAGCTCAAGGCCTGGCAGATAAGCTGCGGAGTATGCCGGCGGATGAATGCATGGATCTGGTGAAAGATATTCAGAGCAATTACAAGCTGCCTTATCCTCCCCGAACAGTTGGAGAAATGATTGCAGAAGCAAGACGGCAGTCTCGGGCGGATAAACTGAAAGGACATGACATTATGGCTCTGGAGAGATTTGCAGAGGATACAAAGCACATGATTGTCTTTGATGTATTATCTTCTGACTCTCCGATTGGGGATGAAGGAGATCGGATGCGTCTTTTCCTGACGGACGAGGGGCATAAGAAAGCTCTGAGGAATCAGGAGAACAGGCATATTAAGATCAGAAATCATGCAAAGGTATCAGCAGGACATCTGCATTATGAACATAGAGACCGCGATTTGTAAATAGGACAACAGAAAGGAGGCGCGCAGTATGGCTGTATTCCGTGTGGAAAAGACAAAAGATTTTACGATTATGAGCAACCATCATCTTCGCAATCCAAAGCTGTCTTTAAAAGCGAAAGGTCTTTTATCGCTGATGCTGTCGCTCCCGGAGAAGTGGGATTATACTACGAAAGGTCTGGCGCAGATCTGTAAGGAGGGAGTTGATTCTATCGGGACTGCGCTGAAAGAACTGGAACGGTATGGATATCTGACGAGACGGCGCCTCCGGTGTGAAAATGGTCAGCTGGGAGATATTGAGTACACGATACATGAGACACCTGCAGAGGTCAGTGGAGAGAGTGGTTCACCTAAACGGGAAAATCCAGGACAGGCAAAGCCTGAACAGGAGAACCTGGACAGGAAAAACCGGCACAATTAAATACTAATATACAAAAGACTGATCCACCAATTACGAAAAAATTAAGAATGGATCTATCAATCCATCCATCTGCTGATGGTGATACAGAGATCCGGGATGGGATTGATGGATCTGATCTGGTGAATGCCTATCGTGAGATCATCCGGGACAACGTGGAGTATGAGTGCCTTATCAGCCGTTATGGGAAGGAGCGCATGGATGAAACCGTAGAACTGATACTTGAAACAGTGGTTGCCAGACGACCGTATATCCGTATTGCGGGGGAAGACTATCCGAAAGAAATTGTCCGGAGCCGGTTCCTGAAGCTGAACTCCGGACATCTGGAGTATGTCTTTGAGTGTATGGACAGGAACACGGCGAAGATCAGCAATATCAAATCGTATCTGCTGGCAGCGCTATTCAATGCGCCGGCGATAATGGACAGCTATTACAGGGCGGAGGTGAATCACGATCTGTATGGATAAATTTTCAGGAGCAGGGAGGTGCAGTATGGTACTGAATGGGATCATACAGTTGACATGCCGGGCGTGACCAAAGAACAGATTCAACAGGCCAGGGAGACGGATTTGTTTGCTTACCTGCAGTTCCATGATCCGACGGTACTAAAGAGAGATGGACCGAATTACCGGCACAGAGAGCATGACAGTCTGGTATATGTTACTGGGAAAAAGTATTGGTATTGGAACAGCAGAGGGCGAAGTATCAATGCATTAGATTATCTGATTGAGATCCGTGGATACAATCTGGTCGATGCAGTAAATCAATTGATCGGTACAGATCCGCGTTCGGCATCAATCCCGAAAAGTTCCCGGACGGAAACGGATCAGGAGAAAAGAGTGGCAGGAGAGCAAAGAAAGCAGGGAAATCCATCAGCGGAATCTTTCTCCCTTCCATGGACCAGACGGTGTGCTACATTTGCGGTATCCTACTTGCAGCACAGAGGAATCAGCAGTGAGGTGATCCTGAGGTGTTTCCGGTTGGGAATATTCTATGAGGCCAGATACAAAGGTGAAGCAGTCTGTGTATTTGTAGGAAAGGATGATGAAAAGAAAGCGAGATTTGCCTGTATGCGGAGCATCATGGGAAAGCTGAAAAAGGACGTCTACGGAAGCGACAAGAGATACAGTTTCTGCTATCCTCCGAAACATTCGGGGAGCCGGCAGGTCGCTGTGTTTGAAGCGCCTATTGATGCACTTTCCCATGCTACTTTGCAGGAGGTGGAAGACTGGAAGTGGGATGGATACAGATTATCTTTGGGAGGAACATCTGGAGTGGCGCTGTTCTCCTTTCTGGAAAGACACCCGGAGATCCTGCGGGTTACACTCTATATGGATAATGACCTAGCAGGCCTTGTCAATGCACGGAAGATCAAATCAGCACTGCGTAAGGAGTCCAGGTTTAAGCATATCCGGGTAGGGATCAATCCTCCCCGGATAGGAAAAGATTACAATGAGAAACTGCTGTGCAGATTACAGCAGATAAAAGAAGATCCCGATGTGAGCCGCCAGAAAGAGGCGGCTATTTCTATTTAGGAGGAATTTCAGAGATGATGAAGAAAGAGAATACTGCGCTGCATCTGATCGCAGAAGCTGCCCGGTGCCCGGACTATGGACCGGATATGGTCAAGGGGTTGATGGAGAAGCTGGATATGAATGAGAAAGGTTTTGCCCTGCTGATGAATGTCACTCCTTCTACGGTCCGGCTGTGGACAAGCGGGGCGGCGCAGCCGTCCGGAACTGCGAAACGTCTGATGCAGATCTTTGAAACAGCACCGGAGACGGTGAGCAGGATAGCAGGGGGAGAACCGGCGTCCGGGAGGACAAAAGAATGATGGAGCAGGAGAGAGGTCAGCTTGCGGAAAATGAACAGGTAAAAGAAGTCATGGCGCTGTTTCAGGAAAATAAAACGCCGGGTGCAGAGGAGTTTGCACAACTGGTCAGTTATGTGGGTGAGATGGAGAATCGGCTTACTGAGGCTGTGGGTGAATTAAAGAATATGCGTCAGGAGATGCAGGAGGCGCAGAGCCATTCCCTGAGAGCAGTTATGCAGAAAAGCTGCCAGGCAATGGAAGAAAGTATCTCAGATATGAGAAGCAGGCTGAATGATCTGAAAGATAAGATCGTGAGCGGCTGCCAGAATATCCTTTCAGATTTTAAGCAGAGAGGCGTGGACGCGCTGGATGGGATCCCAGTTCCTTGGTTTAAAGACGATGCTGGAGGGCATCAGGGAGACGGCAGACAAAAGCATCCAGACAAGTAACCGGGCGATTTCCGGAGTAGAGTCATTCAGTGCAGAGTTCCATGAGACAGGACGGCATTTGAAAAATATGGGGAGATCTGGAGCAGGAAAATGACTGGGCCAAACCGGAATGAGCAGGCAGTAGCGGAGACTATGCTGAATGTGATTTCAAAAAAATATATCATGCTGCCGCTGTATCTCCTTGACCACAGCGGTCTGGCTATGAGGACAGTCAGTTTTCACGATCCCTGGGATAGTGCACAGGTGGGATGGATTTATGTATCAAAAGAAGATGCCCTCAAAGCATTTGGCGCAGCAGAGATGACGCCAAAGATCAGGGAAATGATAAAAAAAGCTCTGCGGGATGAAGTTGAAATTTATGATGCGTATCTCCGCGGAGAGTGTTACGGATATGAGTTGTATGAAAAGGGTGAGCTGAAAGAGAGCTGATGGGGATTTATCGGCGATATGGATGAAGTCAGAAAAAGGATTGCAGAGCAGCTTCCAGATGACTGTAAAGATATGGTCGATCAGTTGGAAGAGAGAATCCAGCCTCAGTCGATTATCAAGACGCTTCTTCAACATGCGAAGATACAGATTGACCAGGCGGCAAAATCAGCAGGACATAAGCCAAAACAGCACACACTTGAAAGTGCAAGATAACAGAATTAAGAAGGAAGGAGGACTTAGTTGCAGGAAGACATTGAACAGAGAACCGTATCTATTACGGTCCAGACGGCAAAGCTGTCCGGACGTGTCCTGAAGTCAGCGATTGCAGCTGCGCTCCGGAAAATGGAGCAGCAGAGGTCAACACCGACAGTCGGACGCAACAGTATGAAACGTATGGCGGGAAGAGACGGCGGAATGAATACGATCGACGTACCAGGCAGGATCCGGTCCTTTGAACGGTATGCCAGGAAATATCAGGTCCGTTATCATATTGAAAAAAATATATCTACGACGCCTCCGTCATGGACTGTCTATTTTAAAGCGAACCAGGCTGATGCCGTGACCGCGGCGTTCAAGGAATATACGAGGAAAGATCTTACCCGGACAAAAAGACCGTCTCTGCTGGCACAGCTTAGTAAATTTAAGGAACTGGCACAGGCGCTCGGCCGTGACCGCGTGAAGAACAAGGAACACGGAGGGCCGGAGCGATGAAAATGGATCGGGAGGCGCTTAAGCGTCAGCTGATTCTGAACCTGCCGTATCTGTTGTTTCTCTTTATTTTTGCAAAAGTCGGACAGGCTGTGCGTCTTGCTCCCGGAGTTGGTATGTCACAGAAGCTCTTAGGACTGGTGGAAGGATTTTCACTGGCAGTTCAGAGTATATGGCCGGGAGATTTATTTGACTGGCTGGTAGGAGTATGCGGAATGGCGGTCATGCGTCTTGCTGTATATCTGAAAGGAAAAGATGCAAAAAAATATCGGAAGAACGTAGAGTACGGAAGCGCCAGATGGAGTGCATAATTTTAAGTGTAAAGGAAGCCTATATGGACGCACAGGAGGTTATGCACATGACTGATTATAGTA